>JAXLWZ010000009.1:0-142105 GCA_046328225.1 Dehalococcoidia bacterium | reverse complement strand
CTTCCTCATTCGCGATGTCTTTTTCGGCGGCCAGCCGCGGCTCAACACGGTGTTCAAGCTGACCTACCAGGCGTGGATGTTGCTCTCGCTGGCGGGGGGTGTCGCGCTGGCGGTGACGCTGGCCCGGCTATGGCGGTATCGCGCGGGCGCGGCGTGGGCGGCGGTGCCGGTGGCCGGGCTGGCCTTGCTGGCGCTGGTGTATCCCGTCACGGCGGCCGCGAACCGCATCGGGGCCTCTTCCGAGCCAACGACGATCGACGGCCTCGCCTTCGTCGCGCGCAGCAACCCGGGCGAATACGCTCTCGTGCAGTGGGTGCGAAGCCAGACCATGCCGGGGGATGTTGTCATCGAGGCGACCGGGCGGACCTGGGGCCGCGGCCAGGACGGCCGGCCGGTCATCACCAACGCCGGCGTCGATTACAGCGAATCCGCGCGGATCAGCGCGCGCACGGGCCGTCCGACGCCCATCGGCTGGTACTTCCATGAGGTCCAGTGGCGCGGGCAGACGGACGCCACCGCGCGTGACCTCGCCTACCGGCAGGACCTGGTCGATAGCATCTACCTCGCGCCCGACACGAGGACGATCGTGCCTTCGATGCGCGAGGCTGGCGCCGAGTACCTGGTCGTGGGCAGCATCGAAAACAGCCGCTACGCCGGGCTCATGCCGCGTTTTGGCGATGTCCTTGACCCCGTCTTCCGCACCGAATCCGTCACCGTGTACCGCGTGCCGGTGAGCAAGCGAGTGTCCACGGAATGACCACCGAGCCCGCAGGCGACCGCGTGGAGGAGCGCATCATCGGCGTGTACGTGGAAGAGCGCGTCATGGTGCGCGAATCTCCTGAGCTGGCGCCGAAACGTGCGGCGCGCGAAATCAGCGGCGCCGCCCTGGCCTGGGGTGTACTCGGCGCCGTGTTCCTGGCGCTTCGATTGGGACCGATCTGGCAGGCACCGGTGGGCGGGGCGGAATGGCTGCATTTGAGCGGCGCGTGGCAGGCGCGCATCGGAGACCCGGACGGGCGCTTCGTGCCGAGCCTCTTCCAGGGGGTGAGCACGCTCATCCTCCATGTCTCCGCGTCCGAGACCGGACCGCGCATCGCGGCGTTCCTCGCCAGCGCGAGCATCCCGGCCGCCCTGTGGATGTTGCGCTCGAAGCTCGGCGAGGCCGGCGCACTCGCCTCGCTGCTGCTGATCGCGCTTGACGCGCCGGCCATCGCGTTTGGCGCGTCCGCGAGCGCCATGGGCTTCGACCTCCCGGTCGCACTGTGGCTCCTGGTGCTCGTCAGCCGCGACCGGCCGCCACGTCCCGGGGCCGTGGCGGTGGCGTCGTTCGTCGCCGTGACCGCGGGGCCGATCCCGCTGCCGCTCGTGGTGGCGTGGGCGACGCTCGCCCTCGCGCGCGGAACCCGTCCGGCGGCGGCGCAGCTTGCCCCGCTCGCGATCGGCGCGGCCGCCGGGGTGCTCGCGGCTTCGCTGCGGTTCGGCCTCGGCTTCGACGGTTTGCGAGTTCCCGCGGTCGACCTCTTCGCGGCCAGCTTCGAAGAGGCGTGGGCCAGTTCAAGCGCTTTCCAGCTCACGATGCTGTATTCGCCGCCGATCCTCGTGGCCGCGTTTGGAGCGGCCATCGCCCTGATAGTCTTCGCGCAGAGGGGCGCGGAGGTGCCGGCGTTCGCGGTGCTGCTCCTCGCCTGGTTCGCCTTCTCCCTGAGCTGGCTCCTCTCCAGCGCGGGTGAGCACACGCCCGCGCCATTGGTCGCGACCACCCTTCCGGCGGCGCTACTCGCGGGGCCGGCGCTCGTCCAGGCGGCCGCCGCGATGCGGAGCGCCGACTGGCGCCTCGCGCGCTACCTCGTCCCGGCCGCGGCAGCGTTCCTGCTCTTCGCCACCGCGATCATCATCCACTGGGGGCAGGTGGACGCGGTCGGGGGCGCGCAGGACCGCGTGATGGTGGGCTTGCTCCTCGGCGGAGCGGGCGTCGCGGCGCTGGCCGTGGCCCTCGAACGCCGGGCGGCACCTGCGCTATTCGCGCTCGGACTCGGCATCGCGGTGTTCCCCGTGCTCGCGGGCACGTTCGGCGTCGCCCTGAGCGCCGGCGCCGAACCGATCCCGTCGCCCGTTTCGCCGCCGCAGGCCCGCGAGCTGCGCGACCTCGCCCTCGCCCGGGCCAAGGCCAGCGAAGGGATCATCGTCATCCATCCCTCGCTCGAAGCCGACGCCACGTGGCCCTTCCGCGAATCCGGAGAGATCACCGTCGCGTCGCGCGTGCCCGCCGGTGCCGCCGTCGTTATCTGGCCTTCCGACCTGCCCGCGCCGGAGGGGATGGTGCCCGTGGCCGGCGCATGGTCGTTCGCGCGAGCCCACGCGGCGCCGGACGGCTTCCTTCGTTACGTGAAGTGGTACACGCATCGCAATGCCACCGTGAGCACGTCCGTGCCCGCGGCCGTGTACGTTGGGGCGGCGAAATGACCGCCCGCTCGATGCCCGTTCGCCGCGCGCCCCGGGTGGCCCTGCTGGACCGCCTGCTGACGGCCCGCATCGCCGTGTCGTGGGAGCTGGCGATCTACGTCGCGCTGTTCGCGGTTGCGTTCGGCCTGCGGTTCTGGGATCTCGGGGCCCGGGCCCTGCACCACGACGAGAGCATCCACGCGCAATGGTCGTGGGGCCTGATCCAGGGGAACTACCGCCACGACCCGGTGTTCCACGGCCCGTTGTACTACCACGCGCAGGGGCTCGTGTTCCTGGTCTTCGGCGCGAGCGATTACACGGCGCGGCTCTCCCCGGCAATCTTCGGGATGGCGCTCGTGTCGCTGCCGCTGCTTCTGCGGCGATGGCTCGGGCCGGTGGGCACGATCGCGGCGGTCGCCTTCCTGACGTTCTCGCCGACGGTGGTCTATTACAGCCGTTTCCTGCGCGAGGACGTGTACATGGCGTTCTTCATCCTCGCGATGGCCGCCGCGCTCTGGCGCTACATGGCCGACGGCCGCGAGCGGTGGCTGTTCATGTTCGCGCTCGCCTTCACGGGTTCGATGGCGACCAAGGAGGCGACCTATCTCGTGGTGGCGGTGTTCCTGGTGTATCTCGACCTGCTCGTCGCGGCGGAGCTGACGGCGCAGTCGATGGCCGCCAACGAACAGTCGTCGCGCGGCAGGCGCATCGCCGGAGTGGCATTCACGGCGCCGTTCGCGTGGATGGTCGTGTCGCTCTGGCCCTTTGCGGCCCGGGTTCGGCGGAGCTTCTCCTGGAGCACGCTCCCGCGTTCGGGCGACCTCCTGATCGTGCTGGGGACGCTCACGCTGCCGCTCCTCACGGGCATCATGGGCCCGGTGCTCGAAGAGGCGTGGATCGTGGAGAAAGGCCGGCTCGTGTGCCGCGCGGACATGCCGAGGCGCGACGCGATGGCGATCGGCGGGCTGTTCGCGATCACGATCAGCGGTGCCGCCTTCGTCGGGCTTCAGTGGCGGCCCCGTACCTGGGCGCTCATCGCCGGGACCTGCGCGTTCCTCTATCTCACGCTCTTCACCTCGCTCTGGACGAACGCGAACGGCCTCTGCACCGGCCCATGGGGCGGCCTGAACTACTGGTGGAGCCAGCACGACGTCGTTCGCGGCGACCAGCCGTGGTTCTACTACTTCCTCCTGCTGCCCGCGTACGAATTCCTGCCGCTCGTCATCTGTTTCGGCGGGATGTGGTGGTCGCTGTGGCGGGGGAACGCGTTCTCGCGCTTCCTCTGGGTGTGGTTCGGCGGCACGTGGCTGTCGCTTTCGTGGGCGGGCGAAAAGATGCCCTGGCTGAACATGCACCTGGCCGCCCCGGCGTGCGTGCTCGCGGCATGGACGGTGCAGCGCGCGTGGACCGCGTTCAGCGACGGCGCCGGCGAGGCCACACGGCGGGCGGCCCTCCCGCTCGTGAGCGCGGCCGTGGTGGGCGCCGGCGGTGTCGTCCTCGCGGCCTACCTCCCGGGGAGCGGACCGCTGGCGGCGCTGGCGCGCGTGGGCATCGTGCTCTTCGCGGGCGCCGTGGTGTTCTGGTCGTCGCAGCCGTTCGGGCGCCGGGCGCTGGGGGCGTTCGCGGTCGTGGCCGTAGTGGGCGGGCTCGCGTTCTTTTCGCTCAAGGCGATGGTGGGCGCGTCATTCGAACGCGGTGACGTGCCCAAAGACATGCTCATCTACACCCAGAGCGCGCCGGACATCCCGCGGCTGATGACGCAGATCGACGCGCTCGCCGAAGCCACCGGCCTCGGGTACGACATGCCCATCCTCGTGGACTCCATGGACTCCTTCGCGTGGCCGTGGGCGTGGTACCTGCGCGACTACCGCCGCGTGGGCTATATCGACCTCTCGCAGGGGCCACTGCCCGCCGGCGATTACCGCGTGCTCCTCGTGAACCAGGCGAACATCCCCAAAACCGACGGCGCGCTGGCCGAGCGCACGACCGGCCCTGAGTTCCAGAAGGCGGTCCCCTATCCCCATCGCTGGTGGTTCGACGAGGTCTACAAGGCCGCGATGGACACGGGCCACGGCTCCTGCACGGCCCGGGCGGGTGACTGCGGCCCGTTCAAGCCGGGGACCTGGGAGCACATCGTCTCGAATCTCGGCCTGTCGGAGTGGCCCCGAACCTGGCTGCACTACATTCGCGACCACGACCTCGGGGGCACCATCCCGCACGATTCGGTGCGGCCCTGCGGCTCCTGCGGCTCGGTGAACGCGGCCGCGTACTTCCCCGTCGATTGGGACATGAAGACGCGCTCGCTCGTGCTCCGTGACGTCTCAGCGCCGAAACCCACGGTCGATGCCGCGGGCCGGCCGATGTTCGGCGGCTTCGGGCGCCTCCCCGGGCAGTTCAGCGCCCCCGTCGATATCGAACGCGACGCGCAAGGGAACCTCTACGTCATCGATAGCACGAGCAAGCGGCTGCAGAAGTTCGATGCCAGCGGCAACTTCCTCGCCACGGCCGACATCCGCGTGAACCCGGGCGACGCGAACGAAGGCTCGCAGCCGTGGGGCCTCGCCGTCGCGCCGGACGGCACGGTCGTTGTCGCCGATACGTTCGGCTGGCGGATTCGCACCTTCACTGCCGAACTCGTGCCCACGGGCGTGACCTTCGGCAAGGCCCCGAACCCGGACCCGGCGGTGAAGCCGGGGGATTTCGACCTGTACGGCCCGCGCGACGTCGCCTTCGACCGGCAGGGCAACATGTGGGTCACCGACGGCGGCCACGACCGGATCGTCGTGTACACGCTCAAGGGCGAATTCGTGCGTGCGATCGGCGGCACCGGGACGGGCCCGGGGCAGTTCGACGAGCCCGTGGGCATCACCGCCGCCGCGGATGGCACCTTCTACGTGGCCGACATGTTCAACGGCCGCGTCGTCGCCCTGAACCAGGACGGGAGCTACCGCTCGGAGTTCCGGGTCGAGGGCTGGGGCGGCAAGGGCGTGGATGACAAGCCGTACCTGCGGGCTTTGCGCGACGGGCGTATCGCCGTCGGGCTGCCGTCGCTGAATACCGTTCGCATCTACGATTCGGCCGGGACGGTGAAGGGAACTGTAACCGGCGATGGTGACCCCTTGACCCGGCCGTACGGAATCGTCGAGACGCTGGATGGTAAGCTCTGGATTGTCGAAGGCGGCATCGGCCGCGTGCGGCAATTCCCCATCCCCTGACCGGGAGCATCGCGTTTGCATCGTTCACTGCGATTCTGGGCTGGCGTCGCGATCAGCGCCGTCTTCATCGGCCTGTTCCTGCGCGCCACCCACCCGCGTGAGCTCGCGGATGCGCTCGAGCAGGCGGAGTACTGGTGGCTGATCCCCGCGGGCGCGGTGCTCTTCGTCGCCATCTCCATCCGCTGCGTGCGCTGGTCCATCCTGATGCGGCCGGTGGCGCGCATGAGCCCGGTGCGGCTCTTTCCCTACGCCATCATTGGCTACATGGCGAACAACCTGCTCCCGGCGCGCGCGGGCGAGGTCGTGCGCGCCTACATCCTCGGCGAACGCGAGCACGTCTCGCGCATGGGCACCTTCGGCACCATCGCCGTCGAGCGGCTGTTCGATGGCTGCGCGCTCGTGCTCATGCTGCTCGTGGCCGGTTCATGGGTGGGCTTCGAGGACGGCAAGCTGAAGGCCATCGCGGTCGTCTCGGCGGCCGTCTTCACAGCTGCGCTCGCCGGCTTCTACCTCCTGACCTTGAACGAGGCACGGGCGAAGAAGGTCATCCACCGCGCACTGCGCTTCCTCCCCGCGCGCTTCGAAAGCAAGGCCGAAGACATGGCGAACTCGCTCGTCGGCAGCATGCGCTCCGTGCACGACCCGCGTTCGTTCGTCGCGGTCGCGTTCCTGAGCGCGCTGGCGTGGACGGTGGAGGGAGCTGCCTACGCGATCATCGGGCGCGGCTTCCACATGGATGTCGACTTCCCGCACTACCTGCTGCTGCTCTCGGCGGCGAACCTGGCCATCATCATCCCGACCTTCTTCGGCGGCACCGGACCCTTCGAATGGGCGGCGAAGCTGGTGCTCGTGGGCGGCGGCGTGGCCGAGGCGACGGCGGGGGCGTTCGCCATCGTCTCGCACGCGTTCGTGCTCATCCCGACGACCATCCTCGGGCTGCTCATCCTCTGGAGCTTCGGCGTCTCGTTCCGGCGGATCACGGGCGTGAGCCGCAAGGAAGAAGGGGCGGTGGCGCCGTGAGGGTGGGCATCGTCGGCGCCGGCGTGCTCGGGCTCGCGGCCGCGAAGGTGCTCCAGGAGCGCGGCCACACCGTCACCATCTTCGAGGGCCGGCCCGATGTCGGCGGGCAGGTGGTCACCTTCGAGGCGGGCGGGCAGCAGCTCGAATGCTTCTACCACCACCTCTTCACGAACGACACGGTCGCCATTCGCTACATCGAAGAGATGGGCTACGGCCCCAAAATGCGCTGGATCGAGTCGAAGACGGCGATGCTCCGCGGCGGCAAGATCTACCCCTTCGTGACACCGCTTGACCTGCTGAAGTACACGCCGGTCTCGCTCATCGGGCGGGTGCGCCTGGGTCTGGCGGCGGTCTGGCTTCGCCGCCAGAAGGACTGGAACAAGTACGAGGGCGTCACCGCGCGCCGCTGGATGGAACGCGCCGTGGGCGCGAAGGCGTTCGCCGGCGTCTGGGGCCCGCTCCTGCGCGGCAAGTTCGCCGACCAGGCGGACAACGTCGGCATGACCTGGCTCTGGGGGAAGGTGTACCTCCGCTTCGCCTCCCGCAAGGGCAAGGGCGGCATGAAGGAACAGCTCGGCTACCTCCAGGGGAGCTTCGGCCAGTACATCGAGGAGCTCGGGCGGCGCGTGGCCGCAGCGGGCGCGACCATCCACCTCAACTGCCCGGTGGAGGAAGTGGTGACGGGCGATGGCGGTGTGCGCGGGATCCGTGCCGGCGGCGAACTGCACGAATTCGACCGCGTGCTCATCACCACGCCGAACATCATCACGAAGAAGATCGCGCCGGGGCTGCCCCGGGATTATGTCGCCGTGCTCGACCGCGTGCGCTACCAGTGGGCGACCTGCCTCGTGCTCGCGCTCGACCGGCAGTTGAGCGACACCTACTGGCTCAGCATCGCCGACCCGTTGCCGTTCGTGGCGTGCATCGAGCACACCAACTTTATGTCCCCCGAGGAGTACGGCGGCAACCACATCGTCTACCTCTCGAACTACATGTCCCCGGGCGACCCGCTGCTCGACCTGCCCGCGGAGGAGGTGTTCGAGCGCTATCTGAGCGGCATCCGCACCATCAATCCGGCGTTCGACCGCGCCTGGGTGAAGCAGATGTGGCTCTTCAAGGACCCGGGCGGCCAGCCGGTGATCACGACGAACTACTCGCGCTCGATCCCGTCGATGCGCACGGGGATCAACGGCCTCTACCTCGCGAACACGACGCAGGTGTACCCCGAGGACCGCGGCCAGAACTACTCCCTCCGCCTGGGCGAACAGGTGGCCGACCTCATGGACCGGGACGCGAAGGCTGCCGGCTAGGGGGACTGATTCCTCCACGCGCTCTCGACGAGAGCGGAGTGCGTCTGGATACACAAGCGAAGCGCTTCCCGTCCGGCATCACGGCTCCCGGTGTCGGGGAAGAACGCCATCACGCTGAGCCGCCCTTCAAGCTGCGGATGTCCGGGACGGACGGGTTGTATGCCGTGTTCCTCCAGGCATAGAGCTGTCCGCTCCAGTGCGGTTTCCAACTCCTCCCGGGTTACTCGGCCATCCGCGAGGAACTCCAGCTGTTGGGTTGATGGCACGGCCTGCTCAACGGCGGCCTCCGCCGCGCCATCCCTCTGAGCGGCCGTGCTCCGTATTGCGCCTGCGCCACGCGGCACCAGGACCACGAGCACCGCGACGAGGCACACCGCGGGCCCAGCCCACACGGGTACCATGCGGATACTACGGAGCATTGGTCGTCCCCTGCGTCGTGTACGGGTTGACCGGATAGTAGATGTCATGCCAACTCTCCACGGCCGCGGAGTAGAGCGTGCGACCATAACGTGCGGTATGCGGGTCCCCGACGAATGTTCCCCACCAACCACCGTCCCAGAAGTACGGCTCCACCCAGGCGCAATTGGCACCCTCCGGGCAGGGAACGCATGTGTTGGTGGCCGTAGCTTTCGTATCCGGCTTGCGGAGCCGCATACGACTCCCCAACGAGATAACAGCCGCTGCTGCCGAGTGGTATGACCGTGGTTGCGGGATTCGACGCGCCCGCAAACAACGGCGTACTGGCCAGGGCAAGAACTGCCCCCGAAACCGCCATACGCCCCCAGCCTCTGACCGATAGCATTCGCCGCCCTCCCTTCTCATGCATTGGCTCAAGAATACGCCCGAACACATGAGTCACGACCACTCTTCCCGTGCGATAATGTCCCCCCTACTCGGGCGGTTCGTGGCTCTCTGCTTGGGTTTGGCAGTAGGCCAACCACTCCTGACGATGGGCCCTCCACCAGCGCGCCAGAGCCCGAGAGTCCTCGCATCCCGTGAAGTGTCGAAGCTCCCGCACGGTGCTCACTACCGTGTGCCGACTCACATGGAGACGGTTCGAGAGCTCGGCGAATGTCCGCCCATCCGAGAGTTCGCGCAATACACGGACGCGCGCGAACGTAAACCGCTCCCAATCAACCATGGGTGTCCGTTCCTGGCTCCCGCCCTAGCCGCCCAGGTCGAATGTAGCATCCCGGTCAACGCCGATCCCGGCCTGAACCCCTTCCTGTAACGGGTGGCGCCGGTCTGGTAATGTAAGGGCCCAAGACGCGGCGCCCATCGCGCCCGTCCGGGAGGAACCTCAGCGCTATGGACCAGGCTGTTAAGCCCTGGCGACGGCTCGCAATCATCTTCCCTGGCCAGGGATCCCAGTACGCCGGGATGGGCGAACGGCTCGCCCGCGTTTCCCGCGCCGCGCTCGACGTGTTCAAGCGCGCCGATGAAGTCCTCGACATGCGCATCTCGAAGCTGTGCTTCGAAGGCACCGCCGAGGAGCTCGAACCGACCATCACCCAGCAGCCCGCCACCTTCGTGACCTCGGCCGCATGGCTGGCGGCGCTCCAGGAGCGCTGGGCGCAGCTCGACCGCAAGCTCGAGCCGGTGTTCTTCGCCGGCCATTCGCTCGGCGAATTCACGGCCGCCGTGGCCGCGGGCTCGCTTTCGTTCGAAGAGGGCGCCCTGCTCGTTCGCGAACGGGGCCGGCTGATGGACGAAGCGGGGCGCGAGTTCCCCGGCGGCATGGCCTCCATCCTCGGGCTGCCCGAGGCGAAGGTCGTCGAAATCTGCGAGGAAGCCTCGCGCGATGGCTACGTCGGCATTTCGAACGCGAACTGCGAGGGCCAGACCGTCATCTCCGGTGCGGTGAACGCGCTCAAGACGGCGATGGAACTGGCGGAGAAGGCCCGCGCCCGCCGCGTGGTGCGGCTGCCCATCAGCATCGCCTCCCATTCGCCGCTGATGACAAAGGCGAGCGAAGGCATGAACCGCCTCCTCCAGAAGCTCCCCATGCGCGACCCCGCCGCGCCGCTCGTCGGCAACGTCAACGCCGGGATCCTGGAGACGGAGCCCGAGGTGTACGCCGAACTGCGCGACCAGCTCACCTCCGGCGTCTACTGGCACCGTTCGATCGAGGCGATGAAGGCGCGCGGCGTCGACATGTTCATGGAAGTCGGCCCCGGGAGCGTGCTCACCAAGCTCGTCCGGCGCATCGATTACGAGGTAAACAGCCTGAGCATCAGCGACGACTACGAGGGCCTCCTCGGCGACAACTTCAAGCTGGTGGAGGCGGCGGCATTATGAGCGGCCGCGTCGTCGTCACCGGTATCGGCGCCGTCACGGCCGTCGGCCACACCGCCGAGGAGACCTGGCAGGCGATGCTCGAGGGCCGCAGCGGCATCGGGCCCATCACGCTCTTCGACCCGGAGCCGTACCCCGTGCGCATGCAGGCCGAGGTGAAGGGCTTCGAACTCGGCGACCGCGTGGACGCCAAGCAGCAGCGGTACATGAACCGCGGCGTCACCTTCGGCGTCTCCGCGGCCCTCGAAGCGCTCGCCGATAGCGAGCTCGCCATCACGGAGGAGAACGCCGACATGATCGGCGTCATCTTCAGCGCCGGCGGCGGCGGCACCGACATGGTCGTCGAGCACCAGCACATCCTCGATACGAAGGGCCCGCGCCGGATCACGCCGTTCCTCGTCGCGAACTTCATCCCCGATGCCGCGAGCGGGCACATCGCCATCGCAACCGGCGCCCGGGGGCCGAACATGGCCGTCGTCAGCGCCTGCGCGACCGGTGGCGGGAGCATCGGCGAAGCCTTCGAGACCATCCGCCGGGGCGACGCGACGGCCGTCATCTCGGGCAGCTCCGAGGCGGTCCTGTTGCCGCTGTACCACGCCACCTGGTGCTCGATGCGCGCGCTCGCGGGCGACAACGACAACCCCACGAAGGCGCTCAAGCCGTTCGACCTGAACCGCGACGGCTTCATCGCGGGCGAGGGCGCGGGGGCGATGATCCTGGAGGACTACGACCACGCTCGCGCGCGCGGCGCCCGCATCTATTGCGAAGTCATCGGCTACGGCAGCTCGAACGACGCCTACGACATGATCGCGCTGCACGAGACGGGTCGCGGGCTCAAGCGCGCGGTGAAAGCCGCCATCCGCAAGGCCGCCATCGACCCTTCGGAGATCGACTACATCAACCCGCACGGCAGCGGCACGCCGCTGAACGACCGCGTGGAAACGCTCGTCTTCAAGGAGATAATGGGCGAGGCCGCCTTCGACGCGAGCGTGAGCTCGGTGAAGCCGATCACGGGGCACTGCATGGGCGCCTCCGGCTCGGTCGAGGCGCTGGCGTGCGTGCTCGCGATTCGCGACCAGAAGGTGCCGCCCACCATCAACTACACCACGCCCGACCCCGAGTGCGACCTCGACTACGTGCCCAACGTTGCGAAATCGCGCCGCGTGCGGGTGGCGATGTCGACCTCCGTCGGGCTCGGCGGGCACAACTCCTGCCTCCTCTTCCGCGAGGTCAACTAACTGCTTCGGAGCAACCTGTGACACGAGCACTTGTGACCGGGGTGGGTGCCATCACGCCCATCGGTCTCACCGCGCACGAATTCTGGGCGAACCTCGTCGCCGGGGTCTCGGGCGCCGGCCCGATTACGCGCTTCGACACGAGCGACATGCCCGTGAAGATCGCGGCCGAAGTCCACGACTTCGAACCGGGCCATTACATGGATGCGAAAGGCGCGCGGCGGATGTCGCGGTTCGCGCAGTTCGCCGTCGCCGCAGCGCGCCTCGCCGCCGATGACGCGAAGCTGGAGCTGAGCGACTCCGAACGCCCGCGGGCGGCATCGTCCATCGCGACGGGCGCCGGCGGCGTCATCGACACCATGGACGAAATGGAGGTGCTCGCGAGCCGCGGCCCGGCGCGCGTCAGCCCCTTCTATGTCCCCACGATGGCGCCGAACATGGGCGCCTGCCAGGTCTCGATGCACCTCGGGCTGCGGGGGCCTGCCCTCGCGAGCGTCGCCGCGTGCGCAAGCGGGCTGTACTCCTACGTGGAGGCGAAGCAACTAATCGAGCTGGGCATCGCGGATGTCGTGGTGGCCGGCGGCACCGAGGCGGCGCTGCATCGCCTGCCCATCGCGGCGCTCGCGAACATGAAGGCGCTCAGCCGCCGCAACGACGAGCCCCAGCGCGCCAGCCGCCCCTTCGACAAGGACCGCGACGGCTTCGTGTTCGGCGAGGGTGCGGTCGTCATGGTCATCGAATCCGAGGCGCGGGCGAAGGCACGCGGGGCGCGGGTCTATGCCGAGCTGCTCGGCGGCGGGCTGAGCTGCGACGCCTTCCACATCACCGCTCCGCTCGAGGACGGCAGCGGCGCGGCACAGGCCATGACGGAGGCGATGCGCATCGGAGGGCTCACCCCGGCCGACATCGACTACGTGGCCGCGCACGGCACGGGCACGCCCCTGAACGACGCCGCGGAAACGGTCGCGATCAAGGGCGCGTTCGGCGAACACGCCCGGCGCATCGCGATCAGCTCGCCAAAGTCGATGGTGGGGCACCTGCTCGGCGCGGCCGGCGCCGCCGGCGCGCTCGCCGCGGTGATGGCGTGCGCGACGGACACGGTGCCGCCGACCATCAACCTCGAAACGCCCGACCCGGATTGCGACCTCGACTACACGCCGCTGAAGGCGCGCCAGATGACTGTCCGCGCAGCGGCGGCCAACGGCTTCGGCTTCGGCGGCCAGAACGGGTGCGTGGTCTTCCGCAAGTACACCGGGTGACCTAGCATCGCCCCATGCAGCCCGCGCCGGGCACGAACCGCCCGGCCATCGGACAGGAGCAAGAGCACCATGGCGACCGTTTTCGAGCGCGTCCGCGACACCATCGTCAAGCAACTCAAGGTCAATGCCGCCGAGGTCACGCCCGAGGCCAGCCTCATCGACGACCTCCGGGCGGATTCGCTCGATATCGTGGACCTCACGATCGCGATTGAAGAGGAGTTCGCGGAGGACGCGGAGTTCGAGATTCGCGATGAGGACGCGGAGAACATCCGCAGCGTGCAGGACATCCTCGACTTCCTGAAGGGCCAGGGCCTCGAATAACAGGGTAAGGGCCGGGCTCGCATGCGGTGGCCCGTGGGGTGCCGTTATGGCACGCTCGGAGGGCGCGACGGGGCCCGCTGAGGAGGCCCGGCGGGAGTTCGCGAGGCGCTCGCACGCTTCGCCCGAGAAAGGCACCAGAACCCGATGAGCATCGCCCAGCGGCTCGCCCTGGTTACGTCGATCGCGACCTTCATCCTCATCGGCGTGGGGGTGTACGTGCGGGCCACGGGCTCGGGCCTCGGTTGCCCCGACTGGCCGACCTGCCACGGCGACGTCGTGCCCATCTCCGCCCGCGAGCACCACGACAAGGCGATCATCGAGATGGCGCACCGCTACTTCGCCACGATGGTGGGCATGCTCGTCATCGCGACGGCCGTGGCGGCGTGGAAGTGGTACCGGCATGTCCCGTTCATCACGCGACTGGCGACCATCGCCGTGCCGCTCGTGGGCTTCCAGGGCGTGCTTGGCGCCCTCACGGTGACGATGAAGCTGCCGCCGGAGATCGTCGCCAGCCACCTCTTGACGGCGATGCTCGTGCTCTCGGCCGAGATCGCCGTGTTCGTGGCGATGTATGTGAACGACCCGGCGCATGCCGGTGCCACCGCGCGACTGCTCAACCCGGCGCGGCGCGCGCTCGGCAAACGGGCGCTGTTCGCGCTCGGCTGGCTGGCCGTGACCATGTGGATTGGCGGCTACATGACCGAACGCGGGGCGAGCACCGCCTGCGCGAGCTGGCCCGCGTGCAACGGCTCCGCCCTCCTCCCCGGCGCCGACGACCACGAAATCGTCCATATGGCGCACCGGTACCTCGCCGCGGGGCTGCTGTTCCTGCTGGTGCCCGTCATTCTCGAGGCCTGGCGGCAGCGCGAGCAGCTCGCGTGGTCCGCCTATGTGGCGCAGGTGGCGCTGGTGCTGTACATCGCGCAGGTGATCGTGGGCGCGCTGAACGTATGGTTCACCTTCCCGGACTTCCTCACCGTGAGCCACACCGTGATTGCATCCGGCGTTTGGGTTAGTCTGGCGGCTACGGTGATCCTTTCTTACTACTCACCATCAGTGGAAACGACGCCACGGCCGGTGTCCCGGTTGGGAGTGCCCGCTTGAGCGCGCCCGCGGCCACGATGGCGCGTCCGAACATCCTGGATACGTTTCGCGCCTATATCGCGCTGACCAAGCCGCGGGTCATCTCGCTGCTCCTGGTCACCACCTTCCCGGCGATGCTCGTGGCCGAGCGGGGCTGGCCCTCGGGCTGGCTCATCCTGGCCACGCTCGTGGGCGGTGCGCTCTCCGCGGGTGGCGCGAACGCCATCAACTGCTGGTACGACCGCGACATCGACAGCGTTATGAAGCGCACGCGCAGCCGCCCGATCGTGACCGGCGAGGTCGCGCCGGCGCACGGGCTCGCCTTCGGCATCCTGCTCGGGGCGGGGGCGTTCGTCTTCCTCTGGGCGACGACGACACCCGCCGCAGCCGTGCTGTCGCTGGCGGCGCTGCTCTTCTACGTCTTCGTCTACACCATGTGGCTCAAGCGGCGCACGTCGCAGAACATCGTCATCGGCGGCGCCGCCGGCGCATTCCCGCCGATGGTCGGCTGGGCCGCCGTCACGGGCGATGTCTCGTGGGGCGCGGTCGTGATGTTCGCGATCATCTTCATGTGGACGCCGCCGCACTTCTGGGCGCTTTCGCTGCGCCTGCGCGACGACTATGCCGATGCGGGCGTGCCCATGCTCCCGGTCACGAACGGCGTGCGTCACACCCGCGTGCAGATCGTGCTGTACTCGATCGCGCTCGTGCCGGTGACCCTGCTTCTCGTGCCCACGGGCGACCTCGGCTGGATCTATCTCGCGACGGCGGTCGTGGGCGGCGCCTGGTTCGTCTGGAAGTCCTACGAACTGTGGAAGCGCCCGGCCGATGTCTCGCCGATCAGCGTGTACAAGTTCTCGATGCTCTACCTGGCCATCCTCTTCATGGCCATGGGGATCGACGCCGTCCTCCTTAGCTAATCACATCCGCCCGGCACAGAAGCGGAACGGGGATGGCGCGCACCATCCCCGTTTTTCGTTCCTCTTGCGACTGGAGCGGAACGCCTAAAAGCCCTTCCACTGCGGTTCGCGTTTTTCGACGAACGCGCGCGGGCCTTCCTTCGCGTCGTCCGTGGTCTGCGCGATGAACATCGCCATCTGGGCCATGTCCAGGTGCTCATCGAAGGGGATGTTCGCGGAGCGGTAGACGAGCTTCTTCGCGAGCTGGACCGCCGTCGCCGGGCCCTTCGCGATCTGCTTCGCGTATTCCTTCACGCGGGGCAGCAGTTCGTCCGGTTCGTACACGGCCATGAGGTAGCCCATGTCCAGGGCCTCCTGCGCGGTGATGAGCTTGCCCGTCCAGATCATGTCCAGGGCCTTCTGCGTGCCGATGATGCGCGGGAGCGTGTAGCAGCCGCCATCGCCGGGGATGAGACCCATGCGCACGTAGGTCATGCCCATGCGCGCGGTCGAGGCGGCGAAGCGGACGTCGGCCATGGTGGCCATGTCCATGCCCGCACCGGCGGCCGCGCCGTTGATCGCGGCGATGTACGGCTTCTCCAGCTGGATGAGCGCGCGCGGAATGGGATGCACGCGGTCGCGCAGGCTGTGGCGCCGCGTGGCCACCGTCGCCTCCGTGCGAAGGACGCCCTCGCCGGCAGCTTCGGCCTGGACGTTCATGCCGCTGCAGAAGCCGCGGCCGGCGCCGGTGATGATGACGGCGCGCACGCCGGGGTCGGCGTCGGCGGCACGGAGCGCAGCGGCCCACTCCGCCAGCATCTCGTCGTCGAACGCGTTCAGGCGCTCGGGCTTGTTCAAAGTGACCGTCGCGACGGCGTCCTCGACGTCGTACAGGATTGCCTGGTAGGCCACGGCGTGCTCCCGGGGTGAAGGTGAAGGCGGATTCTACCGCCCGGCCCTCGTTCGTGCCCGGCCTCCCGGGGAGTGGCGATGCGCCCGCCCGCCGGCGGCCATTCGCGGCTTTCCGCCAGAATTTCGCGGCGTGCCTTACACTTCGTTGCCGATGGGTATTCGCATGAATCGGCGTGCATTCCTCGCGGCCTCGGGCTCGGCGGCATTGCTGACGGCGTGCGGCACGAAGGCGAAGGCGGAGCCACGGCCGGCGGCCATCCTGCCGGGTATCGCATCCGACCCGCCGCCCTCACCTGCCGCCGAGGGCCCGGCGTCAGCCGCTCCCGTCGCGCCGGCGGCAACCCCGGCTCCGCGGGTGGTCCGCCCGCAGGGCACCTACGAGCGCACGCTCATGGCGGGAACGCCATGGGCCACCGCGGTCTCGATTCGCGGTAGCGGCGTCGCCGGGAACGCGGCGATTGTGCTCGGTGGCGTGCACGGGAATGAGCCCGGCGGGTGGATGGCCGCCGAGGAGGTCGCGAACTGGGCGCCGCGCAGCGGTTCGCTGCTCGTCATCCCGCGCGCGAACCGGCTCGCCATCAACAGCTTCGTCCGCACCTTCGACGAAATTGGCGACCTCAACCGCCTCTACCCCGGCGACGCTGCGAGCACGCTGGCGATGGAACGCATGGCCGGCGAGATCACCGCGCTCGCGGCCGAGTTCGGCTGCAGCCTCGCGCTCGATATGCACGAATCGTGGGCGTTCTACGTCGATGCGCCGGGCACGGGCACGGCCGCCCTCGGGCAGACCATCACGACAGGACAGGGCCCCCTCTGGCCGGACTTCGGCCCCACCATCGCGGCCGCGCTCAACGACGGCCTGCCCGCGCATGACCGTTTCGTTGTTCGCGACGGGACGAACCTCGGCCGGCCGCCGGCGAGCGCCACGCCCTCCACCACGAGCCGCGGGCGGAGTTCGCTTTCCCTGGGCGGACACGTCGCGGGGCTCACGCCCGTGCTGGTGGAGATGGGCCAGCAGAACCAGGACGTCGACCGGCGGATCGCGCTGCACCTGCTCGTCGCGCGGCAGGCGCTGGGGATGATCGAAGTCCTGTAGCGCCACTCCGAACCGGTTCGTCCGGCGGCGTGCTGTATGCTGGAACCATTCCCCATGGCATCCACGACGATTTCCGAGAAGCTTCGCAAGCAGCTAGCCGCCCTGCCCGCGCGCCCCGGCGTCTACATCATGCGCAACGCCACGGGCGACGTGATTTATGTCGGGAAGGCCGCGAAGCTGAAGGACCGTGTCCGCTCGTACTTCGGTTCGCCGCACATGATGGAGCCGAAGACGCGCGCCCTCCGCGAGCACATCGACGACTTCGAATACATCGTCGTGGGCAACGCCGGCGAGGCGCTGATCCTCGAGGCGACGCTGATCAAGCGGCACCAGCCGTTCTTCAACATCCGCCTCAAGGACGACAAGCGGTATCCATACCTGAAGGTCGATGTCCAGAACCCCTGGCCGCGCGTCTACATCACCCGCCGCATCGAAAAGGATGGCGCGCGCTACTTTGGGCCGTACGCGAGCGCGGGCTCGGTGCGGGCGACGCTGGACCTGGTCGAGAAGCTGTTTCCATGGCGCTCCTGCACGAAAGAGATCACAGGCAAGGACGCGCGTCCCTGCCTGGACTTCTACATCAAGCGGTGCATCGCGCCCTGCACGGCCTTCTGTACCGCCGAGGAATACGCCGAGGTTATCCAGCAGGTGATCCTGTTCCTCGAGGGCCGCTCGGACGACGTGATGCGCCGCCTCCGCGCGCAGATGGAGCAGGCGTCCGAGAACCTGGAGTTCGAACGCGCCGCCGGGCTCCGCGACCAGCTGAAGTCGATTGAACGCACGGTCGAGCGCCAGATCGTTTCGACCACGAAGAACGAGGACATGGACGTCTTCGGTATGTCGCGCAACGGCGACCAGGCGTGCATGCAGGTGTTCTTCGTTCGCGGCACGCACATGATCGGCCGCGACACCTTCGTGGTGGAGGGGACGAAGGACGAACCGGACGGGGCCGTGCTGCTGAACTTCCTCCTGCAGTACTACGAAAGCGCCCAGTACACGCCGAAGCTCGTGGCCGTGCCATCGGATGTCGAGGACCGCGAGACGCTGGAGGAGCTGCTCACCGAGCGGCGCGGCGCGAACGTCGAGGTGCGCGTCCCGGAGCGCGGCGAGAAGCGCAAGCTGGTGGAACTCGCCAATGAGAACGCGAAGGAAGCGCTCGACATGATGCGTGTGAAGTGGCTGGCGGACGCCACGAAGACGCAGCTCGCGCTCGAACAGCTGGCGGAGGAACTCGCCCTTCCCGCGTTGCCCCATCGCATCGAGTGCTACGACAACAGCAACATCCAGGGCACGAGCCCCGTGTCCAGCATGGTCGTCTTCGTCGATGGCAAGCCCGCCAACAACCAGTACCGCCGCTTCAAGGTGAAGACGGTGACCGGCGCGGACGACTTCGCGACGATGGCTGAGATTATGCGGCGGCGATTCCGGCGCGCCGCCGCGAAGCCGGGCACACCCGCCGAGCCCGCGTCCGCCACCGAGGCCGAGCCGGGTGGCGACGCCGCCGCCGGGGACACCTGGGAGCTGCCCGACCTTGTCATCATCGATGGCGGCAAGGGCCAGCTCGGCGCGGCCGCGCAGACGATGCGCGAGATGGACATGCAGCACATCCCCGTGGTGGGCCTGGCCAAGCGCTTCGAGGAGATCTTCGTCCCCGACGAGGACGAACCCATCGTATTGCCGCGGGGCTCGGAGGCGCTCTACCTGGTCCAGCGCATCCGCGATGAAGCGCACCGCTTCGCCATCACCTTCCACCGGCAGGTGCGGGGCAAGACCGCGATCACGAGCGCGCTGGATTCCGTGCCGGGCATCGGGCCGAAGCGGAAGAAGGCCCTGCTCAAGAAGTTCGGGAGCGTGAAGGCCATCCGCGAGGCTTCGGTCGAGGACGTGGCGAGCACCGTGGGCTTCACCCGCGCCCTCGCCGAGAAGGTCAAGGAGTCCGTCTAGGCACGGCACTCCCCGGTGGAACCTGCCGGCGCATCCGCGCGTCTGGTGAGGTAGCCGCGCAGGCTCGGAGGGACAGTATGCAACGACGGCGTTTCCTGGCCGTCACGGCCGGTTTCGCGGGCTTCTGGGCGATGCAGCCGCTGCTTTCGGCTTGCGGAACGGACAGCGCCGCTGCCGGTGAGGCCCGCGCCGACGTCGCGCGCGCGACCCCGGGGGCGAACGGCCTCACCGAAGCGATCACGTTCGCGAACGCTTCCCGCGACCTCGGGTGGGACCTGTACCGCCTGCTCGCGGCGAAGGACACCGGCAATATCTTCCTCTCGCCCTACAGCATCGCCGCCGCCATGGCGATGGTGACCGCGGGCGCGCGCGGCGACACCGCCGTCCAGTTGCAGCGCCTGCTGCACACGACGGGTTCGGGCGAGGGGTTGCACCCGGCCTTCAACGCGCTCGATACGGTGCTCACCACGACTGCTTCGAAGGACCGCGGCGTGCCATTCGAGCTCACGACGGCGAACTCCGCGTGGGGGCAGTCCGGGTTCGATTTCGAGCGCGCCTACCTGGAGACGCTCGCGCGTTACTACGGCGCCGGGATCCAGCTCGCAGACTTCCAGCACGAACCCGATTCCGCACGCAAGGCGGTCAACAAGTGGGTCGAGGAGCGGACGAAGGAGCGCATCAAGGACCTCCTGCCGGCTGGCTCGGTGAACACGCTCACCCGCCTCATCCTCGTGAACGCCATCTACTTCAAGGCCGACTGGTCAGCTCCGTTCGAGAAGGAACTGACATCGCCCGGCGCCTTCACGACCGCCGCGGGCGCGCGCAAGGACGTGCCGATGATGCGCCGCACCGGGACGTACGAATACGCGAAGGGCGACGGCGTCGAGCTGCTGGAGCTTCCGTATGCGAGCAGCGGCGTCTCGATGGCCGTGCTCCTGCCGGCCCAGGGCACGCTCGCGAAGGCGGAGGGCGCGCTCGCGCAGAGTGCGGGGAGCCTGCTCGCGAGCGTGAAGAGCACGCGTGTCGCGCTGACGATGCCGAAGTGGCAGTTCACGAGCTCGTTCGCGCTGAAGGAGGCGCTTTCGACGCTCGGCGCGACGGACGTCTTCGACGCCGGCCGCGCGGACCTTTCGGGGATGGACGGCCGCAAGGACATCTTCCTCACCGACGTGTTCCACAAGGCGTTCGTACGCGTCGATGAGAAGGGGACGGAGGCCGCGGCCGCGACCGGGGCCGTCGTGGGTGCGACGTCGGCGCCGGTTGACCCGCCGGTGCAGTTCACCGTGGACCGCCCGTTTATCTTCCTCATTCGCGAGCGCGAGACGGGAGCGGTGCTGTTCGCGGGCCGGGTCGTAGATCCCGCGGCCTGAGCGGCGAAGCTACGGCGTCGGCGGCCCTCCCGCGAGCGCCTGGAGCATGAATTCGTAGGCCCACGGGTGCACGGTCGGGGGCTGAATGCCCGAGGCTCCGAGAATGGTCGCGACCTCGGCGCGGTGTTCGCTGCCGTGGTTCATCGTCTGCGCGAGGATGGGCGCGATGCGGACGGCGCCGCGCGGATGAACGCGGACGGTATCGACCGGTTCGGGGTTCGCGGCGTAGGCCTGCCAGCGCGCGGCGAGGGCACGCGCGACCTCCGCCGTCCGCGCGAGCGGCATGGCGTCGTCCGCGGCGGGCACACCCTCGGGCTCGCGTTGGAGCAGGGCGAGAAGGAAGTTCCGCTCGCTCGCGACCAGGTGCGCGAGCGTGGCCGGGATGGTGCCGTAGACCCCGGGACGCGCGGCCTCCAGCACCGTCGCGGGCTGCGCTTCGCAGAAGGCGATGAGTTCGAGCGTCGCCCAGTGGTGATAAGCAAGCATGTAGGGCAGGGGTGAATCAGGGGACGATGGCATGGGGCCGACTATACCCGCACACCGCGGAGCACCAATGCGTGCCTGTCACCGGCCTCCGGCGGCCGCGCTGCCCGCTTCGACCGGGAGCTTCAGGGGCACGAAGCGGCCCATCGCCGCCCCCAGCGAAACCACGCACGCGCACCCCACGCCCAGCACGGCCAGCGTCAGGCGCTCGCCCGCGCCGTCGGCGAAGGCGCCGATGGGGAAGGCCATGAGCGAGTTCACGCCGAACGCCATCATCGTCAGCGACATCACGCGGCCGAAGTACTCGGGGCGCGAGGTCTGCATCAGGCTCACGTTGTTCAGCAGCTGGAAGCCGCTCGATGAGGCGCCGATCATCGCCGCGCTCGCGAGGGCGACGGGGAGATTCGGCGACATCGCCAGGCAGAGCATGCTGGCCGCGAGCGTGAGGCCGAACATCAGCATCAGCCTTCGCGCCACGAGCACGTTGTCCCGCCCCGCCAGATAGAGCGTCGTGACGATGCCGCCCGTCGCCGCCGACCCGTAAACGAGGCCGAGTTTGTTGGTGGACTCGCCGAGCACGTTCTTGAGCAGCCCCGGCACGATCGTCTGGTACGAGAACCCCGTGACCACAACGCCCACGAACGTGAGGGCCAGCAGACGCAGCTGGCGTTCGTTCCAGACGTAGGCAGCGCCTTCGCGAACGTCGGTCCAGAGGGATGTGCGGGGCCGGCCGGTCCGCGGCCGCGTGGGTTGCATCTGCGCGAGCATGGTCACGGTCACGGCGAACAGGAGCGTCATCACGATGTAGGTGCCGCCGCTATCGACCCACGAAATCGCGACGAGCGCGCCCGCGAGCAGCGGCCCGACGATGCGGGTGGCGTTGATGGTCAGCTGCTGGAGCGCGACGCCGCTTGCGAGCTTCGGGCCCGGCAGGAGCTCCGCGATCCACGCCTGGCGCGTCGGGCCCATGATCGCGAACATGCCGCCCAGGACGAGCGTGCCGGCCGTCAGCATCCAGATCGTGATGGCGCCGCTGATGACGAGCACGCCGATGACGGCGAAGAGCAGGCCAATCATCGACTGGCTGAACATGAGCAGCCGGCGTTTCGACATGCGGTCGCTGAGGCTGCCGCCGATGGGCCCGAGCGAGAGCATCGAGATGCCCGTGCCGAGCGCGACCAGCCCGACCGCGCTGTTCTTGCCCGTGAGGTCGAACGCGATCTTCCCCTGGACCACCTGCATCATGCCGAATGCGAGCTGCGCCAGGGTCGTACCGATGAAGAGCAGCCGGTACTGCCGTTCGGCCAGCACGGGCGCCTTCCGCGTGAGAAACGATCCGAGGCCGAAGGTGGTCACGTCCTCGCAGCCTACCAGCAGGCGGCGGGCAGCGGCCATAGTGTGAGCCACGTGAATCGCCGAAATCACTACGGGACGCACGCCCGCCGGTTCAAAACTGAGCGCGTCAGCCCGCGAACACGTCCTCAATGCGCGTGATCCGGACCGACGTGGGCGAAAGGCCCAACTCGAGCGCGCCCGCGATGGCGTCCTCGGCGAGCACCTCGTCCGGCTTCGGCGACTCGTACGCCAGCGACGACGGCGCACCAGACAGGAGTTCGTCGCGCAGACCCGCGGCATCCTTCGCGACCATGACGACGGTGAGGTTCTCGCCCGAGAGGTGGCGGCGGATTGCCGCATCCACGTCCGTGGCGGTGAGCGCCGCGAGCCGTTCGCGCATGGCCGCGACGAAGTCCCCCATGCCGTGCCAGCGGCTGTCGAGCGCGTACCCGAGCTGCTGGTCCTGCGTCTTCGTCATGAGGTAGACGTTCTTCATGAGGTACGCGCGCGTGGCTTCGAACTCGTCGTCCGGGATGCCGTTCGCGATCAGCTGGCGCAGCTCGTACAGCGCCAGCTTCAGCGCGAACACGGCGGTGGCGGGAACCAGCGGCCGCAGCCAGACCTCGAACAGCTGGTGATGGCGCCCCATGTTCGCGTCCGGGAAGAACTGGTACATGCCGCGCGGGAAGGCCTCGATGTAGGCGTAGTCGCCGTAGTTGAGGCCGCGGAGCTCGCGCAGCCGCTGATACAGCCGCCCGTTCGAAGCGCGATGCTCGCCGAGCCAGGAGCGCGCGAGCCACAATGCCGCGAAGTCCGGGTGCGCGCGCGTCACCCGAATGGCGTGCCCGAACGAGACCGCGACGGCGCGCGTCTCCTTCTCGATAACCTCGACTTCGATCCCGTTGGCTGCCCGGGGGGTCGCGACAGCCGTGGGCGCGGCAGACCCTGTGGGGAGCCGCGAGATCTCGTCCTTGAGGCGCGCCGCGAGGTCTTCGGGGAAGTCACCGGCGAGGCCCAGGGTCAGGTTCGCGCGCACAAATCGCTCGGCCACCCAGGCGCGCACGTCGTCAAGGGTGATGGCGTCGATGCCGGTGACGGTGCCTTCGGCCGGGTGGCCATACCCGCTCCCCGCGAACACGAGCGCCTGCAGCCGTTCCTTGCCCAGCTCCTCGTCGTTGTTCGCGCGCAGGTCCTCGGTGAGCTCGCTGCGCTGCTGGTCCTTCAGGCGGGCGAAGTCCTCCTCACGAAAGCCCGGAGCGGTGAGCTGCGGCAGCACGAGGTCGAGGAAGCGGCCGAGATTGTCCCGGTGGATGACGCCGCTGAACGTCGTCATCTCGCGGTCGACCCGGGCGCCGAAGCTTCCCGCCATGGGGAAGAGGGCACGCGTGATCTCGTCGATGCGCATGCGTTCGCTACCTGCGTCCGCGACCATGGCGGCGGCCAGCTGCGCGAGCCCTTCCTTGCCCGCCGGGTCGTGCGCCGAACCGACGGTGAAGAGCAGCTTGAACCGCAGCTGCCCGGACGGGCTCCGCTGTTCGACCACGGGGACGCCGAGCACCGTGGCTGCGGCACTTCGCACTACCGCCGGCGCGGACAGCAGCCCGGCCGGGGCCACACCCTCCGAGAGCGTGGTCAGCACGAGGTTCTCGTCGGTGATGAAGCGCCGGGCCGCCGCGAGCACGTCGTCCGTCGTGAGGGCGTCGTAGGCGCGAAACAGCGCGTTCAGCGTGTCGAACGACCGCTCGAATCGTACGTAGCGCGCGAGCGTGGCGGCGACGGCGTCCGAGTTGTCGAGGGTGCGCGCGAAGCTGTAGCGCGCGTTCGCTTTCGCATCCGCCAGCCGCCCGGCATCGACCGCTTTCGCGCGGGCGGCGGCGAACTCGGCGGCGATCGCGTCGCGGACATACCCGCAGTCGGCGGGGTCCTTCACGCGCGCCATGACGCTCGCCAGGGGCGCATCCTGCGCGGACGGCAAGTACGGGAAGAGCTGGTCGACCTTCTGCTCCTGCTCGACCAGCCGCCGGTAGAGGTCGGAGGTTTCGCCGAAGTGCAGGTCCAGCAGCACATCGAGCGCCGTGTACGACGGGTCCGTGGTCGAAAACGCCGGCCCGTGGAAGGCGACGGTGACCCACGGCAGCGTCGGCGAGGGCCATGGCACGTGCGCGGTCACGGGCGCCCGCTGCGGTGGCTCCTGCGGGATCGCGACGCTCGCCCCGGCGCCGGGCTGCCACGCGCCCCAGTGCCGCTCGATGAGAGCCGCCGTGGCCTCGATGTCCAGGTCCCCGGCGACGATGACGGTGGTGTATTCGGGGCGGTACCAGCGTTCGAAGAACGTCCGCGAATAGGCGAACTGGTTGGGCATGTCCTCGATATCGCGAAGGAAGCCCATGGTCACGTGCTTGTAGGTGTGCGTCGTGAAGGCAGCCTCGCGCTGCACCTCCAGCAGCTTCGTCAGCGGGTCGCTCGCGCTCTTGTTGTATTCGCCGAGGATGGCGAGCGCCTCCGTGCGGAAATCTGCTTCGGAGTACTCGAGGTTCATGAAGCGGTCGGCCTCGAGTTCGAGGATCGTCTCCAGGTCCTCGGCGGCGCACGTCACGTGGTAGTTCGTGTAGTCGTCGGTGGTGTAGGCGTTCTGGCGCGCGCCCGTGCGCGTGAGGATGGCCTGGTAGGCATCAGGCGGGAAGCGCTTCGTGCCCCGGAACATCATGTGCTCGAAGAAGTGGGCGAACCCCGACTTTCCCGGCTCGACCTCGTTGCGCGAACCCGTCTGGACCGGGATTTGGAGCGACACGAGGTGCGGGAAGCCGGTATTCACGGTGATGACGCGCAGGCCATTCGCGAGCGTTCGCTCAAGGTGCGGGAAGGGGATGATGTCGCCAGTGGCCACGCGCTGCTCCGGAACGGGAAGTCCAGCGATGGTACCGCACGCCGCCGGCCGCGTTACGTGACGCGCGCTGATACTGCTCCCATGCGCGAACTGATCCCGGCCGATGCCATTGCCGCGCGGGTGCGAGAGCTGGGCGCCGAGATCACACGCGACTACCGCGATTCGCCGGGCCTGGTGCTGGTCGGCATCCTGCGAGGGTCACTCTGCTTCCTGGCCGACCTCGCTCGTGCCATCGACCTACCCGTACGAATCGATGTCATGGCGCTCCGCAGCTACGCCGGCGAAACCGGGGGCACGGTCGAGCTGCTGGCCGGGCCATTCGACCCGGTCGAGGGTGCGGACGTGCTGCTCGTGGAGGACATCATCGAGCGCGGGGCAACGGTCGCGCGCGCGACAGCGAGCCTTCTCGCCGCGGGAGCCCGCTCCGTGGAGGTATGTGCGCTGCTGTGGAAGCCGGCCGGCGGTGGCGCCCCGGGCCGCTACACCGGCTTCGAAATCCCGGACGCCTTCGTCGTCGGATACGGGCTCGACCTGGACCAGCGGTACCGGAACCTGCCCTTTGTGGCGATCCTCGATGAACCTGGCAACCACGGCCCGGCGTAGCCGGTTCGCGCGCGGGGCGGGATACTCCTCGCATGCGCCTCCTCCTCGTTCGCCATGGCCAGTCCGAAGGCAATGCCGCGGGCATCGTCCAGGGCTCGATGGATTTCGGCCTGACGGAACTCGGGGCGCTGCAGGCGCGTGTCACGGCCGAGCGGCTCGCCCGCGAGAAGGTCGACCGGGTCGTTTCCAGCCCGTTGAAGCGTGCCGCGGACACCGCGCGGGCCATCGGCGAATGCCTCGGCGTCCCCGTGGCGTACCGGGACGGCCTGAAGGAGTACGACATCGGCGAGGCGAGCGGCCTCACCGCCGCCCAGATTCGCGAACGCTTCCCCGAGATCGCGGAGGCGCGCCGCAGGGGCGAACGGCTCCCCTACCCGGGCGAAGAGGGCCGCGGCGTCTTCCACGAACGCTTGCACGCCGTCCTCGCCGAGATCCAGGAGATGGGTGGCACCACCGTCGCGGTCGCCCACGGGGGCGTGGTCGGTGCGATGTGCCAGATCGTCGTGGGGCTGGGGCCGCGCCACCGCGGTCTCTTCGAAGCGGCGAACTGTTCGCTGACCGAGATCGTGCGGGACGCGGGCGGGCGGCTCGTCATCGCGCGCCACAACGACACCTGCCACCTCGAGGGCATCGTCACACGCATCGACCGGGGCTGAGGCTCAGCCCATCACCATGTTGATCCAGCCGTTGACGGAGACGAAGAGGAAGCCCGTGCCCTCCGCGGGATGGAAGACGGCCTCGACGCCCTCGATCACTTCCACGACGCCCACGTTCTTCAGCACCCACGCGTGATTGCCGGTGCTGGTCACGTCCACGCGGCGAAGTGACGGCCACAGCACCATCGCGACGCCATCGGCCGCGCCCGTCGGAGTGATGCGGTACACGGGCGTGCCATCCGGCGTGTACGGCTCGAGGGCGGCTTCGACGGCGAAGAGGGCCGCGATCGCGACGACGGCGGCGTCATCGAGCGATTCGAACGTGCGGCGCGCGGCCATCAGGTTTCCAGCTCGACGAGGCTGCCGTGGTGGTGCGCCAACCTCCAATGGCCATCTTCGAGCACGAACACGTTCGTGGCGACGACGCGCGTCCCGGCCACGAGTTCGCGGCAGGCCACCACCGCGACCTCGCCGTGGATGGAGACGCACTCCCCGCCGGCGACGATGCGCGCCTGCGCGGGGTTGGCGAGGAGCGCGAACCAGCTGGCCATGACCTGCCCGCGCGTGGTGAGCAGGTTCCCCCGCGGATGGATGCACGAGACGGGCGCCCGCCGTGCCCAGAGGACATCCATGGAGGCGGTATCCCGGTCGTTGAAGGCCGCGTAGAACGCGGCGTTCGCGCCGAGCACCGCCTCCGTCGCGGCGTCCATGGGGAGGGGTGTTAGCCCTGGGCCTGCTTCGCGGCGATGCGCTGCTGCACCTCGATGATCATGTTCGCGATCATCTTCGCGTGCGGGAACGGCTTCCAGCCCGCCATGCTGTTGTAGTAGCGGGTGCCGGCCTGGTACTCGTCCGGTTCGCGCTCACCGTATTCGACGTCGATGCCGTTCACGCGGATGCTGGGCGAACCGAGGAACTTCTTCGTCTTGGCGTCCTCGCTGTCCATGACCTCGGTATAGACGACTTCGGCGTCGGCTTCGGTGGCTTCGATGGCCTGGCTGAGGGCTTCTTCGGCATCCTTGCCGCGGCCCGTGCTCTTGGAGTACATGAAGTCAATTCGGAGGGGCATCTACTCTGGTCTCCCTGTCCCGGGTTCGGATCCCGGAAGTTCGTGTGCAAGGCCGCCCATGGCCCGCAGGCGCGCGGCGGCGGCAGCTTCGAAACCGAGGCTGCCGGGGTCGTAAAATTGTGCCATCCCCAGGTCTTCCGGCAAATATCGTTCACCCTGCGCGAAGTGCCCCGGCTCGTTGTGTGCATACCGGTACCCGGCGCCGTACCCCATGCCCTTCATGAGGCCCGTGGGCGCATTCCGGAGGTGCATCGGCACCGGGAGGTGCGCCGTCGCGATCGCGGCCTCCTTCGCGCGCTGGTAGCCCGCGTAGGCGCTGTTGCTCTTGGGCGCGAGCGCGAGGTAGGTCGCGCACTCCGCCATCGGGATCCAGCCCTCGGGCATGCCGACGAAGTGCACGGCCTGCTGGCACGAAACGGCCAGCATCAACGCCCGCGGGTCGGCGAGCCCGACGTCCTCGGCGGCGGCGATGACCATGCGGCGGACGATGAACAGCGGCTCCTCGCCCGCCTCCAGCATGCGCGCGAGCCAATACAGCGTGGCGTCCGGGTCGGAGCCACGGATGGACTTGATGAACGCGGAGACGGTGTCGTAGTGGTAGTCGGCCTGGCGGTCGTGGTAAGGCCGCCGGTCCTGCAGCGCCTGCTGTACTTCGGGCACGCCGATGACACCGCCCTCGGGTGTCATCCCCGCGGCGATTTCGAGGGCGGTGAGCGCGGCGCGGCCATCGCCGTTCGCGCCCTGCAGCAGCAGCGCACGCGCATCCAGCGCGAGCACGAGCCGCCGGCTACCCAGCCCGCGCTGCTCATCCGTGAGGGCGCCATCGACCACGCGCCCGAGGGCGCCTTCGTCGAGCGCGAGCAGCCGCACCACGCGCGCGCGGCTCAGCAGCGGCGCCACGACCTCGAACGACGGGTTCTCGGTGGTCGCGCCGATGAGCGTGAACGTGCCGTCCTCGACGTAGGGCAGGATGACGTCCTGCTGGGCCTTGTTGAAGCGGTGGATCTCGTCGATGAAGACGACCGTGCGCACGCCCGCGGCGCGCCTGGCCGCCGCCTCGGCCACGACCCTGCGCAGGTCGGCCACACCCGACGAGACGGCCGAGATGGCCACAAACTCGGCCGAGACGTGGCCCGCGAGCAGCCGCGCGAGCGTGGTCTTCCCGCAGCCGGGGGGCCCCCAGAGGATGATCGAGGGCAGCGTGCCGCGCTCGACGGCCGACCGCAGCATCGAGCCGGGGCCGACCGCCTTCTCCTGCCCGGCGAACTCCTCCAGCGTGCGTGGGCGCATGCGCGCGGCGAGCGGGGCATCGCCCGGCGGTGGCTCGGCGGCACCACCGATGAGCGAGGGCTGAACCCCGGCCGGGCCATTTCCGCGACCAGTGCGGCCACGTCCCATTTCGGCTCCTTTGTCAGGGCCATGGTAGCCCGCCCGGGAAACAACCGCCCCGTGGCCGTGGGCGACGGTGCAGAATAGCCGGACAGGCGGCTGTTCCCGCCGGAGGCTTCGATGCTCTCACGGGTCGATCGTGTCCAGGTCGTGGTGGAGGACCGTGCCGCGGCGGTCGAGACCTTCAGCGCGCTGTTCGGCGCCAGGCAGATAGGCGAAGACACATCGGCGCTGCTCAACGCGCGCCGTACGACCGTCCAGGCGGGCATCAGCCTGTTCGAGCTGCTTGAGCCGGCCGGACCGGGGCCGGTTGACGCGTTCGCTCGGCAGTGGCGAGGGGGCCTCTACGGCGCCGTCTTCGCGACACCGGACCTCCCCGCGATGGCGCGCCACCTGGACTCGCAGGAGGTGGCGTTCGCGTCCGAAGGCGATGCCCTGGTGCTGGCCGCCGGGACCACGCACGGCATGCCCACGACCATCGTCCGCGACGAAGCGCGCGAGCCCGTGGGCCACATTCGTTGCCTCTACGAAGTCACGAACCCCGTGGTGGACTGGCAGGACACGGCCGCGCTCTACACCCGCATCTTCGCGCTCGACCCCACGCGCTACTCGCCCATCCAAAGCAGCCTCTACGGCTACAGCGGCACGCTCACGCTCTTCGACCCACCGGCGCGGCTGGACCGCATCGAGATCACGCAGACCTCGGGCGGCCTCGCGATGGACCGTTTCTACCAGCGCCGCGGCCCCGGCCTCTACATGTGCTACGTCGAAACCGACGACGTGCCCGCGCTCGCCGCGCGGCTGCGGGCACGCGACGCCCGCTTCACCGACAACGCCGACCGCCCGCCGGAGGACGGCCTCTTCATCCATCCGAGTGCGCTCCACGGGATGCTGATGGGCGTGAGCAAGACGAACTTCGCCTGGGTCTGGAGCGGCCGGCCCGAGCTCGCGGGCGAAGGCGCCGCCGAGCGCTATAGAGCCCATTGAAGCTGCTAGCTAATAGCTGTTAGCTGTTGGCGGGCAACCCCGTCACCACGGAGCGCCCCGGAGCCTCGACCTGGTCACGCTATTAGCCAGCAGCTAATAGCCAGCAGCTAGTTCAGCAGCAATACCGTCATCGCGGTCACGAGGAAGCCGCCGACGGCGATGAGAATCTGGGGGTCGGTGAAGAGGATCTGGTCCGGTGCGTCCGTCCGGCGGGGGCCGTTGAGGAGCAGCAGGTAGCGGAAAAGGCCGAAGGCGACGAACGGGATCGTCCACGCCATCGAGCCGTTCTTGGGGACGTAGGTGGATTCGATGGTGTAGAGGGCATACCCGAGGAGCGCGGTCGAGGCGCTGATAATGAGGAGCTGGCTGAGGATTTCGCCGCTGTACTGCGCGAGCGCCGGGCGATGCTGGATCGCCTCCGGGCCAAGCTGGCGGTGTTCGGCCCAGCGCTTGCTGCAGGCGAAGAAGAACGCGCCGAAGCTCGTGCAGACGTAGAGCCAGGGGCTGATGGCGACATCGATGACGAGGGCGCCGCCCACGGCCCGGGCCGCGACGCCGCCCGAAAGGATGAGCACGTCCAGGATCGCGACCTTCTTGAGTTCGAACGAATAGGCGATCATGACCGCGGCGTAGCCCAGCAGGACCGCGCCCGCCCCCGGGTCCAGTACGAACGCCGCCGGGATGGCGATCGCGAGCAGCACGGCGGCCACGGATTTCGCGGTGCGCGTGGAGACGGCGCCGCTGGCGATGGGCCGGAAGCGCTTGCGCGGGTGGTACATATCGGCGCCGCGGTCGAGCACATCGTTGATGAGATACGTGGCGCTTGCGACGAGCGACCAGAGGACGAACAGCGCCATCGACCGCCAGAGGAGCGGCCACCAGCTTTCCACATCGCCCGGCGTCCAGGCGTGCCCGGCGCTGAAGGCGAGCGACGCGAACACGAGCGTGTTCTTCGGCCACTGGTAGGGGCGCATGGCGACGACGAGCGACGCGAGCGCTCCGCGCTGCACGGGGACATGGAGCGAATCGGCGGTTAGTGCGGTGTCGCGGCCCATTGCCCTCCCACGCCTTCCACCAGTGCGACCAGCACAGTCATGCGCGTAGCGTACGGTGGGCATGCCGTTCGGGGGAATCCGGGATAAGGCGGAGGCAGGGGCCGGTAAGTGCGCACGTTGCGCGGCCGCCACGCCCGCGGCTAGCGTTACGCGATGGCTCGCATCCGCGCCGATATGCTCCTTGTCCAGCGGGGCCTCGCCGATACGCGGGAACGCGCTCAGCGGCTGATCATGGCCGGGCGCGCGCGTGTGGGCACGACGACGCTCGTCAAGGCGGCCACCATGCTCGACGAGGACGCGCCCATCGAGATCGCCGAGCCGGAGAAGTACGTCAGCCGCGGTGGCCTGAAGCTCGAGGCGGCGCTGGACGCTTTCGCCATCGATCCCGCCGGACGCGCCTGCCTCGACCTCGGGGCTTCGACGGGCGGGTTCACCGACTGCCTGCTGCAATGCGGGGCCACCAGCGTCATCGCCGTCGATGTCGGCCGCGCGCAACTGCATATGAAGCTTCGGGACGACGCCCGGGTCACGCTGCTCGAAGGCGTCAACGCTCGCGCGCTGCCGGAGCTTCCGCCGATCGGGCTGTTCGTCGCGGACCTCTCGTTCATTTCGCTCCGAAAGGTACTGCCCTCGGTTGCGTCGCGCGCGGCGCCCGGGACCGAAGGCGTGGTGCTGCTGAAGCCGCAGTTCGAAGCCGGGCCGAAGGATGTGCCGCGCGGGGGAGTGATTCGCGACGCGGCGGTGCAGGAGCGCGTGCTCGGCGAATTCCTCGCCTGGCTGGATGCGGAAGGCTGGTCGCGGGAGGGGGTGATTCCGAGCCCCATCCGCGGCGGCGATGGGAATCTGGAGTATCTTGTGCACGTGCACACGCCCGCCGGCGCGGAGGCGCCATGCTGAGCCGCGCCGTCATCTTCCATCACCCCCAGAGCGAGGGCGCCGCTTCGCTCGCCCGCCAGCTCCAGCGCGAGATGGAACGGCATCATGTGACGGCCGCTGTCTCCGATGTCTGGGCGCCCGATGGCCCGAGCCACGTGGACGGCGCCGGGCTCATCGTCTGCATCGGCGGCGATGGTACCGTCCTGCGGGGCGCTCGCATCGCCATCCCCCACGGGACGCCTATCCTTGGCGTGAACATGGGCCGCCTCGGGTTCCTCACGGACATGAGCCCGCGCGACCTGTTCAACCACCTCGAGCGCATCCTCGCCGAGGACTGGCGCCTCGAGGAGCGTTACATGGTGCGCACTGACCTGATCGACGGGCCCGAGTCGCCGCACGTGACCTTTCACGGGCTGAACGACATCGTCATCAGCAGGCAGTCCCCGGGACGGCCCATTTATGTGGACCTGCGCATCGACGGCGCGCGCGTCGCGAACTACCGCTGCGACGGCATCATCGTCTCGACGCCGACGGGCAGTACGGGGTATTCGCTCAGCGCCGGGGGGCCAATCCTCGCGCCGACGGAGCACCACCTCGTGGTCACGCCGGTCTCGGCGCACCTCGCGCTCGGCCGTTCCCTGGTGCTCCAGCCGGACTCCATCGTCGAAATGCGGGTGACCTCCGACCACGGGGCAATCCTCTCGGTGGACGGGCAGGAGGACCTTCCAGTGGCCTCGGGCGCGACGCTCTTCGCGCGCAGCAGCGAGCACGTGACCCGCTTCGTCCGCTTCCGCGACCCGTCCTCCTTCTACGCCGACCTCGCCGAGAAGCTCGAATTCCAGCTTTCGAGCGCCATGCACCCGCGTGCTTGAACGCCTCACGGTCCGCGACTTCGCCGTCGCCCGTGCGGTCGAACTGGAGCCGGGGCCGGGGCTGACGGTGTTCACCGGCGAAACGGGCGCCGGGAAGTCCCTTATCGTCGACGCGCTCGCATTCGTGTTCGGCGCGCGGCGCGGCCGCGAGGTGGTCGCGAGCGGCGCCGAGCGGGCGACCGTGTCGGCGCGGCTCGCGGACGGGCCAGAGCTGGAGCGGACAATCGGCCTCTCGGGACGCAGCAGTGCGCGCTGCGATGGCCAGCCGGTGCAACTGGAGCAGCTCCAGGCCGCGGGTGACTCCGCGATCGACATCCACGGCCAGTCCGAGCAGCTCGGAATCCTCAAGCCCTCGGTCCAACTGCGCCTGCTCGACCGCTACGCGGGGCTCGAATCCGAGCAGGCGACGGTGGCACGACTGGCGAGCGAGCTGCGCGACGTCCGCCGCCGCCTGCGCGCGCTGCGCACGGATGCACATAGCCGCGAGCGGCTGGTCGAGCAGCTCACCTTCGAGACGACCGAGATCCGCGACGCTGCCCTCATACCGGGCGAGGACGAGACGCTGCGCCAGGAGCAGTCACGGCTCGCGGGCGCAGGCCGCATTCTGGAGGACGTCGCCGTCGCGGACGCGGCGCTGGATGCCGCCCCTACGGGCGAAATCGCCGCAGCCGTGAACGACATCGCGAGCCGGGACAGCGAAGCCGCCCACCTGGCGGACCTCGCAGCCATGCTCGAGACCAGCGCGACCGACCTCGCGCGGGCGCTCCGGCGGTACCGCGACACCGTCGAGGAGGACCCGGAGCGGCTCGCGGCTATCGGCGCGCGGCTCGACATCATTGCGCGCCTGCGCCGCAAGTACGGGGAGACGGTCGAGGAGATCCTGGCGTACCTCGGGGACGCCGAGGCCCGGCTCGCCGCGCTCTCGGACGCGGGCGATTCGGCGGAGGTGCTGGAGGGGCGAGAAGCCGAGCTTCGCGTGCAGCTCGGCGGGGCAGCGGAGCAACTTTCGCAGGCGCGGCGGCACGCAGCAGGGGAGCTCGTGGCCGCCATCGCCCTGGAGCTCGAACATCTCGGCATGGGCGGCGCGGCGCTCTCGGTGGGCTTCGGCTGCGAAGACGCCTCCGACGGCGTGCCTGTCGCCCTCCCGGACTACGAGGTCATCGGGCCGGCACAGGAAGCCATGGCCGCGACGGGCGAAGCGTTCGATCGTGCGTTCACGGACATGGGCGTGGACCGCGCCGAGTTCCTGGTTTCGTTCAACCGCGGCGAGAGCCCGCGCGCCCTGGGTGCGGTGGCGTCCGGGGGCGAGACATCGCGCTTCCTGCTCGCGCTCACGGCGGTGCTTGGCGCCGCCGCCGAGCCGCGCACCATCGTGTTCGATGAAGTTGACGAGGGTGTGGGCGGCCGCGCGGGCGCGCTGGTCGGTGCGGCGCTGGCCCGGTTGGCGAAGCGGCACCAGGTCCTGTGCATCACGCACCTGCCGCAGGTGGCCGCCTTCGGAGACCGGCAGTTCGTGGTCGAAAAGAAGACCGATGGCGCGCGAACGTGGTCAGAGGTGCGGCTCCTGAACGATACGGAGCGCGTCGAAGAGCTGGCGGCGATGCTCGGCGGCGTCTCTGGCGCGACACGGGACGCCGCCCGCGAACTGCTCGCCGCCGCGCGCTAAGGCGAGGCCGGGGACGCGAAAAGGGAGCCTCGCGGCTCCCTCGTCGAACGTGCCCGGGGTGTGGTCAGGCCAGGGCGGCCTTTGCCTGTGACGCGAGCTGCTCGAACGCGTCCGGGCGGGTCACCGCGAGGTCCGCGAGCGCCTTGCGGTCGAGTTCGACGCCGGCGACCTTCAGGCCGTGGATGAGACGGCTGTAGCTGAGGCCGTGCAGGCGGGCGGCGGCGTTGATGCGCATGATCCAGAGGGCGCGGAAGTCGCCCTTGCGGTCGCGGCGGTCAACGTAGTTGTACCGCAGCGCGTGGATCATGCTCTCCTTCGCGCGCTTGATGAGGCGGTGGCGCTGGCCATGGTGGCCCTGGGTGCGCGAAAGAACGATCTTGTGACGGCGGTGCGACGCAACGCCGCGCTTGACTCGGGTCATCTCGGGTCTCCTGGAGGCCCGGCTCTACTGGCCGGCCAGCAGCCGTTCGACGCGCTTCTCCGAAGTCGGATGCAGCTCGACGGTACGGCCGTACGCAACGGTCACGGGCTTGCGCTTCTTCCGGCGGAAGTTATTGCGGCTCCCGTACATACGCATAATCTTGCCGCCGCCGGTTACGCGAAAGCGCGAGGCGGCGCCCTTGTGGGTCTTGAGCTTGGGCACGTCTACTCTCCTGCGGTGACGGGCGCGGCCTCATCGGCCGTGTCCTCGTCATCCATCTCCTCTTCGTCCTCTTCGTCCTCGCCGACCACCCGCGCTTCCGCGGCGGCCTTCGCCACGGCTTCGTCCTCTTCCTCCTCCTCCACCGGTTTCCCGGAGGCGGCGGCGGCAGCGGCCTGGGCGCGCGCGAGGGCGGCGATCTTCTTTTTATCAGGCGCGAGGATCATGGTCATGTGCCGGCCCTCGAGCATCGCGTCCTTTTCGATGACGGCGATCTCGTCGAGGCTCTTGAGCACGCGATCCAGGAGTCCCTTGCCGATCTGGGGATGGGTGATTTCGCGGCCGCGGAACATGACCGTGACCTTCACCTTGTCGCCCTGCTTCAGAAGCTTCTTCGCGGTGCGCGTCTTGAAGTCGATGTCGTGGTCGTCGATTTTCGGCTTCATGCGCACTTCGCGCAGCTGCATGTTGACCTGGTGCTTCTTCGCCTCGCGGTCCTTCTTGGACTGCTCGTACTTGAACCTGCCGAAGTCCATGAGCCGGGCTACAGGCGGACTCGCCTGGGCTGCCACTTCGACGAGATCGACATCACGCTGCCGGGCCATGGCAATGGCCTCGGAGGTGCGGACGACCCCGACCTGGCGACCCTCTTCGTCGATCAGGCGGACTTCCGGGACGCGGATACGCTCGTTGATCCGCGGCTCGGGGGCTACTGGCTTCGGTGGTGGCTTTGGTCGCTTCCTCAAACTTCTTCCCAGGTGAATTCGGAACGGACTCGAATCATACCATCCCGCCGCGAAGGCTGTACATTCGGGGATGTCCCCGATGCCACAATCGCGTCACACACCCGCGGCCGCGCCCGCGCCGCCCTTCGTCTTGCCAAAGAAGCGAGCATTGATCTCGGTGTACCGGGCCCACTGGTCGGGCAGGTCGTAGTACGAAAAGATGGCGCTCACCGGGCATACCAGCTCACACGCGCGACAGTCGATGCAGAGGTCCGCATCGATGTAGTACTGGTTGGATTCCTCGGTCGTTTGAATGGCCTGTGTCGGGCACACGTCGAAGCAGGCGCCATCCTTCACCCCGATACATGGTTCGGCGATGACATAGAACATGCGCGGCATCGTACGGGCAGCGCGCCGCGCGCGGAACGGCCCTCCGGCCGTAGGATGCGGGCATGGCGGACACGCAACGCGCTCCCCTCGCGCCACACGAGCCATCCCCCGGCCAGGCGAGCAATCCCGGCCCGAACCAGGGAGACCCGGCGTCCGGGTGCGTTTCCGTGGTCATCCCCGTGCGCGATGACCCGGCCGTCGTGCGGACCGTCGAGGGCGTCCTCGCGGCGCGCGCCGGGTTCGCCGGGACGATCGAGGTGATCGTCGTCGATCACTGCTCCCAGCCCGGGTTCGAGGCAGTGCTGGCCCGCCTACCCGAAGGCGTCCGCGTGCTGCGCAGCGACGCGGGGACCGTCTACAGCGCGCGAAACGAGGCCGTCCGCCTGGCCAGCGGCGAGGTCATCTTCTTCACGGATGCCGACTGCGAGCCCGTGCCTGGCTGGATTGCGGAGGGCCTGGAGCACGTCGCGCGCGGCGCCGACATTGTCCAGGGGTTCTCCGGCAGTTCGGCGAATGGCCGCGGTGATGCCCTCATCCAGTGGCGTTACGAGGCCCACTATCGCCGGCTCCGCCCGGGCGTCAGTACCGAGTGCGACACGCGCAACCTGGCCGTGCGGCGTTCGGTGTTCGAGCGCGTGTGCTTCAACGGCGCATGGCGGCGCACCTCGGATACCGAGTTCGGGCTCGTCGCCGAGCGCGAAGGCGCGCGCGTTGAGTACTGCCCGGCGATGCGGGTCCAGCACAGCCATAATTCGGACCTGCGCATCTTCGTGGCGAAGCAAATCTGCCACGGCTGGGGCGCTCAACGGATCATGCGCGAACAACCCGGCGTGCGATGGCATGGGGCGCATCTGCGCGCGGTGGCAGCCGCCTCGCACACGGTCGGGCGTTGGCCCTTCAACGCCTGGGGCGCCCCCCTCGTCGCGTGGGTGGCGCTCTCGGGGGCATCGTTGCTCGAGCGTTCGGGCACCGTGCTCCCCTTCCGGGTCCAGGCCGCACTGCTCACAGCCCTCGACAAGGGAGGGGCGCTCGCGGGCCACCTCATGTACGAACGGGGTGGCGATGAGCCACGGCCTTCGGCGTTGTCGGGCCGAGCAATCCTGGATTAGCCGCCGAGCCGGGCGCGAACCGCCTCCACGGCCGCCACCACGGCGGCGCCGTCCTCGAACGACGGGAGGGACGCGGGTTCCTCGCCGCGAAGGCGGGCGGCCCAGTCGCCCAGCATCGCGCCTACGGCGGCGACGGCCGGGTCGGGACGGCGCAGCGCTCGGCGGCCCGCCGAGGCGAGCAGTGAGGGCGGCCCGGCACGGCGCGTGCGGCCGTCCACGCGGATGGCCTCGCGATACTCGCCCGGCCAGTCGAGGACCATGCGCGCGGCGGCGCCGTTCGCCATGGTCAGGTCGATGGCGACGCCGCGGGCGTGCGGCTCGGCGAGCACCAGATCGATGGCGGAGCCGGTCAGGAAGCGCGCGAGGTCGAGCACATGGGGGGCGAGGTCGTCCAGCGGTGTCGCCCCGCCTTCGACCGCGTCCCAGCCCGCGGGGTCCGATCGCAGGCGAATGGACACATCCCACGCCACGCCGGCGGCCGCCGCCGCGCGATAGGCGGGCCAGTACCGCCGCGTGAACGCCGGGGTCAACAGGCGGGTGCCCCCGGCGGAGCGCAGCGTCTCCACTTCGGCCAACGACGCGGCCAACGGCTTTTCCACGAGCACGGGCACGTCGCGAGCCATGGCGAGCGACGCATCGGCGGCGTGCCCCAACGGTGGCGTGAGCACGATCAGCCCATCGAGCTCGACCGTGTCCAGCAGCTCCTCCACCGAGCGCGCCCGCGCCGCCGTGGCCGGGACGTCCGCAAACCGCTCCAGCCGCGGTTCGGCGACGCCCACGACGGCGATGTCGCGCCTGCCCGTGATGGCCGGCAGATAGAGCCGTTCGAACACGCGCCCCGCGCCCGCGATGCCGACCCGGAGGGCGCTCATCGGAGGAACGGCTCCCCTTCAAGCTCGGGGCGAATGGCCAAACCGAAGCGCGAAAGCATGGTCGGCGCGAAGTCCATGGCGTCGATGACGTCACGGCCGGGCGACGAGCCATCGCCGGGGCGCACGTACGCGAAGCCGTCGCCAGTGTGGATGCCGTTGCGCGCTTCGGCTGCGAAGTTCGGCACCACTGTCCCGTCCGGGAGTTCGATGCTCGCGACGCGGTCCACCTCGGGATTCGGCATCACCAGCGCGTCCGGCAGGCGGTGCGCGCGCGGCCCCGGGTGCAGTTCCTGCGGCCGCAGCATCTCAACGAAGGCCTGCAGCCCGCCATCGGTCCGGGATGCGAGCGATGCCTGTTCGAGCCGCGCGAGGAGGTCCCGGCCCTCGGCTTCGTCCACGATCCCACCCGTGTCGCGCCCCGCCAGGTTGATGCGCACGGCGAAGGCGCTGTCGTGCGCGACCGTGAAGATGCGGTCCTGGTTCGAAATGCCCTGCGTCGTGGTCTGGCCGAAGCGGCGATTTCGCACCGCCGGGGGGAGCGCAAGCCAGATGCGGTCCTGCAGCCCCGCGGGCATGAGGTCGCGAATGCGCCGGACGAGGTCGCGAGCGGGCGCTTCGGTCGCCACCGGCCGGCCGTCGGCGTACGCGGCGAGCGCGCGGCCCAGGTTCGCGTAGTCGACCTGCGCGTCGATACCGTGCAACCCGAAGAGGTACACGTCGCAGCCCGGCCCGGCGGCCTGGAGGATGCGCGGGAACGCCTCGTCGAGCGGCTCGAGGAGGCTGCGCAGCGCGGCATCGGCGCTGATACCGTGGCCCAGGTCCTCTCCTTCGACGGCGAGATAGTGGCCCGCCTTGTGCGTTTCGGTATAAGTGAGGATGCAGAAGTCCCAGTCCGTGCGGCCCGCGAAGTCCTCCAGGAGCCGGGAGCGAAGGCGAGCGCCCGCGGCCATCGCGTCGGCCATCTCTCGCTTCGCCGCGGGCTTCATCGAATGCATCGTGTCCGCCTGGAGCGGGTGCCGGCCGTACCGCCGGCGGATCGCCGGGAGGAGCCGCTCGGGGTACGAAACGGGCTCCATCTCGTCGTGCAGGCCCCAGCCGTTCGCGGTCCACACCCCGGGCCGGCGCAGCGCCGGCGTGTACGGCACATCGAAGATCGCGACCTTTCGCCCCGCTTCCGCGAGGTCCAGCCAGAAGGGGTCGTAGTGGAAGGCGCCGTGGCTGTTCCGCACGTAGCGGCCCTCTTCGGCGAGCCACTGCGTCCACCAGTAGATCCCGTGGTGTCCCGGGCCCTGGCCCATCGCGAAGGTGGGCCAGGTCGAACCGTGCAGCGTCCGGCCGATGGAGCGGACGCTCAGCCGGTGCGATTGGCCCGCGAACGCGGCCAGGTTCGGCAGATGGCCTTCGGCGAGCCATCGCCCCAGCGAACGGTGATCGAGGGCGTCGAGTCCGATCATCAGGACGCGCCTGCGGTCTGTCATGCCATACCCCGGTGCGAGGTCTCGCGGCGACCGCGAGCCATGCGCCCAGCGTACGAAATGCCCGCCAGAGTGCGCGACCTCCCGGAGGACCACGATCGCACGGCGGCGGTCGCCTACACTCGCGCCATGCCACGAACCATCGAGCCCGAGCAGGCCCGGATCGAGGTCGACGGCGCGACCATCGCCTATTCGGTGATTCGCAGCCGCCGGCGCCGGCGGACCATCGAAATCACCGTGCGGCCGGGCGAGGGCGTGCGTGTGAGCGCACCTGCGTTCGCGTCGCGCGGCGAGGTGGCTGCGGTGGTGGCGAAACGCGCCGGTTGGATCCTCGCGCGGCTCGGGAGCCTCGCGCAGCCGGCGCCCGCGCCCACGGCCGCGGACACAGTGCCGTTCCGGGGCGAGCAGCTATCGCTCCTCCTGGAGCCGGGCGTGGAGCCTCGCGCCTTCGACGGGATGCTGCGGCTGGCCGTGGAACCGGGTTCGCCCGAGCCCGTAATCCCGGACGCGCTGCGCGCCTGGTACCTGGCCCGCGCGAATGAACTCATCCCGGCGACGGTCGCCGCCTGGGCCGAACGGATGGGCGTAACGCCCCGCGTGGTGCTCGTTCGCGACCAGCGGCGGCGCTGGGGCAGCTGCGCCGCGGACGGGACGCTGCGCTTGAACTGGCGGCTCGTACTCCTTCCGCCGAGGGCCGTCGATTATGTCGCAGTCCACGAGCTCGCCCACCTTCGGCACCACGACCATTCGCCCGCGTTCTGGAACGAAGTGGCGCGCTGGCTGCCGGACTGGCGCGAGCGGCGGCAAATGCTGCGCGAGGGCGAAGCCGCGTTCCTGCGGGCCTGAGAGGCGAGATGGAGAAGTTCGCCTTCGGCGCGTAGAGTGCGTGAATCCGATTCACCGAGGGAAAGCGTGCAGTTCAAGGACAACCCGGAGCAGGCGAAATGGCGCGCGGAGGTGCGGGACTTCCTCGCCACCGCCAATCCGCCACGCATGCCCGAAGACGGCAACTTCGAGGACGACACCGACCAGCGCGAATGGCGCGGCAAGCTCGCACAGCGCGGCTGGATCGCGCCGGCGTGGCCGAAGGAGTACGGCGGTGCCGGGCTCGGCGTGGTCGAGCAGTTCATCATGAACGAGGAGTTCGCCGAGGCCCGCGCGGTCGCGATGGGCGGTGCCGCCGTCGGCTTCCTCGGCCCCACGCTCATCCAGTACGGCAACGATGAGCAGAAGAAGGAACACCTCTCGCGCATCCTCGCGGGCGAGACCTCGTGGTGCCAGGGCTACAGCGAACCGGGCTCCGGGTCCGACCTTGCGAGCCTCCAGACGCGCGCCATCCGCGACGGCGACGACTTCGTCATCAACGGCCAGAAGATCTGGACCTCGGGGGCGCACACCTCGAACTGGATGTTCATGCTCGCGCGCACGGACCCGGACGCGCCGAAGCACCGGGGCATCTCCTACCTGCTGCTCGACATGAAGACGCCGGGCATCAGCATCCGCCCGCTCATCAACCTCGCGGGGCGCCACGGCTTCAACGAGGTCTTCTTCGAGGATGTGCGCGTGCCGGTGCGCAACGTCGTGGGCGAAATCAACCGCGGCTGGTACATCGGCGCCACCACGCTCGACTTCGAACGCAGCTCCATCGGCAATTCCGTCGGTCAGCGGCAGGTGCTGGAGCGCTACATCGAGCACATCAAGGCGAACAAGCTCGGCAATGCGAGCGTCCGGAACACGTTCGCGGAGCTCTGGGTCGAGGCCGCCGCGGCCAAGCTCCTGAGCTACAACGTGATCTCGATCCAGGCGGCCGGCCGGGTGCCGAACCACGAGGCTTCGATCGCAAAGCTCTACAACTCGGAGCTCGGGCAGCGCATCGCCCGCGCGGCGATGTCGGCGCTGGGGCTGCAAGGCAACCTCACGGAGCCGGGCGTGGCGCCGCTCAGCGGCCGGGCCGCGATGACGTACATGAGCAGCGTCGCCGGGACGATCGCCGGCGGCACGAGCGAAGTGCAGCGGAACGTCATCGCCACGCGAGGCCTGGGGCTGCCGCGCGCGTAGTTTGGCTGGTTGGTCTCCAACGGGGGCGCAGGCATTCGTCTGCGCCCCCGTTTCGTTATCCCCTGGCTTCGAATTCGGCGATGGCCCCGCGATATACCGCCAGCAGCTGCCGCGCGATGGCCTCCGGCCGGAAGAGCGCCGCCCGGGAGAGCCCACGTTCGCGCATCAAGCACCGTTCGTCCGCGTCGCCGAGCACGTTTGCGATTTCGCGAGCCCATCGCGAGGCGGCGCCCTGGCGTGGCTGCAGCGGCACGACCACCGCGGCGTCGCCCGCGGTGCCCGGGAGCGCACCGCCGTCGCTCGTCACGACCGGGAGGCCGCACGCCATGGCCTCCATCACCGGCATCCCGAACCCTTCGTAGATGCTCGGCTGCGCCAGCACGGTGCAGGCGTTGTAGACCGCCACCAGCGCTTCGTCGTCGATGCGGCCCAACTCCACGACGCGGCCGGCGACCCCGAGCCGCTGTGCGAACTCGTGGTGGCGCCGGGTGAGCGGCTCACCCACGCGCACGAGCGCGGCGCCCGCGAGTTCGGGGCGGGCGATCGCGCGCAGCAGCAGCCCGAGGTTCTTATAAGCGGCCGCGCTCCCGACGCTGAGGATGCGCGGCCCCGGGGGCAGCACGATCCCACGCCGCGCGAGGACCTCGTCCGCGTCCTGCACCGGTCGAAACGAGCCCGGGCTCGGAACGCCCACGACGCTGATCCGCCCGGGAGAGATGCCGGTGAGAGCCGTTATGTCGCGCGCGGTTCGTTCGGACACAGCGACGACACGAGTGGCCCGGCCCATGCCGCGCAGGCTCGCCCTGAGCGCGAACTTCCTCAGCATCCCCCAGCGGGCGCCGCGGTAGTAGCTCGGGACCACGAACGGCATGAGGTCGTGGCAGGTCACTATCGTGGGCAGCCCGGCGAAGGTGGAGACGTGGTGCGCGAGCCCCTGGTCGGTCATGTGGACCAGCTGGGCGCCCGTGACCGCCAGTGGCGACAACGGCATCCGGCCGCGACGCGCGTCCATGACGCGATCGACGCCGGGCGGCAGCCACCACCAGGCCCGCTCCGCGCGCAGTTCGACGCCGTCGAGGCCGCTCATGGAGAGGAGGCCATCGGTGTAGTTCGAGATGCTTCGCCAGCGGGAACCGGGATAGGGACCGACAACGAGGGCGCGTTGCAGTGCCGTCACGTGGGCGAATCGTAACATCCGAATGCGATTCGCTACTGCGAGTTGCCAGTTACCAGTAGCAAGTTCCCAGGGGCTACCCCAGGGGGTCGGCATGGTGGTTGGCCGACGGAGTGGGCCGCCTCGCGTAGCATCGTGACATGGAACTGCGGGCGACGAGGCCGAGGCTGCTGCAAGAACTTGAGGAGCTGCCCGGGGGCGGGCTCGCCGCGGCGCTCGAACCGCTCGGCATCGACGCGGTGACCGCGTTCGGCCGCATCCGCGGGGGCACCTCGACTTGCTACCTCCTTCGGGCGAACGGGCATTCCCGCGATTTCGTGCTGAAGTGCCCGCTCGCCGGGGAGTCCATCGCGGTCGAATGGGATGTGCTGTGCCGGGTGGCGGCCGCGCCTGCCACGCGAGCGCGGCTGCCGCGGCCCATCGCACTCCTCCCCGAGGGCGCCGGGTTCGTGATGGAGCGCGTCCGGGGCGTGCCACTCGTGCGCTCCACCCGGCTCCGTGACCGCGGCGAGCGGGAGACCATCGCGAGCGCCGTCGTGGCCGGCCTGCGCGACTTCCATCGCAACCTTGGGCGGCCCTTCGGCGACTTCCACGCGCGCAACATCCTCGTCGACGCCAACGGTGCGCCCATCTTCATCGACGTGGGCGAGAGCGCCGACCTGCAGGCGGGTACGGGTGACTGGGAAGTGGTCGCGCCGATGGTTGGGGACCTTGGCCTGTGGGTCTACAACACCTGCCTCGACGTGCCGGGGAACGTGCACGCGTCGCCGCGCGGCCAGCTTGATCTCGCCCGCTTCGCCGTGAGCCTGGTCGCGGCCGCGGCGGAGGACGAAGCCGACCCGCGTGCGTTCTGCCGCGACGTGTTCGGGCGGGCGCGGCGGCATGCGCGGCGCATGCGGGAGAGCCCGTGGCGCATGCGCCGTGCGACGGCGCCGCTGGTGATGGCCGGGCTGCTGGTCCTGGAGCGTGCGGCGGAGCGCGAAATCAGCCGGCGGACGGCCGCCCGAGCAGGTGATCCGCGAGCCTGAGTGCCAGCGCGACGATGCTGAGCGTGACCGTCGATGCGCCCCCCGTGGGGAACACCGAGCTGCCCGCGACGTAGACGTTCTCCATGGAGTGCACGCGCCCGAACGGGTCGGTGACGCCGTCGCGGGGGTCGGCGCTCATGCGCGTGGTGCCCATCGCATGCCAGCACCCGTGGATGCGGGGGAAGCCCCACGGCTGGTCCACCAGCGAGACGACCCGCCCGAGTCCCGTGGCTTCGAGGGCTTCCGAGGCCGTGGCTACGGTTCCGCGCAGGCTGGCAAGGTCACGCCCGGTCATGCGCCATTCGAGACGCGTGCGGGGCTGCCCCAGGCGATCGCGTGACGCGGCCAACGTCACCCGGCTCCGGGGATTCGGCGCCTGCTCCGAGGTGACCATGAGCAGCATCGCGCGCTCGGGCGGCATGCCCGGCAGGAGGGTACGAAGGGCTCGCGCCGCCTGGTCCGGCCGTGCCATCACGCGGGCCGACCGGCGCTGCCAGTGCAATGGAAGGGAGCGATTCCGGAGCGCCCAGATGAGTTCGGCCCCCGCACGGGCGGTGAGCGTGGTGCGAGCCACATGCCGCGGAAGCATGCCGATCGTGGCGTTGAGAAGGCCCAGCCGTTCGCGCTCGGCGTCCGGGACGCGGAACCCGCCGATGGCGCCCGCGCTCGCCGTCCCGGTGCGGCGCAGGAAGGCGAAGTCGCCGGGCTCGACCCCGTCCGCGAGCAGCAGGTGCGCGGCCTCGACGTGGAGGTGTTCGCCGAACCAGCGGCCCAGGTGGCCATGCTCATTCCCCATGCCGTCCGGATTGGCCGCCGACGAGAGCAACAGGAGCCGCGCGTTCTCGATGCCCCCGCCGGCCACCACAACCCTTCGGGCGCGAACGGTGAAGGTGCGGCCGCGGTCATCAGCCACGGTCACACCCGTGCAGCGCGCATGCATCGCGCCCGTTTCGAGCCGCAGCGCCGTCGCACCGCGCACGATCCGCGCGTGTTCGGACGCGATGAGTTCGCCGGCGATCGCGTCGAAGCGCGCCGGGTCGGAGAACTGGAAGAGCGCCGTTTCGAGACCTGGTCCGGTCGGAGGCGGTGGCGCGAGAAGCCCTTCGTTCGCCGCAAGCCCGAGGAGCGCCTCGGCGCGCTCGAAGTGGGGCACGAGCTCGTCGAAGGCGAACGGCCACAGTCGCCGGCCGGAGTGATCGTGCTGGTCGAAGTCAGACGGGTCGAAGCGCCGGCTGCGGAGGCCGCCGTTCAGCGGCCACCGGACGTCCCCCGGGGGCAACCAGGCCGCGCGGCTGCCGCCGATGCCCCGCAGTCGTGCCACGTCCAGCCGGAAGTAGGGGTAGCCTGCGCTCTCGCCGCGATTGAGGTCGCTGCTGCCGGGGCCACTCTCCAGCAGCACGACATCCTCGCCGGCGGCCGCGAGCTCGGACGCCACCGTGAGGCCGGCCGGGCCGGCGCCGATGACGCACGTCCCGGCATCGACGCCCCCGGCGTCCGCGAGGTCAGCGGCTTCGATCAGCACGGCGCCCTCCCTCGCGAAACGTTCCGCACGCAATCATCATCGCGTCAACGTGTGTAGTCCGTCCGTCGAGACACTGCTCGCGATGGTAATGCCGAGCGGCAGGTTCCGCGCGCCGTTGCGGTCGAGGATGACCGTCGCGAGCCGCGTGCCTACCGCGGCCGGCAGGTTCCCGGCGCGGGCGGAGTCGAGCACGATGCGATTGCGGCCGCCGGCCACATCGAGGTGCCCGCGCAGGACGATGTTGACGTCGCGCCCGGCGTAGGAGGTGACGCCCTTCGCCTCGGCCCGCCCATCCGCGCAGAAGTAGACCTGCAGGTTGCGCAGCGGCACGTCGCGTTCGGAGACGTATTGGGTACCGCGCGAGGTGGCCTCGGCCTCGGTGAAGGTGGCGGTCGTGCCCGGGGCGGTGTCGCGGAAGGCGATCCACTTCGCGTTCGCGGCATCGGCCGCCGCGGCGGAGACGACGCTGGCGCGTGGCGCGCAGGGCTGTGGGTCTCCGGTGAGCACGAGCGCGGCCGCCACGATCACGACGATGATCCCGAGCCCGGCCAGGCCCCCGACCAGGCGCACGGTGATGCGAATCACGCGCCCGGGCGAGAAGCCCGGGCCTTTCACGGGCGGCGGGCGCAGGATGGTACCTCCCGCCGAACCGGGGAGACCGGTGCCGGGACTTCCAGGGAAGCCTCCGGGGCCAGTTCCGGGGGGCATGCCACCGGGACCGCCCGGAGGTCCGCCCGCGAGGCCGCTCCCGGGGACACCCGGGAAACCGCCGCCGCCGGCAATTCCACCACCACCGGCAGTGCCACCTCCACCGGCGATCCCACCACCGCCAGCGAGGCCACCACCACCGGCAATGGCACCTCCGCCAGCGAGGCCACCTCCGCCCGCAATACCACCACCGCCAGCGATGCCACCACCACCGGCGAGACCACCTCCGCCAGCGAGACCACCTCCGCCAGCGAGGCCACCACCGCCAGCGAGACCACCACCGCCAGCGAGACCGCCACCGCCAGCGAGCCCACCACCGCCAGCGAGGCCACCGCCACCGGCGAGGCCACCACCGCCAGCGAGCCCACCTCCACCAGCGATGCCACCGCCACCGGCAATGCCACCACCGCCAGCGACGCCACCTCCGCCGGCGAGGCCACCGCCACCGGCGAGACCACCACCGCCGGCGAGACCACCACCGCCAGCGAGGCCACCGCCGCCGGCGAGGCCATCTCCGCCAGCGATTCCTCCGCCGCCAGCAAGGCCACCACCGCCAGCGATTCCTCCGCCGCCAGCAAGGCCGCCACCTCCCGCGAGGCCACCAGCTCCAGGGATGGCCCCGGCTCCGCCCAGCGCGCCACCAGCGCCGGGAATGGCCGCTCCCGCGCTCGCCGCGCCTGCTCCACCGAGGGCCGCACCGGCACCGGGGATGGCCGCTCCCGCGCTCGCCGCTCCTGCTCCGCCGAGGGCCGCACCGGCGCCGGGGATGGCTGCTCCCGCGCTCGCGGCGGCGGCGCTTCCTCCGGTCAGGGCAGCGGCGCCGGCCGCGGCCGCCCCACCCGCCGCGATTCCGCCGGCGGCAGCGGCCCCGAACGCGGCGCCGCCGGGTCCGTGGTCCTCCTCCTCAAGTGGCTTCCCGCACTCCGCGCAGAAGCGATCGCCGATGGCGTTCTTCGTGCCGCATTCGACGCAGAACACGAACTCGAGCGGCGTCGTTGTCCCCCCGAGCGGGGCGCCGCAGGCATCGCAAAACGCGGCTGCGGGGTCGGTGGAGATGGCCTGGCACCGGGCGCATGTGCGGTCCATCGAGTCCCTCCCGGGCACGCATGGGCCACATGCGTACTCCGATCGTTGTGTAGGGCCATGGCCGTTCGCCGGTGAGGGCCGGACGGTCCGGCACTGGGGGCGCATCGACCCGATTCGGCGCGCGGCATGGCCCCTACGATGGCTGCCATGACCGACCCTTCGCAGCCCCAGGGCCTGACCGAAGTCAAGCAGTACCGCTTCGTCCGCCAGCTCGGGAAGGGCGGCATGGGCACCGTGTTCGAGGCGATCGACACGCGCGATGGCGGTCGCGTCGCGGTGAAGCTGCTGCATCCCTGGCTCGTTGCCGAGGACACGATGTTCCGCGACCGCTTCGAACGCGAAGCCCACATCGCGGCGCTCCTGCGCTCACCCTATTCGGTGCGGCTGTTGGATTTCGGGGTCGCCGGCGAGACCTACTTCCTCGTCATGGAGTATGTCGAAGGCGCGACCGTCGGGAAGGTGCTCGAGAAGGGGCCGATGGAGCCGTTGCGGGCGCTCCGGATCGCGATCGATGTCGCCCGGGCGCTCGAGGAAGCGGCGGCACGGGGTGTCGTGCACCGGGACATCAAGCCCGACAACATCCTGCTCACTGCCGACGGCCGCGTGAAGGTGACCGACTTCGGCATCGCGCGACAGGAAGGCGGCACGGGGCTCACGTCCGCGGGCCGCTTCGTGGGCACAGCCGAATTCGCCGCCCCGGAACAGGCCGGCGGTGAGGCCGACCACCGCACCGACATCTATGCGCTCGGCGCGACCCTCTACTGCATGCTCGCGGGCCATCCGCCGTTCCAATCGACGAACGTGTGGGAGTTGCTGAAGCTGCACCAGTCGGCGCGCGTGCCGATGGAGCCGCTCACCGGGTTGCCCGACAGCATCTGCAACCCGGTCCGTCGCTGCCTCGAAAAGGACCCGCGCGACCGCTACCAGAGCGCCTCGGAACTCGCGGGCGCGCTCGAACGGGCGATGGCGGGCTACCTGCACGAATCGGAGGCGGTGGCACGGTCCGGGGCGGCGGCAACACCGCCATCGCCATCAGCGCCGGTGGCACCATCCGCACCGCCAGCGCCGCCCGCGACCAGGGTCGCGCCGGAAGCGCCCGCCGCGACGCGGATAGCAGCCCCGGAGGGCACGGGCGCGACGCGTGTCGCCGCGGCGATGCCTTCGCAGCCCGCACCCGTACCTTCGCAGCCCGCGGGAGGCGTCCAACTGATGGTCGAGGCGACCGGCCGGGGGCCCGGCCAGTCTCTCGCCTGTGTGGCCGTGCTTTCGAATGGCACGCCGTCCGCGATGCGGGCGACCGTCTCGGGCGCGGAACCCACCGGCACGCTCGCGTTCGCGTTCCCGGGGCCGGTCGATGTCGCCGCCGGACAGACGGCGCGAGTCCCGTTCCAGGTGCGGCGCATCCGGAGGACGCCCGTGGCGACGGTGCCGTTCCAGGTCACGGCGGCCGATGCCTCGGGGGCGCTCCTCGCATTCGCCAATGTCACGGCCGACTTCGCGAAGCCCGGGGCAGCGCCGGCCGCACGCCGCGGCGGAGGCAGCCGCGCGCCGCTGTGGATCGCCGGGGGACTCATCGTCGCGGGAGGCGCGGCCGCGGCCGTCTTCCTCGCGGGCGTTGGAGACGACAAGGACCAGGCTTCGCCCACACCGGCTGCGTCGGTGACCGCCGTGCTCGCCGGTACGGCCTCGCCGCAGGCTCCCACGGCCCGGGCAACCTCGGGCGCGACGACTCCAGCTTCGCCAGCGTCGACGGGCGCCGCCGCCGGGATCCAGGTGCTCGATGCGTGGCGCTACGCCTTCACCATCACCGCCAACGATTGCGGCTTCGGCACGGCGGTGGGGCAGCAGTACCCGCTGACGCTGCGATTCAAGCCGTCGTCGGGCACGGGCACGGCCATCAAGGACGGCGACCGCGTGAACGTCTACGCCGTCCTCGATAGCGAAGTCTTCATCACCGCGGCGACCTTCCGCGCCGCAGGCTTCGAATTCGCCTACAACGTCGTCGGCTCCGCCGGACAGCAGGGCCAGGCGACGATCCGCACGACGTTCGCGAACGAGACCACCATCGCCGGCGCCACCCTCACCGAGAAGTACGCCTCCCCGGCCTGCACCATTTCGGGCACGCACGGCCGGTAGCCGAAATCTCCGGACATCAAAGAGCGGGGGCCGGTTGGCCCCCGCTCTTGCGTCGCTCGCGGGGTTCCGCCAGCCCCCTTACTGGCCGACGGTCGCCGAAAGCGTGACGCTCCCTGTACGGCCATTGCGGATGACCGTTGCTTCGATCACGAAGGTCACGGTGCCCAGGTCGTGGGTCGTCACCTGGCCGAGATACATGCAGTCACCGCCTCCCGCGCCGTTGTCGGTCCAGTCGCCGATCCACGTGGAGTAGGGGCGCGTCTGCGTGACCGAAACGGTGAAGGGGTCGTTCGCCGGCGACATTGTGTAGCACAGCGTGATCCAATCGCCGATATGGTAGTGGCTGCTGTCCAGCCACGCGTGGAAGGTGTAGTTCGTCGCGACGGGCGTCGCCGTCGGCGGGACGTGCGTCGGTGTGGCCGTTGGCGGCACCGGGGTGCGCGTCGGCGTGGCCGTCGGCGGAACCGGCGTCGCAGTCGGTGGGACCGGTGTTGCCGTGGGCGGGACCGGCGTCGCCGTTGGCGGGATGGGTGTCGCGGTGGGCAGGGGTGTCGGCGTGGCGGTCGCCCCGGGGATGGGCGTCGGTGTCGGGCCTGCCGGGGTCGAAGTGGGCGGAGTCGTGGGCGAAGCCGCAGCCGTCGCGGACGGGGTTTCCGTGGGCGCCGTGGCGGAAACGACAGCGGTCACGCTGGCGGCTGCCGTCGCCGATGGCCGGGCGGTGGCGGTGCGGGCGGCGGTCGCCGTCGCGACAGCGGTGGCGCTGGGGTTTGCGGCGGGCGTTTCGGTGTCGTCCTTCGCGAACACGAGGCAGTAGGCGCCGATACCGGCGGCGATCGCGACGACGGCGAAGAGGCCGCCGAGGCGGGCGAGCGGGCTCGTGAGACACCCGTTGCCGCCACCGCCGACCCCACCCGGCGATGTCGTGGCAAGCGCCGCGCCGCAGGATTCGCAGAAGGGCACGCCCGCCGCGTGGGGATGTCCGCACGCGGGACAGAAGGTCGGAGCCTGGCCGGGAGCTGTCGCGGGAGCTGCCTGCACCGGCGGCCGCGAACCCCCGAATGCCTGCCGCGCGGACGGCGTTGCCGGGGCCACCTCCGGCGTGGGTGGCGGCGTCAGCGGCGGGGGCTCCGGCGCGACCATCGTGGCGCCACCGGCTCCGGAGGACATCGCCTGGGCGCCCGAACCACTGGTCAGGTCGAGCGACCGGGTCGGGGCCGAACCGAGTCCGTTCGTGGGGGAGGTGCCCGGCGACTCAAGACCCGTCCCCCCCGGGGCACTTTGCGGCCCGAGCCCGGGGTCAGGAGATGCGCTCTGCGAGGCCACTTCGGGCCCGGGGGATGCAGCCTGTGCGGCCTGATCCGTTTCGGGCGCGCCATTAAGGTCGAGCATGCGGGTTGGCGCGGACACGAATTCGTCCGCTGCCGGAACGGCGCCTGGTCCGCCTTCGCCCGCCTGCGCGGCGGCCGCGGCAGCGCCGGCGCCAGCCGCGATCGCACCCGCGACGGCCGTCCCGCAGCGGCTGCAGAAGCGCGCTCGTTCGGGGAGTTCTCTGCCACAGGACGGGCACTGCATGGCGCCACCTCCGGCCCCAAGCATGGGTGTGATTTCGCCATGGATCCCCGTCCGTTCGATCCCCGGCGGATGTTCGAATGGCCACGGCGGCGTGCGTTTAGAAGGACGCCACTGGGGCGCGCCAGTGGGGCCCGCCCGGCCCTTGAGCCGCCATCACAGGGGCGCATGCTGCACGCGACCCTCGCCCCAGGAGCCAGCCCGTGGCCGTGCAACTTGTTGTACAAACGCCCGCATCCGCGCGGGAGCTCCCACTGGAAGGGACGCTCACGTTCGGCCGCGCGCCCGACAACGCCATTCGCCTGGACGATATCGATGTCTCCCGCCACCACGCGTCGCTGGTCGTGACCGGTGAGGGTGCGCTCTTCACGGACCTGGGAAGCGCGAACGGCTCGCGCGTCAACGGCCGAGAGGTCGAACCCCGGGCCCCCGTCCGCGTGCAGGCCGGCGACACCATCAGCATGGGGAACTGCAGCATCGTGCTGCGCCCGGCGGGGGGCGGCGCGCAGGTCGTAGCCGCGCCCGCGGTCGCGCCGATGGCGGCCGAAGCCGGCGCCACGACCATGCTGCGCTTCGAGCCCACGGTGGATGTCGTGACGGCGACGGGCGCGCGCACGTTCCCGCTCGCGGGCGACACGATCACGATCGGCCGCGCCCCGGACAACGCCATCGCGATCGAGAGCGACGTGGTCTCGCGGCACCACATCGTGCTGCGCCGCCAGGGCTTCGGCTTCACCGCGGAGGACCTGGGCACGACGAACGGCATGACCGTCCGCGGCGCGCGGGTCACGTCACACGCCGTGGCCGACGGCGACGAGATCCTCGTCGGTGGCGAGGTCACGTTGCGCTTCCATCTCGCGCCGGAGGCACCGGCCGCGGCCGAGGGCGAACGCGAGGTGCGGCTCGATGTCTCGCAGCCCATCACCATCGGCCGTGACGCGTCGTGCGACCTCCGGCTGCCGCATCCCACGGTCTCGAAGCTGCATGCGCGCATTTCGCCGGCACCGGGCGGGCAGCGCATCATCGAGGATCTCGGCTCCACGAACGGCACCTTCGTGAACGGCGTGCGGCTGCAGCGCGGCGAACGGCGGACGCTGCTTGCCGCGGACATCGTGCAGGTGGGGCCGATCCGGCTGCATCTCGGCGGCGCCGGGGTGGTGCGCCAGGTCGACCACTCGCGCGATATCCGTCTCGCGGCCGTGCACCTCAACCAACGCATCAACGCGCGTCTGAACCTGCTCCAGGACATCTCCGTGGTCATCGAACCGCGCGAGTTCGTGGCCGTGGTGGGCGTCAGCGGGTCCGGCAAGTCCACCCTGTTCGGGGCGCTCAGCGGCCTTCGCCCCGCCACCGATGGCGACGTGATGCTCAACGACACGTCGCTCTACACGCACTTCCAGGCGTTCCGCACCACGCTCGGCTACGTGCCCCAGGACGACATCCTGCACAAGGAGCTGCCGGTCGCGCGGGCGCTTGGCTACGCGGCCGAGCTGCGGCTGCCCGACGACACCCCGGCCGAAGAGCGCGAGGGCCGCGTCGAAGCCGTGCTCGAAACCCTGGGCCTGCGCGAACGGCGCGATACGCCCGTCGGGCGGCTCAGCGGCGGGCAGCGCAAACGTGTCTCGATCGGCGCGGAGCTGCTCACCCAGCCGGGCCTCTTCTTCCTGGACGAGGCCACATCGGGGCTGGACCCGGGCACCGAGAGCCAGCTCATGCGCCTGCTGCGCCACCTCGCCGACGAAGGCCACACCATCCTGCTCATCACCCACGCGACGAAGAACGTGATGCTCTGCGACCAGGTGCTCTTTCTCGCGCGAGGCGGCAACCTCGCCTACTTCGGCCCGCCGGACCAGGCGCTCGGCTACTTCGGCGTCCCCGACTTCGACGGCATCTACGAGAAGCTCGAATCGAACGAGAAGACGCCCGAGGAGTGGGGCGCGATGTACCGGGCTTCGGCGCAGTACCAGCAGTTCGTGGCCGGGCGGCTCGCCTCCGTCTCCGCGCAGGGTGCGGCCGCGGCACCGGTCATCCCGCCGGGCGCGGGGCGAACGTCCTCCGCGATGCGGCAGCTGGGCGTGCTCTCCCGCCGCTACTTCGACCTCATCCGGCGCGACCGCGTGAACCTGATGCTGCTCTTCCTGCTCGCGCCCGCGCTTTCGCTCATCGACCTCGTGGCCTGGCCGCACGATGTGCTGGACCCCGTCACCGGCGAGGCGACGACGGCGATGACGATGCTGTTCCTGGCCGCCCTCATCCCGTTCCTGATCGGGTCGCTCAGTTCGGTGCGCGAAATCGTGAAGGAGTCCGCCATCTACAACCGGGAGCGCGCGGTCTCGCTCAAGATCTGGCCCTACCTGGGGTCGAAGGTGGCCGTTGGGGCGCTGTTCGCCTTCTACCACGCGGGCATCCTGCTCGGCGCGAAGGTGCTGCTCATCGACTACCCGGGCGCGGCGTACTCCGACTTCGCCATCATATACGTGACGCTCGTGCTGGCCGTGCTCTCGGGCGTGATGTGGGCGCTGCTCATTTCGACGCTCACCAGCAAGGAAGAGCAGGCGATGATGCTGGTCATCGGGCTCATCGTGCTGCAGGTGGTGTTCTCGGGCGGGCTCGTGAACCTGGACGACCTGGGCGTGGCCGGGCTCATCCTGGGGAGCATCACGCCGACGTCGTGGGCACTGAAGGCGCTCACGGTCGGGTTCGGGCTCTCGGCCGATGGCTGCGCGGGAGACCTCGCGACGTGCAATCTGCCGGGCATTCCCGGGATGGCCTCGCCGGAGGTGCGCGCGGCGACGTTCGGCACCATCGACGACAAGTTCGGCCCCATCTTCAACGCCGACGTGCTGACCTGCTGGGGCGCGATGGCGATCATCATCGTCGTGCTGGGCGTGGCCCTTTACGTGCTCCAGAAGCGCAAGGACACGCTCTGACGGGCGGCGGCGCGGCTCACCCGCGCCGCCCCTTCGTCGCACGTTCCAGCGCGGTCTCGACCGTGCGGAGCACTTTCAGGCGCGCGTGCAGCTTGTCCTCGGCTTCGACGAGCGTCCACGGCGCGATCTCGGTGCTGGTACGTTCGATCATCTCCGCGGCGGCGGCCTGGTAGGCGCCCCACTTCTCGCGATTGCGCCAGTCCTCGGGCGTGATCTTGTAGTGCTTGTAGCCCATGGCCTCGCGTTCCTGGAACCGGCGCAGCTGCTCCCCGGCCGAGGTCGTGAGCCAGAACTTGAGGACGACGCAGCCTGCATCGACGAGCTGTTCCTCGAAGGCGTTGATCTCGCCGAATGCGCGCCGCCAGTCCGCCGGGGCGCAGAACCCCTCGAGCCGTTCGACCAGCACGCGGCCATACCAGGAACGGTCGAAGATGGCGAAATGCCCCCGCTGCGGGAGGCGCCGCCAGAAACGCCAGAGGTACGGCCGCGCGCGCTCTTCGTCGCTGGGCGCGGCGATGGACACGACTTCGTAGAAGCGCGCATCGAGGGCCTGCGTGAGCCTCCGGATGCTGCCGCCCTTGCCCGCGGCATCGGTCCCTTCGAACACCGCGACCACCGAGCGGCCGCTGTCACGAAGATCCCGGGCGAGGCGCCCGATGGCCAGCTGCCGCCGTTCGAGCTCGCGCCGGTACTCCGGCTCCGCGACCGCGAGCGAGAGGTCCAGCGCGCTGATGACGTTTCGTGGCGCCGGGACCGGCAACGGCTCGGCCACGGCTGGTGCTGCAGGCGGCTCGGTGAGACGGGCATTGATGGCGGCGAGCAGTGTCTCGGCGACGGTGAGGTGCCGGAAGCGCGCATCCCATGCCTCGACGATGTGCCATGGCGCGGGCCCGCTGCTGGTACGCCGGTAGGCCCGGCTGGCCGAGTTCACGAAGGCGTCGTAGGTCTTGTGGTACTGCCAGTCGAGCTTGGTGACGCGCCAGCGGGTGTCCTTGTTCGCGGTGAGCTTCTTGAAGCGCTTCGCCTGCTGCCCCTTCGTGATATGCAGCCAGAACTTCACGAGCAGCACGCCTTCGTTGGCGAGCATGGTTTCGAACTCGACGATGCGCCGCAGGTCGTCCTCGAAGCCGGCGTCGTCGAGCTGTCCGAGGGAGTGCATGGCGATGGGCCGCGTGTACCACGAGCCGAAGAAAATGCCGACCTGGCCCTTCGCGGGAAGGCGCCGCCAGAAGCGGTAGTACTCCGGCCGTTCGCGCTCCTCCTCGGTGGGGGCGCCGAGGGCGTGAGTGGCGATGCCGCGCGCATCGAGCCAGTTGAGCAGCAGGTTCACGGTTTCGCCCTTGCCGGCGCCTTCCGCCCCGGCGATGACGACGACGACGCTGAAGCCGGCCTCGCGCAGCCGGAACTGCGCGTCGAGCAGCTCCTCGCGAAGGCCCGGCTCGCGCGCATCGAAGGCGGCTTTGTCGACCGACTGGCCCAGGCGTGCGTTCTCGAACATCGCGTCCTCCCGGTTCAGGTCTGTTTCGCGATCGCCAGCGCGGGGTCGAAGGTGTCGGGCTGCGAGCGCAGGCACTCCACCGAGCGTGCCAGGAGTTGGAGACTCGGCACGTCGTATTCGCCGCCGTGGCTGAGCAGCGTCGCCAGGGACTGGCAGGCGTCGGCCCACTGCCTCGCTTCGAACCACTGGAGGGCGCGTTCGAACTCGTCGCGGCGGGCGCGCCAGGGGGCATCGGGTTCGCCGGCGAAGAGTTCGAAGACATCGATCGGGTCGGCGAAGCCCTGCACGCGCAACCCGCCGAGCCGCCGCGTGCCGAAGCCGGCCGGCAGGCGGTCGCGGGTGGCCCGCGAGATCAGCGGGCTCACGCCGAGGTACTTCGTCGCGTTCTCGAGCCTGCTGGCGAGGTTCACGGCGGAGCCCATCGGCCCGTACTTGAACTTCACGCGGCTGCCGGTGTTGCCAACGAGCGCGATGCCCGTATGGATGGCGGCCCCCAGCCGGATCGGCTCGCCGGCCTCGGCGGCCCAGCGTTCCGAGAGCGCCGGGAGGTCCGAAAGGAAGGCGACGGCGGCACGGCAGGCGCGCGCGGGATGGTCGGGCTGCTCGGCGGGCGCGTTCCACATCGCTAGCAGGCCATCGCCGATGTAGTCCACGACGACGCCGTCCTCTTCGCGGATGCGGAGGCTCTGCAGTTCCATCACGTCCTGCATCATCGCGAACGTCCGCTGGGCGCCCAGCCGTTCGGAGATGCGCGAGAAGTTGCGGACGTCGGTGAACAGGAGGGTGACCTCGCGCTCGCGGCCTTCGAGCAGCGAGGCGTCGGCGGCGAGCTCGCGGGCCAGCTCGGGCGAGAAGAACTGCTCGAACTGGACCTGGCTGCGAACCGCACGCGCTTCCTGCTGCTGCCGTTCGAGCCCCGCACCCACGGCGGCCGCCAGCACCTGCACGACGAGCGCCTCCAGCCGGGTGACGCGCGGCGGTTCGGAGCCGGGCTTGAGCTCGCGCGCGCCGTAGACCACGCCGGCGACCTCGTGGGAGGCATCGAGAATGGGCGCCGCCACCACGGTATCGACGCCCACGAGGCTGAGCGACAGAGACTCCGTGCCGAAGTTGCGGTACACCGTCTGCTTGCGGCGGGCGACCTCCGAGACGATGGTCGAGCTGAACTGGCGCTGCCCGGGCGGGAAGACGGCCCGGGGCACCCAGTGCCCATCATCGCGCAGGAGCACGAGGCCGCGGTCGAGGCCAACCAGCTTCACCACCGCCTCGGCCGTGGCATCGAGGAACGCCCGCGACGACGCCGCCGCCTGCTGCACGAGGACCAGGGTCTCGAACCAGTGGGCGAGCTTCTCCGCATCCGGCGCGGAGCCGAGCGCGCCCAGCGAAACCGGCTCCCCGCCTGCAGCGGCCGGCGCTTCCACCACCTCGATGCGTGGCCCGGGGGCGTCGTCCGAGGGCGCGATTTCCGCCGGTGGCTCCGCAGGAGCTTCGGCGGCGACAGGATCGGCCAGCCATTCGAGCTGCACGAAGCTGTTGCCGGCGCGCAGCGTGGCGGGCAGGGCCACGTCGGCATGGTCGCCGGGCGCGAGCGTCGCGCTGCCTTCGATGAACACCGGGCTGGTGTGGCTCATGTTCATGACGCGCAGGACGGTGCCGGTGAACTCCACGCGGAAGTGGTCGCGCGAGGCATAGGCATCCGCGAGCTGCACGCGGGGGACGCTTTCGCGCACCGGCCCGCGGCCAAACTCCAGCGGGCCGGCCAGGTGGTCCAGCTGCTGGCCGGGGCCCTCGCCGCGGACGGTGATGCGCAGCATGCGCGCCCCTCGTACCCGGATTCACGCGCACCCTACGCGAACCCTCGAGACGGCGGAACGGCGACCGGAACCCGATCGAAGGGACCGAGGGCCGTCGGCGATGGTGCATGCGCCCGCGCGGGCTGGGAGAATGCGCCGTCCCGGGCCTGCCCCCGGGCGAGGAGGCTGCCCATGAGCGGCGAGCGCACCATCATCGAGCACCGCGTCCGTGCGAACGGGCTCACCTTCGCCGTCACCGAGTGGCCCGGCCAGGGCCCGGCCGTGTTCCTCGCGCACGCGACCAGCTTCCACGCGCGCTGCTGGGACCAGGTGGCTGAGCGCCTGCCCGGCGTTCATTGCCTGGCCATCGACATGCGCGGGCACGGCCGGAGCGAGCAGCCGCCGCCGCCGTACCCCTGGCTCGCCTTCGGGCAGGACGTGGCCGCGGTCACGAAGGAGATGGACATCCGGGGCGCGCTTGGCGTTGGCCATTCGAAGGGCGGGCACGCGGTCATCAATGGGGCATACCTCAATCCCGGCTCGTTCGCCGCGCTGCTGCTCATCGACCCGGTGGTCGCGCCGCGGGAGCGGTACAGCCAGCCGCCGCCGCAGGGTCAGCACCCGTCGGCGAAGCGGCGGAACCAGTGGGCCTCGCCCCAGGAGTTCTTCGATCGCCTCGTGGGGCGCGAGCCGTTCTCGCTCTGGGACCCCGTCGTGCTGCGCGACTACTGCGAGTTCGGGCTGGTGCCGCGGGCCGACGGCGATAGGTACGAACTCGCCTGCCCGCCGTCGATCGAGTCGCTGCTGTACTCGGGCGGCGCGGGTGAAGCTGACCCCTATCCCGCCATCGAGAGCCTCGACCTGCCGGTGCGCATCCTTCGTGCGCGCGAGCGGGCGCCGGGCGAGCAGGCGGCGCCGATGTCGACCTCGACGTGCGCGCCGGACCTGGCCACGCACTTCCGGCACGCCGAGGATGTGTACCTACCGGAGTACGGGCATTTCATCCCGATGCAGGCGCCGGCGCTGGTCGCGCGGCACATTCGCGAACTCCGGGAGCGTCTCCGGAACGACTGAGCGACGGGCGCCGGGCTAGTCGAGCGCGCGCATCTTCGGGATGAGGAGCGCGACCAGCACCATCGCCACCACAAGCAAGGCCGCGAGCCCGCCGATGGCCAGCTGCGGTCCCACACTCTCGGCGAGGATGGACACGGCAAACGTGCCGAACTGGACGAGGCTAAACTGCATGAACCAGACGGACTGCACGCGCCCCCGGAACTCCTCGGCCGAATAGCTCTGGATAAGCACCTGTCCGATGGCCATGCGGCCGGCCTGCGCCGCCCCGATGAGCACCATGATCGGCAGGGTCACGTAGTAGTTCGTCGAAATGGCGAAGGCGAGAACCCCGGCGCCGAGGAGCACGCCCCAGGCGATCATCATGCGGCCACGCCGCTTCGGCGCCGCCGATGCCACGAGCACCGATCCGCCCAGCGCGCCGATGCCCTGCACGCTCTGGAGGGTGCCCTGTTCGAAGGCGCCCTTGTGGAGCACCTCCTTCACGAAACCCGCGAGGAGCATCGTGTAAGGCATCGCCACGACCACGATCATGAAGTTGACGAGCACGAGCATGCGGATGGTCGGGTCCGTGCCGACGTACTTCATGCCATCGAACAGGTCCTTGAAGCCGCCGCCGCGTTTGCCGGTCGCCGCCCGGGCCGAAGCCGCGGCCTTGCCGCCCTCGCTCTGCGCGAAGGCGTACTGCGGCTTGGTGGGAAGGCGGACCGTGAACGACACGGCGATGCCGTACATCGCGGCCATTACCGCGAAGACCACGGCGGGGCTCCACGCGGCGATCATGAAGCCCGCGATGCCGGGCCCCACGAGCTGCATGGTCGTCTGCGCGGAGGAGTTGGTGCCGATGGCGTTCATCAGCCGATCGCGCGGCACCAGGTCGGAAATCATCGACTGGCGCGACGGCATCATGATCGAGTTCACGCCGCCCTGGAGGAACGAGCTCAGGAAGAGGTGCCAGAAGTGCAGTTCGAAGCCGAACACGCCCGCGGCCAGGAACGCCAGGATTGCCGCGTTGATGACGTTGTAGCCCTGCGCGAGCTGGATGACCACCTTCTTCGGCGCGCGGTCGGCGAGGACGCCGCCGACGGGGGCGAGAATGACGCCCGGCACGGCATTGGCAAGCGCCATCGTGCCCAGCGCCGCGAACGACCCGGTGATGTGGAACACGAGCCAGCTTCGGACGACCAGCTGCATCTGCATGGAGCCGAACTGCATCAGGTTGCCGAGGAAGAGCCAGCGGAAGTTCGCGTTTTCGATGACGGTGCCGAAGGTGCGCCGGAACCATGGTTCGTCCACGGATGCGGCGGTAGCGGCTTGCGTCTGGGTCGTCGTCACGCCGGTAAGCTTCCGCCTTCGAACGCTTGCGCGGTAGTAGTTCCCACCCCTATGGGTACGTCAGCGCAAGGCTGATGTCGGGCGATACCGAGAACCCATTCCAGCCCCACGACCAGACCCAGTAGAAGTAAAACGTATTCGCCGTTCGGCCCGTGTCGTTGTACGTGGTCGTGCCCGCGGGCAGCCACTCGACCAGCTCCCAGCCGCCGGCGCCCGTGGCCCGGAAGATGATGAAGCCGAGCTCGTTGTTCGACGTGTCGTTCCAGGTGACGTGGACCGCGGTCTGTGAGGTGGCCATGGCGGCGAGCCCGGACGGCGCGGATGGCGGGCCCCCGAGCGTCACGACTTGCACGGCGCTGCTCCATGCCCCGCCGCTGGCATCGCTCGCGACCACCCAATAGTAGTAGAGGACGGACGGCATCAGCCCGGGGTCGTCGAACAGGAGCTGCGAGGCAGCCACGACGCCGACGAGTTCGACCGGGTTCCCCAGGCCCCACTTCCAGCGGTAGATCGCGAACGCGACCGTGGCTGATGGCGAGGCATCAGTCCAGGTGAGGTGCACCCCCGGGCCGGCGATCGCGCTCCCCGCGAGGTTCGTGGGCGCGAGCACGCTCGCGACGGAGACGGCGACGGGGGTCGCGCTCGTGAGCCCCGGGCTGGTCGCGCCGAGCTGATGCGCCCCGGCCGTATTGAATTGGCAACCGGCGAACGTCGCGACGCCGCTGGCGGTGTTCACGGGATTCGCCGTGCAGGTGAGGCTGCCGCTGCCGGAGGGGTGCGTCAGCGTGACCGCCCATGGCCCACCCGCGGTCACGGTCTGGCCGAGCGCGTCCTGGACGGCGACGGCGGGCTGCGGTGCCAGTGGAGCATTGGTCGATCCCGTGGTCGAGGCGACCGTGAACCCAAGCTTCGCCGCGGTCCCGACGACGTTGAATGCTGTGGAATCCGCGGCCGTGAGGACCGGGCTCGAGGTCGCATGGAGGTGGACGCCGCTCGCGCCGCCGGCAGCGGTGACCGTGCAGGTCGTGCTTCCGGTGCCCGCGGAGACGGTGATGGGGTTCGCCGCGCAGGCGAAGCTGCCGGCGCCAACGAGCGAAAGCGTCACCTGCGTGGTGTCATCGCCGGTCACGCGTGCGTGGGAGGGGTCGCGGACCTCGACGGTGACCGGGAAGCTGACGCCCGTGCTCTCCACCGCGGGTGCGGTCGTGAACGCGAGCTCGGTCGCCTGCACCGGCAGCCACGCGAAGCCGCTGCCCCAGGTGTTGTTCGGCACCGTGCCGCGCGGCAGCGCCGTGCTCTTGAGGTAGGCGACGACTTCCGCCGGCGTGAGCCCCGGGTGGGCCTGCCGCACGAGCGCCGCGAGCCCGGCAACGTGCGGCGAAGCCTGGCTCGTGCCGGGGAAGTTGCCCGCGCCGTAGGCCACGGTATCCGCGCGGTCGGCGCCGACGATATCGGGCTTGGTGCGGCCGTCGGTCGTCGGGCCCTGGCTGCTGAACGATTCGATGGTGCTGGTCGAATTCCAGGCCGCCGCGCCGACCGTCAGCATCCCGGCGCTCGAACTGTCGGCAGGCACGCCGATGCTGGAGGTAGCGCCGGCGAGGCCGAGGGTGCCGCGGCCGAAAAGGTGAACCTGCACGAACGGCGGCTCATCGCCGTCGAAGCGGTCGACCACGATGCGGTAGGTACCGGCATCCGGTGCAGTGAAGACAATGCGCTCATAGGGGATACCGCCGGGGCTCCCGTCCTGCACAAGCACGCTCGACGCCACGATGGTGTTCAGAACCGGGTCGAACAGGTACAGGTCGAGGTCGCGGGCGGCCGCCGACCACGAATCGGCCCAGCGCAATTCGATGATCGCCTGGCTGCCGGCGTTGAGCGTGATGCCGTTCACTTCGACGCCGGGCGTGTACTCCATGAAGCCGTCGGCGTCGGCATCGACGAAGGAGCCCGTCCACGTGCGCCCCGCTTCGTTCCCGGCGGCGTTGACCCAGACGATGCCGTTCGCCGTCGCGAGATCGACCGAGGCCAGTGGACTTGTCGAGCCCACGGGAACGCCGTCGCCCGCGGAGAGGTTCCAGGTCCAGCCGACGGAGTGGTTAATGACCTGCACGCCCTGGCTGATCATCCACTGCGTCGTGGCGTACAGGTCGGCGGGAGTGCCCGGGTTCGAGATGTAGAGGGTCACCCCCGGGGCGACATCGAGCACGGTCTCGGCGACGGCGGTCCCGTGGGGGTCGCCCGCGCACGAGGCCAGGGTGCTCACGAAGATGCCCACGCCCGTGTAGCAGCGCCCCGTGATGGTGGCGGGCAGCTCGCTGCCCTGGAGCGCGACCAGGCCATCGAAGCCGACGTCGATGATGCCGACCTTCACGCCCGCACCGGTCGTGCCGGACGTCTGCACGACATCGGCGTGGTGCACCGCGACACCCTGCGAAGTCACCGCCGCCTGGGGGCGAATGAGCGATTCCACCCGCAGCACGTCCGGGTGCGTGGCGAGGCCGAGAAGGGCCGATGCCGGAATCTCCGCCTCGATGGTGTCGCCGTTGACGCTCGCGAGCCGTCCGCCGCTGGCGGCAACCCACGCGGCGAGCGATGCCCCCGGGCGAACGTGGATCGCGACGGCGTAGGCGCCTCCCATGGGAGCCGGCGCCGTGCCCGGGCGGATGGTGCCGGCGAGCACATCGTTCAGCTGCGTGTCGAGTCGCCGGTGCGGCGCCTTCACGGGCACCACGAAGTCCGGGCCGGGATTGGATGGTGGCGGCTGTGCGGCGCCACTGCGGGCATCCCCGCCCAGTGCGAACAGAACGGCAAGAGCCACGGAAAGAACGAAAACGCGCCCGCCCAACGGTGCCTCCATGTGGCGGTCAAACCCGCCACGGCGGGCCGGATGTTACGTCAGCCAACCGGGACGTCAAGGGTTTCGTGACACTCCAGAGAAGAGACGGGAACTCCGGAGGAAATCGCGCCCCGCGGGTATGGCGCATCTATGCAAAGGATTTACGGTCGTCGTGGCCGTGGGCGGGCGGGCGTCGTACCATCGCCGTACGGCCATCGCCCACAGGCCCGCGAACGCCTGCCGGAGAGCTGACCCATGGCGACCAATTCGAACACCCCAGGGCGGCCGGGCTCGGATAGCGCCGCGACCGCGTCCGAGCTGCGGCTGAAGCTGCTGGCCGCCGAGGCGGAGCGGGACCAGCTGCGGCAGCGTCTCGATTGGATGGAGCACTCGCTCAGCTGGCGGCTGACCACTCCCTTGAGAGTTGTGAAAGAGGGCCGATGGGCCACCGGCATGGTCGCGGCGGCGTGGCGGCGCGCCGCACGGCAGCGGCGGCGTGGTGGCGGCACAGGCGTCCCCCGCGCGTGGTTCGACATCACGAACCTCGCCGAATGGGACCGCCCCTTCCCCCCGGGTGTGCAGCGGACGGTCGCCTCGGTGGTGCGCGAACTCGCGACAGCCAGCGCGCTGCCATCGGTGGCGTTCGTTCGCTTCGACCGCTTCCGGGGGTTCGTGACGGTGCCGAACGAGGTCGCGAAGGACATGGCCGAACGGCTCCACGCGGGCATCGCGCCCGGCGGGGCGAATCCACGGCCGCGGCCGGCCGGCATCCGTGGCGGCGATGCACTGGTGACGCTGGGTCTGACCTGGTTCCAGCCCGGCTATATGGCCGAAGTCCGCGCCCTTCGCGGCCGGGGCGTCGAGTGGGTGCCCCTCGTGTACGACATCATCCCGGTGCGGCTGCCGGGCTATGAGAGTGGCGACTACACGTCCAACCTGCGGCGGCTCGCGGAGGCGGCAAGTCACGTCTGGACCATCTCCGAGTTCTCCCGGCGCGACTTCATCGACTACTGCGCATCGACCGGGGCCCGCACGCCGCGCGCCTCGGTCGTGTACCTGGGGGACCCCGCACCGCAGCCCGCGGCGGCGGCCGGCGACATCGCCGGGGACCCCGGGAGCGAGCCGTTCGTGCTGCTCGTTTCGGCGTTTGAACGGCGAAAGAACCAGCTCCTCGCGGTCCACGCCTGGGAAGCGCTGCTGAGCGAGCTGGGGCCCGAGCGCGTGCCGCTGCTGGTGCTCGCGGGGGCGAAATCGGACGCCTTCGAAAGCGTGGGCGCGGCGGCCACACGGCCAGAGCTGCAGGGCAAGGTGCGCATCCTCCCCGACGCCTCCGAGGCCGCGGTCGAATCGCTGCGCCAGCGCTGTCTGTTCACGCTTTACCCGAGCCGGTACGAGGGCTGGGGGCTCCCGGTCCGCGAGAGCATGGCCGCGGGGAAGTACTGCCTCGCCTCGAACGCGACCTCCGTCCCCGAGGCCGGGGGCGCGCTCTGCGGGTATCACGACCCGGAGGACCTCACGGGCTACGTGGCCGCCCTGCGCGAGCTGATCGCCTCCCCGGAGATGCTCGGAGCGCGAACGAACGCAGTCCGCAAGAGGTTCCGTCCCCGGGCGTGGCGGGAGACCGTCGACACCATGGAACAGTCGCTCCTCGAGCTTCCGGCATTCGCGCGCGTACAGGGCCGAGACGCCGGCAAGCAGGCGCCGCGGCCGGTGCGCTCGCTGCCGGAGACACGGCGCGTCATCACCACCGGCATGTACCGTTCGGGGTCGACGTGGCAGTACAACGCCGCCTACCAGGTCCTGCGCGAGCGCGGGAGCGTCGAACGGCTGGGGGTGGTCGATGGCAGCGACCCGCGCTGGGCGCACGGCGGCCCCGCCATCCTCGCGAAGTGGCACGAGCCGGATGAGCAGTACGCCGCGTGGCTCCGCGACGGCACGGCCCTCGCGCTCTACAGCTATCGCGACTTGCGCGACGTGGCGTTCTCCATGGCGCACAAGCTGGGCATTTCGTTCGAGGAGCTCGTGGCAGCAGGCTGGCTGGAGCTCTTCCAGGCCGCCGATGCCTTCTGGCGCTCGCTGCCGAACGTGCTCGTGCAGCGGTACGAGGACCTGACAGCAGACTCCGCGGCGGCGGTGGCCCAGGTTGGCGAACACCTGGGCGTGGCGTTGACGGGGGCGGCACGCGAACGAATCGCCGCCGCGACCTCGCGCGAAGCCCACGACGCGCTCGCGGAGACCTTCCGGACACGGCTCGAAGCCAGCGGTGTCGACCTCTCCGACCCGGAGAACGCGCTCCTCAGCGACCCCGAGACGCAGCTGCACTGGAACCACATCCGCCACGGCGCCACGGGCTGGGAAGAGCTCGCGACGCCCGAGCAGCGACGCGTACTGGAGGAGCGCTGCGGCGACTGGCTCCGCGCGAATGGGTACGAAACGGCCGCCGTTCGTTAGCCCGGTGGAGCCTCCGCGGCCTTCCGGCCCTGTTCCTCTTCCACGACATCGGTGTAGTAGCGTTCAACGACCGCCGCGACCGGCCCATCGGCGGCAACCGTCCCTCCGCGCAGATAGATCGCGCGGTCGCACAGCCGGTCGATGATGCCGGGGTTGTGGCTCGTGAGGAGGATGGTCGTGCCGGCGGCGCGCATCGCGTCGAGCTTCTCCAGGCAGCGCGTGATGAACCCCTGGTCGCCGACGGCGAGCACTTCGTCGATGAAGAGGATCTCGGGGGTGACGGACATCGCGACCGCGAACGCGAGCCGCAGGTACATGCCGCTCGAGTAGTGCTTCACGGGGGTATCGAGGAACGAACCGACGTCGGCGAAGCCCACGATCTCGTCGAAGCGATCGGTGATGTCGCGGCGGCTCAGCCCGAGGATGGCGCCGTTGAGGTAGACGTTTTCGCGGCCGGTCAGCTCAGGATGGAAGCCGGTGCCAACCTCCAGCAGGGCGGCGACGCGTCCGCGGAGCACGGCCTCGCCTTCCGTCGGCGGCGTGACCCGCGCGAGGACCTTGAGGAGCGTGCTCTTGCCGCTCCCGTTGCGGCCAACAAGCCCGATGCACTCGCCCGCCGGCACGGAAAAGGTCACGCCACGCAGCGCCCAGAACTCCCGGGCGTCGGGCCGGTGCCCATGGGAGAAGAGCCCGGACACGGCCTCCTTGAGGTTGCCCTGGCCGCCACCCCCGGGCCCGCGGGTGTAGCGCTTGCCGACGCCACGCACTTCGATCAGAGGCGGCCGGTCCGCGGGCTTCTCTTCGAGCGTGGCCACGGGCTCAGCCATCGCGGGATTCGATCATCTCGCGGAGGAACCGCTCCAGGCCGCGCGTCGGGCTCCAGCCGAGCTCATCGATCGCGCGCGAGGGGTCGGTGCCAATGGCGAGTGGGTCAGTGGGCCGCATGAGGTCGGGATTGACGACGATGGCGCGCCGGCCGGAGTCGCGGAACGACGCGCCCCAGCGTGCCTGGTCGGCGCCGCCGAGCCGCCAATCGAGTTCGAAGCCGCCAAGCCGGAAGGCCGAATCGGCGAGCTCCCAGGCCGAGTGCATCACCCCGGTCCCGAGGATGTAGTCGCGATAGTTGGCGGCGATGTCGTCCTCGGGCTCGCCGGAGAGTTCGCCGCGAACGGGCACCTGGCGGAGGATGCGCAGCGCCCCGAGGGCGAAATCGGGCGCGTAGCCCCAGTCGCGGCGGCTCTTGAGGTTGCCGAGCTCGAGCGGCGGGACCGTATCGCGCCCTGCCGGGCCGGCTGCGCGCAGGGCCGCGACGTGGCGCGCGATCTTGGCCGAAAGGAAGTCGCCGGGGCGGCGATGCGATTCGTGGTTCGAGGAGATGCCGCTCACGGCGCGAATCCCGTACCCCTGCCGGTACACGCGGCAGAGCAGGAACGCGGCCGCCTTCGCCGCGGCGTAGGGGCTCTGCGGGAAGAGCGCGGAGTTCTCGTTGTGCGTGACCGATTCGCCCGGCAGGAAGCCGAAAATGTCCGTGGACGAGGCCTGGTAGTAGCGCGCTTCGGGGGCGTGGCAGCGCACAGTCTCCAGCATCGAGGCGACGGCCGCCGCGTTCACCTGCCACGTCAACGCCGGGTCGGCGAACGACCGCGAGACGCTGCTCTGGGCGGCGAAGTTGTAGATCTCGTCGGGCCGGGCGCCCCGAACCAGTTCGCGCACGGCATCCGCGGACGTCACATCGAGCGCGTGGACGGAGAGCGTGCCGGCGGCCGTATCCCACGTGGGGGGGTCGTTCGCGGGGTTGTGGCAGGCGTGGACGGTGGCGCCTTCGCCGAGCAGGCGTTGCACCAGGAAGTAGCCATCCTGGCCGCCCGTGCCCGTCACGATCGCCGTCACCATCGGGCGCCGAACCTCCGCCTTACCGCTTCACCAGGGTGAGGTGGACGCTGGTCCACAGGTGCTCCCCGTAGCGGAGGACGATGTGTGGGTAGCGGCTCCAACCCTTGCCCGAACGCGAGTCCTCCACGGCCTCTTCGAACGGCACGGCCCCGGCCAGGGTCTCATCGGAAACCGCGAGCGTGAGCGGCGTCGCGAGGTCCCACGACCGCGATCCGACCACGAGCTGCTGGATGTCCGCTTCATCGAAGAGGAGCGTGCCGGGGAGGCCCGTGCGGTTGCCTTCGAGCCGGAACTCCGTGGAGATGGCGAGCACGCCACCCGGCTTCAGCACGCGAAACATCTCATCCAACGCGAGCCGCACGTCCGAACGGCTGCCGAAGTGTTCGAGCGAGCTGCAGGAGAAGATGCCGTCGAAGCTGTTGTCCTCGTATTCGAGCTCGAGCGCGTTCATGTGCTGGACGACGAGGCGGCGGCGGTTCCAGATGTTCGGCCAGTCCTTCCCCGGGTGGGTGAGCATCCAGGTCGGCGCGACCGCGGTCCAGTCGCCGGCGCCGGCGTAGAGGTCGGTCGCGAAGACGCGGCGCACGTGGTTGGTAAGCCAGTACATCGTCGGTTCGGTGCCGACGCCCACCCCGAGCAGTTCGGCGTCCGGGCGAAGGGCCCCGAACTCGCGGAACGACGCGACAGCCATGCCGATTTCCCAGTGCTTGCGGAACTCGCGGGCTCTCGGGAGGTCGGGGAAGACGGCGGCTTCGTGCGCAAACACATCGCGGATGATGGCGACCAGCTCCGGGTCGGAGAAATCCTCGAGGGTGCACGTTTTGTTGAATCCGCGGTTCATTCGCGCTCCCTCCGGCGATGCGACTCGCCGCTCCGGCGAATCGACGGCCATGGTACCCTACCCGGCGCTTGGGCACCGGTGCGGGCGCCAGGAAGTGGCGCGGTGCGGCGTCGATGAGCGGCCGGGAGGCGTGATTGGGGTTCCAGCTCCGTGGGCGCATGTACGAATACGGCGGCCCGGGCACTCCGCACGCCCTGACCGAACGTACCGTCGAGATCCCCGTCGCGATGGACTTCCTTCGACGGCGCGCGCCCGCCGGGCCCGCGCTTGAAGTGGGCAACACGCTCGCGCAGTTCCTCGCCGCGACCGGGGAGGACTTGCCCCGGGTGGTGCTCGACCGGTACGAATCGGCGCCCGGCGTCGTGGTGGGGGACATTCTCGCGCCGCCCTTCGCGGCCCGGTTCGCCACGATCGTCTCGATTTCCACGGTCGAACATGTGGGCCAGCGGCTCGACCCGCGTTCGGCTTATGGCGATGCGCCGGGCGGGCTCGAACCAGGTGGCCATGGCCCCGCGCTGCTCGCGATCAAGCGCATCCACGACCTGCTCGTGCCGGGGGGCGAGGCGCTCATCACGGTGCCGTGGGGCCAGGCGGCCGAGGCCGGCTGGCAGGTGGTGTTCGGGCCGGACACGGTCCGCGAACTCGCCGGGCGAGGCTACGTCGCCGCCGGGCAGCTGGACCTTCGCGTGTTGAGGCGGGTAGGCCCGAACCACCATGGGGGCTCGCTATGGACGGAGGTCGACCCAGCCTCGGCGGACCGCCTGCCGTACGCGACCGCGCAGGGGCACGCAAACGCCGTCGCTTTCATCTGGCTCCGGCGAAGCGCGACCGCACCCCGGCCGGACCCGGTGGCAGCCCCGCTTCGCGCTCACGGCCTCCGCCTGCCACCGGGCAGCCGCGACGAATGCGGCGCGCGCACGGGAGTCGCCGGGCTCGCGGCGGGCGTGGTCGAAGCGGGCATCCTCGCGACACCCCCATTGAGCGCGGAAGTGGAGCTCGTGAACGACACCACGGGCGAAGTGATCGCGACGGGGACGCTGCGATCCTGGGAGCGCGCGAGCGTCGCGCTGACGGTGCCGCACCCGGTGCCCGCGGCGCTGGTGCGCTGGCGTATCGACGGCGACCCTCCCGGGCGACAGCCTGATTATGTCGCGATCTACCGGGCCGGCGCCGGCGGCCGCACGCGCGTGGGGATCGATATGCTCGGCGCGCAATCGCCCACATCGCGCAACCGCGGCATCGGGCGATACCTGCGCGGCCTCGTCTCCGCCCTCGCGGCGATGCAGGACGGCCCGGAACTGACGCTCTACTGGCACCCGGGGAGGGAGCGCGCCGGTGACGGCTTCGCGCCCGGAGCCCGGCATGTGGAACTCACCGCCGCGGGGCCAGGGGGCGTGCAGGCGGTCGTCGATGCGAACCCGCACGGGCTGGACGTGTTCGTCGTCGGCTCGCCCTTCGAAAGCGTGGACGGCTACTTCCCGCCACTGCGGCGGACGCACGGTTCGCCGGCCCTCGTGTCTATCGTGTACGACCTCATCCCCATCGTCTGGTCCCAGGAGCGGTACCTGGCCGACGGGAGTGAACGCGTGCGGTTCGAATCGGTGGCACGGCGGCTGCGGCGCCACGACGGGCTTCTCGCGATTTCGGACTCCGCTCGGGACGACGCCCGCGCCCACCTCGGGGTGCCCGCGGAGCGCGTCCTCGCCATCGGCACGGGCACCGACCACGCGTTCTGGGGTGCGGAAGCGGGAACCCGTGACCGGGACGGCGGCTTCCTGCTCGCGATGTGCGCCCCCGACCCGCGCAAGAACGCCGACGGCCTCATCGGCGCGCTCGCCGTCCTGCGCGCCTGGGGTATCCGGTTCCCGCCACTGCGCATGGTCATGTCCGGCTCCGAAGCCGCACGCGCGGCCACCCTGGCGACGGTGGCCGCGCTCGGGCTCGAGGAGCATGTCACTCTGCTCCAGGACGTCACGGACGAGGAGCTGCGGGCGCTCTACCGCGACGCGGCGGCCCTCGTTTTCCCCTCCGGTTACGAAGGGTTCGGCCTGCCCCTCGCGGAGGCGATGAGCAGCGGCCTGCCCGTGGTCGGGGTCCACAACTCGTCCCAGCCGGAGGTCATCGGCGATGCGGGTATCACCGCGACGAGCGGTGCGCCCATCGAGCTCGCCCGCGCACTCACCGGCGTCTGCGATGGGAGCATCGACCTGCAGGCCCTGAAAGCCCGGGGCCGCGAACGGGCCGCCACGTTCACATGGGAGGCCGTGGCCGCGCGCTTCGCACTCGCCGTGGAGGCACTCGAAACGCCGCCCGCGAGCGAGCCAGGTCTGCCCGCCATCGCGCACCACACGGCGTTGGAGGTCGCGCTCGCGGGCCCGGCGCCACCCGACGCGGAGCACATCGGGCGTTACACGGCGGCGCTCGCGCCGGCGCTCGATGCCTGCGCCGGCCTGCGCTGGTGGCAGACGGGCCGAGCCATTCCGCTGTTGGAGGCCGGCTCGCCGCGACCGGTCCCGCTGCCCCCGGCGGGCCGAGCCGGCGCGATTCGCACGGTGATTTACGAACACATCCCGGGGACGGCGATGCCACCCGCCGCCGTTTCGAACACGGCCGAGCTGTGCGTCGATCTGCACGAAGTGCCCCTGGTCGGGGACGCCGAACGGGCCGAACAGCCGGCGTGGTGGCCGGACCGCATGCCCGAACGGGTGCTGGTCCATTCGCACACGCTGCGCGACCGGCTCGCCGTGGACCATCCGGAGCTGGCGGAACGGATCCACGTGCTGCCGGTCGGAGTGCCGCATGGGGCCGACCCTGCGCAGCGCGAGGCCGGCCGCGCGCTCCGCGGCTTCGCACTCGGCGATATCGTGGTCGGCGTGCCCGCGGAGACGGACCCGGACGCGGCCGTCGCGCTCGCGGAGGCGGTGGCCGCACAGGCGCCGGTGCCGGGTGGGGGTGTGTTCCGGGTGTTGGCCGAAGAGCCGTTGAGCCCGCCGCTGCGCGAGACGCTGCACCGGCTCATGCGCGATCCCGCCGCACGGGCCGCGTTCGCCGTCCTGGGCCAGATGTCGCCTGCGGAGTTGCGCGCCGCGCGTGGCGCCGCCGATGCCGTGCTGCTCATCCATACATTCGGCGCGGACGAGCTCGGACTGCTGCGCGACCACCTGGCCGCGGGCGCCATCCCCATCGCGGGCGAGGGCACCACCCACTACGGCCCGGAGCTGGTGGGCCCGGTTCTGCTGACGGACGGATCCCGGTCCGGCCTGGCCGCGATTCTCGCCCGGCTCGCCGAGCCCGCAACCCTGGCCGCCTTCCGTGACCAGGCCACGGCGTGGCGAGCGCGCCACAGCATCGAGGAGGTCGCGCGGTGCATCCACGAACTGATTCGCGCACGGGGAGCCGGGGAATGACGTCATCAGCGGTCTCGCGCCTCATCGCCGCGCTGTGGGAGCGGACCTGGCCCATCCGGCGTCCCGTCATCGACCGCATCGAATACAACTTCAGGGTCTGGTTCGCGCGCGCGGCGGCGGAGACGGCGGCCGGGACGGCACCTCGGGCGGAGGGCGGCCCGCCCATCGCCTTCGAACCGATGAGCGGCGAACTCCGCGCCGTGGTGGGTGCGCTGGACGCCGTCACGAGCGAGCTCGAAGCCGCGGCCGATCATCTGGGCGCGATGGTGCTGCAACGGCCCGCGCGGCCATCGGCGGCGAGCCGGGAACCACTGGACCTGACCGTGGCCGGCTGGCCCGGACTGCACGATGTCGTGGCCGCCGTCGTTCGCGCGAACGGCCGGGCGGCGAGCGTCACCATCCGCGACGAGGACACGGTGCCGTGTACGCCGCATGTCGGGCCGGGATCGCCACGCACACTCCTTGCGGTCGGCCCGGCGGCAACCTTCGACACGACCGATCCTGGCGCGGGCTGCCTCAGTGGCTGGGATGGCGTCATCTCCGCGGATGCCCCGCTGGAGGCGGCCGCGACACTCGCCCACCTGCTGGGCGTCTCGTACCTCCCGGAGCTGCCGGCAACCGCTGGTGTAGCGTGGCGACTCTCCGGCGCGGAGCACGATGCAGTCCGGGCCGCCGCGACGGCCTCCTGGGATGGCACGCTGCGCGAGATGGTGGCAGCGCTGGGCCAACTGTTCGAAAGCGACTGACGCGCGCCCGGGGTCTCGCTACAATGCGCCACCGCCAACCCGGCGAGCGCAGGGGGACCGCATGACCACACCCGGCCGGGGCCTGCTCGCGGGCATCACGGTGGTCGATCTCACGACGCCGTGGGGCGAATACGCCGGGCGTCTGCTCGCGGACCTGGGCGCGACCGTGTTCACGCTCGAACCGCCGGACGGGGCTGCCGCCCGTTCGCTCCCGCCGTTCGATACGCGTCCAGGCCGCGAGGGGCGATCGCTGTACTGGGACACGGTCGGCGCCGGGAAGCAGGCATTCGTCGCGGACCCGGCGACCGCTGACGGCAAAGCCCGAATCCGCGAACTCGCGCGCGGCGCCGACATCCTCGTGGAGTCGTTCACGCCGGGGACGATGGAGGCGTGGGGCCTGGGGTACGCCGCGCTCGCGGAGCTGAATCCCGCGCTCGTGTACGTCTCGGTGACGCCGTACGGACAGGATGGTCCGAAAACGGCGTGGCCCGCGACCGAATTGACCGTCGAGGCTTCGAGCGGGCGCATGGCACGCCAGGGCGACGGCGATCGGCCGCCGATCCCGATCGGGTTTCCGCAGGCCGCCTTCCACGCGGGGGCACAGGCGGCCGCCGATGCGATCATCGCACTGAACGAGCGCGAACGGTCCGGTCTCGGCCAATATCTCGACGTCTCGGCGCAGGCGGCGATGGTGTGGACCCTCATGGACGCCACGGGCTACCCCGCGCTCACCGGCGGCGACCCGCCCGGCGCGGGCGACGACCGCAAGGCCGCGAGCGACCGCCCGGGGTTCACCTCCGCGACACCCTGTGGCGATGGCTGGGTGGTGGCGACGCTGCAGCCGCAGGCGCTCGGCCGCGGCATGCCCGGCGCCATCGCCGCACTCAGTGGCACCCCGTTCGCCGTGGACGAGCTCGCCTCGGTCGATTGGTCCCAGTTCGAACAACGCCTGATGAGCGGCGACGTGCGCCAGGAAGCCCTCCTCGCCGTGTACCAGGTCACCCAGGCCTACCTCTCACGGGCGACACGGGGCGCGATCCAGGCATGGGCCGCCGAGTCCGACATCCGCGTCGCGCCGGTGAACGACGCCGCCGAGCTGCTCGCATCGCCCCAGCTGAACGCGCGCGGATTCTGGGTCGAACGCGGCGGTACGACGGCGCCGGGCTACCCGGCACGCCTTTCGCGCAGCCAACCGGAAACTCCCGCCGCGCCCGGGCCGGCGGTCGCGCCGCCGCCTGCGCTGCCCGCGCGACCGCCTTCGCCCGCGAGCGCCGCCCGCGACGGCGAAGCCTTCGCCGGCTTGAAGGTGCTCGACCTCACGTGGGTGGCGGCCGGACCGCTGACCGCGAAGGCGCTGGCTGACCACGGCGCGACGGTGGTGAAGGTCGAATCCGGGATGCGCATGGATCTGGTGCGCGCGCTGCCGCCGTTCAAGGACAACATCCCCGGGCCGAACCGGAGCCAGTGGCAGGGAAACACAAGCTCGTCCAAGCGCAGCCTGACGCTCAACCTGGCCACGGAGCAGGGCCGCGCGCTCGCGAAGCGGCTCGCGCTCGAATGGGCGGACGTCGTCATGGATAGCTTCACGCCGGGCACGATGGCGCGCCTCGGGCTCGACAGCGACACCCTGCGCGCGGTTCGGCCGGACCTCATCACGTTCTCGACGTGCCTCATGGGGCAGACGGGGCCGTACGCGACCTACGGCGGGTTCGGGAACCACGGCGCGGCGATCTCGGGCATCACACACCTGACAGGGTGGTCCGGGCGGCCTCCCGCAGGCCCGTACGGCCCGTACACCGATGTCATCACGCCCCGGTTCGGGGTCGCGACGATGGCAGCCGCGGTCCTGGAGCGACGGCGGACCGGGATGGGCGTGGCGATCGACCTTTCGCAGGTAGAGTGCGGCGTGCGCTTCATCGAGCCCGTGCTCCTGGACGCCGCCGTGAACGGCCACATCGCCGGGCCGAGCGGCCTCGAATCCGCGCGAAGCTTCCCGCACGGGGTATACCAGACCCTCGGGACCGAGCGTTTCGTCGCCATCGAGGTCGAAAACGGCGAGCAATGGCGCGCACTGTGCGCCGTGATCGACGCGCCCGCGTGGGCGGACGGCAGCCTCGATACGGTCGATGCGCGCCGTGCCGAGGCCGACGAGATGGACGCGCGCATCGCGGCGTGGGCCGCCGGGCGCACCGCCTTCGAAGCCGAACGAGCGCTGGTGGAAGCGGGCATCCCTGCGGCGGCGATTCAGCGCGCGACCGACCTCCATCGCGACCCGCAGCTGGCCCACCGCGGCTTCTTCGTGCCCTTCGACCACCCCGAAATCGGCCGCGTGCCATATGACGGCTTCGCCACGCGGTTCTCGGCGAAGGCGGAATCGCTGCACACGCGCGCGCCGCTGCTGGGGGAGCACACGGTCGAGATACTCACGGAGATCTTCGGCATGACGGCGGACGATATCGCCGAGCTGGCGGCGCTGGACGTCTTCAGCTAGGAAGTTCGCGGCGAGCCGGGTCTTCCTGCGACCCCACCCGGAACCGCATGCGAGATCGATGAAAGTCGCGTAGAACCTTGCCCAACCGCCGCGCGCCCGAACCGTCGTGCGGCGGCCTTTGGGGGTAGCAGGTGCGCGTACTCGAGCTCTCGGACCGCGAGGAGGCGGCCGCGTTCGCCGCGAAGCTCTTCCGCCGCTGGGGCGCCGAGGTCATCAAGGTCGAGAGCCCCGGGCGGGCGGCGCCGACCGCGGCGGCCGATATCGCGGTAAACGGCGGCAAGCGGCGCGTGCGGCTCGATCTCGCGGCGGCCGAAGACCGGGCCGTGATCGAACGCCTGGCCGCGACGGCCGACATCGTGCTCACGGACCACCCGGTGGCGATGCTCGATGCCCACCGCGTGCTCGACTTCGGCGCGAGATCGAACGCCATCCGCGTGAGCATCACGCCGTTCGGGCTCGATGGCCCCTACCGCGATTGGCCGGCGACGCCATCGACGCTGCTCGCGCTCGGTGGGTATACGTGGCTCATGGGCGACCCGGGGCGCGCACCCTTAACGATGCCCGGGAACTATGTCGCGTACCAGGCGGGAACGTACGCCTATCTCGCGGCGCTGGCGGCGCTGCTGGGCGGGAGGCAAGCGGGCACGGTCGAAGTCTCGATGCTGGAATGCCTCGCGAGCCTCCACCAGTTCACGGACACGATGTGGCGGTTCGAAGGCATCACCCGCAGCCGCCACGGGAACCGCTGGGAGAATCTCTGCCCGACGACGCTGCTCCCCTGCGCGGACGGGTGGTACGGGGTCAACATCCTCCAGAACTTCTGGTTCCCCTTCGCGCACTGGATCGGCCACCCGGAGGCTGCCGCCGACGGCCCCTGGGCCACCAACGCCGGGCGCATGGCCGACCAGGACGCGGTGGAGGCGGCGACGGTGAAGGCGCTCTGGGACGTGCCCCGCCGGGAGATCTTCCGCGCCGGGCAGGAGAGCTGGCGCGTGCCGGTAGGATTCGCGGCGTCGCTCCAGGAGGTGATCGAGGACCCCCACCTGGCCGAGCGCGAATCCTGGCGCGAAATGCCGGCCGGCGGCGGCGCGACGCTCCGGGTGCCAGGGTCACCGTACCGTTTCGTGGGCGAAGCGGCGCCGGAAGAGCCGCCGGTGCAGCCGTTCGAGCCTGCCACCGGCGTGGCATGGAGCGAATTCCCCGCGGCGCGCACGGCTACGGCTGGCGATGGTGCGCCCGCGCGGCCGCTGGCGGGCGTGCGCGTCATCGACCTCACGCGCATCTGGTCGGGGCCGCTGGCGACGCGGATCCTGGGCGACCTCGGCGCGGAGGTGATCAAGGTCGAAGCGAGCACGGGCCGGGGTGCCGTGTTCCCGGGAGCCACGAGCGCCCACCCATGGAACATGCAGGGGTTGTTCAACAAGCTCAGCCGGAACAAGACGAGCGTCTGTTTGGACCTCAAGTCCGCCGAGGGCAAGGAGCTCTTCCTTGGGCTCGTGCGCGAAGCCGACGTGGTCATCGAGAACTTCAGCGCCCGCGCGATGCCCGGGCTCGGCCTGGGATACGAGGCGCTGAAGGCCGCGAACGCGCGCATCGTCTACCTCGCTATGCCCGCGTTCGGCATGCGCGGACCGTACCGGGACTATGTCGGCCTCGGGCCGAGCATCGAACCGATCACGGGCCTCACCGCGCTCATGGGCTACAGCGACCAGGAGCCGCGGGTCACTTCGAAGGCGCTCACGGACGCGATGGCGGGGACGACGGCGGCTTCCGCCGTGATCAACGCGCTCTGGCGGCGCGAGCGCACGGGCGAGGGCTGCCTCGTGGACCTTTCGCAGCACGAATGCGGCGTCGGGTTCCTCGCCGAGGCGTTCATCGAACGCCAGCTCAGCGGCGAAGAACCGCGGCGGATCGGCAACGCGCACCGGGAGTACGCGCCGCACGGCGTGTATCGCTGCGCGGGCGACGACGAATGGATCGCGATCGCCTGTCGCGACGACGCCGAGTGGAACGCGCTTCGTGGGGTGCTGCGGATCGATGCCGCCCCGGAGTGGGCGACGGCCGCGGGCCGCCGGCAAGCGCGGGAGGCCATCGATGCCGCCATCGAACGCGTGACCACCGGGCGGGCGAAGGGCGAGCTGATGGCGGCACTCGCGGCGGCGGGCGTCCCGGCGGGCGCCGTCCAGCGGCCGGGCGAGTACCTGGCGGACCGGCACCTTGCCGCGCGGGGCTACTTCGTCGAGCTCGAACACCCGGAGGCGGGCGTCACACCATGGGACGGCAACCCCGTGCGCTTCGATGGCGACCGCGGGCATGCCGGCTGGTTCGCGGCACCCTGCCTCGGGGCGCAGAACCGCGAGACGCTGCAACGCGTGCTGGGCCTGGACGATGCCCGCATCGACGCGCTGTACGCGCGCGGCGTGCTCGCCGAATCGCCGCCCCTGCCCGGCATGGTGTGAGCCGCGGCTACTGCCGGAAGGGTTCGTCCCGCCAGGCGAGCGCGTTCTTGAGGCCGGTCTCGGCGGCGATGCGCGCGAACTCGCGGAAGGCAGCGGTCTCGTGGTAGATGGCGTCGAACTCGGCACCCTCGGCCGCGGCCGTCTTCAGCCCCGCGATTTCGAACCAGCGGTTGGTCACGTGCTTGTGCACGCTGAGGGCGTCCATCGGCAGCTTCGCGATGCGCTTGCAGAAGGCGAGCGTGGCCTCGTCCAGCTTCTCGGCGGGCACGGCGTGGTTAATCATGCCGATGCGTTCGGCCTCGATGCCGTCGATCATGTCGCCGGTGAAGAGCAGCTCCTTCGTCTTGAGCATGCCGATCTTCGCGGGCCAGAGGCCGAGCGTGGGCGGGATGCCGAGCGCGCGTGAAGCGGGGTGACCGAACTTCGCGTCCTCGGCGGCGAAGATGATGTCGCAGGCGCCCGCGAGTTCGCCGCCGCCGGCCAGGCAGAAGCCGTTCACCTGCGCCACGATCGGCTTGCGGAAGGACCACATCCAGAGCCAGCGCTGCACGGTCGTGTGCAGCCCATCGCGGTCGAGGGCGATGCGCGATTCGCCCAGCTCCCAGGCGCGGGAGCCGGCGCCGGGGCTGTTGGCCGCCCGCCGCCGCGTCCCCGGGGTGAGGTCGTACCCGGCGCAAAACGCGCGCCCGGCGGCCTTGATGCGGATCACGCGGACGTCGTCGCCGGGGTTCAGCTCGCGCAGGGCGGCCTGGAGTTCGAGCTGGAGTGCCTCGCTGAGGGCGTTCAGCTTCTCCGGCCGGTTGAGCGTGATCGTCCCGACCCCGTCGCCGGTCTCGACGAGGATGTTCTCGTAGTCAGTCATGCCGTCCTCCATCCGCGGTGCGCGTGCGCGGATACTACCCGGGGCCCCGGAGCGCGCGAAGTCAGGAGCCCGTGAACACCGGCTGGCGCGATTCGAGGAACGCGCGGAAGCCTTCGGCGGCATCGCCGGTGCGGAGCAGCTCCTTCTGGTGCGACCATTCGAGCTCGAGGTTTGCCGCGAGCCCTTGATCCAGGCTGCGGGCCGCGTTGCGCCGGACATAGGTGTAGGCGAGCGGCGGGCCGGACGCGATCTTGCGGGCGAAGGCCATGGTCTCTTCCAGCAGCTTCTCCGCCGGTACCACGCGGTTCACGAGGCCGACTTCGAGGAGCTGTTCGGCGTTCAGGATGTCGCCGGTGTAAAGCAGCTCGTACGCCTTCGCGATGCCGACGATGCGGGGGAGCCAGTAGCTCGTGCCGTAGTCCGTGGCGAGGCCGCGCTTGATGAAGATGGTGCCCATGCGCGCCTGCTCGGAGGCGATACGGACATCGCAGCAGAGGGCAAGGCCGAAGCCCGCGCCCGCGGCGGCACCGTTGATCGCGCCGATGATGGGCACGTCGGCGTCGGCGAGGGCCATGATCATGGGCGCGGGGCCGACACGGTCGGTGAAGGCGCTCCGCTTCACGGCAGCGGGTTCGCCACCGTTGCGGCGCGCGGGGCCACCGCCGCTGAGGTCGGCGCCGGCGCAGAAGCCGCGGCCGTTGCCGGTGATGACGATGGCGCGGATGGCGTCGTTCGTCTTGGATTCGATGGCGGCGGCCTGGATCCCCTGCGAGATCTCGCCCGTGAGCGCGTTCATGGTCTCGGGGCGATTGAGGGTGAGGATGAGCACGCCGTCGGCGGTGAGCTCGCGAAGCAGGGACGGTTCGGACAAGAAGGTGCCTCCGGGGCCGCCGGGCGCGGCAGGCGGAGTATGAATCGATTTCACATCCGTGTCGATGGCGGCTCCAGGCGCATGTCGATGGCGCCGCCCGGCGCGCTTGGGGCACGGCTGCGCGCTCCATGGGGTTCTCACCAATGCGGACGAAACCCGATCGGGCCGCATACTCCGAAGCGAGGTATCAGCGATGAACGTTCGCGGCGAGATCGTCTGCCTGCATTGCGGGCACGCCAACGGTTCCTGGAGTGGCACGGCCGGCACGGCGCTGACCTACGCGGGCTGCGCGGCGATGCCCGAGGGGGCGCAACCGGAGGAGCACGTGCGCTGCCAGCGGTGCGGCGGTTCCGTCTTCCTCGATGGCGCGAGCCACCTCAGCGCGCTCGACCGGGTGCGGCGCATCCGCCGCCTGCGCCGGCAGCTCGCGGCCTGGGACGACGAAGCGGCCTGACGCCAACCGCGCGCGTTGGCCGTGGCCCGAGCGCAACAAATCCGAAACAATTGATAGCTGTAGCAAATACGGACATTGCTTTTTCGCGTAGACGGTGTGTCTCGTCCCCGCCTGAACGAAACGTACCGCACACTTGTGACGCTACGCACAAAGCAACAGGAGGATTCATTCGTGCAACGGAAATGGCTCTGGGCCGCCATGGGCCCGGTCCTCGCGGTTGGCCTGCTCTCCGGCGTCGCCTGTGGCGGCGATGACGACTCGGGCAGCTCCACCGCCGCGCCGACGAAGGCGAGCGGCGACGCCACGACCGCGCCCGCGGGCAACGGCGACAAGATCACCGAAGTCCCGGCCGGCGCGCCGATGGTCGACCAGGACAACCTCGCCTTCAAGCCGGATGCGGTGAAGGCGAAGGTGAACGAGAAGATCTACTTCAAGAACAGCGAGACCGCGATTCACACGGTCACGATCGACACGAAGAACGTCTCCGGGAACATGCGCAAGGGCGACATCGTCACCTGGTCGGCGGGCAAGGCCGGCACCTACAAGGTGACGTGCGACTACCACCCGCAGATGAAGGCGACCATCACCGTCGAATAGACGGCGGCACATCACGGGGAAGGGGGCAGGCGATGGCCTGCCCCCTTTCAGTTTCGGGGCAACCTCCGGCGCGGCTCTGGACATGGCCGCGACGCGCGCAAAGAATAGGCGTCCACCCACAACCACGGGGCCGCCATGCCGCGAAGGCTGCTCATCCGCAACGGCATCGCCGCGCTCCCGCACGGCCCTTCGCGCTGCGACATCCTCTGCGATGGCACGCGCATCGTGGCCGTGGGCGGCGAACTCGAGGACGGCGCGGCGGACACGCTCGACGCCGCCGGCCTCGTCGTTGGCCCGGGTTTCGTCGATGCTCACGTCCACGGCGGCGGCGGCCACAGCTTTTTCTCGCCCGCCGGCGGCGCGATCTCTGCCTACGCGCACTGGGTCGCGAGCCGGGGGGTGACGTCGTTCCTCGTGAGCACGGTCGGCCCGAGCGCGCAGGAGACGGCGGAGCTGCTGGGCACGCTGGCGCCGGAGGTCGGCGCCACGGGCGATGGCGCCGAGCCGCTCGGCTTCCATCTCGAAGGGCCATTTCTGAACCCCATGCGGCGCGGCGCGTTCCACCCCGACATGCTCCGCGAACCGGCCCGGGACGAGTTCTGGCGCTACCAGGAGGCGGCGCGCGGGCTCATCCGGCAGGTCACATTCGCACCCGAGCTGCACGGCGGGCTCGAGCTCGCGGCCGCCGTCGTCGCGTCCGGCGCAATCGCGGCGATGGGCCACACCGACGCCACCGCCGAGGAGGCGCGACGCGGCTTCGATGCCGGCGTGCGCCACGTCACCCACCTGTTCAACGCCATGCGCCCTCTCCACCAGCGCGAGGGTGGCCCGCTCGCGGCGGCGCTGCTCGATGCGAACGTCACTTGCGAACTCATCTGCGACGGCACGCACGTCGCCCCCGATGTCCTTCGCCTGGCTTACCGGCTGCTCGGCCCGAACCGCTTCGTGACCGTCACGGACAACCTGCAGATCGCGGGGACGAACTCGCTCGCGGCGCAGTTCGCGGGCTTCCCCGTGGAGGTGGACGGGCTCGCCGCGCGCAAGGCCGACGGCACCATCGTCGGCAGCGTGGCGACGATGGACGCGCACTTCCGCACGGCGGTCGAAGTGGTCGGAATCGACCCCTGGACGGCCTTCCGCCTGTGCTCGACGAACGGCGCGCGCGTGGCCGGCGCGAGTGATCGCAAAGGCGCCATCCAGCACGGGTTCGATGCGGACCTGGTGCTGTTGGACCGCACACTCGCGGTCGCGGCGACGGTGTGCCGGGGCACCGTGGTCTATTCGCGCGAACCGTCGCGGCTCGCGCTCTCGGCCTGAGCTTCGGCGAAGAGCGCCCGGAGCGTGCGGATGGCGGCCGGGATGCGCGGGCCGTACCACCAGAGGATGCGGCCATCCACGAGCCGTGCCGGCGCGATCTGGCTGAATGCGCGGCGATCCGTTTCGCGGAAGCGGTACGGTTCGTCCGGCAGGAGGATGAGGTCCGGGGCGAGCGCCCGGAGGTCATCAAAGGTCAACTCCGGGTAGCGAGGGCGCGCGGCGAGCACGTTCTCGGCGCCCGCTACCTCCAGCAGGTCGTGGCCATACGCCTCCGAGCCGAGACCGAGGAGCGGCTGTTTCCAGACGGCGACGAACACGCGCGGCCGCGCGCGCGGTTCGAGGATTTCGCCGGCCGCTTCCTCGATATCGCTCACGAGGCGGGCGCCGCGCTCCTCCGGCCCGAGGCGCCGGGCGATTTCGCCAACCATGGCGGCCGCGCCCGCGACGGTGACCGGATCGGTCAGCAGGACCTCGACGCCCGCCTGCCGGAGCGCCTCGACATCCTCGCGGCGGTTCTCCTCGCGGTTCGCGAGCACGAGGTCGGGCCGCAGCGCGAGGACGCGGGCGACATCGGGGTCTTTCGTGCCACCCATAGCCTCGATGCGGGTCCCCTCGGGCGGTGCATCGCAGAAGCGGGTGCGGCCCACCAGCCGATGGCCCTCGCCCAGCCACCACACCAGCTCCGTCAGGCTGGGCACGAGCGAGACGACGCGGCCGGGCAGCATGCCACCAGTCTAGGCGGACGCGACGAGGCCCGCCGAAGCGGGCCTCGTGGAATTGGCGGCGAGGTACCGGTTACTGGCTCGGCGTCCCGAGCGTGACCGTGACGGTCTGGGTCTTGCCGGACCGGAAGAACTCGACCTGGACCTGCTTGCCCGGGGAGAGCCGGATCATCTGCACCGCGAGGTCGGATTCGCTGCGGAGGACGTTGCCATCGATCTTGAGGATGACGTCGCCCGCCTTCAGCCCGGCGGCCGCCGCGGGCCCACCAGTCGCGACGCTCGTCGACTTCGCGAGCCAGACGCCGCTCGTGGTCTCCGGGAGGCCCAGTTCGCGCGCCTTCGCCGGTCGCAGGGCTTCGAAATCGCGGATGCCGAGGAGGCCGCGATTCACCGAGCCGGTGGCCTTGATCTGCTCGTAGACGGCGCGGACGGTATCGGAACCGACCGCGTAGCCGATGCCCTGGGCCACGCCGCCGGTCGTCTGGTCCGGCTGGAGGGCGGTGTTCACACCCACGACTTCGCCGTAGAGGCTGATGAGCGGCCCGCCGCTGTTGCCGTGGTTGATGGCGGTATCCGTCTGGATGGCGCCGAGAATCTGCGAAGTCTCGTCGATGGCGCGGTTCTTCGCGCTGACGATGCCGCGCGTGACGCTGTAGCTGGGGCCTTCGCCGCCGGCGAGATCGAGCGCGTAGCCGATGGCGATGACGTCCTGCCCGACCTGCACGTCGGCGAGGTTGGCGAGCTTGAGCGCGGTGTACTTGCGGGCGCCATCGAGCTTCACGACGGCGAGGTCGGAACGGGCGTCGGCGCCGACGACCTTGCCGGTGGTATCGGTGCCATCGCTGAGGCGAACCTGAACCGAGGTGGCGGCGCGCCCGCTCGACGTGGAAACGACGTGGTTGTTGGTGATGAGGTAGCCATCCTCGCTGACGATGAAGCCGGAGCCGACGCCGCCGCTGGTTTCGATGCGCACGACGGCCGGTTCGGCGAGCCGCACGAGGTCGGCGGCGGACATCTCCTTGCCGGCCTGGATGGCGATGGTGGTGCCGGTGGCCTGCGCGCCGGAGGCGGACGTGGTCGCGGGGGCGGAGGTAGTGATGGCATCCGTGGCGCCCGGCGTGGACCCGCTGGCGACGCGCGTGGGGGAATCGGAGCAGGCGACGCCGGCCAGCAGCGCAAGGGCCGCGACCGAGGTGCCGAAGATGGAATACAAGCGCTTCACGGCGTTGTCTCCGTTCGAGGGGTGATTCAAGTGTCGGCTGGATGCGGACAACCGGCTGTAAACGGCGGAATCGCGAGGTAAAGGGGGCGGGGCCGGCCATCGGCGCGGTGTATCATCCGGTTCCGAGCCTCCTATGGGTTGGAACACGCATCCAGCAGCCGCCGACGTCCGTACCCTTAGAGGAGCGGCCGTGCCCCTCGCGGCCGGCGCGGCAGCCCGCACCGAGTGGACCGACGAGGCTCTCATGCACGCCATCGCAGCCCGCGACGAACTCGCCTTCGGCGTCCTCTACGACCGTTACGTCGATCTGGTGTATTCGGCGTCGCTGCGCGTGCTGGGGGATGCGCAGCTCGCCGAGGATGCGACGCAAGACATCTTCGTCCGATTGTGGCGCCGCCCCGAGAGCTTCGTCCCGGACCGGGGAAGGTTCCTGAGCTGGCTCATGAGCGTGGTTCGCAACCGCGCCGTGGACGAATTGCGCGCGCGCGGCCGCCGTCAGCGTCGCGAGGCAACCGTCACCACCGGCGAAGGCGAGGACGACCAGGCTTCGCTCATCCCGGCAGGCGACGGCGACGACCCGATCCTGGCGGCGCAACTGCACGAAGAGCAGGTACTCGTGCGAAAGGCGCTCGCCGAGCTCCCGGCCGAGCAGCGCATGGCGCTCGAACTCGCCTACTTCGGCGGCCTGACGCAGCAGCAGATCGCCGTCGCGCTCCATGAGCCGCTGGGCACGGTGAAGACGCGCATCCGCCTGGGCATGCTCAAGCTGCGCCGGTCGCTCGGCGGGCAGGTGCGGGACCAGGGATGACGGCCGAACACATCAGCCATGAGCAGGCGGACGAATTCGCCATCGGTGCGATGGCGCCGGACGTGCGCACCTATGTCGCGTTCCACATCGATACCTGCGCGGACTGCGCGGAACTCGTGCGCGAAAGCGAAGAGGCCGCGGCGGCTCTGCTGCTCGCGGTCCCCCGGCGGCAGCCGCCTCCGCGCCTGCGCGAGAGCGTCCTTCGCTCGGCCGGCATCCGGAAGGCCGGCCCTATTGGGCGAATCGTGCAGGTGGCGACGGCCTCGGCGGGCGTCGCCGCAGTAATCGTGGCCATCGCCTCCTTCACCGGCATGGTGTCCGTTCGCGACCAGATAAACGGCCTCCGCAGCGAGAACGGCCGCCTGCAGACGCAGATCGACGACGCGCTCTCGCAGAAGGTGGAACTCCTCGCGCTCACGCGGGAGGTGCAGGAGCAGGAGCAGCTCACGAACGACCTCAAGGCCGCGTCCCGGGGTGATCGCGACCTCATCCTCGCGCTTTCGAGCCCGAACGCGAGCGTAGCGGAGGTGATCACGGTCGACCCCAACCAGGTCGCCATCGGCCGCCTGGTGTGGGATGCCGAACAGAAGAAGGTCTGGTTCATCGCCGCGCACCTCCCGCAGCGCCCGAACGGCGAGACCTATCAGATCTGGGTGAACTCCGGCGGGCGGTACATCAGCCTCGGCACGTTCAACACGGATGTCAGCGGGTTCGCGCGATACGAGACGTTCGTGCCGCAGGGCCTCGCCTCGTACGAGAGCGCCGTGGTCACCATCGAACACGCCAACGGGGCCCAGGAACGGTCGGGGCCGAGCGTCTTCGTCAGCGACCTCTCACGACTGCGCCGGTAGGCATCCGCACCTCCAGCGACTCGCGCAGGCGGGCGAGGGCGCGCGACTGGCGTCCCTTCACCCCATCGACGCTGGTCTTGAGCACTGCCGCGGTCTCCTCGAGCGAGAGCCCGTGGATGAAGCGCAGCGCGACCACTTCGGCCTGGTTCGCGGGCAGCGCTCGCACGGCCTGGGCGAGGTCCGCCAACTCGGGGGAGAGACCCACCTCGTCGTGGGCGCCATCGAAGAGTTCAAGCCGGAGCGCGGGCGGCTTGCGAAACAGCAGCGTGCGGCGCCGGTTCACGACGTTGCGGGCGATGCCGAACAGCCAGGCGCGCGCCGGGAGGCCATGGTCTTCGAGCGAACCGGCGCTCTTCCACGCCTCCTCGAACACCTGCGAAGCGGCGTCCTCGGCATCCGTCGCGTCGCCGAGGCGGGCGAGCGCGTAGCGGTAGATGGCGGGCATTTCGCGGGCGAAGAGCTCCGACCAGCTGGAGTCGTCCTTGCGCCGAAGCCGCGCGATTTCGACCTCGTTGTCGATGGCGTCGAAGGCGACGGGCCGGCCGGCGGCGGCGAGCAGGAGGCGGCCGAGGCCGTCACGCAATCCCAGGACGGCGCCCGTCACGATGTCCCTCCGTCGTCGCTCTTGTCGTCGCTCTTGTCGTCATCGCTCTTGTCGTCGCTCTTGTCGTCGTCGCTGGAGTCTTTGGACTTGTCCTTGCTGTCGTCTTCCTTGTCGTCGCTGTGGTCGTCCGGCGTTGCAGTGGCGGTGGCGGCGGGCGAGGCGACCGGGCTCGGGGTTGCCTTTGGCGTGGTCGTGGTCGTCGTCGGTGGGTTGTGCCGGGGGTCGAGGTTCTGGACGGCGCTCACGCCGGTCTGGGCGACATCGCGAACGATGGCCACGGGGTCGCCGCCGGCCGCGGCCGTGCCGCCACCGCTCACGGTCGCGAGCGTAATCGCGCCCGCGGCGAGCCGTTCGGCGAAAGCCCGCGGCCGGGGACCCGCGCCGAGCCAGCCAAGCAACCACGCCCGGAAGCCAGGGCTGTCGCCGGCACGCGTGCGTGCGAACCCGGCGGCGATGCGCGCCCCGGCTTCGCCGTCGGGTCCGTGCGGCGCCAGCTGCCGGAGGTCCGCGGCGATTCGCGCGAGGGGCAGCAGGACGGCTGCGTCGGCGCCCCGCGTGCGCCCTTCGAACAGCCCCTGGAGGGCATCGGGGTCGATTCGCTCAGCCAGCGTTCACCCCTCCCGCGGCGCGTGCCGGGCGCCTCGCCGGGCGGACATACACCGCCCGCACAACCGTCGCCGTGACGAGCGACAGCGTCGTCGCCAGGTACAGCGCACGGCCCCACCCCAGCTCGGCGCTGGAGCCCATCTGCATCCCATGCCACGCTGCTCCGAGGAAGGCCATCACTGAGAGGTAGTGGACCATCCGCCAGACCCGCATGCCTATGGCCGAACGGACCCAGAAGCTGAACGTCACGAGCGCCGTGAGATACAGCGAGATGACGCCGAGGCCGGTGAGGGCCCGCTCATGCGGCGCCGCGAACGGCACGAAGATGTCGATGAGCGAGTAGCCGACGTACTTGTCGAGCAGCAGCACGAGGGCATGGCCGACGCCGAACCCGAGGCCGATGAGCCCGGCCGTCTGGTGAATGGCGAGCAGGCGGGCCCTCGCGACGAGGCCATCGAACCAGGCCGAGGACATCAGCAGGCCGCCCGCCAGCGAAATCCACAGGCAGAGATAGGCCGCGAATCCGGCCGCGCGGGAGGCGTACCAGGCCGAGTGCCCACCCGCGAAGGTGACGGTCCCGCCCACGACGATGATCCCGAGGTCCACCGCGAGCAGGGTGCCGAAGAACACCCGGTTGCTCATCACGAACTCCGCGAACGGCGCGAACTGGTGGCGCGCTGGACGGGGGCGACGGTGGCCGGCGCGGCGACCGCGTTCGCGGGGCCACTCTGCACGGCGGGGGCCGGAACCAGTGGGGCCGGACCGGCCCCCGCCGTGGGCTCAGGAGCACCCTGGAGCGCGACCGCACCCCAGAGCGCGACAAAGGCAACGACTGCCCCCGCCGCCGTCAGCAGCCGGGTGACGGGGAAGCGAAGGCCGCCCTTCTTCTTCGCGCTAGTCATCGTCGTCATCCTCGTGGTCGTCGTCGTCATGGTCGTCGTGTTCCCGGCGTTCGCGGTCCTCGCGGGATTCGCGGGTGCTGCGAGCCGGGCTGGCGGCGAGGTCGGTCGTGGCAGCGCCCGCGCCGGTGGCGGTCAGGGTCGTGCCGGAGGTGGAGAAGATGCCCGATTCCAGGAGGCCGTTGCGCTCGGCCCACTCGTGCTCTTCGTGCTCGTCGTCGTCGCCGTGGTTCCAGCTGATGCCGGATGTGAGCGCGAACGCGCCGACGGTCGCCAGGGCGAGGCCGGTCGCCGCGGCGGCGGTCACGACGGATGCGATGCGATTCACGCGAATCTCCTTGTGTTGGTTCTGGCGAGCACATGCACGCCAGCGGGCCAAAGGAGTCGCCGGGGAAACAGAACTTTACCGGGAAACCCGGACCCGCCCTTCGGCATCGAGCGCGAGGACCGGCACGCCCGCCGCGATGGCCCGATCCGCGGCCTCGTGGCCACCGATGAGCACAGCCTTCGCCCAGCACTCCGCGCGCCACGTCTCGGGCGCCCACGCCGACACCTGCACGAATGGCGACTCGGCGGGCAGGCCGGTGCGAGGGTCGATGAGGTGGTGCGCGCGGCCGCCGGCATTCGTGCGCCAGGCGCGCTTGATGGTGGTCGAGGTCGCGAGGGCACCGGCGACTTCGCCCTCCCAGGCGGGCTCGCCGTCGAGGCCGTCGATTCGCACCAGCCAACCGTCGCGAGCGCCCTCCTCGGTGCCGATGGCGCGCAGGTCACCGCCGCCGTTCACGAGCGCGGCGACGCCCGCGTTCGCGGCCATCCCCGCGGCGAGGTCGACGCTCCAGCCCTTGACGATGCCGCCGAGGTCGAGCTCGCCTGCCAGCAGCCGGACGGTGGTGCCTTCGATGGCGATGGCCTCGCGCGGCGACGGCACGGTCATGGCGCGCGGGTCGCCCCCGGCCACGCTCGCGAAGGTGACGCCATAGCCCGCCTGCCGGAGCGCGGGCAGCACCAGCGGGTTGAAGAGCCCCCCGGTGAAGGCGAACGCTTCGAGCGCAAGCGCGCAGGCGTGGGCGAAGAACGGGTCGTCGATGGCCTCGCCGCGGTTGAGGCGCGAGAGCAGGCTGCCGGGCCGGAAGCGCGAGAAGCGCTCCTCCTGCTGTTCGAACAGGACGTGGATGCCGGCGAACAACCCGAACGGCGGGAACGGGCCCGGCGCCTCGACGATCACATCGATGCCGGTGTCCATGGCGCGGAAGCCATCGCTGTGTTGCACTCGCGCGTCACCTCGGGGCGGCGTAGGTTCCCACCCTATGACAGCGGCGGACCAGCGGCCACGGCTCTTCCTCCTCATCAACCCGATGTCCGGCGGCGGGCGGACGAAGCAGCGCGCGGGAGCGCTGGAAGCGGCCGTGCGCCGCGCGGGTTTCGAGCCAGAGGTCGCGCTCACCGGGCACCCGTGGCACGGCTACGCGCTGACGAAGGGCGCCATCGACGCCGGGCACGACACCATCGTTGCCTGCGGAGGCGACGGCACCCTGTACGAAGCCGCGAACGCCATCCTCGACCTGGGTGCGGCCGAGCGCGTGCGGCTGGGCACGATCCCCATGGGGACGGGCAAGGATGTCGCAAAGTGCCTCGGCATCGGCGCGCCTTCCGCTGCCTTGAGCGCGCTGAAGGAAGGGCTCGAACGCCGCATCGACGCCGGGCGCATCGAGCTCGTCGATGAGCACGGGCATCCCCGGGTGCGGCACTTCCTGCTGGAGGCCTCGGCCGGCTGGGTGCCGGAGATCTCGCGCTCGGTGCCGCGCTGGCTCAAGCGCGCGGGCGACACGGCGCCGTACCTCATCATGACGGGCGTGAAGATGCTGGGCCCGATGACGCGTCACTTCGACCTCGCCATCGACGGCGAGGACCTCTCGGACGACTACAACTCAGTGAGCGTGCACAACATGGAACTCTGGGGTGGTGACCTCACGGTGGCGCCGGGCGCGCTCCCCGACGACGCCCTCCTCGACGTGATTCGCTGGGGGAACCTCGGCCGGCGTGCCGTGCTGGCCGCGGTCGATGGCCAGCGCAAGGGCGGTACGCACCTGGAGATGAAGGGCATCGACCACCACCGCGCGGCGACGGTGACGATGTCGGCGTCGCGCAAATCCACGGTCGACCTCGACGGCGAATTCGGCGGCTATCTGCCGGCGACGGTGAGCGTCGTGCCGGGGGCGCTGCGGTTCATCGCGCCGCCGCCGGCAGGGTAGGCGGCGCCGCGCGGCTTTGGGCTACGCTGGTCCCATGCAGTTCCTCATCGATGGTTTTCGACACAGCGGCTGGGCGAATCGCGCGCTCCTCGCAGCCTGCATCGAAGCGGGGCCGGAGCGCGTGGCGGCTGCCTCGGAGGGCATGTACCTGCCGCTCGAAACCATCCTTCGGCACGCGGTGAGGGTCGAGACCGTGTACCTGGGCCTCCTCGGCGGCACGGCGCACGCCGAGCACGACCCTGAGACCACGGACCTCAGCGCGCTCGTGGCGCTCCAGGACGCGGTCACCGCCGGGTATGGCGCGCTCATCGCGAACCTGCCCGAGGGTGGCCTCGAACGGCCCGTGGGCATCCCCTGGTTCGATGCCGGGATCTCGACGGGCGACGGGTTCCTGCAGGTGCTCACGCACTCGGCCGAGCACCGGGCGGACGTGGCCTTCGCGCTCAACCGCGCGGGCATCGAGACGCCCCACATGGATTACGTCGTATGGGCCGTCAGCGAGCGCGGAAACCGCGCGTAAACGAGGGAGTGTGCGAACGCTACGATGACGACGCCATGTCACACCTCCCGGCAACCCGACCCCGAGCGGCCGCGCTCGCCCTGGCGGCGTGCGTGGTGCTCGTGCTGGCCGCGGGCATCCTCTCGGGCTGTTCGGCCAACAACCGCGGCAGGGCGGCGCGCGACGTGACCGACCCTGGAACGAACGCGACCACACCGTCCGACCGCAAATCCTGGGCGGGCAAGGACCCCGCGCCCGAGTTCCGCAACGGGCTCACCTGGTTCAACGTCGAGCGGCCGCTCACGCTCGCCGACCTTCGGGGCAAGGTCATCCTGCTCGATTTCTGGACGCTGGGCTGCATCAACTGCCAGCACATCGTGCCCGACCTGACGCAGCTGGAGGCCGAGTTCGGCGACCGGCTGGCGGTGGTCGGCGTGCACTCGGGCAAGTACGCCACCGAGCACGACGACGAGAGCGTGCGCGAGGCGATTCGCAGGCTCGGGCTCGAACACGCGGTGGTGAACGACCCGGACTTCGCCATCTGGGACGACTACGGCGCGAACGCGTGGCCTACGCTTGTTCTCATCGACCCGCTGGGGCGCGTCGTCGGCAAGCACTCCGGCGAGGGCGTGCACGCGCTCTTCCAGCCGATCATCGCGGCCATGATCACGGAGTTCGAGGGCAAGCTCGATACGCGCCCGCTGCCTCTTCGCGCCGACGCCACGGCCGCATCGAGCGTGCTTTCGTACCCGGGCAAGGTGCTCGCGGACGAGGGATCGAACCGGCTCTACATCGCCGACTCCGGCCACAACCGCATCCTCGTCGCGACCCTCGACGGCCGGCTCGAACGTGCCATCGGGACGGGCAAGGAAGGCTTCGCCGACGGCGCCGCGGGCGAAGCGAAATTCCGGCAGCCGCAGGGCCTCGGGCTCAGCGCCGACCACCGGACACTGTACGTCGCGGACACGCGCAATCATGCGGTCCGCGCGGTCGACCTGGGCACGTTCGAGGTCACGACCATCGCGGGGACCGGGCAGCAGGCCGACCGCTTCCCGCGCGCGGGCGACGTCGCGACGAAGACACCGCTGGCCTCGCCCTGGGACGTCGTCGAAGCGAACGGGTCGCTGTACATCACGATGGCGGGGCTGCACCAGGTCTGGGCGCTGGACCTCGCGAAGGGCACGCTCGCCGTGTTCGCGGGAACCAGCCGCGAGGGCCTCAACGACGGCGACCGGCTGCGCGGCGCGACGCTCGCCCAGCCCTCCGGCATCACGGCCGCGGGCGGCTGGTTGTACTGGGTCGACCCCGAGGCGAGCGCGCTCCGAAGGGTGGCGCTCACGGGCAGCGGTGAGGTCGAGACGATCGTCGGCAAGGGCCTGTTCGACTACGGCGCGGACGACGGCCGGGGGCGCGCGGCGATGTTCCAGCACGCGCAGGGCGTGGCCGTCGCGAACGGCACCCTCTACGTCGGGGACACCTACAACCACCGGATTCGCGCCGTCGATGCGGCCACCTTCAACGTGACGACGCTGGCGGGGTCGAGCCGTGGCTGGTCGGACGGCACGGGGACCGATGCGCGCTTCGATGAGCCCGCCGGTCTGAGTGTCGCCGCCGGGAAGCTCTTCATCGCGGACACGAACAACGACCTCGTTCGCACGTACGAGCTGGCCACGGGCCGGGTAGCGACGGTCACGCTTTCGAACCTGCAGGTGGCGAATACGAGCGCGCCGGGGCGCCGCATCGAGGCCACGCTGCCCGCGGTCACGGTCGCGCATGGGCCCGGCATGGTGAGGCTCACGATCGCCTCGCCCTCGGCGTACCACCTGAACAGCCAGGCGCCGTCGACGCTCGCGCTCGCGACCTCGAACGCGGCCGTGGCTACCCCCGGCGACCGCGAGGTCTCGTGGCGTTCGGACGAGGCATCGGTGACGTTGCCCATCCCGGCCGATTTCGCTCCCGGGAGCGCGACGCTGACGGCTACGGCCTCGGTCTACTACTGCCGGACGGGCGAGGAATCGCTGTGCTTCATCCTGAACGCGAACCTGGTGCTGCCGATTACGGTCGACCCGGCGGCGACGGCCTCCGAGGCGCGCTTCGACTACGTGCTGCCGGGCGGGAGTTGAGAGGCCGTTCGTGGCTTGACACCGCAGGAGCGGCGCACGAATGATGCTGGCACTTCAGTACGCGAGGTGCCGCAATGGCCGTCCGGGGATACGTGCTCATCGAGACCGATGTCGGCAAGGCGAAGGCCGTGAGCGCGGCCATCGGCGAATTCACCTACCCGGGCGCGCGCGTGGCCGTTGTCGACACCGTGACGGGCCCGTACGACGTCATCGTGCAACTCGAGGCCGACGACCTGGACCGGCTCGGAAACGCGATCACCGAAGCCGTCCAGAAAGTGTCCGGCGTGCAGCGCACGACCACGTGCCTGGCGGTCCGGCTGGCGTAGTGGTTCCGCGGGCCGGGCCCTCGATTGCCCCGGCCCGCACCAATCGCCGCGCGCGCGGTGCCGAGCGGCGGTACGATGGCGTCCCAATCCCGACCACGGACGCCGCATGACTCAGCCATCCAATTCGATGATCAGCGTCGAGGAAGCGCGCGAGCGCATCCTGGCCTTCGTCGCCCGGCTCGAACCCGAACGACGGCCGGTGCTGGAAGCGCTGGGGCAGGTGCTGGCGGAGGAGGTGGTCGCGCCGTTCGATATCCCGCCGCTCGATAACACGGCGATGGATGGCTACGCCGTGCGCGCTGCCGACACGTTGGGCGCCGGCGAGAGCTCGCCGCGTGAACTGCGCGTGATCGCGGAGCTGGCCGCCGGCGCCGTGCCGGATATGACCGTCGGTCCGGGCGAGGCCGTTCGCATCATGACGGGCGCGCCGATGCCCGCTGGCGCCGACGCGGTCGTGCCTTTCGAGGAGACCGACGAGCCGCTGCGGGGCGTGAACGAACGCCCGCGAAAGGGCGGCACGGTGCGCGTGCTGAAGGCCGCGGAAGTCACCGCGAACATCCGCTTCCGGGGCGAGGATGTGCGCGCCGGGCGGGTCGTGATCCCCGCCGGGCGGGTGCTGCGTCCCTCGGAGGCCGGCGTCATCGCCAGTCTCGGGATGAGCGAGGTCAGCGTGTACCGGCGGCCGGTGGTCGCGATTCTCTCCACGGGCGACGAGATCACCGAACCCGGGCAGCCGCTCCAACCCGGGCACATCTACGACGCGAACGGGTACAGCGTGGCCGCGATGGTGCAGAAGTATGGCGGCGTCCCGCGGCTCCTCGGCATCGCGCGGGACACCGTCGAAGACCTCACCGCACGCATTCGCCAGGGTCTCGACGCCGACATGATCATCACGAGCGCGGGCGTCTCGCGCGGCGATTTCGACGTGGTGAAGGACGTCCTCGCGCGGGAGGGCGCCATCGACTTCTGGACCGTGCGGATGAAGCCCGGGAAGCCGCTCGCCTTTGGCGCCTTCACCGCGCCCGGCGGACGCCGCGTGCCGCACCTCGGCCTGCCGGGAAACCCGGTCAGCTCCATGGTCTCGTTCGAGCTCTTCGGGCGGGCGGCGATTTTCACCATGCTCGGGCGCGATGACTGGGAACGGCCCGTCATCCGCGCCATCACCCGGGACGAGGTTCGGAACGTCGACGGGCGGCGCTTTTTCGCGCGCTGCATCGTGACGAAGGGCGAGGATGGACGCTGGTACGCCGACCTCACGGGGCCGCAGGGGAGCGGCATCCTCACGAGCATGAGCGCCGCGAATGGCCTCACGATCATCCCGGAGGACGTGCCGGCGGCCCACCCGGGGGACGAAATCGACGTGATGATGCTCGACTGGGAGCACGCCCCATAGAAAGCGACCCCGAGATCATCGGAGCGCTGCCGGTCGATTCCGCGGCCGCGCCGGCGACGGACCTCCCTCGCTGGAGACGGCTGGCGCTGGCCGCGCTCCGCCTCGCGTGGATCGCGGCGTGGGGGGCCGTGGTGTTGCTGGCGGCGTTCCAGGCGGCGCGCATCATCATCCCCGACCGATGGTTCTTCCTCTCGGTGGTCAACGCCTACACCTGGTGGGTATACCTGCCGGCCTACCCCGTCGCGATCGGCGCTTGGGCGTTCCGGCGATGGGCCCTCGCCGCCGTCGCGGTGACGGTGGCCGCGGTGCATGTGGGGTGGGTGCTGCCCGAGTACACATCGGGGACGCCACTGCCCGTGGGCGCCGAGACCGCGCCGCGGCTGCGCATCATGAGCGCGAACCTATTCATCGACAACGCGGACTTCGGCGCCATCGCCCGGGAGGTCGTCGCGGAGCAGCCGGACGTGCTCGTGGTGCAGGAGTTCACGCCGCGGGCCCTGGAGGCGTTCGAGCGCGAAGGCGTCACCCGCGGCTGGCCGTATCACGTGGGCGAGCCGGGGCCGGGGCCGTACGGGACGGCCATCTACTCGCGCTTTCCCATAGTGGCGGGCGGCACCTGGTCGGCCGGGGGCGTGCCGATGACGCGCGCCACCATCGACGTGAACGGCCGCTCCGTACGCATCTACAACGTCCACCCGGTGTCGCCTTCGAACGCGCACCAGTTCGGCCACTGGAACGACAGCTACCGCGGGCTCGTCGAGGCACTGCGCACCGAGGACACACGTTCGCTCATCGTCGCCGGGGACTACAACGCGACGCACTTTCACCGCTGGTACCAGCAGGTGCGGGACTTCGGGCTCGAGCCGGCGCATGCGGCGTGCGAGCGCGGCAACGCCACAACGTGGCCGAACGGCCTGCGCAAGGCCCCGCCGATTCGCATCGACCACGTGCTCGCGGCGCCCGTATTCGCCTGCCTGGAGGTGCGCGAAGGAAGGGGCGAAGGAAGCGACCACAAGCCCGTGATCGTCGACTACGCCCTCATGCCGCCGAAGTAGCTACATCGCGCGGAGCACGCGGATGCGGTCGCCGATGTCCGGGTGGGTCGAGAACAGGTTGTTCAAGAAGCTTGAGTGCTCCTTGAGCGGGTTCGCGATGTAGAGGTGCGCCGTGGCCTTGTTCGCGGCCTCGAGGGGTTCAGTATCGGCGCTGATCTTTTCGAGGGCACGGGCGAGCGCCTCGGGGTTGCGGCAGAGGAGCGCGCCGCTGGCATCGGCCAGGTATTCGCGGCGGCGGCTGACGGCGAAGCGGATGACCTGGGCGATGATGGGCGCGAGGATCGCAGCGAGCAGCGCGACCAGGAGCAGGGCGACCTGCACGCCGCCGCCGCCCTTGTCGCGGTTGGACCGCCGCCCGCCCGCGCCCAGCATCGTGAAGCGCAATGTGAGGTCGGAAATCAACACGACGACGCCGACGAGCACGGTGATGATGGTCATCACGCGGATATCGTAGTTGCCGATGTGCGAGAGTTCGTGGGCGAGGACGCCCTCAAGCTCGATCGGCTCCAGCTTGTCGAGCAGGCCGCGTGTGACGACAACGTGCGAATGGTTCGGGTCGCGGCCGGTGGCGAAGGCGTTCGGGGCGGAATCCTCGAGCACCCACGTTTTCGGCATGGGGAGGCCGGCGCCGATGCAGAGGTTCTCCACGCGCCGGACGAACTCCCACTCCTCCTCCTTGCCCACTTCGTGCGCGCCGGAGATAGAGAGCACCACGGCGGTCGAGGCGAAGTAGCTGAAGAGGGCGTAGAAGATGATGGCGATGCCGGCGATGCCAATCGCGCCGACCGGAAGCCCGAAACCGAGCACGACGGCAGTCACCAGCCCGGACAACAGCAGCACAAACCCCGCAAGCAGGACCCAGGTCTCGCGCTTGTTCGCGCCGATGCGGTCGTAGACCAAGACGGAGCTGGTGCGCCCGGTCACCAGGCGCACCAGCCGTCGTCACGCGTTCCCGCCGCTCTCACGGGATTCAGTTCGTGCTGCTGTTCGAGAAGCTGACGTGCACGTCGGCGCGCGATTCTTCCTCGGCCTCGTAGAATTCCTCGGGTCCGAAGTTGAACATGCCGGCGATGATGGCGGTCGGGAAGGTGAGCCGCTTCTCGTTGTAGTTGCCGACGTTGGTGTTATAGAACTGGCGCGAGTAGGCGATCTTGTCCTCGGTATCGGTCAGTTCGCGCTGGAGTTCGCGGAAGTTCTCGTTCGCCTTCAGGTCGGGGTAGGCTTCGGCCACGGCGAAGAGCGAACGGAGCGAGGCCTGCAGCATGTTGTCGGCCTGGGCGGCTTCTTTCGGGCCGCTGGCGCGGTCGAGCATGGCGCGGGCGCGGGTCACGTTTTCGAGCGTTTCCTTTTCGTGAGCCGCGTACCCTTTGACGGTTTCGACGAGGTTGGGGATGAGGCTGGAGCGGCGCTTCAGCTGGACATCGATGCCGGACCATGCCTCCTTCACGCGAATGCGCGCGCGAACGAGGCCGTTGTACATCCCGATCACCCAGAAGATGACGATGAGGAGGACAACAACGATGATGCCGACCACAATCAGGGTAGTCATGCGTGCTCCCGGAACGGACTTCGCGGGATCCTAACACAGCGCGGGAAGCGCCAGCGTGGCAGGGATCGCTCATTGAGGGCGCCGGTTGGCCCTACTTTCCGGGCCTTTCCGGGCCCGTTCCCGTTCCCGGCGGAAGGCCCACGGAGGCGTTCGTGATCGGTCTGCTCGAAATCCGGCGGCGCAAGGTGCAGTTCGCGTTAATCGCGCTCATCGTCACCCTCATTTCGTACCTGGTGCTGATGATCAACGGGCTCGGCGTGGGCCTGAACGTGCTCGCCGGGAGCGCGCTCCAGAACTTCGATGCCGACGCCATCGCCTACTCCGATGGGGCGAGCGTCAGCGTCATCCGCTCGGAGCTTTCGCAGGCGACCGTCGACGCCATCGCCAGGACACCGGGCGTGACCGATTCCGCGCCCATCGGGTATGTCTCGGCGAACTATCGGCGCTCGGACGGCAAGGTGAACTCGGCGGCCTTCCTGGGCTATGACCCCGGGACCATCGGCGAACCGAAGGTGACCGAAGGGCGCGCGCTCACGGCCGACGACGCGGGCGGGCTGCTCGCGGACAAATCGTTCCTCAAGGCGACCGGCCTCGATGTCGGGGACGAGGTGGAGATCACGTTCCGGCTCGAACGGCGGGCGTTCACGATCGTGGGCGAAATCGATGAGGGCGCGTTCTTCTTCCAGCCCGCCGTCTATGTGCTGCGCTCGACGTGGGACACGCTGCGGTACGGCGCGCGCGGGGACGAAACGCCGGCCGCGAGCATCGTGCTGCTCAAGGGGAAGCGGCTCCCGGGGAAGACGGGCGACGGGTTCGAGGTCGTGAACAAGCGCACGGCCTTCGCCAACATCGAGGGCGTGTCGGGCCAGCAATCGACGGTGACATCGCTGCGGGTATTCGGGTACATCATCGGGGCGCTCGTCATCGGCGTGTTCTTCTACGTGCTGACGCTCCAGAAGATCCCGCAGATCGGCGTGCTGAAGGCGATCGGGGCGTCGAACTTCTTCGTGTTCCGGCAGATCCTGCTGCAGGTCGTGTGGATCTCGGTCGTGGGGCTGGCGATCTCGGTGCCGCTGGCGATGCTCACCGATGCCGCGCTGCGACGCCTCCCCGACGCGGTGCCGATCGCGTTCACCACGGGGACCTTCGTGACCACCAGCGCGCTCCTCCTGCTGATGGCGATCGTGGGGACCGCGTTCTCGGGACGGCAGGTGATCAAGGTCGACCCCATCATCGCGCTCGGGCAGCAGCAGTGATGGCGACAACGCTCGCGGTCCAGGACCTCGACAAGACGTATGGCAGCGGCGAGGACGCGGTGCGCGCGGTGCGCCACGTGAGCTTCGAAACGGGTCCCGGCGAGTTCGTCGCGCTCGTCGGTCCCAGCGGCTCGGGGAAGACGACGTTGCTGGCGATGATCGGCGGACTCCTGGCGCCGACCGGCGGCCGCATCCTCGTCAACGGAAGCGAAGTGGGCGGCGCGGCGAAGCGTGACCTCGCGAAGTACCGCCGGGAGACGGTCGGCTTCGTCTTCCAGGCGAACAACCTGCTGCCATTCCTCACGGCGCGCGAGAACCTGCTCGTGCCCGCCGCGCTGGGCTCCGTGAACAAGCGCGACGCGAACGCCCGTGCCGACCGCCTCCTCGAGGAGCTGGGGCTCGAGAAGCGGCGAAACGCGCTCGCGACGCAGCTTTCCGGGGGCGAACGCCAGCGGGTGGCCATCGCGCGCGCGCTCATGAACGACCCCCGGCTCGTGCTCGTCGATGAGCCGACCGCGAGCCTGGACTCGGCGCGGGGGCGGCAGGTGGTGGAGTCGCTGATCCGCGAGGTCCGGTCGCGGGACGTGCTCGGCATCATGGTCACGCACGATATGGCGATGGCCGAACTCGCCGGCCGCGTGCTGGAGATGCACGACGGCGAAATCCGCGAGCACCGCGCGGGCAAGCTCGCGACCTGAGCGCCGGGCGGGACACTCCCGGATGGACTGGCGGCCCTTTCGAACCGCGCGCACGCCGCCGATGCTGCCTGCGTGACCCTCTTCCGCCGCCTGCAGCGTTTCGAACGCCGGGGATTCGACCTCACGGCGGTGGTCGTGTTCGGCGCCCTGCTCTGGGCCGTGCCGTTCGCGATTTCGTTCGCCGTCGAGCCTCTGCGCGACGACCATCGCGGCTTCTTCGAATCGGTGATGGCCGTGACCGTGGCGGCCGGGTGCACGGCCCTCATCGGGCGGTACCTGCTCGGGCACCCGGGAACGTCGCCGGCGCGGTGCGCGGCCATCGGGCTCGCGTGGGCGGCGATGAGCATCGTCTTCGACCTCCCGCTCATGCTCTCCGAGCCGGTGAACATGAGCCTGGGCGAGTACATGGCGGACATCGGCCTGACGTACGCCATGTACCCGCTGATCGCGCTCGGCGCGGGCGTGCTCGCCGCCCGCGCCCGCTGACCTGGCCTACGGCTCGATCACGAACCGCCCGCTGTCGCTCCGCCCGAAGACGTCCTTGAAGTACGAATCCTGGATGTGCGCGGGGGCGATGAAGTAGTCCCCCGGGGCGGTAGCACGCGCGTAGTAGATGTACTCGTACACGCCCTTTTCGAGCCGGGTGGCGCGGAGCGTGACGCGGTCATCGCGGGTGTCCACCTGTTGCCAGGGGTTGTAGTACCAGCCGAACCAGGGCGCCCAGTACGAAAGCTCCTTCGGCCGCGTGGCGGCGCGGTCGGAGTTCAGTTGCGCGACGAGCTTCGGGTCGGTGGTCTTGAGCTGCGGGTCGATGGGCTCGAGGCCGGCGGGGAGGAAGTCCTCGGCGACCACGTAGGTATGGTCCTCCGGGAGCAAGACCGTGACCTTGACGCGGACGGTGTCGCCGAGCTTCACCTTCGTCACGGGCTTGCCATCGCCGTCGAGGAGCGAGTACTCGTGCGAGATGGCGAAGCCGCGGTTCACCGCTTCGACGCCCTTCGCCGGGGTCATGTAGCGGAGGGTGAGCGTGTAGTACAGCCGCCCGTACTGCGTCGCCTGGCGCGCGAGCTCGAACAGCGTGACCTTCCCGGCCCCGACCTCGGTGAGCGGCACCTGCTTCGTGGTGGCGACGGGCGCGGCGCCTCGCTTCACCTGCCCGCTCAGGATTTCGCGGGCGCCGAGGAGCGCGTGGTAGGTGAAGTCGCCACGCAGCTCGCCCGTGCCGGCGGCGAATTCGGAGAGCGCGAGGATGGCCTGCGCGCGTTCCACGTCGGTTTCCCAGCCACCCGTCGAGCGCGCGTTCATGAGCCAGCGCACGGTCTCCTCGATGAGGGGGTGCGAAGGATCGACGCGCACGAGGGCGTTGAGCGCGAGCGCGGTCGCGCGGGTGGTGGTCATGTAGGAGCCCTTCGCGCCCGGGTCCTCCCAATGGTTCCCGTTGGCGCTGGGCAGGACGCCGCCGGCGAGGTCGTTCAGCAGCTGGTTGACCTGCTGGTCGCCCTTCGTGAGACCGGCCTCCTCGTACGCCATCAGCAGGTAGGCGCGGCCCCAGTTCGCGAGCTTCGCGCGGTAGCCGTTCTGGAGGGCGCGCATGGTGGAGAGGTATGTCTGCCCCGACCCGCTCCCGGCGGCGATGGCGTAGAGCATGTACGCCTTCTCGCTCGCGTCGGCCGGGTTCGCGACATCGACGGAGCGCGTGATGTAGCCGCCGACGTAGGACGAAGCGCGCCCGATCTGGGCATCGCTGACGGTGACGCCCTCGCGGTTGGCTTCGCCGAGCGCGAGGAGCACGGACGCCGTGACCTGCGGCACGCTCACGCAACTCGCGGATTCGCACCAGGACCAGCCTCCGTCCTGGCGCTGGCGGGAGAGCAGCTTCGCGACATCGTTGGCGACCGTGGCGAGCCGCCCGGACGCATCCACACCCTGGGCTTTCTCGCTGCGGGCGATGCCGATGGTCGCGACGATGCGGCCGGCGATGCGCTCGGAGGGTTCGTACCAGCGCACGGGGTAGGGCTTGAACGCCTCAAGCTCGGAGGCGAGCGAACCGACGAGCGTGCCCTGGACGGAAACGTCGAGGGTGCCGCCCTTGAGGAGGGCATAGGCGGGCAGGTAGATGGCCTCGGTCATGGACTCCGTGCCGACGACGCCGCCCGTGGCCGTGGTCTCGGGCGTCACATCGAGGGCGATGGGGATCTCCTGGACGACAGCATCGGAGAGGCCGCCGCTGCCCTTCGCGCTGAAGGTGAGCTTCGCCGTCCCCTCGGCGACGACCGCGGCGGGCCATTCGAGGACGGCGGACTGGCCCGCGGCGACCTTCGTCTTGCGGGAGAGGTCGCCCTTCACGTCGACGCCCTCGGCCTGGAGGGTGACCGTCACGTCCGAGGATTCCTTCGTGGCATTGCGCACGAGCAGGCGGAGGGTCGCGTTGTCACCCACGCGCAGGAAGCGGGGGAGGGCCGGGCGCAGGAGCAGCGGCTGCGTCGAAACGAGCTCGTTCGTGCCTTCGCCGACGAGCGTATCGCCGCTGACGGCACGGGCCTGGAAGCGCCAGGTCGTCAGGTTGTCCGGCATCTTCACATCGACGGTGAGCGTGCCGTCGTCCTTCGTGACGAGCTGCGGCGACCAGTAGGCGGTGTTCTTGAACTCCTGGCGGAGCCGCTCGTCCTCGAGGCCGCCGCCGCCCTTGCCACCCTGCCGCGGTTCGGCGATGACATCATTCGAGCGGTTCACCGAGACCGCCAGCGACGACGATGTGGTGACGCCAAGCCCGCGTTCGAACCAGAAGGCGGCGAGCCCGGTCTGGCTGCGGTCTTCGGCGAGGGAGAGCACGGCCTTGTCCACGACGGCGGCGGAGAGCTCGGCTTTCACGCCTTTCCCCGCGCTGTCGGTCACGCGGATGGTGTAGCGCACGGTGTCGCCCGGCTTCGCCTGGTCGCGGTCGGCCTTGATGTCGACATTCAGCGCCCGCGTCGAGGTGGAAACGGGCAGTTCGACGTAGCCCACCTTGTAGCGTGGAATCGGGTCGGCGGTTGTGGGCGGCCGGTAGAGCACGGTCGAGACGAAGACGTTCGGCACGCTCTTCGCGGTGATGGGAATGCTGAGCGTCGTGCTCGTGGCCGGGAAGTCGCGCACCTCCTTCGAGATGATCTTCCCGCGCTCGATGGTGACGAGGCCCTTCGCGCCTTCGAACGGGGCCGGCACGAGCACCTGCGCCGTGTCGCCGACCTCGTACTTCTCCTTGTCGGCGACGAGCTGAATGATGTCGTCGTTGCTGATGCGCCAGCTTGCCTGGCCCGCGCCGGAGACCCAGAGGTACGTCGCGGAGCGCGCGGTGCGGCCGCGGTCGTCGGTGACCTCGCCGACGAGGCGGATGGTGCCGGCGGTCTTCGGCGTGAAGTTCACGGAGCCGAGCCCCTTCGCATCCGTCGTGACGGTGAGGGTTTCGAGGAGCGTGTCCACGGGGTCGCTGCGGTAGCGACGGGCGCCGTCGGGCGTCGATTCCTTGGTCGTCACCCACTTGCGGTCGTAGACGAGGACGCGCACGGCCTTGTTGGGCACGACCACGCCGTCGGTGGTGAGGGTCACGACTTCAGCCTTCGATGCCTGCCCGGCGGTGCCGATGTAGGTATCGGTCTTGACGCCAGCGTAGAGCGATGCCGGGTGCACGGTGACGGTGGTCGCGTTCGCGACGGCCTGCGCGCTCTGGTCGGTGACCGTGGCGGAGATGGTGAACTGCTGGGCGCCCTCTTCGCCCTTGAGGACGGCCGGCACGTTGAAGGCGGCGACGCCGTCGGCGCCGGTGAGGGCCGTACCGGTCGCGCGAACGGGGTCGCGGATGACCGACTCGGGGCCGTACCGCCAGCGCTGGGTCTCGCCAAAGGTGTACGTCTCGTAGCCCTTCATGCGGACGTACTGGGGCGAAGCGAGGACGGACCACTCGGTCTTCGCGCCGGTGAGCGCACCGCCGAAGAAGAACGCGGCGGTGGCCTTCGCATCGATGCTGTCGCCGTTGGCGTAGGACGGCTTGCCGGTGGAGACGGCGACCTCGAACTCGGGCACGCGGAATTCGGCCACGAGGAAGGAGGTCCCGGTGACGCCCACGCTGCCGTACTGGGAAGCGCTCGCGGGCCACCAGGTGAGGCCGATGCCGTAGTTGCCGATGGCCGCATCCGAAGGCAGCGTGAAGCTCCCGGCGAACGTGCCGAAGTCGTTCAGCGAGACGAGCTGGTCGAGCAGGGACTTGCCGTCGGCGCTGTTGATGGTGAGGCGGAGGTCGCTGACGGCGCCCGGGACGGAGTAGGCCGCGTCGTCATCGAGGCGCACGACGCCCTTGAACTGGACCTCTTCGCCGGGCCGGTAGATGGGGCGTTCGGTGTAGAGCAGGCCGACGTAGTTGCGGGCGTAGTACTCCGTGGGGATGCCGAGCTGGTAGGGCTGGGCGCCCTGCTGCCAGGCGCTGAGCGTGACGCCGCGATGGCCGCCGCTCTCGATGTTCAGCACGTACTGTGTGTTCCGCGGCGGCCAGGTGCCGTTCGCACGCGCCACGGGCCACGTCGCGAGGCCGTTCGCATCGGTGACCTGGTCGCCGGTGGCATTGCCGGAGGCTGTGACGGTGACGCCGGAGAGCGGCCGCCCGGTGTCGTGGTCGAGCACCCACGCCAGCATTTGGTCGTTCGAAAGCTTGGTGACGATGACGGTGTCGACGACGGTGAAGGCCATCTCGGCGAAGTAGTCGCCGCCGGTAGACTTCACGTAGTAGTCGCCCTTCGGCAGCGTCGTCCCGGGCGCGAGCGAGGTGGAGAGCACGAGCACTTCGTCCGAGGGCGCGGGGTTGGTCTCGGTCCAGGTGCGCATGGGCGCGGTGGACGGCGTCCATTGGGTTTGGCGGTCCTTGGGCACGGCGTTGATCGAGCGCACCGTCGCGGCCTCGTCCGGCGTGAGCCGGTAGAGGGTGAAGGTCGCGCTGGCCATGTTGATCGCGTGGTAGTAGAGCAGCGGCTCCGCGCCCGCCGAGTAGGTCGTATAGATGCCCGGGATGGCGAAGCTGATGCGCGGCTCCAGCGCTCCCGTCGTGAAGGAGAACGACGCGGCGGGCATGGGCTGCCCATAGCGGTCTGTCGCACCCGCCGCGATGGTCACGGTGTACCGGGTCGACGGCCGCAGCGGCGTGTTGATGTTCATGATGCGGTCGTCTTCGTACCAGTACTGGAAGACGGTGCTGGGATCGACGCCGGAGACGCTGACCTTGCCTTCGAGCGAATCCGTGTTCATCGGGTTGTTGAAGGTGATGGTCGCGCCGTAGCGCGACGCGCCGGTCGAGCCATCGGACGGCGAGGTGCGTTCGATCCCCGCGACCTTCACGGTGGTGAAGCTCGACGTCCACGCGACTTTGGTGGTGCCGCCGCTCGCACCCTTGAGCCCGGCGGGGACGTTGACGGTGTAGGTGAGACCACGCTCGAGGTCGGCGGCGGGGGTGAAGGTCGCGGTTCGCCCGCCATCGCTCCACGCGAACGAACCAGGCACCTTCCGGCCAGTGCCCGAGGTGAGCGCGAACGCGGACTCGACGCCGGCCTGGTCCATCTTCTGGTTGAACTTGAGGGTGACCGGCTGGCGCGGCGCGGCGTAGAGCGCCCCCGCGTCGGGGTTCACGCTGTCGAGGGCGGGGCCGTAGCTCGTGAAGGTCCAGGTGTAGTCGGCTTCGAGCTTGCCATCGGCGGCGCTCGTGAGGCCCGCCTTCACGGTCGCGGTGTAGCGCGTGTTCGGCGCCATGGCCGAGGGGACGAAGCGGTAGAGGGAGGTGTTCAGCCACGCGCCGGTGCCCTCCAGCGGCGGGTCGAACACGACGGGCTGGCGAAGGTCGGCCTCGGAGAGCGTGGTCAGCGGCGCGACCGACCGGCTGAACTGGATGAGCACCTGGCCGTTGGCGGGCACGTCCACGTCTTCGGGCGCGGGGATGACGTTCTGCACGAGGAGCTTCCCGGTGACCGTGAACGTCCGGCGGAACTCCTGCGGCAGGCCCGCCTCCGGCCGCGCCGCCACGCTCACCTCATACGCCTGCCCGCGCAGCAGCCCCGGATACTCCGGCTGGAAGAGGAGCGTGCGGTCGCTGAGCCAGGCGTATTCGCCCTTGACCTGCGGTTCGAGCTTGAGCAGCTGGGAGCCGTCGCGTTCGGCGGGCGGGAATTCGTACGTCACCCTGATCGGCGCCAGGCGGGCGACATCGTCCCCCGCGGGCGAAAGTGCGAACCCGGGCGGCTCGGTGAGCGTCGCGGGCGTGCGCTGTTCGTGCAGGATGCCGAACGCGGCCACGCCCACCACGGCCACCACGGTCGCGGCGCCGGCGATGACGAGCGGGCGCAGGCGATGGTCGGCCAGGGCTTCGCGGATGCGGTGGAGTGCGTTCATCGCGTTCGTACCTCGAAGGTGGATGTGGTGCGGCTGGTGACGCCGTTCGCGGTCACGGCGGCTTCGACGGTGTGAGGGCCGGCGGCGAGCGGCCATTGCGCGGCAAGCGCGGCGCCGGCCTCGCGAGCCACGAGAGCGCCATCGACGCGCAGGTCGATGCTGTCGCCATCGGGAGCGACGGCCCGGAGCAGCGCGGTCTGGTTCGCGAGCTCGGGTGCGAAATAGAGCACCGCGCCGGAGGCCGGCTGCACGATGCGCACACCCGCGGGCGTGGTTTCCGGGGCGGCGACGCGCAGGCCGGCATCGCGTGCCCAGCCCACGGCCTCCAGCGGCGGAGCGATCGCGAGCGCGCCATCGGCCATGCGGAGGTAGTAGCGCTCGGTGGCCCGCGGCTCCGTGCCCGCGCGGAACCACTCGGCCTGCGGCGACGGGCAGTTCGCGCCGGGCAGCTGTCCCGTGGGAGCGCAAACGGTCACGCGCACGAGCCCGGCGGGCCGGTCGATCCAGCGTGGGGGCGTGCGCTCGGCCGTCGCGGCCATGACATCGCGCCAGATCGGCCCGGCGCCATCGACGCCGGAGACGCCGTCCATGGCGCTGCCGTCGGTATTGCCGACCCATGCGCCAACCACACGGTCGGCGGTGAAGCCAAGCGTCCAGTTGTCGCGGAAGCCGGTGGTGGTGCCCGTCTTCACGGCCGCGCGGAACGGCAGGTCCAGGGGGGTGACTTCGCCGAAGCCGGGGATGCGCGCAGCGCTATCGGAGAGGATGTCGGCGAGGAGCCAGGCGTTGGTTTCGTCCAGCACCCGGGTGGGGGCCGGCGCCGGGCGCTCGTACAACGTCGCGCCGCTGCCATCGCGCACGCGAACGACCGCGAACGGCGCGACGAGCGAGCCGCCGTTCGCGAGCGCCCCGTACGCGGCGGTGAGGTCGATCAACCGCACTTCGCCACCCCCGAGGACGACGGCGGGGCCATACACCTCGGTGTCCGTGAGGGTGCGCAGGCCGAAGCGGTGGGCGATTTCGAGGAAGGCGTCCATGCCAATGGCATCGAGCGTGCGCACGGCCGGCACGTTGAACGATGACGCCAGCGCGGTCCGCAGGGTGACCACGCCGTGGAACTGGCGGTCGTAGTTCATCGGGCTGTAGGGGCCGGATGCGCTGGCGAAGGTCGAGGGCACATCCAGGAGCGAGCTGGCGGGCGTGTAACCGCGCTCGAAGGCCGCCGCGTAGAGGAACGGCTTGAGCGCCGAACCCGGCTGGCGAGGCTGGACGGCGACGTTCACCTGGCCGTCGATGGACGGGTCGTCGAAGCCGGCGCTGCCCGCCATCGCGATCAGGGCGCCGGAATGGGGGTCGAGCACGACGACGGCGGCGTTGCGCGCGTTCTTCTCCGTGAGCTTCGCAAGCTGGCGGTCGATGCTGCGTTCGACCTCGGACTGGAGGGCCGCGTCGATGGTGGTCTCGATGACGAGGCCGTCACGCCCGGCGAGATCCGGCCGGAGGCGCGCCAGCTCCTCGCGGGCGAACTGGACGAAGTGCGGAGCGAGGGGCCCGGCCAGCCCGGGCGCTAGCACCAGCGCCTCGTTGCCGGCGGCTTCGGATTCGGCGAGCGTAAGTCGGCCGGTTTCGCGCATGCGGCGCAGTACGTACGCCTGGCGCGCCTTCGCCGCGTCCATGTCCGAGGCCGGTTGGTACGCGGAGGGAAGCTGCGGGAGGCCGGCGAGGAACGCGGACTGCGCGACATCGAGGTTCTGCGCGCTGGTGCCGAAGTACACGCGGGCGGCCGCTTCGACCCCGAAGGCGCCGCGCCCGTAGTACACGCTGTTCAGGTAGAGCGTGAGAATCTCGTCCTTCGAGCGGTGCCGTTCGAGCTGGAGCGCGAGCACCGACTCCCGCAGCTTGCGCACGAGCCGCGGCGAGCCCGGCTCGATGTAGGCGGCGCGGGCCAACTGCTGCGTAATCGTCGATGCCCCCGAGGGGTTCGAACGGTAGGTGACGGCGGCGCGAGCGATGGCCATCGGGTCGATGCCGGGGTGCGAACGGAAGCGCGCGTCCTCGGCGGCGATGGTGGCTTCGACCATGGCCGGCGCGATGCGGTCGAGGGCCACGGGGATGCGCAACCCCGCCGCGGAGTCGCGCTGCAGCACCGTGCCATCCGCCGCGAGGACGACCGTCCCCGGGACCGCGAGGCCATCTTCGGGTGGCGCGAGCGGCGCCAGCCACGCCCACGCGATCACGGCCACCATCGCCAGCGGCGGGATCGCGGCGACCACGAGCAGCAGGCGCGCGAGGCGCGCGACGCGTGGTCCGCCAAGGCTTGCCCGCACCGTCATGCCCTTCTCAACGCCGGGGAGGCCGTCGTGGTTCCGCGCGGCCACCGGCACATCGCCCGCCATGCTACCCCTTCGAAACGAGGCCGCGCGGGACTGCCGGGGAGCGCGAAAGGGACGGAAAGACCGTTAGGTGCGCGAAAACTACCCCGCGTACTCCCAGCCGAGGTCGCGTTCGATGAGCATCTCGCCCGGGCGGACGACGTCGCCGTCGGTGACACGGCCGACGACGATGGTGTGGTCGCCCGTGGTGTGGAACCCCTCGGCGTCGCAGGTGAACCAGCCGAGCGCGTCATCGAGCACCGCGCAGCCGTTCTCGTGGAGCGCGTAGGAAAGGCCGGCGAGCTTGTCGATGACGGCGTTTGCGGCATCGCCGGTGCGGCCCTTGATCTTGCGGCTGTCGGCGGGCATCACCACCTGCCGCGCGATGGCCATGCCGTCCTTTTCGTGCAGCAGGTTGACGCTGAAGACGCCGGTCTCGCGGATGAAGCGCAGGGTGCGGGCGTCGTTTTCGATGACGACGGCGACGAGCCGGGGTGTGAACGACACCTGCGTGACCCAGTCCGCGAGCATCGCGTTCCGTTCGCCGGAGGCCGAGCGCGAGCCGATGACGTGGACGCCGTAGGAGAGCTTGAGCATGGCCTTTTCCGGGCCGGGAATCTCTTTCGGCGAACCGGGGAGGCCGGGGGGCTGGGGATGTGTCATGGCGTCGGCTCCTGCGTGGGTTCGTTCCATGGTGCCATGCGCCCGCAAGGCGTGCAGAAGGCCGATGCAGCGCCCTCGGCCGGAACGGCGGCTTTCCCGCCCGCGTGACCGGGACGCGGCGTCGCGGTAAGAATTCGGGATGGTTCGCGTGGTTCTGGGTTTGGCCGCCGCGGCGATGGTCGTGGCGGGTGTCCGCCTCGCGCCGGGGGCCGATGCGCAGTCGCCGTTGCCGCCGCGCGCGGTGATGGCGTTCGTCGCGGCGGGTGAGCCCGTCCCCACCCTGCCGACGCCCGCACGCCCGGCACCGCCGCCCGGGCCGGGATACTGCGGGCCTTCCGCGGCGGTGGGTGCTCCGCCGTTCCCGCCGAACTCCGTCTTCGGGTTGCTCACGATCGGGGGCAGCCCCGCCCCGGCGGGCACGCTGGTCTACCTCACGTTCGACGGCCAACCGGGCCCGGGGGTCTACACGACCGAAGAGGGCGGGTACCGCGTGCGTTACGCCGCGGGCGGGCAGGGGCACGTGCCGCGCTGCATCAATGAGGTTGGCAGCGAGCTCGGCATTATGGTCGATGGCCGCGCCGTGGCCTCGGGCGTGCTGGCGGGCGACCCCGACTTCGGCCTCGCCTTCCGCTTCGACGTCGCGATCCCCTGACCCGAACTTCCACAGCGTTTTCTCAGCATTCGTTCCGGCTAACGTCCAGCATCAGACGCTGAAGTAGTCCGGTGCAGCGGCCCAAGTGGCTGAGACGGCACCCGGATTGACGCCCGTGACCTCTGTCGAACCCCGTGCACTCGCTCTTCCCGCGCCCGCCCTGCCGCGAACGTCGCGCATGGCGGACCACGCGCCGTCGCCGCGACGGTGGGTGCTGGCTTCGTTGCTCACGATGGTGTGGCCGGCGGGCGCAGCGGCGCTGGCGGCATGGCTCGCGGCGAAGCGGCTGGCCACCGCGAGCCGGCGCACGCTCCTCGCCGGGCTCCTGGTGGCGCTGGCGCTGGCGCCGTTCGCGGCTCGCGCCGTGCCCGCGTCCGCGCCGGTGGTCCGCGCGGGGATGCTCGCGCCGTTCACCGTGGCCGGGGTCGCGTGGGGGTATGCCAACGGCGGCGAATTGCACGTCCGCGGTTCGATGCTGGTTATGACGAACGTGCGCGGCGGGTACGGCGGCCAGGCGGGCGTGACCATCGGGCAGGTGTTCCTGACGCCGAATTCGGGCGTTGGCAACCGCCTCCTCACGCATGAAACGCGTCACAGCATCCAATGGCTCGCGCTGGGCGGGCTGCTTCCGCCGCTGTATGCCGCCGCCGACCTCGCCGGCGGGGGCGCCGCGGGCAATGTGTTCGAGGTCGCGGCGGGGCTCCGCGACGGCGGCTACCTGAGTTCCTGATCGGGACCATCATGCGACGGCGGTTTCGGGCCGACACTCTGATAGGGACAGGGTCCGTCCCGTTCGAGGCGCGACATGCTCGAAACGGTACCGCTTGATCATTCACTGGGGCGCGAGGAGTACAAATCGCGCCTCGCCTACCTCCGCAGCCGCCTGTTCGACATCCAGAAGTGCTGCTGGGAAAACGGCGTGGGCAGCATCGTCGTGTTCGAAGGCTGGGACGCCGCGGGCAAGGGATCGACCATCGGGGCGCTGACACGGCAGCTCGAGCCGCGCGGCTTCCGCCTGCACGCGATTCAGCAGCCGCGTTCGCACGAGGCCGAGCTCCCCTGGCTCTGGCGCTTCTGGAACCTGCTTCCCGCGCGCGGCGAGATGGCCATCTTCGACCAGAGCTGGTACGGACGGGTGTTTCGCGACCGCGTGGCCGGGGCCATCGGCGAGCGCGACTGGCACGACGCGTACGGCGCCATCCGCGAATTCGAACGCACGCTCGCCGACGACGGGTACGTGCTCATCAAGTTCTTCCTCCATATCGGCAAGACGGAGCAGGCGAAGCGGCTGCGGCGGCTGCGCGACGACCCGCTCGGCAGCTGGCAGCTGACGACGGAGGTGTGGCAGCGCCATCGCGCCTACGGCCAGCACCTCGTCGCGGCGGAAGAGTTCCTGGAGCGCACGGAGACCGAGTGGGGCCCCTGGACCATCGTCGAGGCGACGGACCGCCGCTGGGCGCGATTCAAGGTGTTCGACACGATCACGACGTCGCTCGAAGCATCCCTTCGCCAGCGCGACATCGCCCTGCCCGCGTGGCAGCCAACCGGCCACGCCGAGGAGTAAGGCCATGCTCGAACGGCTCGACCTGACACAGGCCCTTTCGCGCGAGGAGTACGTGCACGAGCTGGTGCGAAACCAGGTCGCGCTGCGGCAACTCGCGCAGCAGCTGTACTTCCAGAAGCGTTCGCTCGTCGTGCTGTACGAAGGGTGGGACGCCGCGGGGAAGGGCTCGAACATCCGCCGCGTGACAGAGAAGCTCGATCCGCGCGGCTACGAGGTGCACTCCATCGCCGCGCCTACCGGCGACGAGCGCACGCATCACTACCTCTGGCGCTTCTGGCGGCGCATCCGCCCGCCTTCGGAGAAGCAGGTCCTCATCTTCGACCGCAGCTGGTACGGGCGGGTGCTCGTGGAGCGCGTCGAGGGGTTCTGCCGCGAGGACGAATGGAAGCGCGCCTACCGCGAGATCAACGAGTTCGAACGCCAGCTGCGGCAGGGCGGCATGGTGCTCGTGAAGTTCTGGATGCACGTCTCGCAGGACGAGCAGTTGCGCCGCTTCGAGGAGCGCCAGAACACGCCCCACAAGCAGTGGAAGCTGACCGAGGAGGACTGGCGCAATCGCGGCCGCTGGGACGACTACGAGGAAGCGGTCGAGGAGATGCTCATGAAGACGAGCACGATCACGAGCCCCTGGCGCGTGATCGAGGGAAACGACAAGTGGTTCGCGCGGGTGAAGACGCTGCGCATCCTCGTTGCCACGCTCGCGCACGAACTCGGCTACCGCGTCATCGAGGACGGCGACCGGCTGCAGCTGGTGCAGGACGGCAAGGCCGCCCGCAAGAGCGCCTGACGCCTACCAGGTGGTGCCGCCATCGACGGCGATGCACTGCCCGGTGACCCATTTCCCGCGTTCGGAGACGAGGAAGAGCACCATCTCCGCCTGTTCCGTGCCGTCGCCCGCGTAGCCCAGGGGGATGCGCTCACGCACGACGCGTTCCCAGGTTTCGCCACGGCCGAGGTCATCGGTGCGGAACGTATCGAGCAGGCCGGGGAGCAGGGCGTTCACGCGGACCTGGTGTTTCGCCAGCTCCATCGCCATCGAGTGGCTGAGTGCGTTAATCGCCGCCTTCGAAGCCGAATAGGCGGCCGTGTTCGCGCCCGCGCCGCGGCTGGCGATGGACGAGACGTTGATGATGCTGCCGCCGTCACCCTGTGCGATGAGCTGCTTCGCGGCCGCTTTCGAGAGCAGGAAGGTGCCATCCAGGTTGGTCACGAGCACGTTCTTCCAGACGGCGTAGGGCAGGTCGATGACGGGCACGCGATCCTCGCCGCGGGCGGCCCCGGCGTTATTCACGAGGATGTCGAGCCGCCCGAACTCGGCGACGCAGCGCGCGATGAGGTCCGCGTTCGCCTGTTCGCTGCTGACGTCCGAGACGAGCGGGAGGCAGGTACCACCGGCGGCGCGGATCTCGTCCGCCACACTTTCGATGTCGCGCCAGCCCGCGGCCTTCTCGTCGTCCGGGTAGCGATCGGGGGAGCGGCCCGTGCCGGTGACGATGACCTTCGCGCCCGCCTGCGCGAGAAGCCGCGCGATGGGGCGCCCGATGCTCCGCATGCGGCCCGCGCCGGTAACGATCGCGACTTTGCCCGCCAATTCCTGTTCCATCAGTCCCTCCGTGGTTGGCGCGCAGTCTACGCGACGGGAGGCAGCGCGGGGCGCCGTGCCGGGGTGGGCGGCGTGCGGTACCGTTGGCCGACCGGAGGCCCCCGTGACCGATGAACTCTCCTCCATGTCCGCCAGCGAGCTCGGCCCGCTGATTCGCACGCGTGAGGTCTCGCCGGTGCAACTGGTCGAGGCGCAACTGGCCCGGATCGCGGGCATGGACGATGTGCTGCGGGCGTTCACGTACGTCGATGCCGAGGGTGGGCTGGCGCAGGCACGCGCGGCCGAAGCCGAAATCGTGGCGGGGGCGTACCGCGGGCCGCTGCATGGCATCACGGTCGCGCACAAGGACATCATCGACGTGCGGGGGATGCCGACGACGGCGGCCTCGCGGGTCATCCCGCACGCCGTCGCCACGCGGGACGCGACGGTGGGGGCGAAGCTTCGCGGCGAAGGCACGGTCGCCCTCGGGAAGCTGAACCTGATCGAGTTCGCGTCGGGCAGCATGGGTGTGTTCGGCTTCGCGCGGAACCCGTGGAACCTCTCGGCCTACCCCGGCGGGTCGAGCTCCGGGAGCGGCGCCGCGCTCGCGGCGGGGATGGTCACGCTGGCCACGGGCACGGACACCGGCGGTTCCATTCGCAATCCGGCGGCGTTCTGCGGGCTGGCCGGCCTGCGGCCGACGTATGGGCGCGTGAGCCGCGCTGGCTGCATCCCACTGAGCTGGAGCCAGGACAGCATCGGGCCGATGGCGCGCACCGTGGCGGACGTGGCGCTCATGCTGGGCGCAATGGCCGGGCCGGACGGCGAGGACCTGACCGCCGCCGCGGGCCCCGTACCGGACTTCACGGAGGACCTCGGCGTCGATATCGCGGGCGTGCGCGTCGGCGTCCCGCACGGGTACTTCATGGACGGCCTCGACCCCGAGGTGGCGGCGGCGATGCACGCGGCCATTCGCCAGCTCACGTCGCTAGGCGCCGACGTCATCCCGATCGAGCTGCCCGCTTCTGTGTTCGCACCCGCCGCTTCGTGGACGATCGCGTACTCGGAGTCGTTCGTGTTTCACCGGCCGTGGTTCGAAACGAAGTCGCGCGACTACACGCCGGCCTTCTTCCACAAGATTGCGGCTGCGGGGCTGATGTCGGCGGAGGAGCGGATCGTCGGACAGCAGATCCGCCAACGCGTGACGCGCGAGTTCCTGGACGCCTTTCAGCGGGTCGACCTCATCGTCACGCCGGCGAACCGGGCGCTCGCCTCGGACGAAACCGGGCCCCCGGCACAATCCCTGCGCTGGACGGGCGAGATGGCGAGCGTGACGCGGCCGGTGAGCCTCACGGGCTTCCCGGCGCTCTCTGTGCCCATCGGCCTCGCGCGCGACAACACGCCGATCGGGATGCAGGTGGTGGGGCGGCGCTGGGACGAAGCGGCGGTGCTCGCGCTGGGGCATGCCTACGAGCAGTCAACGCCGTGGCACAAGGCCCGTCCGCCGGCGCTCCCGGCCGAGATTCCGCCGCGCTTCGGGGCAGCCGGGCCACCAGCGCCGGCGCCGCACGATGCCGGGGCCGTCACCGCCGGATGGGTGATGGACATGGCTCGCTTGCTGGGCCACGGGTTCGTCAACGAGGCGGACGCCGAGGCGATGGCGCCGCTGCTGACGCCCGTGAAGGCGCAGCTGGCGCTCGCGCGGGCGACGCTCGCGCTCGACCTCGAACCGCCCGTGCGGCCGGCCGGCTTCCCCTGGTAGGGGCCTCAGGCGGTGCGCGTGGCGCCGATGGCGTTCAGCTTCGCGATCTCCTCCCAGTTGTAGCCGGCGCCGAGGAGGATCTCCTCCGTGTGCATCCCCAGCGGTGGGCCGCCACCCTGGATGCGCGGCGGTGTCTCGCTCATGTGGATGGGCGGGCCGGGTACGCGCATCGTGCCCAGGGCCTCGGTCTCGATTTCCTGCAGATAGCCGTTCGCCCAGAACTGCGGGTGTTCGGCCATGCCCGCGTAGTCGAGCACGGGCGCGTGGGGCACGTCGTGCGCGGTGAGCGGTTCGAGCCAGGCGGCTATCGGGCGCGTGCGAAACAACGCTTCGAGTTCGACCACGAGCGCGTCCTTGTTTCGGGCCCGGCCGAAGGGATCGGCGAAGCGGGGGTCGCGCTTCAGTCCCGGGGCGTCGAGCGCGTCGCAGAGCCGTTCCCACATCGCCTCGGTGTTGGCGGCGATGGCGACGTGGCCGCCGTCGGCGCACTCGTAGTTGGTGTACGTTGCGGCGCGGCGGCTCTGGAACCCGGATTGCTTGCCAGTGCGCAGGAATTCCACGATCTGCTTCGACTGCATCGCGACCATGCCGCCGATGAGCGACCCATCGATGTGCTGCCCGATGCCGTCGCGTTCGCGCACGACAAGCGCCGTGGCGATGCCGAAGGCCAGGAGCATCGCGCCGATTTGGTCGGCGAAGCCACCGATGAGGGCGTGGGGTTCGCCGCCCGGGCCGGTCCCCTGTTCGTACATCACTCCGCTGAGCGCCTGCGCGACGTGGTCGTAGCCGCCGCGTTCCGCCCACGGACCGCTCCGGCCCCACGCCGACGCTGAGGCGTAGATGAGGTCCGGCTTCAGCTGGCGCGGATTTTCGTAGCCGATGCCCATGCGCTCCATCGCGCCCGGGCGGAAATTCTCCACGACCACGTCCACCGTGGGCACGATGCGGCGCACGATATCGACGGCTTCGGGCTTCTTGAGGTCAAGCGTGAGGCTCTTCTTGCCGCGGTTGTGCCCTTCGAAGTAGGAGGAGAAGCCATCCGGGCCGAGGCCGTTCGAGCGCCCCATTTCGCCGCCCGGGGGTTCGACCTTGATGACCTCGGCGCCCATGTCGGCGAGCAGGAGGGTCGCGAAGGGCCCCTGTTGCGCTTGGGTGAAGTCGAGCACGCGGATGCCGTGCAGCGCCGAGGGTCGCATCGCGTCCATGGTCCCCGGCCCCCTTTCGAGCGCGGCGATGATAGCATCGGGCGCCCGGCCGCACGCCGGGGCAGGAGGCTCGCCATGGCGATCGTCGAGACCGAGACCGGCGGCGGTGTCACCGTCATCCGGATGAACCGCCCGGAGCGGATGAACGCGCTCGGGAACGAACTGCGCGCACGGCTGGCGGAAGCGTGGACCGCGTTCCGCGACGACCCGGATGCCGAGGTGGCGATCTTCACCGGCACCGGGCGGGCGTTCTGCGCGGGGGAAGACATGAAGGAGTCGCTCGAGCGGGGCGCCGCGGGGCTGCCCGCGCTCGCGGCGGAGGATCCGTTCATGGCCGGGAAGCTCGACAAGCCCGTCATCGGCGCGATCAACGGGTTCGCGATGGGGGGCGGGTTCCAGCTCGTGGAAAAGTGCGACCTGCGCGTGGCCGTGCGCGGCGCCGTGTTCGAGATGTCGGAGGCGAAGCGCTGGCTGCTCGGCGGGTACCAGCACGGGCACCTGGGCGCCATGCCCCACGCGATCGCGACGGAGATGGCGTTCGCGTTTCGCTTCACCGCCGAACGGTTGCACGAACTGGGGTACCTCAACCGGATCACGACCGAGGAGGAGCTGCTGCCCGAAGCGCGACGGATGGCGGCCCACCTGCTCACGCTGCCGCCGGCGGCGCGCGTGAATACGCTCGTGATGATGCGCGCGATGCGCCCCGAGGTCGCTCCCGACCGCGAAGCGCTGGCCGGGCGGCTTCGCAATCACGGCGCCCTCAGCGACCTGATGGAATCGCGCGCGGCGTTCGCGGAGAAGCGCGAGCCGCGGTTCAAGGGCTGGGACAGCGCCGGCGACCGCGACCGCACGCCCCGGCTGAGGCCGGGAGATGTGTAAGGCGCCCCGGGGGTGGTTCGCCTGCGTGAAGCAATGAACAGTTGAAACGCCTACGCACCTAACTCGCGTCCGAGGCGTGTGCTATAGTCCCGCCATTCGGAGGGGGTGGCGCCAGGCTGCTGGAAGCCGCCACCAGGTTCGCCAGGAGGAATCATGGACCCCAACGTCATCCTCAACCGGGTATTGCGGCTCGCGCGGCTCGATACCTCCGTGTTCGATGAGGTCCGCGACGACCAGAACGAGACGATACCGGCGGTAATCATCGCCACGATCAGCGCGTTCCTCGCGGGGCTCGGGTCTTTCCTCTGGTGGAAGGTGGCGTGGGGATCGAGCTTCGAGCCGGACGGCGTCTTCCTCAATACGCTGCTGCTCGGCTCCATCTTCATGCTGGCGATGTACGGCGTGGCGATGCTTGTCATTTATGTCGTGCTTGCGCAGATGTTCAAGCTCCAGGTCGACCTCCTCTCGCTCGTGCGCGTGATGGGGTACGCCGCCATCCCGATGGCGCTCTGGGTGCTGATGTTCATCCCGATGCTGTATCCGCTGTTCGCGCTCATGCCCATCGCCCTGTTGATGGTGATGATGATCTACGCGGTGCAATCGGTGAGCGGTGCCGATTCGACCGAGGTCGTGATCGCGTCGGGCGTCGGCCTCGCCGTGATGGTGCTGGTGCTCGGCGTCTTCGCGCTTTCGGGGAACGACGCGCAAATCGGCGCCGGGGTCTTCTCCATCCTCTATCGCGCCAGCTGAGCCTGCCCGCCGGCGGACTTTCAGGGGTCAGCCTCACCGGGGCTGGCCCTTTCTGGCGTCTCCGCCGAATGACGGGCCCGCGGCGCACGGTGGCCGTGTAGGCTGTGCGGTTCATGGCCGCCACCGCCTTCCCCGTGCGCAGAAATACTTCGCTCTATTACGCGTTCGCGTTCTTCATGCAGTGCGGGCTCTGGTTCGGCGTGTGGATCAAGTACCTGCTCGACACGCGCGGCTTCGAATTGCGCTGGATCTTCTTCATGGACCTGCCGTTCTGGCTCGCCATGGCGGTGCTCCAGGCGCCGCTGGGAGCGCTCGCGGACCACATCGGGCGGCGGCGGGTGCTGGTCATCGGGGCCGCGCTCTATGCGTTGACCATCCTCGGTTTCGGGTTCACGACCAGCTACTGGATGCTCTTCGCCGACTACATGCTCTGGGCCGTGGCGAACGCCTCCACGAGCGGCGCGGACGAGGCCCTGATGTTCGATTCGCTGAAGGCGGCCGGCCAGGAGCACCGCTTCCAGCACATCATCGGGCGCAACTTCGCGGTGACACTGACGAGCGGCTTCGTGGGCGTCGCGGCCGGCGGCTTCGTCGCCCAATGGACGAGCCTGGCCTTCACCGTGCAGGTGAGCGCGCTGTTCCCGCTGTGCGCGGTGGTGGCCGCGCTCCTGATGGTCGAACCGCCGCGCGAACGGTCGCGGCACCCCTATCTGCGCGGCCTGCGCGAAGGGCTCTCGTTCGCCTGGAACACGCCGCAGGTGCGCTACACGGTGCTCTTCGGGTCCGTGCTGATGACGGGCACGTTCGGGCCGGTGATCCTCATGCAGCCGTTCCTCATCGACCATGGTATCGCGACCGAATGGTTCGGGCTGTTCCAGGCGCCGATCCGGCTGACGGCGGTGATCGCGGCGTTCCTCACGACGGCGGTGGCGGCGCGGGTGGGGCGATCGACGCTGTTCATGGTCGGGCCGATCGCGATCGCGGGGGCGTACGCGCTGCTGGCCGTGTTCAATACGCCGTGGGCGTTCGCGCTGTTCGCGGCCCCGGCGCTGGTGCGAGCGCTCGTGAACCCGGCCGTGAGCGCGCACCTGAACGAACGCATCCCCTCGGACCGGCGGGCGACGGTGCTGAGCGTGCTTGCAGCTGGCCTTCAGCTTGCAGGTGGCGTTCTTCGGGCCAGGTCATCCCGGAGTTCGCCGCTGATGGGATTTCGATGGTAGCGGCACTTCTTTGCTTTACGCCGCAGCCTACGGCTGTTCGTACCGCCGCTGCTGCTGTCCTGGCGCGGGCGCACCCGGGCGGTGTCACGCGCCCGCCGCTCCAGTGCGATGGAGACGGCGGCGCCGTAGGCGTGCGCGAAACCATCGATAGCGGCGCCAATGACCCATGACGTCAGCGAGCCGAGCCCGCCGCCTACGCCAAGCCAGACGATCGTTTCCGAAGGCCACGACGGCCGTGTCGTTGTCATGCAGGACATGTCGTCCCGGCCGTGACCATGGTCATGAGCGGGCCGGCGAACACCGCTGCGATGCCGGCGATGGCGACATCGCGACCGCGCAGCCCGAGGAGCGCGCAGAGGGCACCGAGCAGCGGCGGCAGCGCAAGACAAACACGAACGACAACAGGAGCGTCGCGCCACCCAATCGCTACCCACGCGGACAGCGCAGGCCACTGAGGGCGGACATGCAGGCAGCGGCCACGGCGCGCATGGCTGGAAGCACCTCGCTCCTTGAGCACGCGGCCCAGCGCGCGCGCGCAGCAAGGCGTCGGGTCGGTGACGAGCCCGTAGATTTCGCGGCCCTCATGGTCCTCCGGGAGGTACTCGGTGATAGGCAGGCCCTCTTCGTTTACGAAGGGAGGCGATGGCAGTACTTGTTGTAGATCTGCATCTCGTCGCAGGCGCAGATCCGGTGCGGCGCCCGCTGCTCTTCGTCGCGCGGGAGGTGAGGCCCTCCGGGCCGGTCCCGTTCTCGTCCTTGGCCGAGTAGAGATTGCAGGGGCAGATGGGGCGGCCGAAGTTATCGATGTTCAAAGCGAGGCCGAGGACGACGCCCTCGGTGATGAACCGGTCGGGGTGCAGATGCGTGCCCGATTTCTCCACCGAACTTCTCGGCGTGGCGCCGCATCTTCTGCGGACTCAGGACGAGGGCTCCTGCATGGCGAACTCCTCGGTGGTGGTCAGATTATGGGCCATCAACGGCGTCGCCCGCTGCCAGGCCGGGCCCGCCGGGCTCCGTGGCCGGGGCGCACCGGGCACATCTCGCCTCTCGCTAACTATTTCTGACGCCTAATGGTGTGGTGAAGTCACTTTCGGACGAATTGACACGGATCCGTTTCACCGGGTAGAACATTTCGGTTGATGGATACCAGAAGATCCGTAGGAAGCGCTCTATGGAGTCGAAACCGATGCCGAGGCCCGGAGGGGAATTCTTGGCGAGTTATTGGGATCGCTGGTGGGACCGCCAGTCAGGCCGCGGACGCGCTGCTCGAGGGGCCGGCGTCGCCGGTGTAGGGGCAGCCGGCATGGCGCTCGTCGGCTGCGGCGACGGCGCGACGACAACAACGGCGGCGGCGGCGGCGTGGCGGCGTCACGCTCGCCACGCCCGCCCTCGAGTACGGCCACGCCGACGCCCGTCGACCCGTTCGCCGGCGCCAAGCGCGGCGGCACCTACAAGATCTACACGACAGGCGACGCGCCCTCGGCGGCCACGACCCGTACGGCAACCTCGGCTTCCTCACCAAGGTACGCCGCCTACCACCACGGCCGCCTTTATAAGTACAAGACCGGCGGGCATCCTTCCGCTGAGCGTGCGCCCCGAGCCCGACATCGTGCAGACGGCCGAATCGACGCCGGACGGCCTGAAGTGGACCTTCAAGCTCCGCTCGGACGTCAAGTTCCACAACACCGCGCCGGTCAACGGCCGCCAGCTCACGACGGATGACGTCAAGTTCTCGTGGAGCCTCCTCACGGCCCCGACGAACGCGAACGCGTCGCAAGTCAAGTACGTCGACAAGGTCGAGTACCCGGACAAGCAGACCGTCGTCTTCACGCTCAAGGGCCCGAACGCGGCCTTCCTCGATGCCGCTGGCGGACACGAACCTGCTGTTCATCGTCCCAACCGAGTCCGAGTCCCAGTTCGACCGGGCGAAGACGGCGATCGGCAGCGGCCCCTGGATGCTCGACAGCTACCAGCCGTCCGTGAAGATCGTCCGCAAGCGGAACTGACCCGACTATTTCTCCAAGAACGTCGTCTTCTTCGACTCGATTGAGCAGTCGATCATCCCCGAGTACGCGAACCGCCTCGCGCAGTTCCTCGCCGGGAACCTCGACCTCGTCGACCTGAACGGCGACGACCTCGACCGTCAAGAAGCAGATCCCGCAGAAGGGCTACAAGCTGACCAGCACCGTGGGCTCGACCTCGGCTTCATGTTCTTGCTGACCCGGACCCGGCTTCGCCGTGGAAGGACCCGCGCGTGCGCCAGGCCGTCTCCATGGCCATCAACCGCGACGACCTCATCGAGCTCGGCTACAACCTGAAGAAGCTCAAGGAAGCCGGCCTCGACGTCCAGGGCCGCTGGCAAAACATCATCCCCGCGGGCGAGACCCGCTGGTGGATCGACTAAGGGCAAGGACGGGCGACAGCTTAGGTTCTTCAAGTACAGCCAGCCGGGAGCCAGAAACCCTCGCCGCCGCCGGCTACGCCGACGGCTTCAGCACCACCTACCAGTACACCGCCAACCGCTACGGCAAGCTCTTCAACGACATCGCCGAAGCCCAGATCAACTACCTCAACCAGATCGGCATCAAGACGACGACCGACGTCGAGGACTACGACTCGAGTACATCCGCACAGACGTTCTCCAGGAACTTCAAGGGCATCGCCTTCGGCTACGAGACCCCCTTCCCGGAGGCGGGTTCGTGCACTGGCTTGCCAGTTCTTCACCGAGGACCCGAACAACCACAGCAAGGTCAAGGACCCGACCGCGGCCAAGCTGGCACAGGACGAGGCCATCAGGCCGAACGAAGAGAAGCGCAGGGCCATCTTCAAGGAAGCGCAGATCGAACGCCGAGAACATGTTCTACGTCCCGAGCGTAGCCCGTGCAGTTCGAGCTGGGGCAGCGGCCGGCTTCAACATCAAGGGCACAGACTACCGCAGCAAGGGCTACGGCTTCCAGGGCACGGAGGAGTACGTCTACCGCTGGAAGGCGTAGGCAAAGCGCCGGCCAGAGCGGCCGGACAGCACGGGAAAGGCCCGGGGGTGGGGCCGCGAAAATCGACCGCGGCCCACCTCTCGGCATGTGCCCTCGGTATTCCTCGCATTCGTAGCAATTGACGGAAGAATATCCGAAGGTAGAACCGCTCAGTACGGTGGATTCGTACCATCTACGAGCTCTATCAGGGCGCCTCGCAAGCCCCATGAGATCCGGAGGGGGAATTCTTGTCTAGTTATTGGGATCGCTGGCAGGTCCGCCAGGCGAGCCGCCGGACGTTGCTCAAGGGCGCCGGCTTCGCGATCATCGGCGCGAGCGGGCATGCGCGCATCGTCCGGCCGGCGATGAGCGATGGTGAAGAACGGTGGATCAACTCCTCGCCTACTCCCGCGCCGCTCAAGGCCAGCCGCCAGCGACGCCTCGACGAACACCGCGCGCGGCGACGCCGGGGTTCTCCAGGGCTCGGCGGCGCCGTGCATGCGACCGTACAACGACGACTTCCTCACCAAGGGTTTCGCCCGCCTACCACTACAGCCGCCTCTACAAGTACAAGTTCGGCCCGGGCATCCTCCCGCTCAGCGTGCGCCCCGGGCCGACATCGTGCAGACAGCCGAATCGACGCCGGACGGCCTGAAGTGGACCTTCAAGCTCCGCTCGGACGTCAAGTTCCACAACACCGCGCCGGTCAACGGCCACTGATCCGGCTGGAACGGCATCAGTACTCACGTGGAGCCTGGCCACCCGCCGCCACGAACGCGAACGCCTCACGGTCAGTACGTCGACAAGGTCGAGTACCCGGACAAGCAGACCGTCGTCTTCACGCTCAAGGGCCCGAACGCGGCCTTCCTCGATGCGCTGGCGGACACGAACCTGCTGTTCATCGTCCCGACTGAGTCCGAGTCCCAGTTCGACCGGGCGAAGACGGCGATCGGCAGCGGCCCCTGGATGCTCGACAGCTACCAGCCGTCCGTGAAGATCGTCCGCAAGCGGAATCCTGAGTGGTACAACAAGAACGTCGTCTTCTTCGACTCGATTGAGCAGTCGATCATCCCCGAGTACGCGAACCGCCTCGCGCAGTTCCTCGCCGGGAACCTCGACGGCGTCGACCTGAACGGCGACGACCTCGTGACGGTGAAGAAGCAGATCCCGCAGGCGCAGCTCAACAGCACCGTCGGCGCGACGCTGAGCTTCCTCTTCTTCGACCCGGACCCGGCCTCGCCGTGGAAGGACCCGCGCGTGCGCCAGGCCGTTTCGATGGCCATGAACCGAGACGACCTCCTCGAGCTCGGGTACAACCTGAAGAAGCTCAAGGAAGCCGGCCTCGACGTCCAGGGCCCGTGGCACAATATCATTCCGGCGGGCGAGACCCGCTGGTGGATCGACCCGAAGGGCAAGGACCAGGGCGACAGCGCCAAGTACTTCAAGTACGACCCGGCCGAGGCCAAGAAGCTCCTCGCCGCCGCCGGCTTCCCCGACGGCTTCAGCACCACCTACCAGTACACCGCCAACCGCTACGGCAAGCTCTTCAACGACATCGCCGAAGCCCAGATCAACTACCTCAACCAGATCGGCATCAAGACGACGACCGACGTCCAGGACTACAGCTCGAAGTACATCACCCAGACGTTCCTCGGGAACTTCAAGGGCATCGCCTTCGGCTATGAGACCCCCTTCCCGGAGGCGGGTTCGTACCTGACGCGGTTCTTCACCGAGGACCCGAACAACCACAGCAAGGTCAAGGACGCCACCATGACCAAGCTCGCCCAGGACCAGGCCATCGAGGCGAACGAAGAGAAGCGCAAGGCCATCTTCAAGGAAGCGCAGATCAAGAACGCCGAGAACATGTTCTACGTCCCGAGCGTGGCCGGCGCCGGCTCGAACTGGGGCGGGAGCCAGCCGAACATCAAGGGCACGGAGTACCGGACCAAGGGCTACGGCCAGGGCACGGAGGAGTACGTCTACCGCTGGAAGGCGTAAACGCAACCATCAATAACCGGGGGCCGGGCGCCTTTCACGGAGGCGCCGCAGCGCTGTATCGGCACAAGGCCAAACTCACCAACGAAAGCAGACGCCGCCAGTACGGACCTACGTGTTGCGACGCCTGCTCCTCATGATTCCCACACTGCTGGGAGTGACGTTCATCGTGTTCGTCATGGTCAGGGCTGTCCCTGGCGATGTCATCGACCTCCTCACGGGCGACTTCGGCGCCGCGAGCGAGGAGACCAAGGCGGCGCTCCGCAAGGAGTACCAGCTGGATGACAACATCGTCGTCCAGTACGTGAAGTGGATTGGCCGCGTCGTCCGCTTCGACTTCGGGAACTCGATCCTGAGCGACCGCACGGTCATCAGCGAGCTGAAGAACCGGCTTCCGGTCACGCTCGAACTCGGGGTCCTGGCGATCGTCGTATCGCTCTGCATCGCGCTGCCGGTGGGCATCATGTCCGCGGTCAGACAGGACACCGCGTGGGACTACGCAGGCCGGAGTTTCGCGATCGGGTTGCTCGCCATCCCGGGCTTCTGGGTGGGCATCATCCTGATCACGATGGCGGGCCGGTACTTCACCTGGGGCGTACCACCCAAAGACTACATCTCATTCACAGACAACCCGATTGGCAACCTGCGCATGATGATCGTCCCCTCGATGATCCTCGGCGCGGGCCTCTCGGGCGGCGTGATGCGCTTCACGCGGTCGGCGATGCTGGAGACGCTGCGGCAGGACTACATCCGCACGGCGTGGGCGAAGGGCCTCCGCGAGCGGCGGGTGATCGTCTCGCATGCGCTGCGCAACGCGCTCATCCCCGTGGTCACGGTGGTGGGCCTGCAGCTTCCCATCCTGGTGGGTGGCACGGTCCTGATTGAGACCGTGTACTCCATCCCGGGCATGGGGCGGTACTACGTCAGCTCGGTGAGCTCCCTGGATTACCCGGTCGTGCAGGCCGTGAACATCATCGTGGCGGTGGTGGTCGTCTTCGTGAACCTCGGCGTCGACCTCACGTACTCCATCCTCGACCCCAGGATCAGGTACTCGTAATGGCCAGCGTAAGCGACGCAACCGCATATCAGCTCGAACAGTACGCACTTCGGCGCCGCCCGGGCTTCCCCGAACGAGCGCGGCGCTCCCTGCTGCGGTTCATCCGCTATAAGCCGCTGGGCGCCTTCGGAGCGGTGTTCGTCATCATCCTGCTGCTCATGGCGGCCGTGCCTAGCCTCTTCCCGAACACGGGCAACCCGGACGCGAACTCGATCGTGAACCGCTTCCAGGGTCCCTCGGCGGAGCACTGGTTCGGGACTGACCAGTTCGGCCGCGACCTGTACACGCGCATCATCTACGGGGCGCGCACGTCGATCCTCATCGGCACGCTGGTCGTGCTCGTGAGCGCGAGCGTGGCGACGTTCCTGGGCGTGACGTCCGGGTACTTCGGCGGCATCTTCGACCTGCTGGTCCAGCGCGTCGTCGATATTGGCATCGCGCTCCCGGGCCTCATCTTCATCATCCTCGTGGTGACGAGCCTCACCCAGTTCCCGCCGGCCTTCCTCGGGCTTGAGCCATCGGGACGGGTGGTGGTCAGAATCGCGGTGGCCGTCGGTATCCTCACGGCACTGGGGCAATCGCGCGTCATACGCGGCGCGGCGATTGCCACCAAACAGAACCAGTACGTGGAGGCGGCGCGCGTCATCGGCGCGAGCGACGTGCGCATCATCAGCCGGCACGTGGTGCCGAACGTCATCCCGATCATCATCATCGGCGCCTCGATCCAGATCGGCGGCGCGATCCTGACCGAGTCGTCGCTGGCGTTCCTCGGTTACGGCGTGCAGCCGCCGACGGCGAGCTGGGGGCGCATGCTGAACGAGGCGCGCGAAGCGCTCTCGCGCCACCCGCACCTGGCCATCTTCCCGGGCCTCGCGATCTTCCTCACCGTGTATAGCTTCAACATGCTCGGTGATGCGCTGCGCGACGTGCTCGACCCACGCCTCCGCGGCACCCGCTAACGGCGGTCCCGGTTCCATCCCATCGCGGGAATGCGCTCCAGCCGAGCGCATTCCCGCGATGTGCGTTAGCATCATTCGTACCATTGCCATTCACGGGTCCGAATCCGCCGGACCGAGGAGAGAACTGAATGCTTCGTATCCGCCTTCGCCGCATCGGCAAGACGAAGAAGCCGTATTACCGCGTCGTCCTGGCCAATCAGCCCGACAAGCGCGACGGCGACTTCCTTGAGACGCTCGGCTCCTACGACCCGCACGCGAATCCGCCGGCCGTGAACATCGACGCCGACCGCACGCGCGAATGGATCGCGAAGGGCGCCCAGCCTTCGGAAGCCGCCGCCAAGATCCTCAAGCGCGCCGGCATCACCGCCACGGCCGCCGAGTAGGAACCGAAATGGCCGAGACCATGATGGGCGTGCTGGTCGATTACCTCGCTCGCTCCCTCGTCGATGACCCGGACAGCGTGACCGTTTCCGAGCAGTCGGACGGGGACCGCATCACCGTTCGCCTCGATGTCGCCGAAGACGATTGGGGCAAGGTCATCGGGCGCGGCGGGCGCATCGCCTCGGCCATGCGCTCGCTGGTGAAGGTGGCCGCCGTCAAGGAAGGCGTGCGCGCCAACCTGGAGATCGGCGACTGACCCCGGAAGAACCGGCAGGCACACCGCCGCCATCGCGGCCACGCAAGCCCCGTCGCACTGGCGGGGCTTCTGCACGACCGCGGCCCGCGCCGGAGAGCGCGACACCGCCCGTGGCCGAGGAAAGCAGCTCGGAGACGCCCGTACCAGCGCCGGAGAGAGCACCTCGAGGCCCTCGCGGTCCACGGCCGGTGCGCCCGGAGCCGACGGAAGGGCACACGGCGGTGGGCCTGGTTCTGCGCTCGCACGGGCTCAAGGGCGAAGTGCGGGTGCAGGCGTTTTCGCCCGACGCACCGAACCTGCAGCGCGGCCGGTGGGTCACCATCCGCGGCGAACGCCACCGCATCTTTGCCACGCGCGAGGACCGGGGGGCGTGGCTGCTCCTGCTTTCCGGCATCGGCGACCGCACCACGGCCGACGGCCTGCGCGGGGCGCTGCTCGAGGTCCCGGACAAGGACGTCCGCCGCAGCGACAGCGATTCGTACTTCGTGCACGAACTGATCGGGCTCCGCGTGGAGACGAGCGCGGGCGAGGAGCTGGGGCAGCTGACCGAGGTTCTGCAGCCGGGCGCGAACGACGTCTACGTGGTGCGCGGCCCTCGCGGCGAGGTACTCATCCCCGCGATCGAGGACGTCATTGACAGAATCGATGTGAAAGGCGGGGTGATGGTTATCACGCCGTTACCCGGACTGTTAGACGAATCGAAATAGGGGATTGAAACGCTCTATAGACGGTACTATGCTGCCCCTCGGGCTACCGGGGAACGGCCGGGTGGGGCCGAACCCGAGAACTAGACCGTCGAGGGAGAAAAGCCGCAATGTCCAAGGCTGAAGCGCTTCAAATGGTGGAGGCGTGTGTCCATCACTGGGTTCTGGAGCCTCCGCGAGGCGAACTGACGCCGGGGCGTTGCAAGAAGTGCGGCAAGGAGCGGGAATTCACGGGCGAAACGTCCTACCGCATCGGCCGGGGTTCATCCCACCGCGCCTGACCTTCCCGATTTGACGCCAAAACGGGCCGCTCCCTACCATGGGCAGCGGCCCGTTTTTTTCGTGGGGACGTAGCTCAACTGGGAGAGCGCAGCGTTCGCATCGCTGAGGTCAGGGGTTCGAGTCCCCTCGTCTCCACCAACCCCACACGCGCACGGCTCCCCATTCCGGGGAGCCGTTTTCGTTTGCGTGATGCGGACTGTTCAAGCGGTACCGCGCTCTGGTAGATTCCGCCCACTCGATGGCGGAGATAGACGTGCCCGATAGTTCCATCCCCGCGGAGTTCCTCTTCACCCTCACCGCGAAGACGGCAGCCGGGATCGCCATCCCGGGCGGCCCGCAGGGGCCTCGCATCATCGTCCCGGTGACGGGTGGGAGCTTCGACGGGCCACGCCTGAACGGCATCGTCGAGCCGTCACCCGGAGGCGACTGGATCACCGGGCGCGCCGACGGGAGCTTCAAGCTCGACGTCCGCATCGTGCTGACGACGCACGACGGGGCGCACATCGTGATGGCCTACACCGGGATTGGCGTGCGCACGGCAGGCGGGCTCCAGCTGCGCACCGCGCCGCTCTTCGAAACGGGCGATGACCGGTACGCTTGGCTAAACACGGTCCAGGCCGTGGGCATCGGCACCAGCGCGCCGGGCTCAGTCACCTACCAGGTCCACGCACTCACGGTCTGACGGCGGCGCGCCGCGAACGGAGGGAACACGTGCAGGCTCTCGACAACGTCACGGTCCTCGACCTCACCCACCACATCGCCGGGCCGTACACGACCAAGCTGCTCGCCGATTTCGGGGCGAATGTCATCAAGATCGAACGTCCCGACGGCGATATCGCGCGGCGGCTCGGGCCGTTCAAGGACGATGTGCCGCACATCGAGCGCAGCGGCCTCTTCTTCTTCCTGAACCTCAACAAGCGCTCCGTCGTCATCGACCTGCGGACGGCGGAGGGGAGGGAAGCGGTGCTCGCGCTCGCGGCGAAGGCGGACCTCGTCATCGAGAGCTTCCGCCCGGGCACGATGGAGCGCCTCGGGCTGGGGTGGGACGCGATTCACGCGGCGAATCCCCGGGCGTCGATGGTCTCCATCTCCAACTACGGCGCGACCGGGCCGTATCGCGATTACCGCACGACGGAACTCGTGCTCTACGGGTTCGCGGGCGAGATGTACTCGATGGGCCTCACCGACCGGGAGCCAACGAAGATGGCGGGAACGGCCGCGCTGTTCGAATCGGGCGCCTCCGCCGCCGCCGCGACGATGGGCGCGCTCTGGGGTTCGAAGCAGAACGGCGAGGGCCAGTGGGTCGATATCGCGCTCACAGAGACGCACTTTGGCGGTGTCGACCGGCGGCACGCGACCTCGATCGCGTACCAGTTCAGCGGCCGGAAGGCGATTCGCACCGCCGACGCGGCGAACGCGATGCCCGGCGGCATCTATCCCTGCGCGGATGGGTACGTCGATTTCACAGCCGCCGCTCTCTACGTCGAGCGCATCGACGACATGCTCCGTTCGCCCGATTGGAACCAGGACCCGAAGTACCGCGACCCGATCAAGCGGTTCGACCCGGCGATCGTCGAGGAGTGGAACTCGCACTTCCTGCTGTGGTGCCTCGAACGGACGAAACGGGAGATCTGGGCCGAGGCGCGCCGCGCGAAGGTGATGTGCGGGCCGCTCTTCAGCATGAAGGACCTGTTCGAGGACGACCATTTCCGGGGCCGTGGCTTCTGGGCGAAAACGACGCACGCGGAGCTCGGCGATGTCGAATTCCCGGGCCGGCCGCTCATCTTCGCCGAGGGTGGTTGGGAACTCCGGCGGCCGGCGCCACTGCTCGGCGAGCACACCCGCGAAGTCCTCGAGGAAGCGGGCCTGGAGCCTTCGCTGATCGATCGCGTGGAAGCGCACGGGAGGGTGCCGGCGTGAAGAAGCCGCTCGAAGGCGTTCGCATTATCGACCTCTGCGTGGTGTGGGCGGGACCGTTCGCGACGATGCAGATGGCGGACCTCGGGGCCGAGGTGATCAAGCCCGAAAACCCGTTTGTCTTCCAGCCGATGACGCGGGGGCGCGTCGCCCGGCCAAGCCAGGCGATGCTCGACGCGGGGAATTCGTGGGCGGGCGGCATGCCCAACGGCGTCCCCGGCGAGAAGCCCTGGAACTACAACCCGACGTTCGTGAGCCTCTACCGCAACAAGCGCAGCTTCACGGTCGACATTCGCCGTCCCGAGGGGATGGAGGTGCTGCGGAAGCTCGTCGCGGTTTCGGATGTGGTGTACGAGAACAATGCCACGGGCACGATGGAGTCGCTGGGCATCACCTACGACTGGCTGCGGGAGGCGAACCCGCGCATCATTTTCGTGCGCGTGCCGGCGTATGGCAGCACCGGCCCCTACTACAACGCGCGGGCGCTGGGTGTGCACCTCGAAGCGGTGATGGGCCACAGCCTGCTCCGCGGCTACGACGACACGGACCCCTCGACGAACACGGCGATCTACTCGGGCGACTACCTGGCCGGCGCGCAGGGTGCCTTCGCCGTTATGTCGGCTTTGTGGCTGCGCGAGCGCACGGGTCGCGGCCAGCTCATCGAAATCGGGCAGGCCGAAAACGCCGCCGCGATGTTCACGCAGGCGGTGATGGATTACAGCCTGAACGGCCGCATCCAGGAGGCCATCGGGAACCGCGACGTGCACGGCCGGTACCCCTGCGGCGTCTACCCGGCGCTCTCGCCCGGCACGGCCGCGACGATGGAGGACCGCTGGGTGAGCATCCACGTGGAAACGGACGCGCAGTGGCAGGCGCTCGTGCGCGTGATGGGTTCGCCCGCGTGGGCCACGGACGCGCGCTTCGACACGAACGAGGGGCGCCAGGCGCACGCGCGCGAAATCGACCGGAACCTCGCGGCCTACACGGTCGAACACGACGACTACGAGTTGATGCACCGGTTGCAGGCCGCGGGCATCGCCTGCGCGCCCATCCTCGAGGCTTCGCGCATCTTCGACGACCCCCAGCTTCGCGAGCGAGGCTTCCCGCGCGTGCAGACGGTCGAGGGAGCCGGCCCGAGGACGTACGCGGGGCCGATGTGGAACATGACGGGCACACCGGTCGAGTTCAGGCAGCCACCGGTGACCTTCGGCGAACACAACGATTATGTGTACCGGGAAGTGCTCCGGCTACCCGAGGCCGAGATCGAGGCGCTGCGCGCGGGCGGGCACATCGCCACGGTGTACGACGCGAGCGTGCCCTAGGCCCGGCGGTGCGCCCGCTGCCGCTGCCACGCGACGGTCGAGGTGCGCATCGCGACGGCGCCCACGAGCGCGAGGCCGACGGTGGTGAGCAGGGCCGCGGTCGCGAGCAGGTACTTGCCAACCGAGCCCGGTGAACCGGTGAAGAGCACCGGGAGCACGCGCAGCGGCGTGGCCGCCACCAGGCAGACGAACCCGGCCGTGAGCCGGTTCTCCCAGAGGAGGCGGCCGGTCGCGAAGCGCGCAAGCACGATATGCGCCATCGCGGCCATGAGCGGCGCCATGAAGCCCAGCATGAACAGGTGGCGCACGGCCCCCTCTTCGTAAAGCGTGCGGTCCGAGAGGTCGGTGAGCAGGGCCTGGGCGGCGAGCGCGATGGCATAGGCCACCAGCCCGAGCCACGCGACCGGCACGAGAAGTGCATACCGTTCGCCGGGGGGTGGGCGCCGGAGCGCGCTCAGCACGCCGGTGCGCCAGGTCAGCGCGAGCAGGGCGGCCGCGAAGGTGAGGTCGGCGACGCGCGTAAGCCAGCCGGAATGCCCGAGCCCGAACGCGCCCGCCGAGAGTGCGGTGAGCACCACGGACGCGGTGAACCATGCCAGCAGGATCCGTTGCCAGCGCTGTTCGACCACAGCCAGCCCGAGGTGGCCGGGGAAGGCGCGGAAACCGACGCCCACGATGGCGAACGTCACGAAGCCGCGAATGACCACTTCGTTGACGAACCAGGTGTCTGGCAGAGCCACGATGCGGCCATCGGCGCGGAGGACGGCCACGAGGTGCGCGACGGCCGCGATCGCGAGCCACGACGCCGAAAACCGCAGCCAGAGCGGATGGATATCGATGGAGAGTGAGCGCGGCGCGGGGATTCGCCAGATGAGCCAGGCACCGCCGAGCGCGCCCGCGGCAAGCACGAGCGACCCGGCCACCATGAGCACGCGATCCGGCGGGATGCCGAGCTGGCCAGCCGCTGCCACGATGGGGCCGAGGCCGCACGCGAGCAGGACGGCCATGCGCGGCTTCGCTGGCAGCATCGGCGCCTGGTTGAGCCGCACGCCGAATTCGAACAGCAGCGCGAGCACGAACACGCTGACCCAGGAGAACAGCTGCAACCGGCCGTGCGACTGCACGGCTTCCGTCCATTTGGTGTCGCCGATGCCGTGCCCTGTGGCGGCCATGTAGCCGAGCACGAGCCCGCCGAACACGGCCACGGCGCTGGAGAGGGCCATCGCGCCGGCGAAGAGCCAGGGCGCGGGTGGCACCACGGGGGCAACGCGGCGCGCGGGAGCGGGACGCACGGAGATCATGTCGTTCGGGTTGATATCGCGGGGACCGGCCATGCTCCCATGGTGCCCCGAATGGTGGACAGTCGCACGGACTTTCGTCACGTGAGATGCGATCGCCAGCCACCGTTAGGCCACGTGTACGCGGCCCGGGGGCCACGCGCCGACCACCCCGGCGTCCCCCGTTTCACCTATCGGACCCCCGCGTTAACCACGAATCATTGAAACGTCAACCCTGTCCACCTCCACACGCTCTCGATCCCATTCGAAACCCAATTCGGAGGACGGTATGGCGATGGGACGGGGACACGGACAGGCGTTGTACGCCACGCCAGGGAATGGGGGCTCGCGCGCTGGTGGGTTCGGCGGGCTACGGGCGGTGGTCTATGCGTTCCTCACAGGGCTGGTGTTCTGGGCGCTCATGCTCTTCGCGATCGCGATCGGCACGACGCTGGCGTTCAAGCTCATCGGCGGCAAGTGGGACAAGCACACGCTCACGTGGTCGGCCGACGGCTCGGTTTCGGGCTATGTGGCGAACGGCATGGCCGCGTGGTCGAGCGTGGCGGACATCAGCGGGGCAGCGGGCGGGCACGACATCGATGTGATCGTCGCCCCGATGCTGCCGCCCGTGTACTACGACACGCAGCCGGCGCAGGCGAACGTGACCCAGAGCGGCGGGATCATCTCGCACTGCGAGATCCGGCTGCATCCCGTGCACTTCTTTTCACTCCCGCCTGCGGCGCAGCAGGCGACGGTGACCCACGAACTCGGGCACTGCATCGGCCTGGACCACTCGGACACGCCAAGCATCATGATGAACCCCTCGTTCTACGGTTTCGCCGCGGACGATGCGCAGGGGGCGATCTACCTGTACGGGCCGAAGGGCGCGAGCGCGCCGCCGCCGGCTCCCCCGACGAGCCTGCCGCAGGCCGCTCCGGAGACGCCGCAGCCGCAGCCGACGCCGGTGCCGCCGAGGCCGACGCCGGTGCCGCCCGCGCCGACGGCAACGCCCGTGAAGCCCGCTCCCACGACCGTGGTGGTAGCGGTGCCCACGGTGAGCGTGCCGGCGCCGCCGGTGCCGCCCGTGTCCTCGGGCATCACCGCGAAGCGCGACATCACGCCTGATGGCTGGCGAACCGTGACCTGGGGTGTCGAGGAAGCCGACCCGGCGGCCTGCGCCTGCGCGGCGGTGTATCGCGACGACGGGCAGGGTGGCTGGATGCGCTGGGTGAGCGGCGCGAACTTCCTGACAACGCTGGTGCGCCTCGAGCCGGGCGTGACCTACTGGATGCGCGACCAGTAGGCCCGAAACGCAGCGTGCGAACGCCCGGGCAGCCGTCCGGGCTTCGTCGCGTTCGCGGCTTGACGGGCATGGCGCGCGCGGGCACGCTCCCGCGCATGGAACCACCCGCGATTATCCAGCCCGTGCGGACCGCCGATTACCTCGAGGTCCTGAGCAAGGCCGTCTTCGAAAGCGGTATGAGCTGGGCCATCGTCGAGGCGAAGTGGCCGGGCTTCCGCGAGGCGTTCTCGGCCTTCGACCCCGTCGCCATTGCGAGCTACTCCCCGGATGACCTGGACCGGCTGATGGCGGACACGCGCATCATTCGCAACCGGCGCAAGGTCGAAGCCACGGTGCACAACGCACAGGCGATGGTGGACATCGAACGGGAGTACGGGGGCATGAAGCCGTACCTCGCGAGCCTCGGGGATTTCGGCGACACCATCGCGGCGCTGAAGAAGCGGTTCAAGCACGTTGGCGACTACGGCGCGTACTACTTCCTCTACGTGGTGGGCGAATCGGTGCCCGCGCACCATGAATACCGCGCGAAGCTCCTGGAGAGCGGCAAGAAGACGTAGCACCACACCGCGGCGAACGCGCGAAGGCCCCGGGAGTCCCGGGGCCTTCGCATTCTGTTCGGCGATTCGCTAACGGGGTGTGTGCGAGGCGCGCCGGCGAGCGTGCAGGCGGGCACCCGTCCCGACGGTACCAAGACCAGCGGCCACACCGGCGAGCGCGGCGAGGAGCACGGTCATATTCATCCCGGACGGCGCGACCTGGCCATCGCCGGCGAACGGCGCGACCGGGGTCGGAGGCACCGGAGTCGGCTGCACGGGCGGCGCCGGCGTCGTGGTCACGGCCGGGGTGCGCGTCGGCGTGGCCGTCTGCGTCGGGCTGCTCGTCACCGTCGGGGTCACGGGGCCGACGCGGAAGTGCGCGGCCGTGTGGCATTCGACGTAGACCCAGTACACGCCGTCGGGCGCGGGCGGCACGGTGAAGGTGATCCGGCCCTCGCCATCGGCCTCGGCCACGCCCGTGGCCACGACGGGGTCGCCGGTGACGCGGAAGATGACCTTGATGGGGTCACCGGCGCGGAAGTTGCGGTAGCGAAGGGTGACCTGCGTCCCGGCGGGCCCACTGATGGGGTTCAGCGAGATGGTCGGCGGGGCGTCGGCGCAGACCGGGCTCTGGGCTTTCGCCGGTGTCGCGGCCAGCATCGCGGGGAAAGACCCGAGAACGACCATCAGGATGAGCATGAGGCGAGTTCGCATGAGCAACCTCCGAGTAACCCCGACTCTAATTGTTCAACGCGCTTTTGTTAAGAAGGGTTAACCCCACCGCAACGCCACTGCAAGTGAACGGGAACACAAATCGGCCTGATTTCGACACAAAACAGAACGCTTGTTCTATACTGGACCGATGTCCGCGTACGTCGAGCTGCACGCGCACTCGTGCTGGTCGCTGCGGGAGGGCGCCAGCACGAACGACGAGCTGGTGGACCGCGCGGTGGCCCTCGGCTATGCCGCGCTCGCCGTGACGGACCACGACAACCTCTACGGCGCGATGGAGTTCGCGAAGGCGGCGCACGAGCGGGGGCTGAAGCCCATCACCGGCTGCGAGCTCACGGTCCGCGAGGAGGACGCCACCACGAGCCACCTGACGGTGCTCTGCGCGAGCGTCGAGGGGTACCGGAACCTCTGCCGCCTGCTGAGCCGCGCCTACCGCACGTTCGGCAAGGACACGCCGATGGTCGAACGCGGGTGGCTGTTCGAATGGCGGGAGGGGCTCATCGTGCTCTCGGGCTGCCGCGAGGGGCGCGTCGGGGTGCTGCTTGAGCGCGGAGAGCGGCAGGCAGCCGAAGCGCTCGCCGCCGAGTACCGCGACGCGTTCGGCGCGGCGAACTTCTACATCGAACTCCAGGACCACGATGTCTTCGGCGATCACGAACGGGCCGGGCGGCTGGCGGCGCTGGCGGAGCGGCTGGGCATCGAGGTGGTGGCGACGAACAATGCGCACTACCACGTTCGCGAACGGCACCGGCTGAACGACGCGCTGGTGGCCATCCGGCACCGCCTCACGCTCGATAGTTCGCACCATGTGCGGCGGCCGAACTCCGAGTTCTTTCTGAAGCGCGGGGAGGAGATGGAGCGCCGCTTCGCCCGCTTCCCGGGCGCGGTCGCGAACACGGCGGCCATCGCCGCGCGGTGTGCGTTCGACCTCACGACCGACCTGCCCTATCGCCTGCCGGACTACCCGGTGCCCGAGGGCGCGACGCTCGATAGCTTTCTCCGGGGCATCTGCGAGCGTGCCTTCAAGCGCAAGTACGGCCCGCGCGAACGGGAGGCGGTTCGCACGGACGCGCGCGAGCGCCTCGAACGGGAGCTCGGGCTGATCGAGAAGCACGGGCTCGCCGGCTTCTTCCTCGTCTATTGGGACATCCTGCAGCTGGTGAACGAAATCGCCCACGAGCTGCATGGCCGGGCGAAGGACCTGCCTTCGGACGAACGCCCCGTCGGCCGCGGGCGGGGATCGTCGGTCAGCTCCATCGTCTGCTACCTGATCGGGCTGTCGCACATCGACCCCGTGAAGAACCAGCTCTACCTGGAGCGGTTCCTGAACGACGAGCTGCATTCGCTGCCCGATATCGACCTGGACTTCCCGCGGGACATCCGCGACGTGCTGCTGCAGCGCATCTACGACCGCTACGGCCCGGAACACGCCGCGATCGTGGCCGCCTTCCCGACCTACCGGTTCAAGAACGCGGTGCTCGATTTCGGGAAGGTGCTGGGCTTGCCGGAACCGGTGCTCGCGAAGCTCAACAAGCTCGGGGGGATGTACTCCAGCGCCCGCGAAATCGCGACGGAGATGGAGCACGTCCCGGAACTGCAAGAGCTGGTCGATGCGCCCATCTGGCGGGACCTGATCGCGCTGGCCGACGCCGCGGCGGGCTTCCCCCGGCACATTGGGCAGCACGTCGGCGGCGTGGTCATCTCCGCCGAGCCGCTCTCTTCGGTCGTGCCCGTGGAGCCGGCGCGCATGGATGGCCGCTGGGTGTGCCAATGGGACAAGGACTCGGTGGATGACGCGCGCTTCGTGAAGATCGACTTCCTGGCCCTTGGCATGCTCTCGGCCGTGGGCGACTGCCTGGACATCGTCGAGGAGGTGAACGGCGTCCGCGTGGACCTCGGGCGGGTGCCGCACGACAGCCCGGAGATTTTCGCCTCGATCCAGGAGGGGGACACGATGGGCGTGTTCCAGATCGAGAGCCGGGCGCAGATCCAGACGCTGCCGCGCACCCGCCCCGCGAACATCGACGACCTGGCGGTGCAGGTCGCGATTATCCGGCCGGGGCCGATCGTGGCCGGTGCGTTCCACCCGTACATGGAGTACCGCGAGCGGCGCGCGCGCGGGGAGCACGTCGATATCGACTACGGGCACCCTGAACTCGGCCCGGTGCTCGAACACTGCATGGCGGAGACGCTCGGGCACGTGCTCTACCAGGACCAGGTCCTGCAGATCGCGTGCGCGGTCGCGGGGTTCACGCCCGGGCAGGCTGACCGGCTTCGGCGGGCGATGAGCCGCAAGCGCTCGGCCGAGGCGATGCAGGCGCTCGCGGAGGAGTTCTTCGAGGGCGCGAAGCGGCAGGGCATCAGCCGCGCCGCCGCCGAGATCGCCTTCGAGCGGATGTCCGCGTTCGCCGCCTTCGGCTTCCCGAAGAGCCATGCCGTGGCCTTCGCGCTCCTCGCGTACGAATCGTGCTGGCTGCGGTATCACTACCCCGCGGCGTACTACTGCGCGCTCTTCAACGCGCAGCCCATGGGGTTCTATTCGGTGGAAGTGCTCACGGGCGATGCGCTCCGGCACGGGATCCATGTGCTCGCGCCCGATATCAACCGCAGCCACCCGGGGGCATGGCCCGAGGAGGAGAACATCCGCCTCGGCATCGACCATGTGCGCGGGCTGGGCGGCGGATGGATGGCGCGGCGGGCCCGGGGCACGAACGGCGTGCTCAGCCTCCCCGAGCGCATCGTCGCCGAGCGGGGGGCGCACGGGCCCTATCGCTCGCTGCACGACCTCATGACGCGCGCCCGGCTCGACCAGCGCGAAGGGGAGGCGCTCATCCGCGCGGGGGCGCTGGACGATTTCGGGCTCGAGCGGCGCGAACTGTTATGGCAACTCGGGCTCCTTGCCCTGCCCCGCCGCGAAGGGCTGCCCCTGAAGGGACGAGGCCGCAAGACGACTGCGAGCCTGCAGGCCGCGCTCCCGCTGCCGACCGGGCAGGACATGGCGGAGCTGCCTGAGCTGGGGGCATGGCAGGAGCTCGCCTGGGATTACGAACTGCTCGGCATGACCGATGCCAGCCACCCGATGGCGCTCGTGCGGCCGCTCCTGCACGAGGGCATCCTCACGACGCGGCACCTGGGCGGGCCGCACAACCCCAACCGGCTGCCCGAGGGCATGCGCATCGAGATGGCGGGCATGGTGGTCACGCGGCAGCGCCCGCAAACCGCGAGCGGCGTGATGTTCATGCTCCTGGAGGACGAGTTCGGGCTCGCGAACGTCGTCGTCTACACGCCCTTGCAGGAGCGGCAGCGGGAACTCGTGCGGGCGACGCCGTTCGTCATCATCCGGGGGCGTGTGGACAACAAGCAGAGCGGCTTCCCGAACCTGATCGCCGAGAGCTTCCGCCGCTGTCCGCTCCCCGGGCGGATCGAGGCGCCGGGCGGCCACAACTGGGGCTAGGCGCGCTGATTCGCCAGGACGGCCTGCGCCACCAGCCCGACGCTGCCTTCGGCGTCATACACCGTCGTCTGCATGAGCCCCACGCCATGCGGCTGGGCCGCGCCCACGGTGTCGAGGCAGATCCATTCGCCCACGGGAAGGCGGTGCACATAGAGCGTGATATCGGCATTGATGAAGCCCGTCTGGGCCGAGGCGCGGATACTGCCGAGCGCGTTCCCAAAGTCCGATGTGGCCGCGAGCCGCACGAGCGGCGACGTCTCTTCGCCTTCGACGAGCGGCACAGGGATGCGAATCCAGGCGGTCGCGCGGCCGCTGCCGGGCCGGCCGCCCACGCGCCGCACTTCGATGAGTGTGTGGAAGCCGGGGAGCGACGACATTCGCTGCACGGGGTTGCCATCCGCGCCCATGACCGTCGCGAGGCCGGTCGTCTGGAAGCCCTCCGGGCCGGGATGCGCCACTCCGGGCGGGAGATGGTGGTCGGGGAGTTCGACCTCGGTGTGGCGCAGGAGCAGGCCGGTGGCGCGCGAAACCTCGATCCCCTGGGCGAACAGCGACGCCTGCACCGCGAGGATGCGCCGCCCTTCGCGCACCATCTCGGTTCGCACCGCGAGCGGCTCCCGCGGGACCGCGCGAAAAAGGTCGATCGTGAGGCGGGAGACCTGCATTTCGGGGTCGGGGGCCATGGCCTCGATGGCGCGAGCGAGCAGCCCGGCCGGCGGGCCACCGTGCAGGGCGCGGGCGCCCCAGGGGCTGCTCGCGCCGTCCGTGGGAATGAAAAACTCGCCGTCGCGGCGGAAAACGCAGTCAATCATGCGCGAAGCCTACCGCCCCGGCCCCTTACCGCCGACGCTCAGTTGCCGGCGGCGAGCCCGGGCACGAACGAGCGGTACTTCGTCGTGGCCGCCGTGTTCGTCCCGGTGACGGTGATCTCGTAGGCCGTCCCGGCACCGAGAAGCGGCTCGATCCAGACCTTCCCGGACGATTGCCCCGGCGGCATGAGCTCCGGTGCGAGCGCGATGACGAGCGTGCTCACGTACCCCTTCTGGGCGACGCGCGGCTTCGTGCCCGAGGGCGCCTGCGTCACGACGTCGGTGTCCAGGCCAACCACGACACCACCATCGAGCGAGCGTTCGAGCGCGTCGTTCGGGTGGCGGACGCGAATCCAGGGGACGGAGGTGCGGATGCGATACGGCCCGATACCGGCGCCCGCGTTGGTCACGGTCACGGTGCTCGTCGTTGACGTGCCGTCGCCGTAGCCGGTGAGGCTCACGGCCGTGGGCCCGAGGTAGGTAAGCCGCGGGTCGCCGAGGAACGCGGCCGCCGTTGCCGACGGGTCGGGCGGCGTCGTGTCCTTGTGGGTGACCACCTTGAGATCGGGAATCGTCGTCGGGTAGTCCATGAGGGGGCAGCCCTGGGCGAAGCCGGCATCGGCGCACTCCAGGTAGTTCTTCGTATCGAACGCCTTCGCCACGCGCTCATCGGCGAATTTCGGCATTTCGAAGAGCTGTGGCTGCCAGAGCTTCGCGTTGTTGCGCACGGGCGGGTTCTTCACGCAGCCGTACACCTTCTCCGGGTAGGTGAAGGAGCCGCGAGTGTATTCGGCGTTGGGGGCGGCCGCGTTGCCGCAGCTCCAGAGTTCGCCACGAAGGGGGTCGAAGACGGGGTTGAGCGGGTGATTGATGAACGCGAAGCCGTTGTAGCTCCAGATGGCGTAGTACCAGTCCTCGATGGCCGAGGGGTCGCCCTCGCCGGCGATGGGCCGGAACTTCGGCGCGGCGTTCCACTTCTCGGCGAGGATGCGGACGCCTTCCGCGATGTTGTAGAGGAAGTGCGTGCCGATAAGGGCCTGGCGCGCCGTCGCGTTGCCGTTCGCGTTCCCCATCGTCGAGGTGATCTGGCCGATGCCGTACCCGCAGTCGAAGGAGCGGAGGCTCTTGCCCACGCCGCCGTACGGCACGGTCGACGACGCGCTCTGCCAGTCGGACTCAATCCAGGCGATCGACTTGTAGATCGTGGGCGGAATCGCGAGTTTCGTGTCGAGCGTCGTGGTCCGGGTCGCGCGCGGGCCTTTGAGCAGGCCCTGGTAGCGGAGGTCGACGGTCTCGCCGGTGGAGGCGACGGTGTAGACGCCGTTGATCGCCCGTCCCGCCGTCGCGAGCTCGATCGAGCGGCTGTAGACCTGGTCGTATTTCTCGGGCTCGTAGGTATCGAAGTCGTAGGGGCCGGCGGCGCCGCATGCATTCGCGCGGGGCGCGTGCTGCTGCGCGAGGTTGAGGGCCACGCCCACGGCCAGGATGGCGCCGATCGCGCCCATCCGAGCTAGCGCGCCGACCATCCGAGGAACCTCATCCCCGCGCCCAGGGCGACGCGCTGGCCGTCGCGCACGAGCGTGAGCTGCATCTGGCCGGGTTCGGCGAACGACGACCCGCTCCATGCCTGGACGGCCCCGGTACCGCCGGCGGAATACGAAAGCGGCACTTCGAACCCGGCTGCGGTGAGCGCCTGCGCGGACGCCGAGCCGCCGTTGGTGGACGGCTCGTGCCCGAAGACGGCCTCGCCGGTGCCGGGCCGCCAGGCGACACCGAGCTGCTGACCCTGTGCGCTCAGGGCCTGCGCCGTCGCGCTCCCCGCACCATCAAGCGCGAACACCCTCGCATGGTACGAAAGGCCGTTCGCGAGATCGGTCTCAATGTAGGCGACGCGGGAGCCATCGGGGCTGAGCTTCCAGTCGCGCGTGATTTGCGAACTCAGCAGCGCCACCTCGCGGCCGCCGGCCACGAGCGTCGAGCCGCGCGCGTCGATGACGACGGATGCGAGCGCCCCCGCCGGGGTCACGCCGAAGGGATAGACGCCGAGCGCTGTCGCGGCGAACTCCTCGCGCTCGTCGCCGCCGCGCGCGGGGATGGAACGAACCGACACGGTGCTCAGCGAGCCCGACGGCGCCGAGCGCGTGAACACCACCCGGGCGCCATCGCGCGTCCACACCGGCGGAAGCGCGTCATCGACGGCGTTCGCGAGCCGCACGGACGCGCCGGATTCGAGGTCGATGACCGCGAGCGACGTGACCGGGTTCGCGGCCGAGCCCGCATCCGGCACCAGCACCGCGACGAGTCGGCCGTCGGGCGACGTCTGACCCTTGATCCCGTATCCCGGGAGATGCGGAACGCGGGTGACTTCGACCGGGTCGCCACCGGCGGCGGGCGCCGCGAACACGACGTCGAACGCCTCCTCGGAGCGGACCACGACGGCGTATTCACCGGCGGGCGCGGAGGCGAAGGCTGTGGGCGTGCCCGCGCTCGTTCCCGTGACGATGGCCGCGATGATCGGCATGACCGCGATGAAGGCGGCCGCCAGCGTCGCGGCAATGAGCCAGTACGGGACGTGAGCCCGTCGCGGGGCGTAGCCCGGCAATGCAGTCATCCGCGGCATCCTCCCGGCGCCATCACTCGAGGTCCCTCACCCAGCCGATGAAGGCGGCCTCGTTCGAGCCGAGCGGCATGCGCCACTCGCTGCCTTTGATCACTTCTGTCCGCGCCTCTCCGCCTTCGAAGACCGAGGCGACGAGGGTGGTTCCGTCCGGTGACCATGCGCGCGGGACGACATAGCCGTCGCCGCTGGCCGCAAGTTGGAGCGACCCGCCTGGTCCGCCGAACTCGGCCGCCGACGTCCCGGGCTGCCAGACGGCGCCGAGCTGGTCGCCATCGCCGGGCGCGCGCTGCACTGTCCCGGTCGCGAGCGTGAGTACGCGGCCGATGTAGCGCCGCCCGCCCACGCCGGCGCGCTCCACAAAGGCGAGCCTCGAGCCATCGCTGCTCAGCGTCCAATCGCGGGTAAGGCCCGGGGTCAGGGTGGCGAGTCGTACGGCCTCGCCGGCGGCCACGGACCAGAGGCTCGAACCGCCGCCATCGACGACGATGACGAGCATGCGGCGGCCATCGGGCGTGAATCCGACGGGGGCTGCCTCGAGCGCGGCGTCGAAGCGGTGGACTGCGGCTATGGTGCCGCTCGCGGTATCGATTTCGACCGCCACCGGCGATTCGTTCGCCGCCGAAAACGCGAGCACGCCGAGACGCTGACCATCGTTCGACCACGCCACCGGGGAGAGGTACTGGAATCCGCCGGGGACCACGCGCATCGCACCTGACGCGGGATCGACAAGCGTGAGCGCCGCGGCCGTCGTGGGACGGTCGCCGACGGAGAGCACGGCCACGGTATCGCCGGCGGGCGAGGCCGAACCGCGGGCGCCGAAATCGAGATACCGGGGGAACGTCGCGACGGAGCGGGCCGAAGCCCCGCCGGCCGCGCGCCGGACCATGAGGAGGTCGGCGCCGGGAGCACGCTCGAAGTAGGCCACGCTGTGAACATCGGTGACGATGGGCTGAGGAAGGAGGGCGTCGTGGCCGGTAGGGCGCACGGAAAGCGCCGCCCACGCGACGACGACCACGCCGACCGCCGCGAGCGGAACGAAGGGGAGCCTGAGCCGCGGAATGTGGAAACCCTGGGATGCCCGGGGCACGTACACTCGGCTACCTCGCGCTAGCGCCACCAGATGGCGGCTTCGCCGGCCAGGCATCTCGACGGCGCCCGGCCACATGCTCGGAAGTCCGGTACCCCCGCAGTACCGACGCGCGGGCAACGCCCGCACGGGCCGAACGTAACAACCACTCCACGTCTCGTCAATCAGTGGTAACAATTGATTTGGCTGGTGGAGGCGGGCGCGAAGGGATTCCACGGATGCGAACCTTCGCTGTGCTACGATCCGGGGCGCATGCTCATTTTCGGGTTCGACGCCCTTCGCCAGAATCCGGAAGGCTTCGCCGCGATCCTGGCGGCCTACGCGGTCGCCGTGATCACGGGCATCGCCTTCCACGAATTCAGCCACGCACTTACTGCCCTCGAGCTGGGCGATGGCACCGCCGCCCGGCAGGGCCGCGTAAACCTGAATCCCCTGCGCCACCTGGACCCGCTGGGGACGGCGCTGCTCTTCCTGGTCGGCTTCGGCTGGGGAAAGCCCACGCCGGTGAGCCCCCGCCAGCTGCGCTACGGGCCGCGGGTCGGGTATGCGATTGTGTCGGGCGCCGGGCCGCTTTCGAACCTGGTCTTCGCGCTGATCGCGGCGTTCGTCATTCGCATGGGGATCGTGGATTACGTCAACCCGTACTCGCTGAACGTGCTGCGGTACGCCGCGCCCGGTGACCTGTTCGTCTCGGCGATCCTCAGCCTCAACATCGTGCTGGGCGTGTTCAACCTCATCCCGATTCCGCCGCTGGACGGCTTCACGGTGGTCCAGGGCATCGTCCCCGGGCCGGTGGCGCGGGGGCTCGATGCGCTGGCGCCGTGGGGCCCAGGGCTGCTGATGCTCTTCTTCGCGCTGTCGTTCCTGACCGGCGGGGCGATCAATCCGATCGGCGACATCATGGGCCCGTTCGTGGACCACGTCGCCGAAGCGTTGTTGTGATCCCCCACCGCGCGCGCCAGTTCCTCGATGCCGGCCGAACTCCGACCGCGGGCGACTTCGCCCTCGCGCGGGAGTACCTCGAACCGGACCTTCTCGTGCTCTTCGCGCGGCAACACCCGCGCGACATCGTGCACGCGGCGGCGACGGCACGCTGGCTGCTGACGCGCGGCTATTCGCACCGGGAGCTCATCGCGGCGGCGCTGCTGCACGACATCGGCAAAGGCGAACAGCGCCGCATCGACCGCGCGGTCTACGTCGTCGCCGACTCCACGGGCCTGGCCGGCCGCTTCGCGCAGCCGCGCTCTCGCTTCGCGATCCGGCGGGCGCTGGCGCGAACGCGCGACCACTCATCGGCGGGCGCGGCGGAATTGAAGGCGCGGGGGGCGCCGGAACGGGTGGTTGAACTGACGCTGAACCATCACGGCCCCCCGGGAAACGACACTATGCTAGCCTTGCTCCAACAGGCGGACGCGGAGAGCTGAACGCCAACCGGGGGAATCGCGGCATGGCGCGTGCGCGCATCGCCATCATTGGGACAGGTCTCATCGGGACTTCCATCGGCCTCGGGCTCGCTGCCCGCAAGGACCGTGAGTACGAGATCGTCGGCATCGACAAGAACCGCGGCCATGTCCGCGAAGCGAAGAAGCTCGGCGCCATCGACCGCGAAGCGGGGTCGCTGGAAGAGGCGCTGAAGGACACCGGGCTGGTGATCGTGGCGGTGCCGACGATGGCCGCTCGCCAGATCCTGCAGGATTCGGTGCCGTACCTCGCCGAAGGCGCGATCATCACCGATACGTGCTCGACAAAGGCCGACATCATGCGCTGGGCGGCCGAATTCCTGCCCGAGCACGTCAACTTCGTGGGCAGCCACCCGATGGCGGGCCGCGAGATCAGCGGGCCGGGCGCGGGCAAGCTCGATCTCTTCCAGGGCGCCACCTGGGCGATCACGCCCTCGCC
>JAXLWZ010000008.1:0-143404 GCA_046328225.1 Dehalococcoidia bacterium | reverse complement strand
GACGTCCGCGTCATTGGCCAACTCGTAGTAGGTCCTCCGCCCCGGCCAGGTTGGGCCACCAGGATCCAGGCGCGGGCCGCCCGGTCGAGCCTGCGCCAGCCAGCCGAGCGGCCGGAGACCGGCGCGGCCAGCCTTCTCCCGCTGGTCGCCGTTGCGGGCCTGGGCGCCGCGGGTATGCAGGGGTACGACTGGTACCGGGCCGGCGACTACCTGCCTCTGCTCGGTGCCGGTTCGGCGGCGGTAGCCGGGCTTCCGATCGGCGCACTTGTCTGGTCGCGCGTCCTCCGCGGCCGCGAGCCACTGACGGCAACGCTTGCCGACCAGAAGCTCGCCTTCCCCGCGTTCACCACGCGCCTTCGGCTGACGGCGATCGGCCCACGCGCCCGCGCCGAGACCGTCGAGGACGTTTGCGATCGCGTAAGCGCGGCCTACGAGGCATTCGACCACCCCGCCGGCAACCGGCTTCGCCCAGGCCGGGCCAAGAGACATCGCGCATCACTCGACACGTCAGCCGGCGCGTTCCGTGGTGCATCGGTGCTCAACGCGGCCGAGCTGGCAGCGCTCTGGCACCTTCCCGACCTGACGTCGGGGCTGCCAGCAGCAATGAAGCCCGGCGGACGCCGCTTCCTGCCAGCCGACAACGCCACGGGCCGAGGCAGCCGGGTTGGTGTGTCCCGCCACCACGGGCAAGCCGTCCCCGTGCACCTCCCCAAGGCCGCACTGTTTCGCAACCACCTCGTCGTCGCCAAGACACGGCGCGGCAAGTCCACGCTCCTCCAGCACATCGCCCGACACCTCATGCAGCAAGTCGCCTCCCGGCGCGAGCGGCTTCTGCTCGTCGTCATCGACCCGCACCAGGACCTCGCCGAAAGCGTCCTCTCTGTCGTGCCGCCCTCGGTCGAGGAACGGACTGCCTATCTCAACCTCACCGACCGGCAACGGCCCGTCGGTCTCAACCTGCTCGACGTCGCCCTCTTCCCCAATCGCGACCGCACGGCCGAGAACATCGTGGCCATGCTGCACCGCCTCTGGCCGGACAACTGGGGGCCACGCATGGAAGGCGCGCTCAGGGCGGCCTTGCTCTCGCTCCATCAGGCGAACCAGGTCCGCCGTCGCGAACAGCAGTACACGCTTCTCGACGTCGTCCCCCTGCTGACAAGCGGCGAGTACCGGGAACGGGTGATGTCGCAGGTCCCGGACCAGACCCTCTGGGCCTGGTGGCACGACAACTACGACAACGTCGGCCGAGCGTTCCAGCAGCAGATCGCCACCCCGGTCACGACCAAAGTCGGCCGCTTCCAGGTCACCGAGGCCGCGCGTCTCACATTGGGCCAGGCACAGTCGACCATCAACCCGCGCTCGCTTCTCAGCGATGGCGGTGTCCTCGTCGTCAACACGGCGGTGGGCCTCCTCGGGGAAGGTGGCGCTGCGCTCATCGGCGCGACACTCCTCAACCTTCTCGGGCTCATCGTCGAGGACCAGATCGAACTCCCGGCAGGCGAGCGCAGCCGGATGGTCGCCCTCATCGACGAGTCGAGCACCCTCGGTGGGGCAGATTATCCCCGCATGATGAGCGAGCTCGGGAAATACGGGGCATCGTTCGTCCTTGTGACACAGTCGCTCGCCAAGCTCGACGCGATCGATCGTGAGCTGCGGCCCACCATCTTCGCCAACCTCGACAGCCTGACAGTCTTTCAGGCGAGCGCCGAGGATGCCCGTTACCTGGTCCCCGAGCTTGGGCACGACCTCGAAGTCTCGGACCTCGTCTCCCTGGACGACTACGAGTGCTATGCCCGCTGGTCGTCCGGCGGTCACCGCCACCCGGCCTTCTCGCTTCGCCTCGATCCGCCAACCCCAGTTGACTCCGAGCGCGTCGCGGCAATCGCCGCTCAGTCGGCCACCCGCTTCGGCCGTGCTCGCGCGGACGTCGCGCAGGAGGTCGACCGCGTCTTTGCGGCCAGGGGACTGAAGCTCGGGAAAGATGCGCCCACCGGACTAGCGCGAACCGGCCGCCCCGCAGCGAACGCTGCGGCAACGGGCGCAGTGCAGGTAAGGCGAAACGAGGATCCGCCTGTACAACGGCGAAACGAGAACCGGGACAGGAGGGCGGCAGAGTGATGCGCGACCGAACGCTGCTCTCCTGTGATGTCCTCAACTGGCTCGCACGGCTGCCGTTCCTGGCGGCTGACGATCTTGCCTTGCTGACCGGATCACCCCCAGAGGACGTCGAGAGCACCCTGCGAGGGATGGGGCGCGACGGCCAGGTGGACTGGGTGACGCCTTCCTCGCCCGAACTCGACGGGTCCCGTCTGCACGTCCTCACCGAACCTGCCAGGCAGCATGTCGCGAGAGACAGCGACTGGATCCACGAGGGCGTGTCCGCGCTGCCCATCGTCAAACGTGACGTGCTCCACCGGTTGACGTGCCTGGAGGCCACCGTGGCGCTCAATGTCTTCGCAGCTGACCTCCGGTCGGCGCTACGGCGCAGCGCTGAGGTTGACCTTGGCGACTTCTGGTCGTTGCCGGTGGGCCGCCCGCGCGACGCGTGGTGGCCTCCCGGCGTCCATGGGTTTGGCTTTCTCCAGTCGGGCGGCTCCGCTGCGCCGTTCTTCGTCTTCATCGACCGAGCAGGAGCACCGGCGGCCCACCGCGCAGCGCTCGTCTCCAGCTGGTACCACTTCCGCGACGGCGGCCAGTCGTGGGGACGCGACAGTGTTCCACCGATCCTGCTTCTCTGTCCCGGCTCCGCGCAGGTAGGCGAATGGACGAATGCAGACTTCGCATCGTCGGAGCGGCGAGGTGTCACAGCACTCCACCTCGCGTTTGCCGACTGCTCCATGCCCGAGTGCCCAGCGAGCGCATCGATCTGGAGACGTTCGGGCGGGAACTTTCGCACGTCGCTTGCCCAACAGCTGACATGGTTGCCTTCCGCGGAACATCCCGCCGGACCATCGACACTCGACGGCCAGCTACCACTCGCAGAGGGCAGCGCCCCACGCCTGCACGCCTTGGGGCAGGCCGTCTGTCGCCGGGAGCGAAGTGCCTCTGGCCTCGAACGGATTGCCGCCTTGTCGCTCACGACCGCGTCGACCGTGAAGCAGCTCCTCGATTGCCTTGGTCACCATCCCTTGCTCACGGAAGCGGACCTCGCGGTCGCCCTCCGAATCCCGGAACGCGTGGCGAGACGGGCCGTGGAGCGGGCACTGGCGGACGGGCTCATCGTTGAGGTCGGCGGCGGAGGCGGACGCCGGCGCTACTGCCTAACGATGTCTGCGCTCCGGCTTCTGGCCGCCCGCGACGGTGTCCCCATCCGCCGCTACGCCCAGCACGCGCCGGTCACCGCCATGCCGGGAGAGGGCAAAGGGCACCTGCCGACGCTGCTGCGCCAGCGGGAACACACGGTCGGGGCCAACAGCTTCTTCCTCGGCTTGCTTCACAGCGAGACCCCGGCCACGCCGAAACTCGTCTCCTGGCTCAACGCGGCGGAGTCAGCGGTGCGGTTCGAGAGCGCCGGTGTGCGGCACTCGCTACGCGCTGACGGTTCCGGCCAGGTATTGGCCGAGGGCCACGTCGCAACCTTCCTCCTCGAGTGGGACCGTGGCACCGAGCGGCCTCCGGTGCTCGGGGCGAAGCTTGCTCGCTATGCGGCCTATTTCCGCTCGGCTACTGTCGGCGGCGGTACTGCGCCGGCCCTGCTCTTCGTCACCACAACTCCGCAGCGCGAGGATCTCGTGCGTCGCCTTACGGCGCTTACCCTCGCCCAGTTCGACAGCCTCGTCCTGACGACGTGCGTCCCGCTGCTCGAACGGCTTGGCCCCCGTGCGCCGATCTGGCGCACCAGCTCGAACGAGCCACGCACGACGTGGCCCACTCCCTCTAGCGGCGGCACCCCCAAGGAGGTTCGACAATGAACGATCGGACGCCCCAGAACGACTACGACCTGGACCTGCTCACCGTGCCAGAGGCCGCGAAGCTTCTCCGTATTTCCCGCAACCTCGCCTATGAACTTGTCGCCCGAAACGAGCTTCCCGCCGTCCGTCTGGGCCGTGTGATCCGGATCCCTCGATATTCGCTCGACGAATGGATCGCCTCAAAGGCGGCCCAACGCGTCGGGCTGAGGACGCTATCCTCGCCCCATGGATAGCCGCCGCCCGACAGGCACCCTCCTCTCCAAGGGCGAGAACGCTCGGCGTGAGCCGAAGTGGCTCATCCGGATCGACTATGGACGGAAGCCGAACGGCGCCCGTGACCGGCGTGCGGTTGCCTTCACCGGGAGCAAGAAGGGCGCGGAGCGCAAGCTGACGGAGCTCCTCGCGCAGCGCGATGCTGGTCTCACACCGTCGCCCGAGAAGACGACCGTGGCGCAGTGGTTCCGCGACTGGCTCAAGCTCCATGCGGCAGAGGGGCATCTCAGCGACAGCGGACGGGAGCGCTACGACGGCATCATCGAGCACCACATCATCCCCAAGCTCGGGACGATGACGGTGAAGCAGGTCCGCGGTCAGCACATTACGCAGCTGAAGACGCAGTGGCTGGAGACGCTCAAGCCCGCGACGGTCTACAAACACCTGGTCGTCCTACGCCAAGCGTTCGAGGCGGCGGTCGCGGCCAACCTCATCGTGCGCAACCCCGCAGACGCGGTGCAGAACCCGTCTGTCGTCCGTGGACGCCAGGAACAACGCGCCCTCACCGAGGCTGAGCTACGCAAGCTGCTGGATTCGGCAGCGGGAACCCGCTTCGACCACCCGATCCGCTTTACGCTGGCGACCGGGGTGCGCGAGGGAGAGCTGCTCGGCCTCCTCTGGAGCGATGTCGACCTCAAGGGCCGCGTCATCAACCTGCGCGGGACCAAGAGCACCAACAGCCGCCGCTCGATCGAGATCTCGAAGGTGATGGTGGACCTACTCGAAGCGCATCGAACGGCCCAAAAGGAGGCCCGCCTGAAGCTGGGGGCCGCCTGGCCCAACACGGACCTCGTCTTCCCCTCGACCGTCGGCACGCGCTGGGCACGACGGGCCTTCTACCGGGACTACAAGAAGGTGGTCGACGCGACGAAGGAGCTCGAACGACCTGACGAGGTCAAGTGGCACACACTTCGCCACACGGCGGCGAGCCTCTGGATCATGCGGGGAGCGGACGTGTTCACGGTGTCGCGCCGCCTCGGCCACGCATCAGCAGCGTTCACGATGGACACCTACGCGCACCTGTTCAAGGGACAGCAGAAGGTCGCTGCGCAGGCCCTCGACGGGCTCCTTCGCCGCGCCTGAGACGCCGCCTCGTTCGACGGCGTTTCGTCCCGCTCCGTCGCGCCAGGCCCCGGCAGCCCCCATGCGGTGGGACACCGTAGCCTCGATTTGGGACACCATTTGGGACACTTTGCTAAGGAGCCTGAGCATTTGCGGGAGATTTGGAAGGTACGTTATGGCTCCCGCAGGTTCGAAGAGTGGTAGCGCGTAGGGGATTCGAACCCCTGATCTCCGCCTTGAAAGGGCGGCGTCCTGGGCCACTAGACGAACGCGCCGCACGCAGACCTTATCACGCTGTTTCGCTTCGCACACCCGGCCGGGTCAGCGCGTGTTCTCCCAGTCCCGCCACCGCGAACCGCCGTCGCCCTTCTCGATGTAGTGGCCCATGCGAGCCGGGCTGCCGCCGCGGCCCGTCGGGTCCAGCTTCTTCAGCAGCCACCACGCGCCGACGGTGAGGCCGCACATCGCGCCCATCACAATCGCCAGCCGCGCGATGCCCCGCTGCTGCGCGCCGTTCCAGCCGTCGTAGGCGTTGCTCGCGAGCTTCAGCGCCGTCGCCGGGTCGTCCGCGGCATAGGCGGCCTCTGCCTTCGCCAGGTCCGCCGCCGGGTCCGCCCAATACATCCCGATGCGCGTGAAGAACGATGGCTTGAACGCCGCCTGCTTCCCCTTCGCGACTTCGATCATCTTGCCCGCGGCGGCGTAATTCTGGACGAACGTGCTCGCACCCGTCGCCGCGCGCTGTGCGCCTTCGAAGTCGCCGGTCGCGTATTTTGCCTCGGCCTCGGCGATGCGCTTCCACCCCGGGTCCTCCGCGGGCCGGCCCTCGATCGCCTTGCGGCCGTCGACGATCGCTTTGATCGCCTGCCGCTGGTTCTCGATCACCCCCGAAATCCCGGCGAGCGTTTGCGAAGGCCACGCCGCGGCCACGCCGCCGTCCGTCGCGGGGAGCCCGGCTTCCGCGCTGGCTGCCTGCACGGCCGCGTAGGCGTCGAGCACGCGGTTCCCCTGCGTCACCTGCCCCGCGATGGCCCCGAAGGTCCACGCATCGAGGTTCGCCGTGATGTCCTTCGGCACACCACTGAAGCCATACGTCGCCGCCCGCGCCGTCAGCGTCGCCACCTGGTCGTGGGCCGCGCGCCGTTCGCCGAGGAACGTCTTCGCCACCTCCGGCACCCACACCCAGTCGAGGAAGAGCGAGTCAAGGTTCTTGCCGCTCACCTCTTCGCCGCGGTCCATGAACCAGCGCCCGTCCAGCGGCCACTTCTGCTGGTAGTCGTCCATCCGCGCGAGCACGGCCGTCATCGCCGCCGGGCCGCCGATGGCCTTTTCGTATTCGAACCAGAACGCGCCGGCCTTGCCGTACCAGTAGTACGGGTTGGTCACCTTCGAACCGCCCCACCACGTCGCGAGCTGGTCCTTGTAGCCGAATGTCGTCCAGCGCCAGTCCCGGGGCGTGATGCCGAGCGTCGCCGCGTTCCGCCGCAGGCCGTACTCGGCGAGGCCCTCCCAGAGCCAGCTCGTCTCCAGCTGGTACCCGGCCCAGAGGTGCGCGAGCTCGTGCACCGTCACCTCGGCGTCGATGTCGCCCTGCTTCGCCATGAAGACCTGACCCTCGTCCGAGAACGCCAGCCCGGCGAAGCCCATCTGCTCAATCGCGTGCGACTGCCGCATCAGCACATGGTCGAACTGGTAGCTCCAGCCGAACGTGCTCTCCAACATCGGCAGTGCCCGCTTCGCCATCGCGAACTGCTGGTCCGCCCATGCCTGGTCCCGCCGGAAGTACTTCAACGTGAGCGCGACCGGCCCCCGCTGCATGTCGATCGTCCCCTCCAGCAGGCCGATGAGCGAGCTGTCGGTGATCGTCTGCGCGTAGGAATTGAAGTACGCGTCCAGCTGCTGGCGGCAACGGTCGTCGCCCTGCGCGCACTTGTTGAGGACGTCCTTGTCGTTCGTATTGAGCGTGATCAGCGCGGCGTCGCCGCAGATCCAGCGCTCCATCAGGGCGTCTTTCACCGCCGACGGCTGCGATGCCGCCAGCAGGCAACCCGGCTCGAAGTACTTGTCCGATTTCGCCGGCACGTCGATGTACACGAACGAACCCGGACCCTGGCTCGCGAAGCGCCCTTCGATCGCGCCCTTTTCGATGTGCAGGACCTCGTTGTCCTGCACGGGGATGTCGTAGGTCATCACCACGTTCGCCCGCAGCGCGCCCTTGAGCGGCTTCTCGAGCGTCACCGAAAGCAGCACCGGGATCCCCAGCGAGAGGTTCGCCGCGGTGGTCTTGAATTCGAGCGGCGTGCCGCCCTCCGTGGTGACCTTGATGTTCTTCGCGCCCGGCATCGCCACAAGAGCGACCGTCTTTAGCTCCGCCGCGTTGGCCGACCCGACCTCCGCCTCCATGCGCGCCGTGATCTGCCCCTCGGCCACGTTCAGCGAGTAGTACGTCTCCGAGGCGATGTTGAAGGTCGCCGCCTCCACGCTCCCGGGCAGCAGCGGCACGGCGGCGAGCACCGCGAACAACAGGAGCGAGCGAACACGGATCCTCATGTCTTCAGCATCGGAGGCGCCCATGCCCGTTCGTAGCCGTGTTCACCTAACGGCAACCGCCCGGGAACGGGTTCGGCCGATTCGAATGCTGCTCGCCGCCCGCCGTCCGGGACGCGCTCGTGGCCGGTGGTTGTGGTCTCAGGGGCGAATGGATTCAGTTCGCGACGCCAGCCAGCCGTGCGCCCGTGAGCCGCACGTTCCCCGATTGCCGCAGCAGCCCGCGCAGACTCCGCGCCAGGTCCTCCGTCGCCTCGCAGCGCTGGAGGTCGAACTCGCTGTCGCGGCCCTCGGTGTCGTGGATCACGAGCCGCACTTCGTCGCGCCCCGGGTGGTCCTTGAGCACGCCCACGACCGCCTTCAGCAGCGCCTCATCGGCCACCGTGTTCTCCGTCTCGTAGAGCGTCAGGATCAGCCTCGCGGTGTCGCCGTTGACCGGCGGCTGCACGCCCGGGCGGGCCGCCTCCGTGGTCGCCGCCGCCGGTGGTGGTGGAGGCGGGGCCGGCTGGTGAGTGCGCGCCGGTGGGCCACCGTTTCGCTGCTGTTGCGCCGAAGGCCCCGGCGCGGCGGCATTGGCCTGCGCGCGCTCCGGCGGGGGCTGGCGCCGCTGCCGAGGCTGTTCCACCTGCCACTGCTCCGCGGCGAACCCCACCACCGTCCCCTGCGTCATGTCATACGGCGCCGCCTTGCGCACGTTCAGGTTCAGCCGGTCCGCCCGCTCCCGGCACTCCAGCGAGATCAGCAGCACCTGGCCTTCCGCCCACATCTGCTCGCCCGTCAGCTCGATGGCGTCGTTCCAGACCGTCACCTCGGCCGTCCCCGAGAGGTCCTCGAGGTCGACGATGTAGAACCGCCGCCCGTCGCGCGTCGCCCGCGCCTGCACCCGCCGCACGAGCCCGCCCACCGTCACCGTCTGCCCCGCGAGCTCCAGCGAAAGGTCCGCCAGCGTGTGCGACGTGTACTGCGAAAGACCGGCCGCGGCCGCCCGGAACGGGTGCTCCGAGATGTAGATCCCGAGCAGCTCCTTCTCCCAGCCGAGCATCACGTCCTGCTGCACCGGCCGGGGGTCCAGCTCGAGGCCCGGCATCGGCGTCGCGACCTGGCTGCCGAAAAGGTCGAACATCGTCGATTGGCCGCTCTCGCGCAGTTCACGTTCCTTGCGCGCGAAGGTCATCAGCCGTTCGGCGTGCGCCACTACCGTGCCGCGATCGTACCCCAGGCCGTCCAGCGTGCCCGCCATCGCGAGGCTCTCCAGCGTGCGGCTCGTCGCGCTCGCGAGGTCCGCGCGCTTGCAGAACTCCTCGATGTCCCGGTACGGGCCGCCCTTCTCGCGCTCCGCGATGATCCCCTCGACCGCGCCCGAGCCGACGTTTTTCACCACCCCGATGCCGTAGCGGATGGCCAGCGAACCGTCCGGCCGGCGTTCCACCGCGAAGTTCTCGGAGCTCGCGTTCACGTCGGGCGGCAGCACCTCAATGCCCAGTTTCGAGCACTCCGCCACCGCCGCCGCCACGCGCTCGAACGGGTCCGGCGCGCTCTTCGAAAGCGCCAGCAGCGCGCACATGTACTGGACCGGGTAGTTCGCCTTCAGCCACGCGGTCTGATACGCGATCGTGCCGTAGCTCCAGCTGTGCGCCTTGTTGAAGGCATACCCGGCGAACGGCTCGATGAGCGCGAACACTGCGTCGGCGTCGCCTTTGCTGTATCCCTTCTCGATCGCGCCCGAGACGAACCGCTCGCGCTCGGCGGCCATGATCTCGGCCTTCTTCTTGCCCATGGCCTTGCGCATGATGTCGGCCTGGCCGAGCGAATACCCCGCGAACTGCCGCGCGATGAGCAGCACCTGGTCCTGGTACACGATCACGCCGTACGTCTCGTCCAGCACGTTCGCCAGGTCCGCGTGCGGGTAGCTGATCGCCACCTGCCCGTGCTTCGCCTTGATGAACGTCGGGATCTGTTCCATCGGCCCCGGCCGGTAGAGCGCCACCATCGCGCAGAGGTCCGCGATGTTCGTCGGCTGCAGCTCCTGGATGTACCGCCGCATCCCGCCCGATTCCAGCTGGAAGACGCCGAAGGTCTCGCCCTTGCTGAGCATCTCCATCGCCTTCGTGTCGCCGTCGGGCAGCGCCACGAGGTCGAGCTCCGTGCCGGTCGTTTCCCGGATAAGCTCGACTGCTTTGCCGAGGATGGTCAGGTTCGAAAGGCCGAGGAAGTCCACCTTCAGCAGGCCGATTTTCGCCACCTGCTCCATCGCGAACTGCGTCGTCGGGATGCTCGTTTCGTCGCCTCGGTTCGGGCGCTGCAGCGGCACCAGGTCGATCAGCGGGTCCCGCGAAATCACGACGCCCGCGGCGTGCGTGCTCGCGTGGCGCGCCACCCCCTCCAGCTGCTGCGCCGTCTCCACCAGCCGCTTCACCTTCGGGTCCGTCGCGACCGCTTCCTTCAGCTCGGCCGATTGCTCCAGCGCGTCCGCGAGCGTGATGTGGAGCGCGTTCGGCACGAGCTTGGCCACGCGGTCCGTCTCCGCGTACGAAATCCCCAGCGCCCGGCCGACGTCGCGGACCGCCGCCTTCGCGCCCAACGTCCCGAACGTGATGATCTGCGCCACGCGGTCCTTGCCATACCGCTCATAGGCGAAGCGGATCATCTCGTCGCGCCGGTCGTCGGCGAAGTCGAAGTCCACGTCCGGCATCTCGCGCCGTTCGATGTTGAGGAAGCGTTCGAAGACCAGCCGGTTCGCCACCGGGTCGATGTCGCTGACGTTCAGCGCGTACAGCACCAGCGACGCCGCTGCCGACCCGCGCACGCCCATGCGGATCCCCGCCGAGCGCGCGAAATCGGCGATCTCCTTCACGACATAGATGTAGTCCGTGAAGCCCGTCTGCTTGAGCACGTCCAGCTCGTACAGCAGCCGCTGCTCCAGCTCCGGCGTGACCTCGTCGAAGCGCCGGTGAAGCCCCTTGAAGCACAGCTCGGCGAGGTATTCCGCGCTGTCGCGGCCCGCCGGGATGGGCGGCTCGGGCAGGAGCGTGCGCTCGAACTTCAGGTCCAGGTTGCATTCGTCCGCCACCAGCCGCGTGTTGCTGATGAACTCCGGCGCCCCCGGGAAGAGGTCGAGCATCTCCTGCTCGCTCTTCACGTAGTACCCGCGGCCGTCGAACTTGTACCGGTCCTGCTGGTCCACCGTCGCGTTCGTGCCGATGCAGAGCAGCGTGTCGTGGGCGTCCGCCTCGTTCGGGAGCGTGTAGTGGCTGTCGTTCGTCGCCACCACGGGGATGCCAAGCTCCCGCCCGAGGTCCGCAATCACCGGGTTCAGCCGCGTGAACTTCGCGTCGCCGTGGTCCTGCACCTCGAGGTAGTAGTGCCCGTCGAAGACTTCGCGGTAGTACTTCGCCACCGCGATCGCACCCTCGCGGTCGCCCTCCTGCACGCGCCGGTGGAACTCCGCCGAAGGGCACCCGCTCAGCACCGTGATCCCCGCGCTGTGCTGCTCGATGAGTTCGCGGTCGATGCGGGGCTTGTAGTAGTACCCCTCGAGGTTCGCCTTCGTGACCAGCGCGATGAGGTTCTTGTAGCCCGTCATGTCCCGCGCGAGCATGAGCAGGTGGTAGGGCGAGCTGTCGCTCTTCTCCCGCCCGAAGCGGCTCCCCGGCGCCACGTACGCCTCGACCCCGATGATCGGCTTGATCGCGCGCGCCGTGGCTTCGCGGTAGAAGTCGATCGCCCCGTAGAGCGCCCCGTGGTCCGTCATGGCGACGGCGTCCTGCCCGAGTTCGCGCACGCGGTCCATCAGCGGCGCCATCTTGGTCATGCCGTCGAGGAGCGAGTATTCCGTGTGAGTGTGTAGATGGGTGAACATCTGCGGGAGGCCCAGTCTACACCCGGCCACCCCCGCGAAACAGGCTGTTATGGCGCCCTTGGGCCGGTTCCCGGCATGCGGGCGACCTTCGGCTATTTGCCGAAAAGTACCTCGATCGCCTGCTCCTTCGTGATGCCGAAATGCTGCGCTACCTCACCCAAGAGCGCCGAAGTCGTCCCGACCCGGAGGCTTCGGTGGAGCGGCACGGTCAAGTGGTGCTCGCCTTGTTCACGGGTCGTCAGTCGCAGGTGACTACCCGTCTGCCGGGTCGTCCGATAGCCGAACCGCGCCAACGCCGAGGCAAACTCGTCGCCGCTCAGATCGCGCGGCATGCGGCTCACAACGCCAGGACTTCGTCGCGCACGTAGTGGAGGCGAACAACACGCGGCGCCTCGCCGTCGTCGAAATGGCAGGCGACCGCGTCGCGGATCATCGCGCGCAGTGAATCCATGTCGTCCGCTTCCGTGAAGATCGCCTCCCCGAGCGCGCGCGCCAGCAGCCCGCCCTCTTCGGCATCGGTCACGATGAAGATCAGTTCCTTCTCGGGTCCGTTCACAGCGCCATTCTCGCATCTCCCCGGCCCGATCGCAGCACCCCCGGGGAACGAAAGGGGCGCCGCAATCCCTCGCGGCGCCCCATGTTGGTACCGTGAAGAGTTACTGGCCGAGGCAGACCGACAGCGGCGTCCCCACCGATGCGGCAGCGGCCACCAGCTCCTTGAACGTCGCCGTGTCCGCGACCTGGGCGCCCTTCGCGCGCAGGCACGCCGGCGCGTTGCCGTACGCCTGCGCCCGGCCCGAGCACATGTCGACCAGCCCGCCACGGTTCGCGGCCTTCTCGGCGGCCTTCATCTCGTTCCAGTCCGCGTCGTCCGCGACGGCCACGCCCTCGGCGTTCATGCAGACGGCCATGTCGTGCCACAGCGGCAGCAACCGCTCGTATGCCTTCGCCATCGACCATGCCTCGCCGACCGTGGAGAGGAACTTCGCGTGGCATCCCTCATACGCGACGCCCGCGCGGTCCAGGAGCTCGCGAGTGTCCGCCTGGAAGCCCCAGCGGAAGTCGGCCCCGCCCCACCAGGGTGTTTCGAAACGCACTCCCGGCATCCCCGCGGTGGCAGCCACGGCGCAGGCGTGCGCGGACTCGTGCGCGGCCGCGAGCTCGTCCCGCGTGACCACGCCATCTTCGAGCACCGCCCGCTGCTCCGCCGGCGCCGAAGCGAGCAGCCGTTGGAACTCGCCTCGCGGGATCTCCCGCCGGTTGTCGTCGACCGCGAATCGCGCCATCGCCGCCGGCGCGTTCGCGCTCCCGGTCGAGGGCACATTCGCCGCGGTCGATGCCTGGCTCTCCGAAGGCGCCGCCGACACGGAGGCCGGAGCTGCTTCCGTGCCCGTGCCGTCCGCATCCCGGCTCCATGCGAAACCCAACCCCGCGATGACCGCGACGATGATGGCGAAACTCCCCACGCCCGCCTGGACACTCCGATTCATATCGAACCTCGCCTCATGCTTCGTACCCTCCTGGCAGGGGGCGCAAACGCAAAATACCAACCTGGCGGCGGCCACCGGTACCGAGCCGGCACGGTACTTTCGTTAAATTCCGCCGGATCGGGTTGTCTTTCCGCGACGCCGTGGCTAGCCTGCCTCCAGCGGGTGAGCGGAGGTCGACCATGACAACCGGCGAGAACGCCCTCCCGCCGCGCTACCGCGCGGTGGCGGAGCTGCTTGCCCGGGGCGCCTCCAACGCGGAGATCGCTACCGCCCTCGGGCTCTCCGTCCGCACCGTCGAAGGCTACGTCTCCGAACTCAAGGAGCTGGCCGCCGTCCCCGACCGCGGCAGACTCATCCTCTGGTGCACCGAGAACGCCGGGTGCGCCGCTCCGCCGTCATCGCTCCAGTGACCTGAGCAGCGCCACCGCTGCCACCGCCGCCGTCTCCGTTCGCAACACGTTCGGCCCGAAGCGTGCCAGCATCGCACCGGCCGCCTTCGCCCGAGCCACCTCGTCCGGCGTGAACCCGCCCTCCGGGCCGACCGCTACGACCACACGTCCCTGCGCCGGCACCGCGCGCGATGCCTCCGTCCACGCCGGCCCCAGCGCATCCCCAATCAACAACATCCCCGGCCGCCTGCCCACGAGATCCGCGAACTGCGCCGGCGCCTCCACGACGGGCACCGAAAGCCGCCCGCTCTGTTCGGCCGCCTCGATCGCGATCCGCGCCCAACGGTCCTGCCGCTGCGCCGAGGCTTCCTCCCCGCGCGCCGCGCGCGCCGTCACGATCGGCCGGATGATGTCGGCGCCCGCCTCCGTGCACTTCTCGATCGCCCAATCGAAGCGGTTCGGCCGCACGAGCCCGCACCAGACTTCGACCACGAGCGGCAACGGCGGCTCTTCGCGCACGAGCTCAGAAACGCGCGCGTGCACTTCGCCGCGCGCCATCCCCGCGACCGTCGCCTGCCACTCCTTGCCATCGCCGCCGAACAGCCGGAACTCATCGCCCACGCGCAGCCGCACGACCTCGCTGAGCCGCCGCGCCTGGTCGTCGTTGAGCACGGTGACCCCGGGGCCCAGCCGTCCCGGCACATACAGCCTCGGCACGCGTGACATCGCTCGCATCCTGCGCCACCGCGCCGCCATGCTCCAGCGCGCGGCCGCTACCCGGTTCCTGCGCTACAGTGATTGTTCATCCGCGGCCGGAGCCACCGCTCGCGAGACCCGCCCAGGAACTGATTCGTGCCCGCACCCGACCTCGATACCATCGTCTCGCTCGCCAAGCGCCGGGGCTTCGTCTTCCCCTCCGCCGAAATCTACGGCGGCTTCGCCAATACCTATGACTACGGCCCGCTCGGCGTCGAACTCAAGCGCAACATCCGCGAGGCCTGGTGGCGCTCCATGGTTCGCGAACGCGACGACGTCGTCGGTCTCGATGCCGCCCTCATTACGAACCCCCGCGTCTGGGTCGCGAGCGGCCACGTCGCTAACTTCACCGACCCCCTGGTCGACTGCAAGAAGTGCCAGCAGCGCTTCCGCATGGACCACCTCGAGGAAGGCGCCTACGGCGAGATCAAGCGCGACGCCAACGGCAAGATCATCTGCCCGAACGACGGCGGCGAACTGACCGAGCCGCGCATGTTCAACATGATGTTCCGCACCCAGGTCGGCCCCGTCGCGAACGATGAGAACACCGTCTTCCTCCCGCCCGAGACGGCCCAGGGCATGTTCGTGAACTTCGAGAACGTCGTCGCCTCGATGCGTCGCAAGCTGCCCTTCGGCATCGCCCAGACGCGCACCAGCTTCCGCAACGAAATCACCCCCGGGAAGTTCACCTTCCGCACGCTCGAGTTCGAACAGATGGAGCTCGAGTACTTCTGCAAGCCCCCCGCCGACCGCGACGACATCTCCGGCTACCTCGCCCAGCACCAGGACTGGATCCAGCAGCGGCTCAACTGGTACATCGGTCGCATCGGCATCGACCCCTCGCGCCTGCGCCTGCGTGAGCACGCGAAGGAAGAGCTCTCCCACTACAGCGCCGGCACCACCGATATCGAGTACCTCTTCCCCTGGGGCTGGGGCGAACTCGAAGGCGTCGCCGCCCGCACCGACTTCGACCTCGGCGCGCACGGCAAGGAGTCGGGCCACCCGCTCACCTACTTCGACGAAGAGACGAACCAGCACGTCGTGCCGTGGGTGATCGAGCCCGCCGCCGGCCTCAGCCGCACCCTCGCCGTCGTCCTCCTCGAAACCTACAACGAAGAGCTCGACGAGAAGGGCGAGAAGCGCGTCGTCCTCAAGTTCCGGCCGAACATCGCCCCCATCAAGGTCGCCGTCCTGCCGCTTTCGAAGAACGAAAAGCTGCAGCCCACCGCCCGCCGCGTCTACGACCTCATCCGCCCCAACTGGATGAGCCAGTACGACGAGACCCAGTCGATCGGCCGCCGCTACCGCCGCCAGGACGAAATCGGCACCCCGCTCTGCGTCACCGTGGATTTCCAGACCGTGGGCGAAGGCGATACCCCCGGCGACGACGCCGTCACCATCCGCGAACGCGATTCGCAGGCCCAGGTCCGCGTCCCCATCGCGAACCTCGTCGAAGCCCTGCGCGAACGCCTCCCCGGCTGCTGAACGTACCCGCGCCGGGGACGCGCCCAGCGATGGACGCGCCCCCGGCGCACCGGTATCGTCCTTCGCGACCCGGCCACCCCACGCGGGACCGGGAACCGAGAACCGGGGACTGCCTCATGCGACTTGCGATTGGATTCCGCCCTGCCGGCGAAGACGACTGGGAGGGTGGCGCGCGCTTCGCCGCCGATGCCGAAGCCGCCGGCGTCGATGTCATCACCACCGCCGAGACCTGGGGCTACGACGCCGCCACACCCGTCGGCTATCTCGCCGCCTTCACGAAGCGCGCGAAGCTCGCCACCGGCATCATGCAGGTCGCCAGCCGCTCCCCCGCGAACATCGCCATGATCGGGATGGCCCTCAACGCCATGTCGAAGGGCCGCTTCATCTGCGGCCTCGGCGCCAGCGGCCCACAGGTGGTTGAAGGCTGGCACGGCGTCCCCTTCAAGGGCACCCAGCAGCGCCTCCGCGAAACCATCGAGATCGTCCGCATCATCAGCCGCGGCGAACGCGCCGCCTACAACGGCAAGTACTTCACCCTCCCGCTCCCCGGCGGCGAAGGGAAGGCGCTCCGCAGCGGCGCCAAGCCCACCGAGTTCCCCATCTACCTGGCCACCCTCAGCCCGAAAGGCCTCGGCCTCACCGGCGAACTCGCCGACGGGTGGTTCGGTACGTCCTTCATCCCCGAGCACGCCGACGTCTTCACCAGCCACATCGCCGCCGGCGCCGCGAAGGCCGGGCGCTCGCTCAAGGACATCACCCTCCAGGTGGCGGCCGGCGTCGTCCAGTTCTCCGACGACGTGGACAAGCTCATTCCGCCGCGGCGGCCCGGGCTCGCCTTCACCCTCGGCGCCATGGGCTCGGCCCAGCACAACTTCTACAACGACGCCTACAAGCGCGCCGGCTACGACGAGGAGGCCCGCTACGTGCAGCGCCTCTGGCTCGAAGGCAAGCGCGAGGAAGCGGCCGCCGCCGTCCCTGACGAAATGGTCCTCAAGACCAACCTCATCGGCACCGAGCGCATGATCCGCGACCGCGTGCGCACCCATCGCGATGCCGGCATCAACACCCTCGCCGTCCAGATCGACGGCGGCAGCCGCGAGGAGAAGCTCAACACCCTCGAGCGCCTCGCCGCCATCGTCCGCGAGGAAGCCCCCGAGGCCTGACACCGAACGCCCCGGGCACACGAAAGGCGCGTCCATCGCGGGCGCGCCTTTTTCGTTCCGAAGTGCCGGTCTGGCCTACTTCTTGGGGCCGGCTTCCTTGCACGCCTGGCCATACTCGCTCAGCGCCTGCATTACCGGGTCGTTCGCGCCGAAGTCGCGCGGGCCGAAGTGGTGGGTGAGCGCCTCGTACACATGCGCGCTCGCCGTCGCCATGCCGGCGTCGTCGTGCTCGCGGCAGCGCTGGCCATACTCGCTGATGGCGCGCACCACCGGGTCAGTCGCGCTCAGGTCCAGCGGACCGAAGTGGTGCGAAAGCGCCTCATAGAGATGGGCGCTCGCCTGTGAGATGGTCGGGTGCTCGACTACGGTCATGGTTCGGGGGCCTCCACTGACTTGTTCATTTGATTGTAACAAGGCCCGAAACATAGCCGTAACAATTCTTTACCTCGGCAATCCCCTTATTTTCCCTATAGGATTCATCTACTTCCGCCCGGAGCCCGCGCCATGCCCGGCATCGCCCTCCGTCCCTTCACCGCCGATGACGTGCCGGCCGCCGCGGCGCTGCTCGCCGCCCGCCACCAGGCCGACCGCGCGCGGCTGCCCATGCTCTCGCCGAAGCTTGAAGAAGCGGGCCTCTGGGCCGAAATCCTCGACGGCGCGGCCCGCACCGCGTCCTACGCCTTCGCGGCCACCCGTGCCGGCCGCCTCGTCGCCTTCCTCCTCGCCGACCAACAGAATTTCGCACCCGGCGCGCTGGTGGCGCAGTGGACGCCGCCCCATTCGCTCTCGATCGGCTACCAGGACCACGCCATCGATGCCGGCGAAGACCCCACCGAGGTCCTCCGCCTGCTCTACGCCGAAATCGCCGCCCTCGCCGTCCGCGATGGCTACTTCGTCCACCGCGTCGAGATCGTCGCGGGCGACGCGCCCCTGCAGGAGGGATGGCTCAACCTGGGGTTCGGCCGTTACCTCAGCGCCGCCACCCGCGATACCGGGCCCGTCATGATCGGTGACGTGCCCGGCATCGCCGTGAGCACCGCCACCGCCGAGGACATCGAGGTGGTGATGTCCCTCGCGCATACCCTCGACCTGCATCACGCCCAATCGCCCATGTTCTGGCCCATCGTCCGCGAATCCGGGCCCGCCGCCCGCGAGTTCAACCTCGACGCGCTCCAGGAGGCCGGTACCCCGTTCTTCATCGCCAGCCGCGACGGCAAGGCCGCGGGCATGCAGACCTTCCTCCGCCCGGGATTCACTCCCTTCGTCGTGCCCCATGCGAGCGATGTCTACCTCTTCGAGGGCGTCGTCGATCCCGCCTCGCGCAGCGCCGGTGTCGGCACCGAGCTCCTCGAACACTCGATGCGTTGGGCGCGCGAACAGGGGTACCAGACCTGCACCCTCCACTTCGCCACCGCGAACCCGAGCGGCGCCCCCTTCTGGCTGCGCCACGGCTTCGTCCCCGTCACGCATACCATGGAACGCCACGTCGACGAGCGCATCGCCTGGGCGAACCGCTGACCGTCATCGCCGGGTGAGGGCCCGCCAGTCCGCCAGCTGCTGTGCCCACGGCCGGTGCAATTCCGCCTGCCGCGAAGGGTGATACAGCGGCACGAGCACGCTCCCGCGCCACGCCGCACGCGTCCCCACGGCGTCGCGCAGCCGCAAGCCGTGGGGTTCGATCGCTCCCAACGCCGCCAGCGCCGTCCCCCCCAGCGCGACCACCGTTGCCGGCGCCACCAGGTCCAGGGTCGCCACCAGCCATGGCACGCACTCCCGCAGTTCGCCCGCCGAGGGACGCCGGTTTCGTCCCGCATCATCGAGTGGGAGGCAGAGCACCGCGTTCGTGACGAACACCTGGTCGCGGCTCAGCCCCGAGGCCTCCAGGAGCAGTTCGAGCCGCCGCCCGGATTCATCGCCCGAGAACGGGACCCCGGTGCGTCCGGCTCCTCTTCGCCCCGGCGCCTCGCCCACGAAGAGCCATCGCGCGCCCGGCGGCCCATTGCCCGGGCCCATCACGGCGCTCCCCGGGCGCACGCGCTCGCACCGCCTGCAGGCTGCCGCGGCGGCTGCCAGCGTCGCGAGCGTGTTCACCGTCTCCATACCGAATGCTAGCGCGCTCCTTGCCGCCTTCGCGCGGGCGAACGTATGCTCGCGGCGTTTTACCGGCGGCAGGCCCGCCCCACGAGGAGGACTCCATGGCCACGCTCCAGGAAACCCGCGCTCGCCACGCCCAGGACGTCGTCAGCGGCAACATGGCGGGGCTCATGGGCGATTTCACCCCCGCCGCCATGTCCAAGGTCATGGGCATCGCCGCGAACCCCATCACCGCCACCTCCTTCGAAGTGAAGGACCTGGGCAACAACGAAGCCGAGATCACCTACATCGGCGCCACCAGCCGCGTCATCTGGAGCCGCTGGGAAGATACCGGCGGGAAGTGGCAGATCGCCGACCTCGCGGAGCGCCCCGCGTGACCACCGGCCCCGGTTCCGCCCGCGAGGCGATGGAGCGCACCGCCCAGGCCGTCATGTCCGGCAACCTCGCCCAGCTCATGGGCGATATCACCCCCGAGGCCCTCGCGCAGATGATGCAGATGGCCCCCCAGGGCGGCACGGGCCTCTCCATCGCCAACATGCCCAACATCAGCGGCTACAACCTGCTCCAGTTCGGCCCCCAGCCCGATGGCGGCGAACTCTTCCACGCCACCTTCGAATCCTCCCTGGGCAAGGCCACCCTCGGCCTCGTCTGGAAGCAGGTCATGGGCCAGTGGAAGATCGCGTCCGTGAGCCTCATCGGCATCGAACCCATCGCCGGGACACCCTGAGATGCAGCTCTGCCTCGTCCGTCACGCCGTCGCCGGCGACCGCGGTCCCGCCTGGCCCGATGACTCGAAACGCCCGCTGACGCCCGCGGGCCGCCAGCGCTTCACAGTCGCCGCCGCGGGGCTGAAGTTGCTGTTCGCGCCGGCGCTGGTCATCTCCAGCCCGTACACGCGCGCCATGCAGACAGCCGACATCCTCGTCGAAGCGAACGGCCTGGCCGGCCTGCACATCGAGGAGAGCCTGGCCACCGGCGACCATGCCGCCCTCGTCCGCGCGCTCGCCCGCCGCGGCGGCGAACGCATCGCCCTCGTCGGCCACGAACCCCATATGACGGCGCTGCTCTCGCTCCTCGTGACTGGCGACGAAGGCGTGCTCAATACGGGCTTCAAAAAGGGTGGCGCCGCGCTCGTGAGCTTCACCGGCGGCCCCCAGGTCGGCGCCGGCCACCTTGAGTGGCTGGTCCAGCCTTCGGCCCTCCGCGCGATCGCCGGGAAGTCCGCCTGAGCTAACGCTCCCCGGCGATGTGCACCGGCACGCGGAGCGCCCCTTCGAGCCGCTTCTGCTGGCGCGCCAGCGCGGTCAGCTCCGCCTCGACGCTCTCGGCGCCGCCCACGCGCAGCTCCAGCCCGCGCGACGTGGTTTCGGCCGAAAAGTGCAGCACCGGCGATGGCCGCCGCCTCCGTACCGCGCCCGCCGCTCCCAGCAGCGCCGTCAGCACGCCGACGGCCCGCGCGTCGTCGCCTTCCACGATCGAGGCGTACGGCGAGAGGTCCGGGGTGCCCGAATTCGCCCAGCGCACGGTCGCGCCGAGCAGCACGATCTCCCGGTGGCTGAAGCCGTGCAGGTCGCCGCTGTGGACGAGGTACTCCGCGTGGCGGTCGCGGTTGTACCAGTCGACGTGCATCCCGATGCCGGCCAGCCGCGCCGCCACGCACAGTAACTCCAGCCATTCGGCCCCGAGCCCGTGCTGCCCGCGCGTCGCCTCGAAGAGCCGCCCGGCGACGGCCACCACCGGCTCCGCGGCGAGTTCGTCGACCCCGTTGGCGCGCTGCAGGCCGCTCACGCTCGCCGCGCGCACGTCCGGCAGCACGGCACCTTCGCCCCGGATCTGCTGCCACACGAGCCCTTCGCGCAGACCCTGCCCCGCCACCGTCAGCGTCTTCGCCCCCGTCATCGCCATCACCTCGTCGATGACCACGGCCGCCGCCGGGAGGATGTCGGCGCGGTTCGCGCTCACCCCGGGGATGCGCCGCCGCTGCTCCGTGGTCGCCCCCGCGAGCGTGTCCGCGAGCCGGTGCAGCGCCGCGCGTGGGACCACCAGCCCGTGCAGCCGCCGCAGGGGATACTTCCGCCGCAGCCGGTCGATTCGCCCGAGGTTGCGAACCGCCCCGCCGATGCCCACAAGCGTCCCCGCGCCCGCTTGCACCCGGATCTGCTCGCGCACCGCCTTGCGCAGCGTCCGAACCTCCTTCGCCGTGGGCGGGTCGCCGCCGAGATACCGTTCCGTCGCGTAGATCGCCCCGAGCGGCACGGACTGGCTCTCGGCCAGCACGCCATCGGCCACGCGCATCACCTCCAGCGACCCGCCGCCGATATCGACCATGTAGCCGTCGCGCATGCCGGTGCTGTTGATCGCGCCGAGGAAGCTCGCGTACCCCTCTTCGTCGGCCGAGAGCACGCGCACCCGCAGGCCCGTCTGCTCGCGAACGGCCTCCACGAAGTCGCCGGCGTTCGATGCCCGGCGCAGGGCCTCCGTACCCGCCACGATCGTCGCCGCCGGCCCGGCCGCGCTCGCGATCGCGTGGGCCACCCGGATGGCGTGGAGGCCGCGCTCCATGGCCGGCTCGCTCAGCACGCCGTTGCGCTGTCCCTCCCCCAGCCGCGCGTCGAAGCGCTCCTCGTCCATCACTTCGAAGGCACTGGCGCTCAGTTCGCGCGCGAGCAGGAGCCGCACGGAGTTCGACCCGACGTCGATGACGGCCACCACGTCCCCGGGGTCCAGCACGATTCGCATCGGCCCCTCCCTCGCTCGGCACGATGGTACCAGCCCTCCCCGAACGGGTTTCGCACGCTTGATGCCGGGAATTCGTGCGCATGCGTAGAATGCGCGCCACGCACACCCCCCGGAGGAACCACCATGCCCGGGCCGCTCGACGGAATCCGCATCCTCGATTTCACCCGCTACCAGCAGGGTCCCTACGCCACGGTCATGCTCTCCGACCTCGGGGCCGACGTCCTCAAGGTGGAAGAGCCCGCGCGCGGTGACCTCGGCCGCTCGCTCGGCCTCCAGCCCGATGGCTGGTGCTCCTACTTCGAAGCCCACAACCGCAACAAGCGCAGCCTCACCGTCGACCTTCGCAAGCCCGACGGCCGCGAGATCGTCTACAAGCTCATCCCCGAGGTCGATGTCGTCGCCGACAACTTCCGCCCCGGCACGATGGCTCGCTACGGGCTCGATTACGACTCCCTGGTGAAGATCAATCCCGCCATCATCACCGCGTCGGCCTCCGGCTTTGGCCCGAAGGGACCGCACGCCTTCGACCCCTCGTTCGACATCATCGGGCAGGGCATGGGCGGCATCATGTCGAACCAGGGCGGCGGCCCCGATGAACCCCCGCAGTCCACGCTTTCCGGCCTCGCCGACCAGGTGGGCGCGATGGTCTTCGCGCTCGGCATCTGCTCCGCGGTCGTGGCGAAGGAACGGCAGGGCATCGGCCAGCACGTCGATGTCTCGCTGCTTGGCTCGCAGGTCGCGCTCCAGGCGTTGCAGCTCACCGGTTTCCTCCGCGGCGAACGGCAGGGCCCGAGCCCGCAACGCCTGAACCCCGTGTTCACCTACTTCCCCAGCGCCGACGGCCTCTACCTCACCATCGGCATCCTCGACCCCAAGTGGTGGCCAAACCTCTGCCAGGCGCTCGAATGCCCCGAGCTCCTCACGGATGCCCGCTTCCTCACGGCGCGGGACCGCCAGGTCAACCGCCTCGACCTCCTGGGCGAACTCGACCGCGCCTTCCGCCTGCGCCCCCGCGAGGAGAACCTTCGCCGCCTCAAGGCCGCCGATGTCCCGTCCGGCCCCGTGCACGACTACCTGGCCGTTTCGAAGGAACAGCAGGTGCTCGACAACGAGTACATCGTCACCCTTCCGCACCCCAGCCTCGGGCCCGTGCGCGTCGTGAATTCGCCCATTCGCATGTCCCGGAACCAGGTCGGCGCGCAGCGCACGGCCCCGGAGCTGGGCCAGCACACCGAGGAAGTCCTGCTCGCCCTCGGCTACGACTGGGACAAGATCGCCGCTATGAAGGAAGCCGGTACTATCTAGCCGCCCCACACCGGGTGCGGAGGAAACGATGTCGGAAGTGAACGGCGGCCAGCTGGTTGGCCGGCAGCTTATGCGCGCGGGCATCGATGTCGCCTTCGGCGTCGTCGCGGGCCCGATGATCGAAGCCATGGCCGGGATGCAGGAAGCGGGCATCAAGGTCGTCAACTGCCGCCACGAAGAGTCCGCCTGCTTCGCCGCCTCCGCCTGGGGGTACATCACGAAGAAGCCCGGCGTCGTCATCGCCGGTTCCGGCCCCGGCATGATCAACACCGTCACCGGCCTCCACGTCGCGACCGAGAGCGCGATGCCCCTGGTCGTGCTTGGCGGCTCCGTCGATGGCGCCTCGCGCGGCCTCGGCGGCTTCCAGGAGGCCGATCAGGTCGCCTTCGCCCGCCCCGGTGCCAAGTGGACCGCCCAGGTCGATAGCACGAACCGCATCCCCGAGCTCGTCCATCTCGCGCTCGGCAAGGCCGTCAACGGGCGTCCCGGCGGCGTCTATCTCGATTTCCCCGGCCAGGTCGTCCGCCGCCGCGTGCAGGAGTCCGAGATTCGCTACCGCGAGTCCTCCCCCACCATCACCCGCCCTCACCCGGACCCGAAGGCCGCCGGGGCCATCGCCGCGATGCTCGCAGGCGCGCAGCGGCCGCTCATCCTCGTGGGTAAGGGTGCGGGCTGGGCCGATGCCACCGAGCCTCTCACCCGGCTGGTGAACATGGGCATCCCCTACGTCGCGTCGCCGACGGCCCGCGGGGTCATCGCCGATGACAACCCCCTGTGCATGAACGCCGCCCGCTCCTCCGCGCTCTCCGGCGCCGATGCCGTGCTCATGGTCGGCGGGCGTTTCAACTGGATCTTCCAGTTCGGACGCGCCCCGCGTTTCGCCGCGAATGTCCGCATCGCCCAGGTCGACATCGTCGCCGAGGAGATGACGAGCGCGGCCGACGTCGAAATCGGTATGGTCGCCGACTGCGCTCTCGGCACCGAAGCCATCGCCGACGCCCTCGCCGGCCGCCCGCTCGCGAGCGCTTCCTCCGGCTGGGTCGATGCCTTGCGCGCCGATGCGACCCGCAACGAAGCCGCCATTGCCGAGCAGATGGCCTCCGACGAGGAGCCGATCAACCACTACCGCCTCCTCCGCGATATCCGCGACGCCATCCCCCGCGACGTCAACGTCAGCGTCGACGCGGAGATGACGATGGGGGTCGCCCGCGCCGTACTCCCTGCCTACAACCCGCGTTCGCTCCTCAATTCCGGCACGACGGGCTGCATGGGTACGGGCGTGCCCTACGCGCTCGGCGCGAAGCTCGCGACGCCCGATCGTCCCTCCGTGGCCGTGATCGGTGATTACGCCTTCGGCGCCGCCGCCATGGAGGTCGAGACGGCCGCCCGCGTGGGCGCGAACGTCGTCTTCGTGATTTCGAACAACGGCGGCATCGCCGGGCACAGCATCCAGGACCGCATGTTTGCCCCCGATGCCCCGCCGATTGCCGCGCTCCTCCCCGTGAACTACGAGCGCATGGGCGAAATGGTCGGCGGCTTCTCGGCCCGCGTCACGAAGCCCGCCGACATCCGGCCCACGATCGAACGGGCCATCGCCGCCAACACCGTCGCCGTGATCAACGTCCTCACCGACCCCAAGGGCGGCCGGCGCGGCACGGGGTACCTGGGCTAAGCCAGCCGCGAGTTCGGCCCTCCGGCTCCCTCGGAACCGGCCGCGCGACCCTGAACCGCGCCGCTTCGCGTGCCTACGGTGAGGGGAGAGCGGCCCGTCCCGGTCCCGGAGGTGCCATGTCCCCGCAGTCAGACCACGCCGGCAGCGCCGCACCCATCCCGGAGCTGCCCGCGGACGCACTCCGCGCGCGCTTCGATGCCGGCCTTCTCCCCGAGTCCACAGCGGCCGTCGCGCCGCTCGAAAGCGTCAGCGGCCAGGCCCGTGCGCAGGAGGCGATCCGCTTCGGGCTCGGTATCGCGGCCGATGGCTATAACATCGCCGTGTCGGGCGAGTCCGCCTCGGGCCGCAGTACCGCCGTCCGCCTCCTCGTCTCGGAATTTGCCAGCAAACGCGCCCCCGCACCCGACTGGATCTACCTCTACAACTTCGCCGACCCTCTCCGGCCGCGCGCTGCCTCGCTCCCCGCCGGGACCGGCGCCGCGCTCCAGCGCGACCTCGCCCGCCTCGCCGACGTCTGCCGCAAGGAGATCCCGCGCGCCTTCGAAAGCGATTCGTACCAGGAACGCAGCCACGACACCCTCGAACCGCTCGAAAAGGAACGTGACCACGCCATCGAGGAGATGCAGCGTAACGCCGCGCTCCAGGGTTTCGCCGTCAACGTCACGCCCATGGGCTTCGCCATCCTCCCCCTCGGCCAGGACGGGCGGCCCATCGCGCCCGAGGTCATCGCGGGGCTTCCCAGCGAACTGCGCCAGACGCTCCAGAAGCGCAGCGAGTCGGTCGAGGAGAAGGTCGCCGCCACCCTGCGCGAAATCCGCGCCCTCGATGCCCGCGGCCACGAAGCCATCGAAGCCCTCGACCGCGATGTCGCCCGCTTCGTCGCCGGGCACGCGCTCGACGACCTTCGCGCGCGCTACGGCGCCTATGGCCTCGAATCGCACATCGCCGATATCGAGGCCGACATCCTCGCCAACCTCGAACGGTTCAAGCAGCTCTCCGCCGCCGCCCTGCGCGAGATGCCGCCGCAGCTCGTCGCCCAGGTCACCGCCGAGCGTGAGGAGCTCCTCCGCCGCTACGCCGTGAACCTCTTCGTCACGACCCAGGATGGCCAACCCGGCGCTCCCGTCATCGAAGAGCGCAATCCCACATACCAGAACATCGCCGGCCGCATCGACTACGAGGCCCACTTCGGCGCGCTCACCACCGACTTCACCCATCTCCGCCCCGGCGCGCTCCACCGCGCCAATGGCGGCTACCTCATCGTCCAGGTCGAGGACCTCGCCGCCGACCCGCGCGCCTGGCTCATGCTCAAGCGCACGATGAAGACGCGCGAGCTACGCGTCGAAGGCCTCTCCGACCTCCTCTTCACGCTCCCCTCGGTGAACCTCTCGCCGGCGGCGATCCCCTTCAACGCCAAGGTCATCCTCATCGGCGAGCCCGCCACCATCGCGCTCCTCGAACTGGCCGACCCCGACTTCCCGCAGCTGTTCAAGATTCGCGCCGAGTTCGAGCCCGATGTCCCCCTCGGGCCGATCGAATTGGAGGCCTACGCCGCCTTCGCCCGCCGCACCTGCGACACCTGCCAGCTCCCGCCACTCGACCGCGAAGCCCTCGCCGAGCTCGTCCAGTTCGGCGCCCGCCTCGCCGAGCGGAACGACCGCCTCAGCACGCGCTACGGCGCCATCGCCGACCTCATCCAGGAGTCCGCGCACGTCGCCGTCCTCCGCGGCGCCCCGATCACGACCGGCGCCGATGTCGTCGCCGCCGTCCGCGGCCGCGACGTGCGCGCGGGCCTTATCCCCGACCGCCTCCGGCGCATGATCGCCGAAGGCACCCTCCGCGTGGAGACCGAGGGAGCGACCGAGGGCCAGCTCAATGGCCTCGCCGTCTATTCCGTGGGCGCGCACGAATTCGGCACCCCGCTGCGCATCTCTTGCCGCGTCGGTATCGGCCGCCGCGGCGTCGTCGCCATCGAACGCGAGGTGGAACGCAGCGGCGCCATCCACAGCAAGGGCGTGCTCGTCCTCAGCGGCTACCTCACGGGCACCTTCGGCCGCAGCCGTCCCCTCGCCTTCAGCGCCAGCCTCACGTTCGAACAGAGCTACGACGAGGTCGAGGGCGACAGCGCATCGTCGGCCGAGCTCTACGCCATCCTCTGCTCGCTCGCCGGCGTGCCCATCCGCCAGGACGTCGCCGTCACGGGCTCGGTCGACCAGTTCGGCCGCATCCAGGCCGTCGGCGGCGTCACCGAGAAAGTCGAGGGCTTCTTCGACCTCTGCAACGAACGCGGCCTCAGCGGGACGCAGGGCGTGGTCATCCCGGCGGTGAATGTCGTCAACCTGTGCCTGCGGCCTGACGTGCAGGCTGCTGTCGCGAACGGCGAATTCCACATCTGGCCGGTCGCGCGCGTCGAGGAGGGTCTCGAAGTGCTCAGCGGGATACCGGCGGGCGAAGCCGAGAGCTTCGGCACCTACCCCGAGGGCACCCTCTTTCGCGCCGTCTCCGATTCCCTCGACCTGATGTACGCGTCGCTCGTCGCCGCCCCGGCGAGCGAATAGCGAAGGCTCAGCCGCCGAGCGCCTTCACCGCCGGGATCGGCCGCTCGCTCGTGCGGTACTGCAGCTTGCCTTCCTCGAGGAGGTCGTTGCCGCGGCAGTCGTTCACCACGATCGCCGGGAAGCCTTCGACCTCGAGCCGCCGGATCGCTTCCGTGCCGAGGTCCTCGAAAGCCACCACTTCGGCCTTCTTGATGTGGCGATTCAACAGCGCGCCCGTGCCCCCCACGGCGATGCAGTACAGCGCGTGGTGGTTCTTGATCGCGTCGCGCACGGCCGGTCCGCGCCCACCCTTGCCAATGATCCCCTTGAGCCCGAGCTCGAGCATCGGCTCCGTGTACGGGTCGAGGCGCATCGCCGTCGTCGGGCCCGCCGAACCGATGACCGCGCCCGGTCGCGGCGGCGTCGGCCCCACGTAGTAGATCACCTGCCCGGTGAGGTCGATTGGCAGCGGCTCGCCCTTCTTCGTCAGCTCGATCAGCCGCTTGTGGGCCGCGTCGCGGGCGGTATAGATGACGCCCGAGAACGTCACATGGTCGCCCACCTTCAGCCCGTCGATGACGGCGTCCGTGAGGGGAGTGGTCAGTGCGATACTGGCGCCCATCGCGCGGCCTCCTGTGCAGCTTGCGCCGGCGTCGCCGCCAGCGATTTCGACATCAGCAAGAAATGGACCGGTTGCGAAAGCTGTTCCGGCACCGGAAACGGCGCCATGCCGTACACCGCGTACCCCAGCTTCTCGTAGAACGGGAACAGCTCCGTGCGCAGGTGCACGACCTCGATCGCGACCGATGCGCAGCCGCCCTCACGGCACAACCGCTCGGCCGTGTCCACCAGCTCCCGCGCGATGCCCCGGCCCTGGTGCGCGGGCGCGACCGAGAGCATCCCGAAGTGCCCTTCCGGCGCCGTCGTGTTTACCACGACGGCCCCGGCGATGCTCCCGCCGGCCTCCGCCACCATCACGTGCTCCGTGGCGATGCGGTGTGCGATTTCGGCCTGGTCCGTGCGCTCCGGGTGCACCTTGAAATACGCCTCGACGACGTACGCGGCATTGATGACGGCCGTCACGGCCGCCGCCTCTTCCACCTTCGCCCGCCGAATCGTCGTCACCCGTCGCCCCCTAGAGGATGGCTTCCTTCGTGCGCGCGCTGTGGCACTGGATGTTCACCGCCACCGGGAGCGCCGTGATGTGCGTCGGGTAGGTATCGACGAACACGTCCAGCGCCGTCGTCGATCCTCCGACCGCCTGCGGGCCCACGCCGAGCGCGTTCACCGCTTCCAGGAGCTCGTCCTCAAGCGCCGCCACTTCCTCGTCCGCGTGCCGCGAACCGATCTTCCGGAAGAGCGAGTGCTTCGCCATCGTCATCGCCTTTTCGGCCGTGCCGCCGATGCCCACGCCGATGACCAGCGGCGGGCAGGGGTTGCCGCCCGACATGTCCACCGTCTCGCAGACGAAGTCGATGACGGCCTGCTTGCCCATGCCCGGGAGGAAGTTCTGGTAGCGCGACATGTTCTCGCAGCCGCCGCCCTTCGGCATGAAGAGCAGCTTCACCCGGTCGCCCGGCACGATCTCGGTATGGATAATGCCCGGCGTGTTGTCGTTCGTGTTCGTGCGCGCGCTGAAGGGCCGCGCCGCGATCGACTTGCGAAGGAACCCCTCGCCATAGCCCTTGCGAATGCCCTCGTTGATCGCGTCGATGAGGAAGCCGCCCGTCACATGCACGTCCTGCCCGACCTCGACGTGCACGACCGCGCTCCCCGTGTCCTGGCAAAGCGGCAGCATCCGCGTCCGCGCGATCTCCGCGTTCTCCAGGATCTCGTCGATGATCTGCACGCCCAGCGGCGAACGCTCCGTCGTGCGTGCCGAACGGATGGCGCCCTCGACGTCCTCGGGCAGGAAGTGCGTCGCCTCCACGGCGAGCTTCGCGACCGCATCGGTGATGGCGGCCGCGTCGATTTCACGGATTGCCACGCTGTCCCCCACGCGCCGCCAGCACGCGGCGCCAACTCATCTCGGTGGGGGGAGGGTACCGCGCGCGGCCCGCAGCCGCATCCGCGTCAGGCGCTCCGGTTCAGGTTCGTCCCGACGTTCGGGTCCAGCAGCGCCACCAGGTCCTGGCCCATCTGCTTCACCACGTCCATCACCTTCACCTGTGCCGCCACCGCGACGCGCGCGCGAATCGTGGCGCCGGGGTCCAGCGGGTCGATCGGCTCGGAGGCCGGGCTGAGCGCACTCAACATGTTCATGCTCTGATGGTCGGCATCGCCGCCCCGTCCCTGAGTGCCGATCGCGTGGCGAGGCGGTTTCCCGGCCTTTCCACTGCCCGGCTGCCTCTGTGAGCCACGACACAGATTCGCCCCCGCCACCGGCCACTACAATCGCCCTACCGAGGAGCTTCATGCCCGACCCAACGGTCACCATTCCGCGCGGCGGGCGCGTCCGTCTGCGCATCAATTCCCGCTCCGGCCGCATCGTCGTCACCGCCGAGGAACGCCCCGACATCATCGTCGAGAAGGGTGACGCCCGGATCACCACCGGTGATGACGGCCAGGTCGTCCTCGAAGCGCGCGGCGCGGTCGAGGTTCGCTGCCCCGATGGCACGGACATCCTCTGCGGCAGCATCTCCAGCCGCGTCGAGGTACGTGGCCGCGCCGGCAGCGTCTCCGTCTCCACCGCCAGCGGCCACATCGAGGTCGAAGAAGCCTTCGCCGCCGACCTTCGCAGCATCTCGGGCAGCATCGAAATCAAGCAGTGTGGCGAAGGCGGCTGCCGCATGTCCTCCAAGAGCGGCCGGCTCACCGCCGAACGGACTATGAAGGCCGAACTCTCCACCGTCAGCGGCCGCGTCGAAGTCGGCGAAGCGGCCGGCCCCGTCCGCCTCAAGACCGTAAGCGGCAATATCGAGGCCCGCCTCTCCGGCGCGTTCGATGCCTCCGCCTCCACCATCTCCGGCGCCGTCACCCTCTGCTATCCGGATTCCGTCCATCCCCGCACCCGCTTCCGCACGATGAGCGGCCGCCAACGGCTCGACCTTCCACCCGGGCAGGACTGCGAGGTCACCGTCTCCACCCTCAGCGGCAAGCTCGAAGTGGTGGTCGCCTGATGCCAGCGCCGGCCGCCTCCCCCGATGTGCTGGCCGGCGTCGTCATGTTCACGGACATCGTCGGCTTCACCGAATTCACCGCCATCCGTGGCGATGACGAAGCGCTTCAGCTTCTCGGCGTCCAGGAGAGCATCGTGCAATCCTGCATGCCCCCCGGCGCCCGCCTGGTGAAGGAGCTCGGCGATGGGCTGCTCCTCTGGTTCGACGACGCCTGCGCCGCCGTCGAAACCGCGATCCTCCTCCAGGAACGCTTCGAAACGCACTCCGCCGATTCGATGCTGCCACTCTGGGTGCGCATCGGCATGCACTGGGGCCGCCCGACCGCCCGTCGCGGCGATATCGTCGGCCACGATGTGAACGTCGCCGCCCGCATCGTCGATGTCGCCGGCCCGGGCGAAGTCGTCCTCTCCGAGCACACCGTCGCCGCCCTCGAACGCCAGCCGCGCGCCGTCGCCTTCGAAGAGCTTGGGCCCGTGCTCATGAAGGGCATCCCCGAGCCCGTCCGCCTTTACCGCGCCAGCCGCTGACCCTCGTCTGTTACCGAACCGGCGCCTGCTGTCCACTCGTGCGTTCCGATCATCACGGGGGAAAGATCCCGCTCGCGAGACCAGCGCCGCATCGCTCGTTGGGGTGTGCGGCGCCGGCCGCCGGCGGCCCGACCGAGGATTCGCCGTGATCGCGCCCGCCATCGACCCCGTCGCGCTCGCCTACCATGAGATCCGCTCGCCGCTGGGCCTCGTCGCCATGGCCGCGCGCGCCGCCGCCGATGACTGCCACGACGAAGCCACCCGCGCCCGCTGCGAGATGATCGTGCGCGCCGCCGAGCGCATGCTCCGCACGGCATCCCAGGTCTTCCAGCTGAATCGCGCCACCGCGGCTCCCGAGGCCGTCTACCGCCCCGCCGCCGTCGTGCGCGACCTCGTGCGCGACATGCGCGGCCTCGATGTCCGCATCCGTGTGCGCATCGACCACGACGCCGCCGATTGCGAGACCGAGGGCGTCGCCGAGCAGTTCGAGGCCCTCGTGCACACGCTCGTCACCAACGCCCTCGACCACGGCGAAGGGGGCGAGGACATCCGCCTCTGCATCCACCGCCGGGGCGATAGCCTCGTGGTCACCGTGACGAACCGCATCGCCGCGCGCCGCCGCCACGCCGGCGACGGCATGGGCACGTACATCGCGCACGAGCTTGCGCAGCGGCTGGGCGCCGAACTCTCGACCGCCAGCCGCCGCGATACCTTCCGCGCGGAGGTCCTGCTCCCGCTCGTTCCGCCTACGCGATGAGGATGTAGCCGAAGCCCCTCACCGTGCGGAGCAGCAGCGGGTCCCCACCGATCTCCTCCACCTTCCGCCGCACGCGCAGCACGACCGCCTTCAGGAATCCCGGGTGCGCCGGGACTCCCGGGCATGCATGCCGTTCCAGCTCCGCCTGCGAAACTGGCCGCCCCAGGTTCGCCGCGAGCACGCGCACGACCTCGCGCTCGGAGCGCGAAAGCGGCACCGAGACCCGCCCCCGCCGCAGCGCCGGCGGTGAGAGCCGCACCTCGATGTCCCCGAAGACGATGCCGTCGCCCGGCGGCCGCGGCGCCGTTCGCAGCAACCGCGCCCGCTGCGCCACGACCGCCAGCCGTCCCACATCCTCCAGGTCGTCATCCGTGAGCGCGGTCATCGCGCCCAGCTCCAGGTACTCATTCGGGTCCGCGCCCGATGGCACGCACACCACCAGGCTCGGCCCGACCTGCTCCATCAACTCCCGCGCGACATCGCCGTGCTCTTCGGCGTGCCCCGCGACCAGTACCCCCACATCCGCTCGCATCCGCGCTGCCATCTCCCGGATTCCGGTCGATCCCTGGTACTCGGTCACGAAGATCCCGAGCTCCGCCAGCGTCGTCAACAACCGTCCCCGCGGCGCCGGCCGCAGGTAGACGACGAGCGCCGTCAGCCCTGGTTGGATGCCTGCCGGCGAAGGCCGGTTCGCGGCGATCACCATAGCTCTCCTCCAATCTGTCCCCGCCGATGATCACCGCCGGTGGGCGGAATCCCGTTGAGATCGGGTGGCACGCTGGTTGACCCGAGGGTGCGCCGGTGGACGTTCCGTGCCGTGGCTCGTCCGCTTCCCGGTTAAACGCGTTCCCGCGCTCCTTTTCGTCCCCGGCGTCCGTCAAGAGCGCGCCCGCCCCTGCCGATACCTCTGGAGAAGGTTCGCGACCCGTTCGAGCGGGACGCCCGCGCCGCCCATTCCGGGCGCGCCGTGTGGCGCCGCGGCGATCGCTCCGGGCCCAAAGGGAGGACCCTCCATGCTCGTCCTGGTTGTCGAAGACGATGAGGACTATGCCGAGATCATCTTGCAGACCCTGAAACGCGACTCCCACGATGTCGTCGTCACGGGGTCCGGCTCGGCCGCGCTTCGCTTCTCTTCGAGCAAGCAGCCCGGCCTCGCCGTGCTCGATGTCCTCCTCCCCGATGGCTCCGGGCTCGATGTCTGCAAGAAGCTCCGCGAGTCCCAGCCCGGGCTCCCCGTCATCTTCCTGTCTTCCCTCGACCGCTCATCGGACGTGGTCGCGGGATTCAACGCCGGTGGCGACGACTACATCACCAAGCCGTTCCACCCGAGCGAATTCCTCGCCCGCGTGCGCGCCGTATCGCGCCGCTGTACCGGCAACGGCAGCCCGGCGAAGCAGGCTCCCCAGCGTATCCAGGCCCTCGGCCTCGAACTCGATGTCACCAACCAGGCCGCCTACCTCGACGGCATCAACCTCAACCTCACGCGGCTCGAATTCGAACTGCTCTGCCAGCTCGTTCGCTACCCCGGCCAGGTGCTCTCGCACGCGTTCCTGTCCGAGGAGATCTGGGGCTACAAGAACGTCAACGACGCGACGCTCCTCAAGGGCCACGTGAGCTCCATCCGCCAGAAGATCCGCAACGCCGGTGGCAACGAGGAGACCATCCACACCGTCCACGGCGTCGGCTACAGCTTCACGCCCGTCTAGCCCGCCGGAGACCGCCATGCGCCTCGCGATCGCCGAGCCCGATCCCGCCGCCGCCGACCTCCTGATGTTCGTTGCCCAGCGCCGCGGCCATCAGCCCGTCTGCGTGCCCGGCATCCAGCGGCTCTTCGACCGGCTCCCCTTCGAGCCCACCGCCGCCATCGTCTCCCTCGCCGACCTCGATGACGCCGCCATCCAGGCGCTCGAACGGCTTCGCCACCAGTTCCCCGAGATCCCGGTCGTGCTCATCACCGAACGGTCGCCCTCGCGCCCGCCGATCATGGCGCTCAAAGCCGGCGCGAACGACGTCATCCTCAGCCCCTACAACCCCTACGAAGTCATCCTCCGCCTCGAAAGCTGGGCGAGCGTGCGTAGCGCCCCCGGCCACGCTGCCGGCGGCATCCGCCTCGGCGACCTCGAAGTCGACCTCGATGCCTTCGCCGCCACCAAGAACGGCAAAGCCCTCCCCCTGACGCGCCTCGAGCGCCGCCTCCTCTACTGCCTCTGCCAGCACCACCCCAACATCGCCCCCATCGACCGCCTCCTCGTCTTCGGCTGGGAGTCGCTCGACGACCCGGACGCGGCCCTCCTCAAGACCCACATCTCGCACATCCGCAAAAAGCTTCGCGATGCCGGCGGCGTGCCCTTCGAAATCGTGTCGCAGCAGTCCATCGGCTACGCCCTGCGCATGGCCGGCGAACAGTCCCGGCAGCTGGCGAGCTGAGCCATGCGCCGCTACGTGCTGCACCCCGCGCCCCGTACCGCCCACGTCCCCGTGGGCCCGCTCGCCGTCCTCAACGGCGACCTCGCCGACGCCGCCTACCTCTGCATGGACGCCATCGAAGCCGGCGCCGGCCTCCGCGTCGCGACCGCGAACCTCGACTTCGTCGCCCGCGCTCGTCGCGATGCCGTGCTCCGCGCCGACCTCGCCACCTCGAGCCTCGTCGTCGCCGATGGCGCACCCGTCGCCTGGCTGGCCCGCCTGGCCGGCGCCACGCACGCCCGCCGCGTCACCGGCGTCGATCTTGTCGCCGAAATCTGCGAGCGCGGTGCCGCCCGTGGAGGGCTCCGCCTCGCCTCCTACGGCTCGACGGCGGAAGTCGCCGCCGCAGGCGCCCGTGCGCTCGAAGCCGCATACCCCGGTGTGCGCTTCGTCCTCCAGATCTGCCCGCCCTTCCGCGCGCTGTCCGACGACGAAGTGGCCGCGTACCACGCGCAAATCGCCGCCGCGCGGCCCGATGTCGTGCTCGTGGCCCTCGGCTGCCCCCGCCAGGAGCGCTTCTCCGCCGAGCACTTCGATGCCGCCCCCGGCGCCGTCTGGATCGGCATCGGCGGGACCTTCGATTTCTATGCCGGCATCAAGCGGCGCGCGCCCTCGTTGCTCCAGGCCGTTGGCGCCGAATGGGTCGCGCGCCTCGCCCAGGACCCTCGCCGTCTCTGGCGCCGCTACCTCCTCGACGATATCCCCGCCTTCGCCGCCGTCTCGTTCCGCGTGCTCTCCGGGCGGCTGCGGCACGGCCCCGTCGAAGTCTCCGAAGCCGCCGCCCTCGCGAGCCGCACGCCCACGGGCGGCACGCGCGCCTCTGCTACCGGCCAATAACCCGCCTGCCACCGCCCCTCAACGGCCAATCAACGGCTCGCGCGCATCGTTACCAGTGACACGGGGCATCCCCGTCAGGAGCTGAGAGATGACGAGCATCGCGGTCATTGGGTGTGGGTACGTGGGGGCTGTTTCCGCCGCCTGCTTCGCCGAGCTCGGCCACACCGTCCACTGCATCGATACCGACCCCTCGCGCGTGGCGCTCCTCCAGCAGGGCCGCAGCCCCATCCACGAGCCCGGTCTCGAAGAGCTTCTCCAGCGCGGCATCGAAGCCGGCCGCCTCACCTTCGCGGCCACCTACCCGGATGTCTTCGATGCCCGCATCGTCTTCATCGCCGTGAACACGCCCGAGGCCCAGGAAGGCGCCGCCGACATCCGTGCCGTGCGCGACGCCGTCAGCACCGTTGCCGCGCGCCTCCGCACCGGCTCCATCATCGTCAATAAGTCCACCGTCCCCATCGGCACCGGCGACCTCGTCGCGGGGATGGCCGAACGTGCCGGCTGCCGCTCCATCGCCGTCGTCTCCAACCCCGAGTTCCTGCGCGAAGGCAGCGCCATCAAGGACTTCATGGAGCCCGACCGCGTCGTCCTCGGGTCCGATGACCGCGATGCCATGGACCGCGTCGCCGCCCTCTATGCGCCCCTCAACCCGGTCGTCCAGCGCGTCGATATCCGCACCGCCGAGATGATCAAGTACGCCTCGAACGCGTTCCTCGCGACCAAGATCAGCTTCATCAACGAAATCGCCTCCATCTGCGAAACCCTCGGCGCCGATGTCGAGGAGGTCGCCCGCGGCATGGGCATGGATACGCGCATCGGCGGCCAGTTCCTGAAGGCCGGCCTCGGCTGGGGCGGCAGCTGCTTCCCCAAGGATGTGAAGGCGCTCGCCCACATGGCCGCCGTCCACGGCGCCCACCCGCAGCTTCTCCGCTCCGTCATGGATATCAACCACGACCAGCGCCTGCGCGCCGTCCAGAAGGTCCGCCAGGCCCTCGGCGACCTCGAAGGCCGCCATGTGACCGTCCTCGGCGCCGCCTTCAAGGCGAACACCGACGACCTCCGCAATTCCCCCGCGATCGAGCTCGCGAACCTCCTCCACCTCGAGGGCGCGCACGTCACCGTCGTCGACCCGGTGGTGCCGGCCGCCCGCCTGCTGGCGCTCGCTCCGCACGCCACCTTCGCCCTCGATGCCGTCGAAGCGGCCGCCGGCGCCGATGCCGTCGTGCTCGCCACCGACTGGCCGGAGTTCCGCGCGCTCCCCTGGCACGCGATCGCCGCCCACATGGAGCGCGCCCTCCTCGTCGATACCCGCAACTACCTCGACCCGGCCGCCATGCGCGCCGCGGGCTTCGAATACCGCTGCATGGGCCGTCCCGGTGCCGAAGGCGCCGCCGCCGGCGAACTCATCGAAGCCTGAACCGGGCTCTCTAACCATCCCACGAACGCCCGCCGGTGACGGCGGGCGTTTGCGCGCGTAAGACGCCTGAACGCCGCCGGCGCGACGCCGCCACGCCCGTTCCGTACCATGGTCGGGTGGAAGACATCACCGCACGCCAGGCCGCGCCCGAGCCGCGCCACTTCGCCGTCCGCCCGCGCGATGCCTGGTTCCTGGTCATCGCCGCCGCGGTCATCGCCCTCGATCAGTTCACGAAGTGGGTCATTCGCAACCAGATCGAGTACGGCACCGCGGCCTGGGATATTGGTGTCTTCCGGCTCGTGCACGTCACGAACTCCGGTGCCGCCTTCGGCATGCTCCAGGGCGCCGGGTTGTTGCTCGCCGTCACCAGTATCGTCGGCGCCGCCGCGATCGTCGTCTTCCTGTTCAATCCCGGGTTCGCGCACCCCCTTATGCGCGCCGGCCTCGCCCTCATGCTCGGCGGCGCCGCCGGCAACCTGATCGATCGTCTCCGCGAAGGCGAGGTCGTCGACTTCCTCAAGGTCCCGAACTTCCCCGCTTTCAACGTCGCCGATTCCGCCATCACGGTCGGCGTCATCGCCCTCCTCTGGACGCTTCTCATGCAGGAAAACGAGCCATCGAAACCCACCGGCTGACCGCCACCCACCCGGGTCGTCTCGATGCCGCGCTCGCCGCGGCCCTCCCCGAGGTCAGCCGCGCGCGCCTCCAGCGCCTCATCGCCGCCGGCCACTGCTCCGTCGATGGCGAACCCGCGCGCAAGGCCTCACGTCAGGTCGAAGCGGGGGCCAGCATCGAGCTCGCCATCCCGCCCGTCGAGCACGCCGCGCCGGACATAACCTTCGACCTCCCGATCCTGTACGAGGACGGTTCCCTCGCTGTCATCGACAAGCCCGCAGGCCTCGCCGTCCATGGCGCCCCGGGCGACGAAGGTCCGAGCGTCGCCGCGTGGTGGCTCGCCCGGCTCGGCGCCGATGCCTCCGGTTTCGATGCCGAACGCCCCGGCATCGTCCACCGCCTCGACAAGGACACCACGGGCGTGCTCCTGCTCGCGAAGACCCCGCGCGCGCAGGCCGCCCTCAGTGCCGCCTTCGAGGCCCGTGCCACCGAAAAGACCTACCTCGCCGTGTGCGACGGCCACCCCCCGCGCGAACGCGCCGTCATCGATGCCCCTATCGCCCGCCACCCCGGCGACCGCACCCGCATGGCCATCGTCCGCAAGGGGCGCGAATCCCGCACGGCCTACGAAGTCCTCGCTGCCGACAAGGAGACGTCGCTCGTCCTCGTGAAGCCCGAAACCGGACGCACCCACCAGATTCGTGTCCACCTCGATGGCGTAGGCTCGCCCGTGCGCTTCGACCGCGTTTACGGCCGCCCGGGAGCCGGGCGCCAGCTCCTCCACGCCTGGCGACTCGCGGTCCCGCACCCCGATGGCGGCACCCTCGCGGTCACTGCCCCACTCCCGCCCGACATGGTCGAGGCCGTTCGCACCATGGGCGCCGAGACCGTAGCCTTGCCCTACACCACGCCCTGCGAAGTGACCCGCGCCGCGAGTGCGCCCGCCTGACGCCCTCGCGAGCCGCCCCGGAGAGCCAGCCGTGAGCGAAATCGTCCGCACGCGTTACGCCCCCAGCCCCACCGGCGACCCGCACGTCGGCAACATCCGCACGGCGCTCTTCGCCTGGGCCCTCGCCCGCGCCACCGGCGGCAAGTTCCTCCTCCGCATCGAGGACACCGACCGCAACCGGCTCGTCCCCGGCTCCGTGGAGGCGATCTTCGAAAGCCTTCGCTGGCTCGGGATCGAATGGGACGAAGGCCCCGACGTCGGCGGCCCCCACGCTCCCTACACCCAGTCCGAGCGGCTCCCGCTCTATCGCCAGGCCGCCGATGACCTCATCTCCCGTGGCCGCGCCTATCGCTGCTTCTGCACGGCCGAGCGGCTCGACCAGATGCGTGCCGCCCAGGCCGCGGCGAAGCAGCCCCCGGGCTACGACGGCCACTGCCGCGAAATCCCGCACGCCGTCTCGGCCGAACGTGCCGCGAGCGAGCCGCATACCATCCGTTTCAAGATGCGCCGCGAAGGCGTCACCGTGCTCGACGACCTCATCCGCGGCCGGGTCACCTTCGAAAACGCCCTCCAGGACGACTTCGTCGCGCTCAAGTCCGATGGCTATCCCACGTACCACCTCGCCCTCATCGTCGATGACACGGCGATGCAGATCACCCATGCCATCCGCGGCGAAGAGTGGATTTCGAGCGCGCCCAAGCACCTCCAGCTGTACGAAGCGCTCGGCCTCGAGCCCACGAAGTTCGCCCACCTGCCGCTGATCATGGGCCCCGACCACAAGAAGCTCAGCAAGCGCACGGGCGATACCGCGCTCCTCGATTACCGCAAGAACGGCTACCTCCCTGAGGCGATGATCAACTTCCTCGCCCTCCTCGGCTGGTCGCTCGATGCCACCACCAGCATCGTCGGCGTCGATGATCTCACCCGGAACTTCTCACTCGAACGCGTGGTGCCGAACCCGGCCGTGTTCGATATCGACCGCCTGAACTTCCTCAACGGCCACTACATCCGCCAGATCGCCCCCCACGCCTGGGTGAGCACCGTCACCCGCTGGGCCGAACGCACCGCGCCCGATGACGTCGCGCGGCCGCTCGATCCGGCGATGCTGGCGAAGGCCGCGCCGCTGCTCCAAGAGCGCGTCGCCCGCCTCGACGAGATTGGTCCCCAGGCCGCCTTCCTCTTCGGTTTCGAAGCCCCCGAATACGAACCCGCCGCCCTCGTGGAGAAGCTCGGTGGCCCTGTGAGTGGCGCCCTCCCGGTCCTCGATGCTGCCCTCGCGGCGCTCGATGCCCTCGACGGCGATGGCTGGGCGAAGGACGCGATCGAAGCCGCCATCCGGGGCATGGAAGCCACCCTCGGCCAGAAGCTGCGGAAGTTCGTCTCGGTGCTCTACGTCGCCGCCGAGGGGAAGCCCACCGGCCTGCCGCTCTTCGATTCGCTCGAGCTGCTCGGCCGCGAGCGCAGCCTCCAGCGCCTTCGCACCGCCCGCGCGAAAGCAGAGCACGCCGCGTAGCCTCCGCTATCGCCGGGACGTGCGCTCCCAGCCGGCCGGTCCGCGCCGGGCAGCAAGCGCCGCGTACGTTCGCAGCTTGTGCGCGACGAACCGCGGCACCTCCAGGAGCGCCCCCAACTCGCGCGGTGAGACTCGCGCGCCGGCCAGCCCCAGGACGCCGTACGACGCCAGGCTCGCCGGGCCGGCTATCGCGAACCGCCACGGCCCGCCTCCCACGAGGACGAGCACCGACCCGGTCACGGCCAGCACGCCCAGCAGCGTGAGCGGCAGCGAGGCCACATCGAGCGCGGCGGCCGCCGTGCCCGGGTGCCCGCGCCGCAGCGAATCCACCGCCGCCGCCAGCGCGCCGCGCATCAGCCCGAAGCGGCCGCCTTCCCAGCGTTCATCCTGCACGCGCGCGTTCGCGTAGCTCCCGGCCATGTGGCCGCGCACCCACGCCCGCGGCTCGAAGGCCACGGCCACGCCACGCCGCGCGAGCGCCAGCGTCATCGCCGCGTCCTCGGTGATGCCGCTTCCGGCGAAGCCTTCGCGCACGAGCGCCCAGCGCAGCGCCATGCCATTGCCCTTCAGGCCAGTCCCGAGCCCGAGCCGGGCCATGCCCAGGGGCCGTGCCCGGTGCACCAGCAGGAACGCGAGGCGCCGCAGCTGGCTCAGTGGCGAATCCCCCGCCGCCGCCTCGTAGTGCACCTGGACGGCCTCCGCCCCGGCGTCGAGCCGCGCCGCGATCGCCGCGAAGAACGTCTCGCTCACCACCGTGTCCGCGTCCACGAAGCAGACCGCTTCCGGCGGTTCGGGACGGGCCGCCAGGTGCGCCAGCGCGAACGAGAGCGCGTGGCTCTTCCCGCGCAGCACCGGGTCCGTTCGTTCCAGGACTGTCACGCCGCGCGAGCGCGCCACCGCGGCCGTTCGGTCCGTGCAGTTGTCCGCCACGACCACGATCTCGGCAGCGGGCTCCCCCGCCGCCGCGAGCAGGCTGTCCAGCGTCGTGCCGAGCATCGCCTCTTCGTTGTGCGCGGGCACGATGACGGCGAGCCGCCAGTGCCGCCCGGCCGGCCGCAACGCCCGCGGACGCGGAAGGGCCACCGCCGCGAACACGCTCCACGGCACGCCGTGCGTGAGGACCACGGCCGTCGCCACCGTCCCCGCGGCCAGCACGGGATTCATCAGGCCGCCTCGGAGCGCGCGCCGCCGGCCCGCTCACCGGGTGCGAGCGTCAGCAACTCCGCGAGATTCGCCACGTACCGCTCGGTCGTGAACCAGCGTGCCACCGTCCTCCGGCCTTCGGCGCCAAGCCGTCCACGCAGGTCCGCATCGCCCAGCACGGCTTCGAGCGCGCGCCGCAACCCGCGAACGTCGCCCGGGAGCACATACAGCCCGCTCTCGCCGCAGTCCGCCGCCTCCGGAATGAGCACCCCGGGGCCGCGGTCGGCCGTCGCCGCCGCGTCCCACGCACCGGCGGCCCGCACGAGTGGTCCGCGCGTGACTTCGCGCTGGCCGCGCGTCGCGGTCACCACGACGGGAACGCCGCAGGCCATCGCCTCGAGCATCACCGTCACGCCCGACTGGTTGGCCACGTCATGCAACGGCACGACCACGCACGCCGCCTGTCGGTACAGCTCTCGCAGGCCCGCGAAATCGACCGGCCGCGAAAGGTGCTCCACGTTCGCCGGGAGCGCCGCCGCGGTCGCGAGCTCGCGCGCCCAGTGGCTCCCGGCCGCGACCAGCACCCGCGCGTCGAGCCCTTCGACCGCGCGCACCAGCGTCTCGTAGTCGCGGTTCTCCGAACCCACCGCGAGGATCAGCGGCTGTGCCCCTTCCGCGGCAGGTGCCTCCCCGGGTGTCCAGAACGCTGTGTCCGCCTGGTATGGCACCAGCGCGATGCCCCAATTCGCCCCGAGCCAACGCCGCAGCCGCCGGTCCTGCTCCACGCTGTGCAGCAATACGGTGCCCGTGGTCCCCAACCTTGTGGCGAGCGCGAACAGCGGCAGCTTCCACCGCCGGCTCACCAGGTGTCCGATCATCACCACCCGCGCGGGCCGCTTGTGCCGCAGCGCCAGCGCCACGAGCAGGGGCAACCCCACGTGTTCGCCGTCGGCGAAGAGCACGTCTCCGCGTTGCGTCTCCCCGGCGAGGGCCCAGGCCTGCCGTAGATGCGGCCCAAGCAGCTTCCCCAGGATGCCCTTGCGGCGAGGCGCCTCTCCCCGGTAGCGCAGCTCTCCGCCCGTGGCCGCGGCCAGCTCGAGGAAGTCCCGTCGCGGGCCGTTCGCCGTCAGGCGCGCGGTCTCGGCCTCCGTCGCGCTTACCGCCAGCCGGATGCTCATGCCGCCGCCTCCATGAACTCGATGATCCGCCTCGCGTTCGCCGCCGCGTCCATCCGCTCGCGCGCGTCCGCACGTGCCGCCGCGCCCATGCGCCGCCGCAGCCCGGGATCGGCCACCAGCCGTTCCAGCGCGCTCGCCAGTGCTGCCGGGTCGCCGGGTGGAATGAGGAAGCCGGTCTCGCCGTCGCGCACCGTCTCGGCGTTCGATCCCACCGTCGTCGTAACCACCGGGAGGCCCGCCGCCAGCGCCTCGCCGATCGCCACGGAGGTGCAGTCGCCATAGGTCGGCAGGCAGAAGATGTCCGCTTCGGCGAACGCGCGGTGCAGCCGCTCGCTCCCCGGGGTCACGCCGGACTCGATGCGCACGCCGTCCGCGGCTTCGAGGGGGTGCCCGGTGACCAGCACCAGCTCGGCCTTCCCGCGCAGCCCTTCGAAGGCCCGCAGCAGGTCCGGCCCGCCCTTTCGTTCGAAGTCACCGCCGACGAAGAGGATGCGCGGCATCGCCGACGGCGCCCGTTCGATGGCGAAAAACGCCGGCCCGGCGCCCGGGTGGGCCACCAGCATGCGCGCGCGGTCCACGCCGTAATCCTCGGCCAGCGACGCCGCCGCCCACTCCGACCACGCCACGACCCCCGCTGCCTTCGCGAACACGGACCGGTACCAGAGCGCCTTCCCGCGTTCGAGGGCGGCGTGATGCTCCCCGTGCTGGTACCAGCGGCCCATCGCATCGACCTGCAGCGGCGTCGCATCGATGCTCACGATGTACTTGCCCCCGCGCACGGCCTGGGGCGCGAACAGGCTCACGGTCTGCGTGTGGAAGAGGGTCACGTCCGCGCGCTCGCGCTCGCGCAGCTTCTTGCGCGCGATGGCCGAGCCGCGCAACGCCCACGGCATCCGCACGCGCGCATGCTCGGGGTAGTCGACATGCACGACATCGGCGTCGATGCCATCCGCGGCGATCGCTTCCTCGATGTTCCGCCCGTGCGCGCGATGTCCGAGCGTCTGTTCGAGGCAGAGTGCCAGTCGTGGCTCCGTCATCGCGCCAACTCCCTCTTCCCCGGGTCCGTGGTCCCGCCCTTCGCCGTGGCGAGCGCGTAGAACCGCCGGTAGCGGCGGTACGTGGCCTCGACTGTGAACTCCGTGGCGATACGCCGCGGGGTGGTCCCCGCGAGCGTGCGCCGCAGCTCCGCATCGTTCGCGAGCCGGGCCACGGCCTCGCCCAGCGCGTCGGTATCGCCGATGGGGACGATGAGCGCGCCCTCGCCACCCGGCGCGACTTCGGCCACGCCATCGACATCGGTGGTCGCCATGGGCAGGCCCGCCGCCAGCGCCTCCAGCATCGCCACCGAAAGGCCCTCGTAGTGGCTCGGCTGCACGAAGATGTCGAACGCCGGCAGGAGCGCCCGGATGTTGGGCCGGTGGCCGACGAGGTGGACGCGGTCCTCAAGCCCGGCCGCCGCGATCGCCGCCTGGACGTCCACACGCATGTCGCCATCACCCGCGATTGCGAAGTGCATGCCCGGCGCTCCCTTCGCCGCGACGGCCGCGGCTCGTACGAAGTCCAGCGGGCCTTTGCGCCGCTCCAGGCGCCCCACCATCACCGCCACGATCGCGTCCATCGGCAGTCCCAGTTCGGCGCGAACGGCCGCGCGGTCACGGGGCTCGGGCGCGGGACGCACCGCGTTGGGCACGACCATGCACTTTCGCCGCGGGCGCCCGGCGTTCCGCAGGTGGCTCTCCCGGTTGCCGCTCGAGACGAACGAGATCCCCTGCACCAGCCGGTCCGACAGCTTCAGCGACAGCCTCTGCCGGAGCCGCAGCGGGTTCGGCACCGGGTTCTGCTCGGTTCGCAGCCGGAATGGCACGCCCGCCAGCCAGGCCGCGACCACCGCTTCCTTGCCGATGCCAACCCACGGTGTGTGTACGTGGACCACCGCCGGCCGCAGCGTCGCGAACGCCCTCCGCAGCTCGCGGATGTTCCGCTCCAGGCTCACGTTCTCCCCGAAGAAGCGCCCGGCGCGGATGACGGTCACCCCGGCGGCCACCAGGTCACCGGTCAGCCCATCGAGCGCTCGCTCCCCGGGCACGACGGCCGAAACGCGCTCCCCATCGCGCGCGAGGCAGCGGGCAAGATCCAGCAGGACCTCCTCCGTCCCCGCGCGGGTGTAGCTGATCGACACCAGACAGGTGCCGCTGCGTTCGCTCATTCCGGGCCTCCGGCGGCCGCCGCGCGCGGTTGGTTCGGGCCGGGAGCGGACGGTGGTTTCGCGAGCGCTGCGAACGCCGCCTGGTACTCAAGGTCGTACGCCAGGCTCAGACCGTGCATCGCCACTTCCCGGAAGCCGATCGCGAAGAGCGCCTGGGCCGTGCGCGCCGCCAGCCGTGCCACCGCCCGTTGCGCCACCGGGATGGGCAAGGCCCGCCGCAGGCCGCGCAGCACGATGCTTCGCCGCTTTAGTTCCACGTCAATCACCGCGAGCCAGTCCAGCTCCGGGTGCTTCCGCGCGATCTCCGCATCGAACCGTGCGTACTCCCGCGGGATGCGGAACCAGCTCGCCAGCGTCCGCCGCGAATCGTGCCAGCCCCGAGCGCCCGGCTCGAAGACGAAGCGCACGCCCCGTTTGGCCAGCCGGATGCCGAGCTCGATGTCCTCGGCCCGCGTGAACGTCTCATCGAAGCCGCCCGCGGCGATGAGGTCATCGCGGTGCGCGAGTGCGTTCCCGGTGAAGTACTGCCGCCAACCGGCCTGGTATTTCCCGTCGCGCATCCGCCGGTACTCCACCGCGAGCGTGCGCGCCTCCCACGCGTTCCACGCCGTCGGCCGCCAGCCCGCGGGCGCGAGCAGCGGCCCGAAGACCGCCGTCCCGGGCTCCCGTCCCGCCGCGACCAGCCGCTCGAGCCAGTCCGGCGCGGCATCCACGTCGTCATCGATGAAGGCCACCAGCGGCGCCGTCGCCGCGCGCAGCCCCAGGTTCCTCGCGGCGCCGGGCCCCGCGCTCACCGCGCCCGCCGCGGGAGTGGTTCGCAGCACGCGCACGGGCACGCCGTTCGAAAGCTCCGCCGGGGCCGTGACCGCCGGGTCGCTCGCGTCATCCACCACGATCACGGCGAAGTCCGCGAACGCCTGGCCCGCCAGCGACCGCAGCGTGCGCTCCAGCCGCGCCGGCCGGTTGTGCGTGGGCACGATGACATCGACGGCGCGCGGCTCAGGCATCGCCGGCCTCCCGGCGCCCCGGCTCGGCGGGCAGCATGAATGCCAGTGCCAGCGCGACCGCCAGCGGCCCGCTGCTGCGCACGCCCGCGAAGGCGATGTCCACGCGCGCGTAGGCCAGGTACATCACCAGCACCGAGCCAAGCACGATCGGCATCGCCGGGATGGGCGCCTTGCGCGCGACCGCCCGCGCACCGCGCACGCAGCGCGAGAACGCCAGCACCCACATCCCCGCGAACACCGCGATGCCGGCGATACCCATCTTCAGCCAGAGCCAGAGGATGTTCTGGTGCGGCGTATAGAACTGCAGCGGCCAGAAGCCGAGAACGGGAAGGTCCACGTACCGGGTATACGGCAGGCCGAAGCCAATTCCGAACACCGGGCTCTTCGCGAGCGTGCGTTGCAGGTTCTCCCGCTCGTGTTCGCGGTACAGGTCCGAACTCTCGTCGCGCGCGTCCGGCTGGAATTGCGAACGCACCGCGCGGGCCGGTTCGGCGAGCGGCCCGCTGTGGCCGTCCCAGTAGATTGCCAGGTACACCGCGCTCACGAAGAGCAGCGGCACGCCGATGGCCGTCAGCAGCAGCGTGCGCTTTGGGAGCAGCATCCAGGCCATCACCATCACGCCCACGAGGATGACGAGGATGGCGCTGCGCCTCCCCGTCACCAGGATCGCCGAGGCCATGAGCACGACGTACAGGAATGCCAGGACCCGGTCCCGGTCCCGCGGCAGCCGGATGGCGAGCCCCATCCCCAGGACGCCGCCAACGCTCAGCAGCAGCCCCGTCTCGTGTTCGAACCAGAACTCCACGGGTATCCCGGAACGCCCCCCCGAGAGCGTCGAGACGTAGCGGAAGATCGTCAGCAGCCCGAGCGCCGACGTCCCCGCGATGGCGACTCCCGCCACTTCGCGCGAGGACGGCTGCAGCCGCCACGTCACCACGAACGCCATCGCGCCGAAAATCAGGCCCCGCGTTTCGTGGTAGACGAGGTTCCCGGGGCCGCCCCGCCCGAGCCCGTAGACCATCCCGGCCAGCATCACGAAGGGCACCAGCCGGACCAGGCCCGGCAATCCCCCGGAAGGCCGCGCAGCCGGGCGGGCCATCACGGAAGCGGTCACCAGCGCCAGCAGCACCTCGAACGGGTTCACCGTCAGGGGGAGCGCGTCCTGGACACCGCGCGGGAACGCCCACAGCCCCAGCGCCAGCGGCTTCGTGACGTCCGTCGCACGCGAATCGAGCGCGATCCCGGCGGCGAACAGCACGCACGCACTCATCCGTGGCCGCGTCGCGATGAAGAACAGCGCGGCCGCCACGAACGGCACGAGCGCCGCCGCCGGCCCGAGCACGATCACGCCGGCCGCCGCGGCGAGCGCGGCCATCGCGCAGCACGCCGCGGCCAGCAGCGTCCACGGGACGCCGATCAGGCGGCGGCGGCTCGCGGCCATCGCGCTCATGCGCCTACCCCGCGCGGCCCGCGGCCAACAGCCCGAGCATCGCCACGCCCGTGATCACGAACGCGGCCAGCGACTCCGAAGGGAACATCCGCCGCACGGGCCGAAACGCGAGCGCGGTGCCGGCGGCGGCGAAGATGGCGATGGCGATCATGGCGCCTCCTTCAGCTCGCGAGTTCGAACAGCCGCTCGGCCCAGCCCGGGATGCGCGACGTCCTCCGGTTCAGCACCACCCCGAGCACGTTCGCGTCCTTGTACAGCTCGAGCGTGCGCTCCAGCTCCCGGCGCGTCGTCTTCCCATCGCGCACCACGATGAGCACACCGTCGCAGCGCTGCGCCAGGACCGGCGCCGTCATCGACTTCAGCGTCGCCGGCAGGTCCATCACCACGAAGCCGCTCGTCGCCTTCATCGCGTCGATGAGCTCCACCAGCCGCTCGCTGCGCGCGATGCGTGCCGGGCTCGAAGCCGCCGTCCCCGCCGTGACCACGCTCAGCGGCGCCCGCAGGAAACGGTGCGTCACCGCCGGCAGCGAAACGTCCCCGTCGAGCACGTCCGCCAGCCCCTTGCGCCCTTCGAGCCCGTACTCGCGGCTGACCGAGGCCGTATGAAAGTCCGCATCGACGAGCGTGACCTGCGCCGCGAAGTCCTGGGCGAGGCAGCTGGCCAGCGCGATTGCCACCGTCGTTTTGCCGTCGCCGAACCCGGGGCTCGTCACCCCGATGGCGACCGAGCGCGGCGTCGAAGGGTCACGTTGAGGCAGCACCCGCGGCTGCCCCGAACCGCGCATCGCCTTGAATCCCCGGAACCCCGGGCCCTTCGCAGCCAGCGAAAGCGGCTCGTGGCTCACATGGGGCTCGCTCCACCGCAGCTCGGTCAGCCCCGAAAGGAGTTGGATCTCGCGAATAGCCTCAAGCAGATCCTCGCGTTCGCGCTGGAACCGGTCTCGAATCATGCCGCTTCCCCCTCGGCCGAGCCGGGCGCGGGCGGGATCGAGACCGCCACCCTCCGTGCGAAGTTGCGCCCGCCGCGCCGTCCGATGACGAGCAGCTGGCGCCGCGGCTTCAGCTCCGGCACCGCGCCGAGGAACGTCACCGGCAGCCCGGCCACGTCCTCACGCGAGCGAATCGTGTGGTCCAGCCGGTAGGCCGCATAGAGGTACGCCGCCGCGATGCTGAAACCCAGCACGAGCCCCGCCAGCGGATACCCGTACTTCTCCGTCCGCGAAGCCGCGATCGGCAGCAGCGGCAACGATGGCTGGTCCTGCACGTTGAATGTCGCCGATGCCGTGTTCGATGCCGATGCCGCGTTCAGGCGCGCGTCCTGCAGGTTCTCCAGCAGCCGGTCGACCACCTTCGTCTGCGAATCCACCTTCCCCTGCAGCGACTGGTAGTCCACGTCGACCTTCGTCTTGTCCGCCGCCGTGGGGTGCGCCTTGATGTAGGCCGCCGCTTCCGCCTGCGCCTTCGCCAGGTCGTCCTGCCCCAGCGCGAGCTGCTTTTCGAAGTAGCCCACCACCGTTTGCGCTTCCCGCGCGCCTTCGGCCAGGGCGCGTGCCTGGAATCGCGTAATCACGGCCGCGCCGAGCGCCTGCGCGCCTTCCGCCGATGGCGCCACTACGCGCACGCCCATCAGGTTCGGCCCGACTTCGAACACCTGCACCCGCTTCACGATGAGCTCGCCCGCCTGCTCGCGCGCCCGCTGGTCAGCGCCTTCGATGACGAGGCCCGCGCTCAACGCCACCTCGTCCCGGAACGCCGCCGTCTGCAAGAGGTCGCCGAGCACCTGCACCTGCGCGCTTGCCGGGGTCGTCTGGTTGTCCGTCGGCTGTCCGAAAGTGCCCGCCGTGTCCACGCCTTCGATGCGCGAAACCCACGCCGTCGCCACCGATGCGTACTCCACCTTGCGCGGTTGGAACATCAGGATGGCCGCGGGCGCCAGCACCGTCGGGATGAGCAACACCCACCACCGCCGGAACGCGATCTCTGCGAACTTCCGTGGAATCACGTCGCCTCCGTGCCTGCCACGCCCGGGGAATCGCACGGCGACGGGGACGCGCATCGCGTCCCCGGTCCGGGCCTACCCTGATTTACGGTTGGTAACGGTGCGGGCCGCAGCCCTCAGCAGGAGCCGCTGCCGGTGAGGACCGTCGTCACCGTGCGCACCAGGATCTTGATATCGAGTGCGAAGCTCAGGTTCTCCGCGTACTGCGTGTCGAGCATCACCATGTCGGCGAAGTCGTGATGGCCGCGCAGCGTCACCTGCCAGAGGCCGGTGATGCCCGGCACCACCGTCAGGCGGCGGAGGTGCGCCGGCGTGTACATCGCCACCTCGCTCGGCACCGGCGGCCGCGGGCCGACCAGGCTCATATCGCCCTTCAGCACGTTCCACAGCTGCGGCAGCTCGTCCAGGCTCGTCTTGCGAAGGAACACGCCCAGGCGCGTCCGGCGCGGGTCGTTCTTCATCTTGAAGATGTGCCCGTTCGCCTCGTTCTGCGCCATCAGCGAATCCTTCATCGCATCGGCGTCCTTCACCATCGTCCGGAACTTGTAGCAGTTGAACGCCTTCCCGTTCTTGCCGATGCGCACCTGGCGGAACAGCGGCCCGCCCGGCGATTCGACGGCCACCGCGATCGCGACCGCGAGCAGCAGCGGGAGGGTGATGATGATGCCCGCCAGCGCGCCCATGATGTCGATCGCGCGCTTCCAGAGAGGCATCGGTACGAGGTGATCCGCGAGCAGTTCCTGCAGCGTCCCCCCGGCGGACAGCGACCACGGCTCGGCGGCGCTGTTCGTCGTCTGAATCGTGGTGTTGGGCGTCGTGGTCACTTTCGTCTCCGTTCGGGGTACATCCCGTGACAGAAGTAACGATGCGGTGGTGGCGTTGACTGCCCGTGGAGCGAGGGTGGCCGCCCGGTTGCAGCCGCGAAGACGCCGGTGAACACGAACCGCCGCCCCCGGATTCGAATTCGCCCCCGGAAAGGACACCTGAATGAGCAATCCGGTGGACATCACGAATAAAGCGGCCCGGGGCACGGTTACGCGCGGGGAATAGCCCGGTGACCGCGACATCGCTTCCCCGGGGGGCGCGCGCCCTCGCTCGCAACCGCACCCGCCAGCGGCTACGCTTTTCCCGTACCCCCGAGATTCCCCAGGAGATCCCCGCCATGGCGACTTCGACGGCCACCGAGCTGCGCCCCGATGGCAAGCTCCGGCTCCCTCCCGGCCAGCACCTCACCACCGGCTGGCCCGTCCTTCACTACGGCAGCGTCCCCCGCATCGACCTCGACAAATGGCGCTTCAAGGTCTGGGGCCTGGTCGAGGAGGAGCTCGAATTCACCTGGGACGAGTTCAACGCAATCGGCCAATCCGCCGACGTGAGCGACATCCACTGCGTCACCACCTGGAGCAAGTACGACAACGAGTGGCGCGGCATCCCCTTCAAGGCGCTCTTCGAACGCCTTAAGGTGAAGCCCGAAGGCCGCTTCGTGATGGTCCACAGCTATGGCGGCTACACCACGAACGTCCCCCTCGTCGACCTCCTCCGCGACGACGTGCTCTTCGCCCACACCCACAACGGCGAACCGCTGACGAAGGACCACGGCTGGCCGCTGCGCCTCGTCGTCCCCCACCTCTACTTCTGGAAGAGCGCCAAATGGGTCGGCGGCCTCCAATTCCTCTCCAGCGACCGGCCCGGCTTCTGGGAGACCTACGGCTACCACATCTACGGCGACCCCTGGCGCGAGGAACGCTACAGCTGACCGCCGCTCGACTGCCTTGAGGGAGGCTTTGCCCATGGCTCGCGAAATCATCCGGCCCCACGGGATGTTCAACTCGCCCTTCTACTCCCACGCCGTCCGCAAGGGCGGCACGCCGTTGTTCATCTCCGGCCAGGTCGCGATGGACGCCGAGGGCAACCCCACGGGCATCGGCGACGCCGCGGCGCAGGCCCAGGCCGCCTTCGATGGCATCCGCCACGTGGTCGAAGCGGCCGGCGGGACGATGGCCGACATCGTCAAGCTCACCATCTTCACCACCGACCTGGCCCATCGCCCCGCCATCGGCGCGGCCCGCTCCCACGCGTTCCCGCCCGGCCAGATGCCCGCCAGCACCTTCCTCGTCGTCGCCGGCCTCGCCGACCCGCGCTGGGTGGTCGAAATCGAAGCGGTGGCGATGCTCGACTGAGGCACGCGGCGCATACTGCGCCCATGCCCTCCCTCCCTGACGCTCTCTCCCCCGGCTCCGAAGCCGCCCTCGCCGCGTGGGCGGCCCGCGTGCGCGCGAACCGCGACCAGGCCGAGCGCCTTCGCGAACCCACGCCCGGCAACGACTTCTACGCCCCCGTCGCCGCCAGCTTCCGCGCCGACCCCCGCCGTACCGACGAGCCCGTGCTCAACCACCTCCGCACGCTCGTCCAGCCCGGGGAGACCTGGCTCGACATCGGCGCCGGCGGTGGGCGCTACGCGCTGGCTCTCGCCTTGGAAGCGCGCGAGCTCATCGCCGTCGAGCCCTCCGCCGGCATGCGCGCCGTCCTCCGCCAGGCCATGGCCGAGGAAGGCATCACCAACGTCACCATCCACGACAGCACCTGGCCGAACCCGGAGCTCAACATCCAGGCCGATGTCGCCTTCATCTCCCACGTCGGCTACGACATCGAGGACCTTGGTCCCTTCCTCGAACGCATGGAGATGTCCGCGCGCCGCCTCTGTGTCGCCGTCCTCCTCGCCGAAGCCCCCGCGACGCCCGCGAGCCTCTTCTGGCCCGGCGTCCACGGCGAATCGCGCGAGCTGCTTCCCGCGCTGCCCGAGTTCCTCGTGCTCCAGCTTGCGCGCGGCCGCATCTGCGACGTCCGCCTGTTCGAACGCCCCGCCCCCACCTACGGCGCCCGCGACCAGCTCCTCACCGGCATGCGCCAGCAGCTCTTCATCGCCCCTGGCGGCGAAAAGGACCGCCTGCTCCAGGATCTCATCGACCGCATCGCCACGAGCGACGACTCCGGCCGCCTCTCCATCGGCTGGCATGCCGCGCCCCTCGGCGTCGTTACCTGGCGGCCCGGGTAGGCCCGTCGCGTTTGCCGCCCGCCCCCGGCGGGCCTATCCTTAACTGTCCACAAAACGAAGCCAACTCCGGAGCAGCCCGTGCACGTCATCGGCCTCACTGGCGGCATTGCCAGCGGGAAGTCCACCGTGACCAACTTCTTCAAAGAGCGTGGCGTGCCGGTCATCGATGCCGACATCCTCGGCCATCGCACCTATGACCCCGGCACCGACACCTTCAAGGCCGTCGTCGCCACCTTCGGCGATGACCTCGTCGCCGCCGATGGCACCATCGACCGTCGCGTCCTCGGCGGCAAGGTCTTCGGCAAGCCCGAGGAACTGAAGAAGCTCACGGACATCGTCTGGCCCGGCATCCGCCACCTCGCCAGCGCCGAGCTCGCCGAACTCGCCAGCGAAGGCAACGGCATCGCCCTGCTCGAGGCCGCCGTCCTCTTCGAAGCCGGCTGGGAAGACCTCGTCGACGAGATCTGGGTCGTCGTCGTCGAACCCGATCTCGCCGTGAAGCGCCTCGAAACCCGCAACGGCCTCGATGAAGCCGCCGCCCGGGCGCGCATCAATTCGCAGCTTTCGAATGCCGAGCGCACCGGTCGCGCGCACATCGTCATCGAAAACAACGGCACCCTGGAATCGCTGCAGGCGAGCGTCCAGGAAGCATGGAACCAACTTGAAGGGCGGCTGGGCGATACCAGCCGGGGAGGCAGCAGTGGCTGAAGTCATTTCCACACCGGCGGGCGCGCTCATCCACCAGGTCGAGGAGTACAACCTCGAAGCCGAGCCGTACTATCTCCCCATCGGCGATGAGATCGAACTCTTCGAAACCGCCTACGCCCAGCGCATCCCCGTCCTCTTGAAGGGCCCCACCGGTGCCGGCAAGACCCGCTTCGTCGAGCACATGGCGTGGCGCCTCGGTCACACCCGCGGCGAACAGCGCAAGCCCCTCATCACCGTCGCCTGCCACGAAGACCTCACCGCCAGCGACCTCGTGGGCCGCTACCTGCTCGATACCGACGGCACGAAGTGGGTCGATGGCCCCCTCACCCGCGCGGTGAAGGTCGGCGCCATCTGCTACCTCGACGAAGTGGTCGAAGCCCGCAAGGACACCACCGTCCTCATCCATCCCCTCACCGACTACCGCCGCCTCCTCCCCGTCGAGAAGCTCGGCCAGGTGATCGAGTCCGCCGACGGCTTCCTCCTCGTCATCTCCTACAACCCGGGCTACCAGAGCGCCCTCAAGGACCTGAAGCACTCGACGCGCCAGCGCTTCATCTCCATCGAGTTCGACTACCCGCCCAAGGACCAGGAAGCGGAGATCATCGCCCACGAATCGGGCGTCGATAAGCAGACCGCGACCGACCTCGCCAAGCTGGGCGAAAAGGTCCGCAACCTGCGCGAACACGGGCTCAGCGAAGGCGTCTCCACCCGTCTCCTCATCTACGCCGCGCGCCTCATCCACAACGGCATCCCGCCCCGGCGCGCCTGCCAGGTCGGCGTCACCTGGTCCCTCACAGACGACCAGGAAGTGCAACGCAGCATCGAAGAGGTGGTGACGAGTATCTTCGAATGAGTGCTGAGTGCTGAGTGCTGAGTGCTGAGCGGCGGCCTCAGCCAGGAGCCCGCCCGTGGACAGGATTGAGAGATTCGAGGACATCATCGCATGGCAAAAGGCTCGTTCCCTGACCCGCGATGTGTACGAGGCCACCAGGCAAGGCACCTTCTCGCGCGACCCCGCCCTGGTCTCCCAGGTGCGGCGCTCAGCGGTCAGCATCATGGCCAACATCGCCGAGGGGTTCGAACGGAACCGCTCCACGGAGTTCCATCAATTCCTCTCGGTGGCCAAAGCCTCGTGCGCGGAGTTGCGCTCCCACTTCTATGTGGCACTGGACGCCGGCCATCTGCCCCGGCCCGAATTCGACGCCCTCATGGCGAGCGCCGAGGAATTAGCCCGCGTGATCGGCGGCCTGCGCGCGGCGGTTGCCCGCAATCGCCCCTGACGGACGCGCGCCGCCGTGAAGCCACTCAGCACTTAGCACTCAGCACTCAGCACTCGCGGAGCTCAGCACCAGCACTCAGCATCCTCGCGGAGCGACCATGACCGTCGTTGGTGACCTTCTCGCACGAAACCAGAGCGCCTCTCGGGCTTCCCCGCGCCCCTGTATCAGAACTTCCGAGGCCGGCCTTCGCGCCCTGCCCAGCGCCTCGCCGAGCCAGCTGCAGACGTGGACCGAGACGGGCGTCGAGCCACGGCCACTCCTCCGCTCCCGGAAGCCGCCGTCGAGTACTTCAAGGCCGGCACCGATATGCCCGCCAACATGACCTCGAGAGCGCTCGAGACCTCTCGGCCGCGAATCCATCCAGATGGCCACGGAGTCCGCGCCGCTGTCGGTCTCGTCTCCTGCTCCGCGCCCGCCGCCGTCGCCGCGCTCGGCCCCGGCCACCTCCGCCAGTGGGCCGACCTCGGCCGCCGCCTCTACAAGGGCAACTGGAAGAGCTCGTCGCTCGCCTCCCAGTTCTACGACATCGGCCCCCAGCTGTTCCCGGTGCTCCGCCTCCAGCAGGTCAGCCGCCTCGTCCTGTTCATCGACGAGCTCGCGCGCCATAGCTACGAGCTCTCCTCCGCCTGCCTCGCCCAGGCGCCCGTCGTCATGACCCGCCTCGACGACGACGACCGCCTCCCCTTCATCGCCTTCGCGGTCGAGCTCGCGCAGTCGAGCTGGGCCGACTCGCGGCTCTACTTCGAACGCGGCGCCGCGCTCCTCCATCAAGGTCCATGCGCCCATGCGCGAACGCTACCTGCTGCTCAGCGCGCAGGTCGCCCGTGGCCACAATCGCTCGGCCTTCCAGTATACGAAGACGCCGCCATCGCCCTCGGCGAGCTCGAACCGGACGACCACCACCGCGTGATCGAACTCGCCGAGCAGCTCTCGCCCTACTCCTCGTTCGCCGCGATGGACTTCATCACCAGCGTCCCGCGCGTGCTCTACCGCATCCGCATCGACGAGCTCGAACCCTGGCAGCGCGCCGGCCTGCGCATCCTCCAGCAGAGCCACGATGGCGGCGAAGCCTACTTCCGCCTCCAGTCCACCCGCGGCGAGGACATCCTCGATACCCTCTCCGCCCGCGTCGAACTCGCCAAGGTCGGCGAGATTCTCCGGCTCTACTGCAAGGCCCTCACCGGCCGCAACCTCAGCATCCAGACCACCGCCTCCCTCACCGAAAAGGGCATCGGCTGGGTTGACCAGGGGAGGGCCAGCACCGAAGGCACCACGATCTTCCTCCCCGAGGTCATGGAGCGGTACACCGAGAAGGACGAGAACTTCGCCGCCATCAAGGTGTTCGCCACCCACCGCGCCGCGCGCCTCGAATTTGGGTCGTTCGAATTCCGCTTCGGAACCGCCCCGGCCGTGTTCGAGGATAGCCGCGCCGCGCTCGTCGCGGGCCAGCAGAGCAGCGCCGTCACCGACATCGAACGCTTCTTCGACCTTTTCCCCGACCGCCAGCTCGCGAGCGACCTGTTCACCGTCGTCGAGGATGGCCGCATCGATGCCGCTATTCGCCGCGAGTACGGCGGCATCCGCAAGCCCCTCAAGCGCATGCAGAAGGCTGCGCTCGAACACCGGCCCGACATCCGCCGCATGCCCCTGCGCACGGCCTTCGTCGAGAACCTGGTCCGCGCCAGCCTCGATGGCGCCAGCGCCATCCTCTTCCCCACCAACCGCCAGGACGAGATGGCTCAGGGCCTCGGCCTCCTCAACGCCGTCGATGTCGATGGCGCGCGCGTCGAGGACTCCGCCGAGGCCACCCTCCGCCTTTACCGCCTCGCGATGAGCATCCCCAACGTCTTCGAAGGTGACGACGACATCGAATGGGATTCCGTCGAGCCCATGGAAGGCATGGATCGCTCCATGATGGACGCCTCCGGCGAACTCGGCGGAGGCCAATCCGGCGAGATGCAGCCCGGCGACGTCGGCCAGGGCGAGGAGCAGTACGCCAGTCCCGAAGACGTCGACTACCGCGGCGACTTCAAGCCCGAGCTCGTCCAGCTCCTCATGAAGCTCCGCGAAAACGCCCAGGGCGGCGACGCCGGCGAGATGTCTCCCACCCCGCTCACCGAGGAGCAGCTCAAGGAGCTGCTCGAAAAGAGCATGGACTTCGACCTCGACGCCCTCATGGAAGGCGACCTCGATTCCACCACCGGCATGTTCATGACCAACCTCATGAAGGAAGCCGGCACGCCCCCGAGCTCGGACAAAGGCGAGAAGCAGGGCGACCCCACCAGCGACAACAGCACCGGCGAAGGCGAAGGCGACGAGCCCCTCGTCCCCATCATCACCGTCTACTATTACGACGAATGGGACTTCCGCGCCCAGGACTACAAGCCCCGCTGGTGCGCCGTCAAGGAACAGAAGCTCGAACAGGGCGAGGACAATTTCTACGAAAACACCCTGCGCGAACACGCCGGGCTGGTAGCCCAGACGCGCAAGCAGTTCGAGCTGATGAAGCCCGAGCTCTTCCGCAAGATCAAGCGCCTCCCCGAAGGCGAGGACTTCGACCTCGACTCCGCCATCGAATGGATGATCGAAAAGCGCGCCGGGGTCAACCCCAACGAGAAGATCTACTGGCGCCGCAACAAGATCGAACGCGATGTCGCGGTCGCCTTCCTGATCGACATGTCCGCCAGCACGGACGAGGAGATCAACAAGAAGGAAAAGAAGTACGACGACGACGATTACGGCGACGACCCTCGCAAGTACCTCAGCTGGTGGGTCTCCAAGCGCCGCCAGGAGCTGACCGCGCCGCCCAAGCGCATCATCGACCTGGAGAAGGAATCGACCGTCCTCCTCATGACCGCGCTCGAGACCATCGGTGACCAGTACGGCATCTATGGCTTCAGCGGCTACGGCCGCGACAACGTCGAATTCTTCGTCATCAAGGACTTCGACGAACACCTCGATGGCGCCATCAAGCAGCGCCTCGACAAGATCGTCCCCATTCGCTCCACGCGCATGGGCCCGGCCATCCGCCACGCCACCTACAAGCTGCGGATGACCGACGCGAAGGTGAAAATCCTCGTCCTCCTCAGCGACGGCCGCCCCCAGGACCACGGCTACGGCCGCGACCGCACCGAGAAGGAATACGCCATCCACGACACCAAGCAGGCGCTGAACGAGGCCAAGCGCGAGGGCATCACCCCCTTCGCCCTCACCGTCGACCGCGCCGGCCACGATTACCTCAAGACCATGTGCGAGGACATGGGCTACGAAGTCGTCGCCGATATCGAGGCCCTCCCGAGCCGCCTCCCCACCCTCTATCGCCGCCTCACCGAATAGGCTGCGGCGCCGCCCAACACGAAAAAGGGCCCCGGCAATCGCCGGGGCCTCTTCATTTCCTCAGGCTGCAATCACCGGGGCTGCGCGCGCACCTGCGCGAGCGCCTGCTCGAAGACCGCACTGGCCCTGCGCGCCCACCACGCCAAGCCGTTCATCGAACACGAACGTGGGCACCGCCGTCACGCCCACCGCGCGCGCCCACGCCAGCCCGTCCTCCACCTGCTTCTCGTACCGGCCGCTCTCCAGCGCCTCGCGCAGTTCCGCCCCTGGCAGCCCGGCTTCCGCTCCGATGCGCAGGATCGTGTCGATCTTCCCGACGTCTTCGAGGTCCGTGAAGTAGGCCTTGAACATCAGCCGGTGGAACGCCAGCGGGTCCATGCCCGGGTGGTCCGCCTCGTACTCCGCAGCGAATTCCTGTGCCTGGTGCGCCAGCATGCTGTTCGAAGTGAACGTGCGCCCGCGCGAGAACGTGATCCCGAGCGACTGGCCCCGCAGTTCCAGCGCCGAAGGCGGCGCGTCGGGCGCGCTCTGCGGCCTGCGCGGCTTCCCTTCGGGCGGCGTCGATGGGTCCAGCAGGTATGGCGCGAAGCGGATGTCGAGCGCATGCCGCTCCATCAGCGCCTCGACCTCCCTCAGCCCGACATAGCACCAGGGACAGACGAAATCAGAGACGATGATGAGGGATGTGCTGGTGGTGGTGTCTGGGGTCACTCTCGCAGTATACCTTCAGCGAACTCACCCATTTGCGCTGGATCGTCGTGTCCGGCACTTCGCGGCCCCGCGCATGCGCGATGCGCTCCCACGTCTCCTCCGGGTCCTCTCCCAACAGCGTCAGGATCGAGGCCACGATGAGCGGCGAGCGCCCGACCCCGCCGTAGCAGTGCGCCGCCACCGACTTCCCCATCCGCACCTCGTGCGCCAGCCGCTGGAAAATCGGCGCAGCCGTCTCGAACGGCGGCGTAAGCAGGTTCGGCACGGGGAAGTGCACGAACTCCAGCCCGGCTTCGATCGCGTGGTGCTCCTCGTCCGCCAGCCACAGGTTGTGTGCCTCCGGGTGCGGCAGCGCCGACACCAGGATGTCGATTCCCGCCGACCGCAGCGCCGCCATGTCGTGGGGCAGGAAGTTGCCGCCCCGCGGCCGCGTGCAGACTGCGACGCGACCCTCGTAGATCGCGTCGATCCAGAACAGCTCGATCGTCATCCGTTCGCGCTCCAGTCCACGCACCGGATCCCACCCTTGCGCAGGATCTCGATGCCATCCGCCGAGCGGTACCCCTCGAGGTACACCACCGCGCTCGCCCCCGAATTCACGATCGCCTTCGCGCACATCACGCAGGGCGAATGCGTGGTGTAGATGATCTTGTCCTTGATGCTGTTGTCGCACTTCAGCAGCGCGTTCACTTCCGCGTGAATGCACTGGCACTGGCCCGGCGTCCGCGGGTCGTCGCATTGGTTTGGCCCGCCCGCGTAGTTCCCGTTGTAGCCGAAAGCCAGCACCCGCTGGTAGTCACGCGAAACCACCACGCACCCCACCTGCGTCCGCTGGCAGCTCGAACGCTCCGCCACGATGCGCGCCATCCGCGCGAAGATCTCATCCCACGATGGCCGCGCCCGCAGCGGGAACTCGTCCGGTGCTTCGCGCATCCCCTGGGCGACCGTCATCGTGCCGTGCCGGAAGCGCGCCCGGCGGCCTCGCCCGCCGCGATCCGCCCGAACACGCAGCCGCGAATTACCGAGCTCGCGCCCGGGTAGTTGTAGTAGAAGATCTCGCCCATCGTCTCCCCCGCCGCGTACAGCCCTTCCATCACCTGCCCGCGCGTGTCTATCACCCGCGCCCGCGTGTCGCACTTCAGCCCGCCGAACGTGAACGTGATCCCGCCCGTCACCGGGATCGCGATGTAGGGCGGCCGATCCAGCGGCAGCGCCCAGTTGCTCTTCGCGGGGACGATGCCCTCCGTTCGCTTCCCATCGAGCCGGTCCAGGTCGTATTCGCCCGGCTGCACGGCGGCGTTGAACGACCCCACCGTATCGAGCAGGTTCTCCGCCGGCACGCCGATGAGCTGCGCCAGCTCCTTCATGCTCCCCGCCTCGAAGGGCGCGCCCACCGGCCGCCAGGCGCGCGCGAACTCCTCGCGCTGGTAGGCCTGCTGGTCGAAGATGCACCACGCCTCGCCCCCGGCCTGCTCCACGATGTGCTTGCTGAACTTCACATACGTGTGGTCCCGGAAGTCCTCCCCTTCGTCGAGGAAGCGCCGCCCGTCCTGGTCCACGAAGATGCCCATCTGGTAGTTGTAGAGCGCCGTCACGCCGCATTCGATCTTCGGCGAACGCGCATCGAGCACCGCGCTGTGGTAGTCGCCCCACTGGCCCGCCGGCTGCGCGCCGGCATCGATGGCCATGCGCAGCCCTTCGCCCGTGTTGTACCGGCTCCCTCGCAGGATGAGCGAGTCCGCATACCGCCCGAGGTGCTGCACGCGCATCTGCACGTTCGCCTGGAAGCCCCCGCACGCGAGCACGACACCCCCCGCAGCCTCGACGTCGACCACGCCCTCGGGCGAATGCGCCCGCACGCCGGTCACCCTTCGCGCCTCATCGACGATCAGGTCGACGACCCCTGTCTCGTAACTCACGGTGCCGCCGAGCCCTTCGAAGCGGCGGTGGAGGAGGTCCACCACGCCCGCGCCGCCGGACTTCGGACTGCGACGGTACCCGGCGGTGTGGGGGTATCCCTTCTCCCATTCCAGGCCCAATCCGGTGAGCCACTCGGCGCCCTCGCGCGCGTTCTCGCAGAGGGTGCGAATGAGGTCCGGGTTCGCGCGGCCCCGCGAAATCCGCATCAGGTCCGCGTACATCGCCTCAACCGTGTAGTCGCGTACGCCGTACTCATCGGCCTCGTGTGGAAAGCGCATCTGCGCGTCGGCGAAGCGCGTGTTCCCCCCTCGCCCCGCGACCGGCGCCTTCTCCAGCAGGACCACGCTCGCGCCCAGCTCGCGCGCGTGCACGGCCGCCGAGAGTCCCGCGATACCGCCTCCCACGACCACGACATCGAAGCGGTAGCGCGCAGCGGCGCCGGGGCTGTTGGGAGGAATTGGCATAGCGCCGCAGTATACCCGCGCCACTCTAACCGGGCGCGGCGAAAAGCCACCCCGCGCGCGAAAATCCCGCCTCCCGCGTCGGGCAGAGCGCGTTCTCCTCGCCCGCCGGCCGGATGGCGTAATGCAGGTGCGGCGCCTCGCTGTAGCCGCTGTCCCCCGTCACCCCGATGACATCGCCCCGGCGCACCTCCCAGTGCGCCACCGCCGTCGCCACGCGAAAATCCCGCAGCGGCGCGAACTGCCGCGCGAGCGCTGCCGTATCCGGCGCGAACCCCGCCAGCCATGCCGTTCGCGGGATCGCCTCGACCGTGGCCGCGAGCTCAAGGTGGGCATGGTCCGTCCGGTACGCCCGGTTTTCGGTGCGAACGAACACCCCTTGCCCGCCCCCCGGCCCGGGAAACGGCGAGACCGGCGCCCGCACCCGATCCGGGTTCCCGATGTACGGCTCCCGCGCGACGCCGTACACATCGAATGCGTTCGAGACCGTGTTGATGAGGAGCGTCGCCGTGCCGTCCATGGTCGCGACCACGGGCACCGCACGAACGTACCAGTCGATCGCCGGCTGGCCCTCGTATTCGTAGTGCACCCGCACGTTCCAGCCGCAGCGGTTCGCGCGCACGGGGTCGTCCGCGACCTGGTCGTCACGGCTGTACTCCAGCGCGGCCGGCCCGCCGCCCCAGGCGATGACGCGCGAACCCACCACTCCGGTCACCATCCCCAGCCGCGTTCCCGGGTCGATGGGAAAGCCCACGGGCAACTCGCCCGGCACCGTCGCGGTCGCGGTTGGAGCCGGTGGCGTGGATGTTGGTGTGGGAGCCGCCGTGGCGGTCGCGGTCATCGTTGGTGGTGTGTCGCTTGCCATGGGCGTAGGTGGCTCCGGCGACGGTGTTCGCGCTCCGCCCCCTCCCGAACACGCGGCGAACGCGGCCGCGGGCAGCCATCGCAACAGGCTCCGCCGGGTCACCGTGCGGGCCATCGGCGGGTCGACCTAGCGGCGCAGCCCGCGCAACGCCCGGAGCACGACCCATGCGCTCGCCGCGCACGCCAGCGAAGCCACCGCGAACTGCATCGGGTCGCGGAAACGGACGAAGCGCGCATGCCCGTGCGAAAGCTCGATATACCCGACCGGCGACGCATGGACGCCGCCACCGCCGCCGCTGCCGGCATCCGTCTTCGCGCTGTCGCCGCTGCCCTTCACGTCGGCGCCGCCGCCGCCACCCGCGCCCCACATCACCTTCGCCACCGGGATGACCTTCACGCCTTCGTGCTCGACCGCCCGCCCGAAGACCGCGTCGGCGTTGGCGACTCCACCCATGCGCTCCAGCAGCCGGTGCACGAAGCTCGGGCCCAGGCCGTTCACGGCCGAATCGATGTCGGGCATCAGGTCCGGGTACTCTTCGTCAGGCGTCACGGCGAACCCCCGTGGCCGATGAGCCACTTCGTCTACTGTGCTGCTGCCATGGAACCCGGCGCAACCGCGCGCCCCCGCGCGTGTGACCGCCTTCACATTGCCCGCGCGCCGTCACAGGATCGGCAGGTACTCCGTGAGTTCGAAGTCCGAGACATGCCGCCGGTACCGCTCCCACTCGATCCGCTTGTTCGCGACGAGGCTTTCGAACGTATGGTCGCCGAGCGCCTGCCGCAGGAACGGCGACTGCTCCGCCGCCTCGATCGCTTCGATCAGGCTCCCCGGGAGCGTGCCGATGCCCCGCGCCACGCGCTCGCTCGCGGACATTTCGAAGACGTTCTCCTCGACCGGCGCCGGCAGCGTCATCTCCTGCTCGATGCCGTCCAGCCCGGCCGCGAGCATCGCCGCGAACGCGAGGTAGGGGTTGCACGCCGGGTCCGGCGAACGGTACTCGATGCGCGTGTGCATCTCCCGCCCCGGCTTGTACTCCGGGATGCGGATGAGGTCGCTCCGGTTCCGCCGCGCCCAGCTCAGGTACACCGGCGCCTCGAAGCCCGGCAGCAGGCGCTTGTAGCTATTGACCCACTGGTTGCACACGAGGGTCATCGCGCGCGAATGCTGCAGCATGCCGGCGATGTAGCCCTTCGCGACCGCGCTCAGGTGGTACGGGTCCTCGGCGTCGAAGAAGGCGTTTCGTTCGCCCTTGAACAGCGACTGGTGCACGTGCATGCCGCTGCCGTTCTGGCCCTCCACGGGCTTGGGCATGAAGGTCGCGAACACGCCGTTCTGGAGCGCGATCTCCTTCACCACGAGCCGGTACGTCATCGCGTTGTCCGCCATCGTGAGCGCGTCCGTGTAGCGCAGCGCGATCTCGTGCTGGCTCGGCGCGACCTCGTGGTGGCTGTATTCCACCTCGATGCCCATCGCCTCCAGCGTCAGCACCGTCTCCCGCCGCAGGTCCGCCGCCGCGTCCGCCGTCTGGTCGAAATACCCGCCGCGGTCCAGCGGCTCCCGGCCCTTGGAGTCCCTGAAGTAGAAGTACTCCAGCTCGGGGCTGACATAAAACGTGAAGCCAAGGTCCGAAGCGCGCTTCAGCTGCCGCTTCAGCACCTGCCGCGGGTCGCCTTCGAACGGCCGGCCGTCGGGCATGTGGATATCGCAGAACATGCGCGCCACACCCTGCTCGCGCGGGCGCCACGGCACGAGCTGGAACGTCGTCGGGTCCGGTCGCGCCACCATGTCCGATTCGTCGATGCGCGCGAACCCTTCGATGCTCGAGCCGTCGAAGCCCATCCCGTCCTCGAGCGCCTTCTCCAGCTCCTCGACGGTGATCGCGAAGCTCTTCAGCGCGCCCACGATGTCCGTGAACCAGAGGCGAATGAACTTGACGTCGTTCTCCCGGCAGGCCGAGATGACGTAGTTCGAGGATTCAGACATGGCAGCTCCAGGCGCGTTCTTTGCCCGCCACCATCATACCCGCTCTATGTTTCCGGCCGGTTGCGCGCTCAGCCGCCGCCGCGCGTTCGCAGGTAGGCCGACACGCGCACGTTCGTCCACACGGCCACCGCCACGGCCGCCACCGCCGTCGACGCCACCACCGCGATCAGCCCGTCCGGCCACAGCTCCGCGCGCAGCGCCTCATTCATCCCCGCGGACCCCTCGTCCGTGAAGATAGCCACGATGTTCATCGCGGGCACGAGGAACGCCACCCCGCCAACCAGCGCCCCCCCGATGCCGGCCACGATCAGGACTGCGAACGCCCGCGCCATCGGCACGAACAGTCGCGGCTTCGTGACCGTGTGATTCATCGCCACCAGGAGGAGCGGGTTGATGGCCGCCAGCAGCAGGTAGGGGATGTGCGCCGCCGATGCCCGCTCCGCCGCATCGTCGCCCGAAAGGCCGAAAAGCCCGGCGATGGCACCGAACACGACGGCGGCCATCACCAGCGTCGCCGCCTGTGCCGCGCCCGCGCGCAACGCCTCCCTCATGCCTTGCATCTCGTTCGGCTCACCCCTTGTTGAGGGTCTCCATCACCTCGGTCGCCTTCGCTTCCGCCTCGCTCGCGCCCGCTTCCGTCTCCTCGGCGTCGGTGATGCCCTGCGGCATGCGCGTGGCACCTTCGTCCACCGCCGTCTTCAGGTCGCCGACCTGCTTCGAGATGCCGAGCATGTCCGAGACCATCGTGATGAACTTCGCCTTCGCCTTCGCGATGACCGCCTTGATGCGCTTCTTGATGTTCAGGAACTTCTTCATCAGCCACGTCTTCGCGCGCGAAAGCAGCGAAGGCTTCTGGCCCGATGGCCCGCCTTGCCCGCCGGGCTGAATGCCGAGCTGCTGCTCCGCGCTGCGCAGCTTCACGTCGGTCTCGGCCAGCTTCTCCTCGTTCGGCGCGCGCGACCCGGTGTCCGCGGCGGATTCGTCGAGCTGGCCCGCCGCCTCCGTCAGCTTCGACGGCGCCGAGCTGATGGACTCGCCCAGTGGCGCATCCGAACCCTCGGCCTTCTTGCCGTCGCCGGCCACCGCCGAGACCGGCTTCTCCAGGTTCTCCTTCGTCTGTTCGGTGGCCTCCAGCGACGCCTCGAGTTCCGTCTTGTCGGTTTGCGCCTGCGACTTGCTCTCGTCGGTCGCACCGAGGAATGGCCCGATTGCGGCCAGCAGCCCCGGGACATCCACACCGCCGCCGCCCTCGCCTTCGGACTCCTTCTCCTCTTCCGGGTCGCGCTGCACGGCGAGCGCCGGGTCCTTCTTCGTGAACACGCCGATGGATTCGCTCGAGAGGTCGCCGATGGTGCCGAACGGCTGCGTGACGCCCTGGCTCGCGACCTGGTCCCAGCCCTTGGCCACGTTTGAAACGGCCGGCGCGACCACCGAATCTGTCCCGCTGCTCCATCCCAGCCCGCCCGAACCGCCGCCGAAGTTCGTCCCCAGCCCGCCCGCGATCACGCCCAGCGCGCTGCCGATGAGGGCGGCGAAGTCCTTCCACATGCGCGCCTTCTGGTCGGTGCTCGTGCTCCCGGCGGATTTCGCGCGAATTGCGTTCGCCGCGAGCAGCACAGCCTGGATGACGAACGCCGCGCCGTTGGCGATCATCGCGATGAGCGAGCAGACCGTGGCGCCGAGCAGCAGTCCCGCGCCGGCGCCACCCGCGGCCGCGAGCAGCGTGCCCGCGATGCCGAGCGCCAGCCCGAGGATGCCTGCGATCGTCGCGACCTTCTGCGCCACCTGCGACGACCCCGAAAGGACCGCCAGCACCTTGCCGATGGTGCCGCCGCCGTAGTCCGCCGCCTTGATGCCCTTGATGTCGAGCACGGCTTTCGCCCACCAGCGCGGGTTCACCGGCGCGATGAACGCGTTCAGCGCGCCCTCGCCAATCGCCAGCGCGACCTGTCCGACCTTCTTCCCCGTGCTCGCCGACCCCTTGTTCGAGTCGTCCACGATCTGCCCGGTGAGGAACTTCTTGCCGCCCTTCTTGAGCTTCTGCATCCGGCCCGGATGCCCGGCCTTGAAGTTCGCCCACCCCGTCCCAATCTTCGTCTTCAGGTTCGAAGCGCCGGTCCCAATCTTCGTCTTCAGGTTCGAAGCGCCCGTCGAGATCTTCGTCCCGAGGTTCTTCGCGCCGGTCTTGAACCGGTCCCACCTGTCGCCGGGGTTGCGCTGTACGGCTTCGCTGCGCTGCACCGGCCCGGCATCGGCATGCTCGCCGTCCGTCACGCTCGCGCCCTCAGCGTCATCGGCGGCGTCATCGGGCGGCGCGCCGGGCAAAAGCGCGAGCTCCCCGGTTGCGCCCTCGGCTTCTTCCTCGTCGCCTTCCAGTTCCTCTTCGGGTTCGAGGGGCCGTTCGAGCAATCCCACCGCATGGGGAATCGCCCGCCGGACGTCGGGGCTCCCGTGGCCGGCGGCGAGGCGCCGCTGCACCGCCTGGTTCCCGATCGCCCGCTGCAGGCCAAGGAGGTCGACCGGGCCGCGAAGGTCGAACGCGCCGGGGTCGGCCGCGTCCGGCCCCGGCGCACGGCGCGATGCCCGCTCGCGGCCTTCCGCGGCGGCGGGCGCCGTCACGCGCTGGCGCTCCCTACCCATGGCGCGGGGGACGCTGCTCCATCGCGGGAGCATAGCACTCCGGCCGGAGAATCACGTTATTTTCGTGTGATTATCGAGCCAAAAAGGTCGTAGTCGCCCGCCTCGTCGATGCGCACCCGCACGCGGCTCCCCGGCTTCGCGCTGCCGGTGGCGAACACGAGCCCGTCCACCTCCGGCGCCTCGCGATACGTTCGCCCCGCGACTACCGGCGTGTGGTCCTCGGTCTCGCCCTCGCCCTCGACGAGCATCTCCAGCGTCTTGCCCACGAATCGCCGCGCCTGCTTCGCCGCGATCCGCTGCTGCTGGCGCATGAACCGATCGCGGCGCTCCAGCTTCACCTCGTCCGGCACCTGTTCCGCCATCTCGAAGGCGCCCGTCCACTGCTGCCGCGAATAGAGGAAGCACCCGGCATGGTCGAAGTGGATCGCCTTCGCGAACGACAGCAGCTCCGCGAACTCGGCATCCGTCTCCCCCGGGAACCCGGCGATGAACGACGTCCGCAAGACGATGTCCGGCATCGCCGCCCGCAGTTCGCGAATGAAGCCGTGCACGCGCTCGATGTTGTGCGGCCGCTTCATCCGCCGCAGCGTCGCCTCGCTCCCGTGCTGCAGCGGCACGTCCAGGTAGTGCACCACGTTCGGCAGCGAAGCCATCGTCTCCACCAGTTCGCTGCTCACCCGGCTGGGGTACGCGTACATCAACCGCAGCCACACCTCCGGGCCTACCGCCTCGGAGAGCATGCGCAGCAACCCCGGCAGCCCGCTCGCGACCGCCATCCCCTGGTCCTCGCCCCACGCCGTGAGGTCCTGCCCCACCAGCACGAGCTCCTTCGCCCCCGACGCCACGAGCCGCTGCGCTTCCTTCACCAGCATCCCGGCCGGCGCCGACCGCAGCCCGCCCTTGATCCGCGGGATGACGCAGAAGGTGCACGGCGCATCACAACCGTCCGAAATCTTGAGGTACGCGCTCGGTCCGGTGACCTTCGCCGTCCGCTCGGGGATATCGTGAATGCCCGTCACATCGACGCTGAGCAGCTTCGCCACATCCTGCCACTGCCCGACGCCGAACACATGGTCGACGCCCGGCACGCTGGCTCGCACCTCGCCCCCGTAGAGCTGCGTCATGCAGCCCGCGACGATGAGCGTCTGCCCGTCGCGCTTGCCATCCGCGAGCGCGCGCACGGCCTCCATCGATTCCGCCTGGCTCTGCTCGATGAAGCCGCAGGTGTTGACGATGATCGCGTCCGCCGCCTCCGGCTGAATCACCGGCAGGAGCTCGCCGCCCGTGAGCAGCCGCTCCAGGTGCTCGCTATCGACGTCGTTCTTCGGGCACCCGAGCGTCACGAGGTGGTAGGTACGTGGGACGGCCATCAGGAACCGTCACTCACGACGAGCGTTACTTCCGAGCCCACCGCCCACTCCACGCCCGGCGCCGGGGACTGCTCGAAGACCGTGTTTTTCGCCTCCGCGTGCGGTTGGTGCAGCTCGCGCACGATGTAGCCCGCCGCCGTCATCATCGCCTTCGCCTGGTCGATCTTCTGTCCGCGGACGTCCGGCACCTTGCCGCGTTCGACGCCCGAGACCGCGACGGTCGGGTTCGCGCCCGTCGCCTGGGTCGGCTGTGCGCCGCCCGTCGAGGTGGGCAGTCCCGTCGTCGTCTTGGGGTCGCTCCCGGGGAAGAGCCCGCCGCTGTTCGTGTCGCCGCCGTCGCCGCCCAGCCGCGAAATGAGGAAGGCGATGATCGTGATTGCCGCGATCGCGCCGATCGCCACGAGCACCACCGTCATCGTCCGTGCCTGCGCGGCCGGGTCCGCCTTCAGCTTTCGCGCCGGCGCCGGCACACCGATGTCGATGCCGATCGTGGGCTCCCATGGGACATCGGGGGCTTCCTGGCGCGCGGGCTGCTGCCGCGGTGCGGGCCTCGCCGGTGCGGGCCTCCGTGCCGCCGCCGCGCCGATCGTCTCCTCGCCGGCGTACTCCCGGGGGTCGGGCTGCTTTCCCGGCGGCGAAGGCTTGCGCCAGTTCGGCCGTGCCGGGCCGACCGCGCTCAGCGGCTCCTTTACCGAAGCCCGCCGCGGCGAAGGCGCCGCCGCCGGCAGCTCCTCCTCGTCCCGCGGGAAGAGCCCCAGCATCTCGTTCGGGTCCAGCCCAAGGTACTGCGAATACGAGCGCAGGAACCCGCGCGCATATACCGGCGCCGGGATCACCTCGAACTGTTCGGTTTCGAGGGCCTGCAAATAGCGCCGGGAAATGCGTGTGTCGCGTTCCGCGTCCTCCAGGGTGAGCCCCCGCGTCTCGCGGGCGCGCATCAACCTGGAACCGAGTTCCTTCATCACTGACCTCTGAGGGCTACCCATCAACCTACCACGCACTGATCCTATGGGTTAGCGAAGCCCCGGGAAACGCAGCCGGAAATATCTCTTCCCACCATCGCCGCTCCGTTCGCTAGAATCCGCCCCACTCACACGGAGGCCAGCCATGCCCACTCCCGCCCGCGTCGTCGTCGTCCCCGGCGAACCCGGCCCGCTCCAGATCCACGAAGTCAATCTCCCCGATCCCGGCCCGCACCAGGTCGTCGTCAAGCAGTTCGCCAGCGGCGTCTGTCATTCGCAGCTGCACCAGATGCACCGGCCCCGCAACGGCGCCGCCCAGGTCCTCGGCCACGAATCCACCGGCGTCGTGATGAAGAAGGGCAGCGCCGTCACCCACGTCAAGGAAGGCGACCGCGTCATGGTCACGTGGGTCCGCCGCGATGCCGCCAGCTCGACACGCGCCCCCGAAAGCGCCGCCATCGAGCTCGGCAACGGCGTCATCGCACGCGGCAACGTCTTCACCTGGGCCGACATCACCATCGCCGACGAGCAGTACATCGTCGCCATGCCCTCCGATGTCCGCACCGATGTCACCGCCATCATCGGCTGCGCCGTCATGACCGGCGCCGGCGCCGTCTATCACACCGCCGGCGTTCAGAAGGGCCAGAGCGTCGCCGTCTTCGGTGTCGGCGGCGTGGGCCTGTCCGCCATCGCCGCGGCCGCCGTCATCGGCGCGAATCCCATCATCGCCGTCGACCTCGATGACACGAAGCTCGATTTCGCTCGCAAGTTCGGCGCCACCCACGGCGTGAACGCGAAGGAGACCGACGCCATCGCCGAGATCGGCAAGCTCACCCTCGATGAGACGGAGTCGAACCTCCTCGGCCGCCCCGTCCAGGGTGTCGATTTCGCCTTCGATTGCATCGGCGTGCCGAAGACGATGGAGCAGATCCTCGGCGCTGCCCGTTCCGGCTCGACCGCGAAGTTCCCGGGCGGCACGGCCGTGCTCGTCGGCGTCCCTCAGACCGATGTCACCCTCTCGGCGCGCGACATCCTCATGAACGAGAAGAAGTACATCGGTAGCCTCGCCGGTTCCTGCAACCCCGAACGTGACTTCCCGATGTTCCTGCGCTGGTACAAGGAAGGCGACCTCGACCTCGACGCCCTCGTCACCCAGCGCTACCGCCTCGACGACATCAACGAGGCCACCACCGCGCTCGAACGGGGGCAGATCTTCGGCCGCGCGATCATGGAGTTCTGACCCCGAAACCGTCCGGGGGGCCGGGCTGCCTGCCCGGCCTCAGATGTCCCGCACGCCCTCCACGATGAGCCCGGCGGCGACGGCCACGAGGGCGACACCGAGCAACCGCGCGACGCCGTCCGCCAGCGCGGTCCATCGCCCGGGCCGTGCCGCGGTGAGCATGCTGCCGATCGCCAGCGCCGGGACCGATGCCGTGATCGCCGTCGCGGCGCCCTCGTCCGCGCCGTACGAAATCGCCGCCACGAGCACGGCTGGCCCGAGCAGGAGCGGCACCGCCAGGGGGGAGATGCCCCCGCGCCAGCCGTCCTCGAAGGGCGCCGCCGCCACCTTCGCTCGCACGACCGCGTACCCCCCGGCCGCCAACATCACAAGCCCGGCCGCGATCCGGAACGTCTCCGGCGCGATGTCCAATGCCGCCAGCAGCCGGTCCGCCAGTATCGCCGCCAACACCACGCCCGCCGTCGCAACGATGAACCCCACGCAGGCGGTCTCCTTCGGACGCTCTCGCGGACGCCAGGGAGCCCACGACGAAAGCGCCACCGCCGCCGGGTTCACGGCCGCCAGGAACACGAACGCCAGCCGTACCCAGTCGCTCATTCCACCCGCTCCCCGGCGCCCATCGCGAGCCTGCTCCGGAGCAGCCCCGAGAGCGCGTGCTGCTGGTCGTCCATTCGCGTCACTCCTTCCGTGAACCACGCCCCTTCGAGCACGCCCGCATGCGGCTGCCCGCCGGCCTCCGCCGCGGTGACACGGCGATTCGCGAGCATGCCCGCGCTGCAGACGAGGCGTTCGCGCAGCTTCCCGGACTGGTCGGCCATGCGCGGCTCGGGAGCGAGAGCCGGTACAGCGAACCGAGCGCCTCCACCCACGTGCCCATGCCCGCCGCCCGCGCCTGCCTCCCGTGAATCAGCTTCGACCAGCGGCTGTCCGTGCGTTGCGATTCCGCTCGCACGAGGAAGCCGAAGCGCTCGGCCAGGCGCCGCGCGTACGCCACGTTGTCCGCCGAAAGCAGCACGCCTCCATCGACGGTGGCAGGGTCCCACGCCGCCATTTCCGCGAGCCCGTACGCCGCCCACTGGTCGGCCCACGGCGGGAACTTCTGCCGCTCGACTTCGTCCCGGTGCAGCGAGAGGTAGTCGGCCACCTTCCGCGTGGGCCCGTCCCAGCCCTCGCCCGGGAAGAGCCGGTGCATCATCGCCAGCGCCCAGAACGCCTCACCCGTCGCGTACTTCGAACGGAAGCGCGGGTCCGGGGCGTTCGCCGCGCGGTCCCACGAATTGAAGAAGCTCCCGTCCGGCTGCTGCATCGCCATGAGATACCGCGAAAGCGCCCGCATCGTCGCGTCGTACTGGCCGTCGCCCGTGGCGATGCGCCGCTGCGCCAGCCCCGCGAGCATGAGCGCGCTTGCGCCCACGTCCACGGAGCCATCATTGGGGTCTTCCAGTGCGGTCCAATCGCCGTGCCGGTACTGCCGCTGGAGCATCCAGGCGAGTCCACGTTCCGCGGGTGCGAGCGCCGAACCCTCGCCCGCCGCCGCGAGCTGGTACAGCGACATCGTCACCCCGGCATGCCGCACGACGTTGTAGGCCCGCAACTCCTCGCCGGTGCCCCGGTCGAATTCGTACAGGTACGAACCGTCCGGCCGCTGCACGCGCTCAATCCACGCCGCCGCCGCCCGTGTCGAGGCCATGGCCGCGCCCGCATCGACCGCCGGGCACCGTTCGGGTGGCACGACCACGGCCCGCAGGCTCAGCGCCCCGGCGGCCCAGATTGCCAGCGTCATTCCTAGCCCGCGCCACACGCGCGCAGCATACGGGCCGCGGCCGCCCCGGGACACGCGATACTGCTTCGCGCCTTCGCGGGGTAGAGTGCCCTCAGCGCACGCCCGGGGTTTCCCATGTCCGAACTCGACGCCGCCCGCGAAGCCTTCGAACCGGTCGAACGCCTCTTCCGCGACCAGATGGCGGTCCAGCGCCTGCACCCCGGCGCCGCCATCGCCGTATGGCGCCACGGCCGCCTCATCTTCGACCTCCACGGGGGGCTGGCCGATACCCAGCAGGGCACACCCGTCGCCCCCGATACCCTCTTCGTGCTCTTCTCCTCGACGAAGCCGCTCGCCTCCGTGGCCGTGCTCCAGCTCGTCGAACGCGGTCTGCTCGGCCTCGATGACCCCGTCGCGAAGCACTGGCCCGGCTTCGCGCGCAACGGCAAGGACGCCGTCACCGTCCGGCACGTCCTCACCCATCGCGGCGGCTTCCCCGAGACGCCCCCGCTCGCGGCTTCCCGCTGGACCGACTGGCCCGCCGTCGTCGCCGCGCTGGAGGACGTCACACCCCGCTTCGCGCCCGGCACCGTGAGCGCCTACCACGCCGTCAACCACGGCTGGGTCTGCGCCGAGCTCGTCCACCGTGTCGATGGCCGGCCCTTCCCGCGCTACCTGCGCGAAGAGATCACGGGCCCGCTGGGCATGCACGATACCTACGCCGGCCTCCCGGACCCGGCACTCGCGAGCCGCATCGCCCGCGTCCACGCGACCGAGGACACCGACGACTTCTGGCTCGGCCGCACCTTCAACCGGCTCGATGTCCTGCAATCCATCACCCCCGCGGCGAACGGCGTCTCGACGGCGCGCGACATGGTCCGCTTCTACGGCGCACTCCTCGGCGGCGGCACCCTGGATGGCGCGACCATCCTTCGGCCCGAGACCGTGGCTCGTGCCACCGCCGTCGAAGTCGATGCCGAGCTCGATCACGCGCTCGGCCTCGAGATGCGCCGTGGTCTCGGCTTCAACCTCGGCGGCATGGCCGGCAGCAATCTCCGCTTCGGCTCGCAAACCAGCGAACGCACCTTCGGGCACGGTGGCGCCGGGACATCGATCTGCTGGGCCGATAAGGACCTGGATGCGGCGATGGTCTTCATCCCGAACGGCTTCCGCTCCGAAACCACGAACGTCCCCCGCTCGCGTGCCCTCTCCGATGCCGTGCGCAAAGCCTGCATCGCGCTGGACCACGCCGGCGCGAAGTAGCCGGCTCACCGGCCGAAGGTCAGACCAGCCGCAACCACCGGCGCTTGCCCACCTGCACGACCATGCCCGCGGCCGCCGCGTCGCCGGGTTCCACCGGCGTTCCATCGACGGTCACCGCGCGCTGCTCGAAGAGCCGCCGGACCTCGCGCTTCGATGGTGCCACCCCGGCCGCGACGAGCACATCGAGCATGGTCGCGGCCTCGCCCACGGCGAACTCCGGCATCTCGGCCGGAGCCTCCTTGCGCTGCACCGTCCGTTCGAACTCCGCCTGCGCCGCCGCCGCCGCATCCTCGCCCCAGAACTCCGAGACGATCGTCCGCGCCAGCTGCTTCTTCGCCTGCATCGGGTCCCCGCCGATGGCGTCGTGGATGGCCGGCAGCTCCACCCGCGGCACGTTTGTCGCGAGCACGAAGAAGTCCATGACGACGTCATCGGGGATCGACATCGCCTTCCCGAACTGCTCGTTCGGGCCGTCGTTCACGCCGATGTGGTTCCCCTTCGACTTCGACATCCGCTCTTTGCCATCGAGCCCGACGAGGATGGGCAGCGTCACCGGGACGTGCGGCCGCTGGCCCGCGTCCTCCTGGATCTTCCGGCCCGCCATCAGGTTGAACAGCTGCTCGGTGCCGCCGACCTGCACATCGCACTCCAGCGCGAAGGCGTCGTACCCCTGCATGAGCGCGTACAGGAACTCGTGCAGGTATACCGCGTCGCCGTCGTCCCAGCGCTTGCGGAAGTTGTCCCGCCGAAGCATCTCCGCCGCCGTGAACTTCGCCATCAGCGAGATGATGTCCGGGAAGCTCAGCGCCCCCAGCCACTCTGAGTTGTGCCGCAGCTCGGTCTTCGTGGGGTCCAGCAGCTTCGCCGCTTGCTCGAAGTAGGTCTGCTCGTTCCGCTTGATGTCTTCCTGCGTCAGCATCGGCCGCAGCTTGTTCTTGTCGCTCGGGTCGCCGATGAGCGCCGTGTAGTCGCCGATGAGGAAGATGCAGTGGTGCCCGAACGACTGGAATTGGCGCAGCTTGCGCAGCGGCACCGTGTGCCCGAGCGTCAGCGATGTCGCCGTCGGGTCGATGCCCAGGTACACCCGCAGCGGCCGGTCCTGTTCGACCAGCGCGCGCAGCTCGCGCTCCATCTGCCGCCGCAGCGTCTCGTCGCCATATTCGACGCCGCTCATCAGCGTCGCCAGCTGCTCGTCGACGGGGGCCATCGTCCGGGGCGATTCGCTCATCGGTGTGTCAGTACCTCGCGTGCGGCGTCCACGTCCTTCTTGATCTGCCCGATCAGCTCCTCCGGGCCCGAAAACGCCTGCTCGGCCCGGATCCGGTGCACGACATCGATGGACATGCGCTCGCCGTAGACATCGCCTTCGAAATCCATCAGGTGCGTTTCGATGGAGACGTGCCCGGCGTCGAACGTGGGCCGCGTGCCGATGTTCGTCGCCGCCATCAGCGTCCGCCCCGTCACCGTCGCGCGCGTCGCGTACACGCCCAGCGCCGGGAGCGCGCGGTCCGCGGCCACGCTGATGTTCGCCGTCGGGAAGCCGATCGTCCGTCCCCGTTCGAACCCGTGCACGACGGGGCCCGCGAGCCGGTAGTCGCGGCCCAGCAGCCCTCGCACGCGCTCCATGTCGCCCGCGCCGAGCGCCTTCCGCACCGCGGTCGAGGAGTACCGCTCGTGGTCGTGCATCACGGGCTCGATCTGGATGACCTCGAACCCGAGTTCGGCGCCGAGCGCGCGCATCCGGTCCGGCGTGTCCTTCGGCGCCCCCCGGCCGAACGAGGCGTCCGGGCCGAGCACCATCAGCCGCATGCGCAGCTTCTCGTAGAACGCCGTCCCCAGCTCCTCCGCCGTCACTTCGGAGACTTCGGACGTGAACGTCAGCGGGATGACCCAGTCGGCGCCCGCCGCGCGCAGGAGTTCGATCCGGTCCTCCAGCGACGTCAGGTAGCTCGGCCTTGTGTCCGGCCGCAGGACCGTGAGCGGATGCGGGTGGAGGGTGACGACGCCCGGCGTGAGCGCGCGCTTGCGGGCCTCGTCCCCGAGCCGCTTCAGCAGCGCCTGGTGCCCGAGGTGGACCCCGTCGAGCACGCCGATGGTCAGCGCGCACTGCGGACCGGGCGCGCCCGCGCTCAGCTGCATCGCCGTGAACGATGGGAGGGCCATCTGCATCCCGCGCGGACTGCCGCCGCGGCCTTCAAGTATGCCTCCCGCCGCCCTACCGTTCACCTCTACCGCGTGCGCCCTCCGGCCCCCACAGTGTGCCGATGCTGCGTTGGCTCCCCGTGATCGCCTGGGCCGGCCTGATCTTCCTCTTCTCCAGCCTCTCCGAACCGCCGGGCGCCTCCAGCAGCGAACTGCGAAGCGACATCGCCCACACCACGGAATACTTCGTGCTGGCCGTGCTCCTGCTCCTCGCGCTGCGGCGCACCTGGCCCGCGGTCCGCCGCCGTGATGTCGCCTGGATCACCTGGTCGCTCTGCCTCGCCTACGCCTTCAGCGACGAATTCCACCAGTCGTTCGTGCCCGGCCGCGATTCCAGCATCTTCGACGTCGGCTTCGACGCGGCCGGCGCCGCCCTGGGCACGCTCGCCGCGATGCGCCTTCGCCGGCCCGTTCGATCCCCCGGATCTTGACCACTTGTCAGTTGTGCTACGATCAGTTCGCGGGTAAAGGAGCCCTTCCGTGCGACGACCAGCCTTGTTGGCGCTTCTCCTTCCTCTGCCGTTCGCGGCCCTGCCGCTGCTCGCCATCGCGGTCACCCACCTCGACCATCGAGCACAGGCCGGTTCGGTCGTCATCCAACGCCCCGCCGGCGATGACGCGACGACGGCCGCGCGTCCCGCGGTCGAGCGCACCGGCTGGAACAACGACGCCGTCTCCAGCCGCGATTGCGACCAGGGCGACATCTACGCCGGGACGTAGTCCCCGCCGCCATCATCCCCGGCCAGGGCGATGCGGGTGAGGGCCTCGCCATGACCGCGCGCACCTCACCCCGCGCCCGTTAGCCCGCCAGGAACGCCGCCGGCGCGTCCCTCATCATCGTCTGGACCGTCTCCAGCGAAACGCCCTGCGCCATCAGCGCCGGCACCGCCACCGTCGAAACGAACAGGTACCGCGTCGGCTGATTCGTCGGCGCCGGGGGCTGCCCCGCGAGCACGGGCGACGGCGCGTGGTCGTGTCCCAGCATCATCCGGTGCGCCCACCCCCGGTCGATGAGCGCCTTGACCGTCGCGTTGCGCTGCTCCCAGTTCGGCCGCCCCGCCGCGCCCGGGTAGCGGTCCATCGAAAGCCACACGCCCGCGTGGAGCAGCCCTTCCAGGTAGTCGACGTCCGTCGTGTCCGCGCTATGGCCGATGCAGACCCGGTCCATCGGCGCGCCCTCCTCCTGGAAGATCTCGACCTGCCGCCGGCCAACCTCCTCTGGCGCCCACTGGTGCGTGCTGATCGGGCACCCCGTGCGCTTCAGCGCGCGCGCCGCGCCCCGCAGGATGCGCTCGCCCTCCGCCGACACGCCCCCCATGTCGTTCGCGACCTTGATCACACCCGCCTTGATCCCCGTGTCCTCGATCCCGACCTCGATCTCGCGCACGAAGATGTCCGCGATCTCGTCCAGGTCACGCGTCCAGAACGACCGCGGCACGTCGCGCCAGATGCCGGTCGCAACGACCACGTTCATCCCCGTCGCACGCGCCACGTCCTGGATGTAGCGCACGTCGCGCCCAAGGTCGGGCGTCGTCAGGTCGATGAGCGTGTCGATGCCCCCCGCCTTCGCTTCCGTCAGCTCGCGGACCGCGTTCGCGCGCGTCGCCGGCCAATCGAACCGCCATGGGTACGCCTTCGCGTCATTCCCCATGGATACGAGCACATGTTCGTGGCTGAGCGTCACTCCCAGCGCCTTCGCGTCGATAGGTCCGAGCACCGTCTCCACAGTCGGCATGTCACCCTCCAGAGGCCGCGATAATACCGCCGCCTTGCAGCTTCGCAACGAAAGGGTGGTGTCGCCCGGCCGGTGCTACGTTCGAGGGAAACCCCGCACGGAGCCACGCCATGCCCGAAGTCCCCGATGCCACCGCGGCCGCACTGCTCGCGCAGCCCTACGGCATCTTCCTGGTCGGTTCGCGCGACGGCCAGGACCGCAACCTGATGACCGCCAGCTGGGGGAGCCAGTGTTCCTTCGAGCCCCGGCTCTATACCGTCTTCGTCGATCACGATGCGCATACGCGCCGCCTGATCGATGCCGGTGGCGCCTTCAGCGTCTGCCTGGTCCCTCCCGATAGCGAGGCCGTCGTCTCCCGCTATACCCGGCCGGCCGAGGTCGCCGGCGACAAGCTCGGCGACCACCACTTCTTCGATGCGCCGAACACCGGTGTCCCCGTCTACGACGGCTCCGTCGCCTGGTTCGAATGCCGCGTCGTGGACGCCCATCCCGTTGGCGATCACATCCAGTACACAGGCGAAGTGATCGCCGGGGACGTCCGCGGCGGTGACCCCGCGTGGACGATCCAGCAGCTCGGGTGGGAATACGGCGGCTGATACCCCATCGCCCCGCGCTCTGCGACGATGCTCGCATGCGCTTCGGCGGCGACACCCTCGCCTTCCTCCGCGATTTCGCTCGTGTGGATGCCCCGTGGACGGTGCGCACCATCGCGGCCGGGCGCTTCGCCGCGCACCACCTCCACCGCCTGGTTCGCAAGCGGCCGCTGGTCGTGCGCTGGGAGAGCCTCTGGCTCGAACTGCCGATGCAGCGAACGCCCGCCGCCCGCGCCTACTACTTCGGCCGCCCCGACCGCTGGGAGTACGCCTTCGAAGAGCGCTTTCTCCGCCGCGGCGGCCTCGCCATCGATGTCGGCGCCGGCGATGGCGTGCAGGCCCTGTTCCTCGCCCGCGTGCTCGGCGCCTCGGGCGAGGTCATCGCCCTCGAACGCGACGAGGCTGCCCTCGCGGCGATGGCCACCAACGCCGCCCTTAACGAACTCGGCCAGCTCACGGTCCTGCCGGTGACCCCGGAGGGCGATGCGCCGGCCGCCTATCCACTCCTCGATGACGTCTGCGGCGAACGCGACCCCGACTTCATCGTCATCGAGGCCGCCGGCGAAGAAGTCGCCATCCTCGCCGGCGCCGACGCCCTGATGGCGCGCGGCACGCCCCTCGCGTGGCTCATCGAAGTCCCCCGCGGCCGGCCCGCCGAGACGGGCTACCTCGCCGCCCTCCTCGAACGCCGCGGCTACCGCTTCTGCGTGTACGACCTCCGCACCAACACCCTGCGCCGCCGCGATTGGCGCAATCCCCGCTCGCGCCGCCTCCTGGCCGTTCGCGACGTCGAGGAAGTCACCTCCCGCATCCGCGAGGAACGCCCCGAGCTCGATTAGCCCGCGGGCGGCGGCTCCAGCAGGTCCGGCCGCCGCGCCCGCGTGCGCTCCAGCCGCTGCGCCTTCTTCCACTTCTCGATGTTCGCGTGGTGCCCGCTGAGGAGGATTTCCGGGACGCCCCAGCCGTTGTACTCGGCCGGCCGCGTGTATTGCGGGTGCTCCAGTAGCCCGTCCGCGAACGACTCCTCCTCCGGCGACGCCTCATCCCCGAGCGCGCCCGGCACGTGCCGTGTCACCGCATCGATGAGCACCATCGCCGGCAACTCGCCGCCCGTCAGCACGTAGTCGCCAATCGAAACCTCCCGGTCGACGCGGTGCTCGATGAAGCGCTCGTCCACGCCCTCATAGCGGCCACAGACCAGGATCAGCCGCGGTTCCCGGGCCAATTCGCGCACCAGCGCGTCCGTCAGCCGCTCGCCCTGGGGCGAAAGGAACACCACCAGCCCGGGCTCCTCCGCCTCCGCCCGCGCCGCCGCGAGCGCACGGTCGAGCACGTCCACGCGCATCACCATCCCCTGGCCGCCCGCGAACGGGTAGTCGTCCACGCTGCGATGCCGGTCGGTCGCGAAGTCGCGCACCTGGTGGTAGTGCAGGTCGAGCAGCCCGGCATACCGCGCCCGCTTGATGATGGACACGTCCAACGGCCCCGCGAACGCCTCCGGGAAGAGCGTCAGCACGTCAATGCGCATGCCCGGCCCCCATTTCGCCCGCGACAGTCCCCACCGCTCCCCACGTCCTACGGGCGGTCATGCGCGGCCACTGTCGGCGGGCGTGGTGTGCTCCAGCGGGCCGGCCATCAGCCTCGCCGCGTGCGGAAAAAGCGGCAGCAACACATCCATCCCCTCGGCGACGGCTTTGGGGTTGCCCGGCAGGTTCACAATCACGGTCCGCTTGCGCTGCACGGCCACGCCCCGCGAGAGCACCGCGAACGGCGTCTGCTTCAGGCCATTCACCCAGAGCGCCACGGGCACCCCCGGCACATCCCGTTCGGCCACGTCGCGGGTCGCTTCCGGGGTCACATCACGTTCAGTGAGGCCCGTTCCGCCCGTCGTCACCACCCAATCCGCGATGCCCGAATCCGCCCATTCGCGCAACTGCGCGGCGATGATTTCGCGCTCATCCGCGACGATCGCCCGCGCCGCCACCGTGTGTCCCGCTTCGATGCAGCGCCGCTCCGCCGTGTCGCCACTCGCGTCCTCACGCCCTCCCGCGGCGCCCGAATCGGAGACGGTGAGGATCGCGATGCGCGCCATGAACGCCAATGGTAAGGGCGATGGTTCCCAGATGCTCAAAGACCCTGTTGACACGGCTCTGTGGGGGAAGATATCGTGCCGGTGGGTGAATTTGGGGACGCGTGGGGAATCCTCCCACGACAAGCCCCCAGGGGAGCATCCCCCGCCCGCATCAACGAAGGGGCGAGCAAGGGCAAATGGCACCGTTCATCGGCCAGGTTCCCTATCAGCTCGACGACAAGGGCCGTGTTCCCATGCCGCCCCGCTTCCGGCCGTTCTTCGAAGGGCCCGCCATCCTCACCGCCGGCGCGGACAAGTGCATCGCCGTCTATACCCAGGCGGCGTTCGATACCGAAGGCGCCCGCCTCGAGAGCACGGTAGACCCATCGACCCGGGATGGCCGCACCCGCCTCCGCAAGTTCTTCGGGAATGCGGAGCCCGTGAACAAAGACACCCAGGGGCGCCTGAACGTCCCCGGCCGCCTGATCGAATACGCGGGCCTCAAGCCCAATAGCCCGGTCGTCGTCGTCGGCGTCCGCGACCACTACGAAATCTGGGACCGCGATGTCCTCGCGGCGCTCGACGAAGAAGGGGAGGAGTAACGTGCCAGCCATGACGCTCGCGCCTTCCCATACGCCCGTGCTCCTCGAGGAATCCCTCCACTATCTCGCCGTGCGCGAAGGTGGCACCTACATCGATTGCACCACCGGCCTCGGCGGGCACAGCGCCCGTATCGCCGAAGCCATGGGCCCCACCGGCCGCCTGCTCTGCATCGACCAGGACCGCGATGCGCTGGAGTTCGCGCGGGCGAAGCTGACCGTGTTTGGGAGGCACATCAGTTTCGCCCACGGGAACTTCCGCGATCTCGCCGCGCTGGCCGCCGCGGAAGGCATCGACCATGCCGACGGCATCCTCATGGACCTCGGCGTCTCGTCGCTGCAGTTCGGCGCCCCCGAGCGGGGCTTCATGTTCGGCCAGGAAGGCCCCCTGGATATGCGCATGGACCAGCGCTCCGGCGGGCTCACCGCGGCCGAAATCCTCAACGAATGGGATGAGGCCGAAATCGCGGACCTCATCTGGCGCTACGGCGAGGAGCGCGCATCGCGCCGCATCGCCGCCGCCATCCTCCGCGCTCGTCCCCTGCGGACGACGTGGGATCTGGCCAGAGCCGTCGAGCAGGCTGTGGGGGGTGCAAAAGGCCGAACCCAAATTCACCCCGCCACCAAGGTCTTTCTTGCGCTCCGGATCCGCGTCAATGGCGAACTCGACAGCCTTGACGCGGCCCTCCCGCAAGCCCACAGCCTGCTCGGCCCTGGAACCGCTCACGACGACGGCGGGAAACTCGTCGTGATCAGCTTTCATTCTCTCGAAGACCGCATGGTGAAGCAGTACATCCGCCGCGAGGCCGCCGACTGCCTTTGCCCCCCAGGCCTCCCGGTCTGCCGCTGCGGCCACGTCGCCACCCTGCGCGACCTCACCCGCCGTGCCGTTCGCCCCTCCAAGGCCGAAGTCGCATCGAACCCCCGCGCGCGGAGCGCCGTGCTCCGCGCCGCCGAACGGATCCGTTAGCCGTGCCGCCCGGAACGCGGCTCACGGCCGCGCTCGCCATCCCGCCACTCGCGCGGGTCACCCACCGTTGGAGGAGGGGCCATGGCCGCGATTAACCACCCCTACGGTCAGCGCCGCTCGCTCCCCGTCCCCGTCCGTCTCCCCGGGGTTAACGGCTGGGTCCTCGCCGCCATCGTCATCGCCGGTCTCGCCGCCATGCTCCCCGTGCTCCAGAACAGCACGGCCACGAGCCGCGGCTTCGAAGTCCAGCGCCTTGATGCGGAACAGACGCGCATCAACGGCGAGATTCGCCTCCTCGAGGCCGATGTCGCGCAGCTCACGTCGCTGCCGCGCATCCAGCGCCGCGCCGCCGAAATCGGCCTCGGGCCTGGCGAAACCCCCATCTACGTCACCATCTCCGATCCGGGCCCCGCGCCCGCCAAGATCCCTTCCGAGTATCTCCCCGGGCCCGCCCCCAAAACGGACGAGCCCGAGTCCTGGTGGCAGTCACTCCTGAAGTGGGTGCACCTGGGGCAATAAACCGGTCGCCGGCCAGGCTCCCCCGCCAGCCGGCAGGAGGCGCGTTCGGATGACACAGCGAGGGCATGGCACTCGCCGGGTCTGGTTGCCCGCTGCGTTCCTGGGTGCCTTCGCCCTGGTCATCCTCGGCCGCCTCGTGCAGCTCCAGGTGCTCCAGCACAACGCCTACGCCCGCCAGACGCGCGAAGAGCAGACCGCCGACTCCACCTTCTACGCCCGCCGCGGCTCCATCCTCGATCGCAACGGCAACGTCCTCGCCGCTTCCGTCGATACCTGGAACGTCTACATCAGCGGCCGCACCTGGCGCGCCCCCGAACGCTCCGGCCCAGCCTCCGACCAGCTCGGGAAGCTCCTGAGGATGGACCCGGCCGCCATACGCGGCATGGTCGCGAACAAGAACGGCGACGTCCTCATCGCCCGCGACGTCGATTACGAGGTCGGCCACGCCATCGCCGCCGCCGAGATCCCCGGCGTCGTCCTCCTCCCCGATAGCAAGCGCGTCAACCCCGAGGGCGACGTCGGCGCGAGCGTGCTGGGCCTCACCGGCCTCGATAACACCGGCCTCGCCGGCATCGAGCTCTCGCACAACGCCGATCTCCTGGGCAAGCCCGGCAAGGCCGTCTATGAACGCGATACCACCGGCGACCCCATCCCCTTCGGCCGTTCCGTGGTCGAAGAGCCCCGCCCCGGCAACGACCTCGTCCTCACCATCGACCGCTATCTCCAGCAGATGGCCGAGCAGAAGCTCGATGCCGCCGTCAAGGAGCACCGTGCCCAGGGCGGCAGCGTCATCATGATGGACCCGCACACCGGCGAAATCCTCGCCCTCGCCAGCAGCCCCGGCCTCAAGTACAGCTCCCTCGATCTCTCCGACAAGAAGCAGGTCGAACTGCTCAAGAACCGCGCCGTCACCGACCTCTACGAACCAGGCTCCGTCATGAAGGTCGTCACCGCCGCCGCCGCCATCGACCAGGGCCTCGTCACCCCCGACACCTCGTACGTCGATACGGGTGAAATCCGGTTGTACGACGTGACCATCAAGAACTGGGACGACCGTGTCTACGGAACCCAGACCATGACAGGCGTGCTCCAGAACTCCATCAACACCGGCGCCGTCTTCATGGTCGAAAAGCTCGGCCAGCCTCTCTTCCATAAATACCTCGACGCGTTCGGCTTCGGCCGCACCACCGGCATCGATCTCTCCGGCGAGGCCGAGGGCATCATCCGCAAGCCCGAGGACGAGCACCTTGAGCCGCCGTGGTCGCCCGTCGACCTCGCCACGCAGTCGTTCGGCCAATCCATCAGCGTCACGCCCATCCAGATGCTCTCGGCCATCGCCGCCTGCATCAACGGCGGCATGCTCATGAAGCCGCACCTCGTGCGCGCTACCATCGACGAGCACGGCGTCCGCCACGACATCGCCCCCGCCGCCGAAGGTCGCGCCATCTCCGCGCAGACCAGCGCCACCATCCGCATGATGCTCGAAAAGGTCGTCAACCCCGGCTGGCCCGACCCGATGCAGCCGCGCAACTACACCGCCGGCGGCAAGTCCGGCACCGCCAACGTTCCCGTCGCCAGCGGCTACGACGACCGCCAGATCGCCTCGTTCGTCGAATTCGCCCCGACCGATGACCCGAAGCTCATCGTCCTCGTGAAGCTCGACCAGAACCAGGACCTGCTCACCGGGCGTGTCGCGGCCGCTCCCGTCGCCGCCGCCATCCTCGATGACGCCCTGAACTACCTCAACGTCCTCCCCAGCGCGGACGCGAAGCAGGTGCGGCGATGACGACCCTCACCACGGCCTTCGCCGCCCGGGCCATGCGCGAACGCGGCTACAGTGTCACCGAAGGTCCCGACAGCCCGATCACCGGCGGCGCCGCCGACTCCCGCAACGTCCTCCCCGGGGACCTCTTCACCGCCTTCCCGGGCGAAAACACCGATGGCAACCTCTACGTCGCGCCCGCGCTCGTCAACGGCGCCGTCGCCGCCATCTGCGAACGCGCCCCCGAGGGTGAATGGCCCGGCAAGACGATCATCGTCGCGCCCGATGCCACCCGCGCCGTCGGGGAGCTCGCGCATGCCTGGCGCCGCCACTGCCGCGCCCGCGTCGTCGGCATCACCGGCACCGTCGGCAAGACCACCGCCAAGGAGATGACGGCGGCCGTGCTCTCGCGGCACTTCCGCACCCATCGCAGCACCGGCAACTTCAACTCGCGCGAAGGCCTCCCACTCGCTCTCCTCTCCCTCACCGAGGAGCACCAGGTCTCCGTCCTCGAAATGGGCATGGATTCGAAGGGCGAAATCGTCCAGCTGTGCGAAATCGCCGAGCCCGAGGTCGGTGTCGTCCTCAACGTCGGCCTCACCCACGTCGAAAAGCTCGGCAGCATCGAGGCGATCGCGAACGAGAAGCTCAGCCTCGCGCGCTGGCTCCCGGAGTCCGGCACCGCCGTCCTGAATACCGATGACCCCCGCATTGCCCCGGCCGTCGATGGCCTGGCCTGCCGCACGGTCACCTTCGGCCGCTGGCTCGACCGTTCGCAGCCGCGCCCGCTCCTCGCCTGGTCCGACTACCACGGCGAAGGTCTCGCCGGCGGCCGCTTCTTCGTGTCTTCCGGGGCGAAGCAGGCGCGCGTCGATTCGCCGCTCCCGGGCGAGCACACCGTGCCCGCCGCCCTCTCGGCCATGGCCGTGGCGATGGCCCTCGGCGTGTCCTTCTTCGATGCCGCCAACAGCATCGGCCGCGCCGAGGTCGCCGGCCGCGCGAAGCCCCTCCCCGGCCGCAACGGCGCCACCATCATCGACGACCGCTACAACGCCAGCCCCGCCTCCATGGCCGGGGCACTCGCCATGCTCGGCGCCCAGCGCACGAGCGGCGCCCGCACCATCGCCTTCCTCGGCAAGATGGCCGAGCTCGGTGAGCACGCCGAGGCCGAACACCGCCGCATCGGCGAAATCGCCGCCGCGAACTGCACCGCGCTGGTCACCTTCGGCGAGCTCGGCCGCATCGTCGCCGACGCCGCGAAGGCCGCCGGGCTCGCCGGCATACGCTGGTTCCCGTCGAAGGACGAAGCCGCCGCCTACCTCGCCGGCCAACTCCGCGAGGGCGACGCCGTGCTCGTGAAGGGCAGCCGCAGCGAAGCCCTGGAGACCATCATCCCACTCCTCGAGGCCGCGCCGTGATTCACGCCCTCATCTCTGGCGTCGTCACCTTCGGCCTGGGCCTGGTCCTTGGGATCCCCATCCTTCGCTACCTCCGTGCCCAGAAAGCCGGCAAGGCCATCAGCGAATACCAGACCGAGGCCCATAACAAGAAGGCCGGTACCCCCACCTTCGGCGGCCTCATGATCTGGGCGCCCACCTTCCTCGTCGCCGCGGTCGCCGTCGAATGGTGGGACCACCGCTCGATCCTCCTGCCCCTGGCCATGATCGGCATCACCGGCGCCGCCGGCGTCATCGATGACATGGGCACGCTCCAGGGCCGCCGCCAGACCGGCCTCAGCTGGCGCTTCAAGATCCTCTTCACTACCGTCCTCGCCAGCGGCGCCGCCTGGATCCTCTACGACCACATCGAGGTCCAGTCGATCAACATCCCCTGGCAGGGCCGCCACGAGCTCGGGCTGTTCTACCTGCCCATCGCCGTCGTGACCATCGTCGCCACCACCGCCGCGGTCGCCGTCACCGATGGCCTCGATGGCCTCGACGGCGGCACGACGCTTATTGCCTTCATCGCCTACGGCATCATCGCCTTCATCCAGGGGCAGGAATACGTCGCCACGTTCGCTTTCATCATCGCCGGCGCGAACCTCGGCTTCCTCTGGTACAACGCCCACCCGGCGCTCGTCTTCATGGGCGATACCGGCGCGCTCGCCCTCGGCTCCAGCCTCGCCGTCGTCGCCTTGATGACGGGGCAATGGCTGCTGCTCCCCGTCATCGGCATCGTCTTCGTCATCGAAGCCCTCTCCAACATCATCCAGATCGCCTACTTCCGGGCGACGGGCGGCAAGCGCTTCTTCAAGCGCGCTCCCTTCCATATGCACCTCGAGCTGAGCGGCTGGGCCGAGACCCAGATCGTCACCCGCGCCTGGCTCGTCGCCATCGCCGCGGCCATGCTCGGCGTCGCGCTCGCCCTGGCGGTGCCCGAATGACCGCTCCGGCGCGCGGCAACGCCCCCGAAGTGCGCGGCCGCCGCGTGCTCGTCTACTCCCTCGGCATCGAAGGGCGAGACCTCGCGGCCTGGCTCCTCGCGAACGGCGCCGCCGTCACCATGTCCGACACCCGCACCGATGCGCAGCTCGCCGCCGCGAAAGCCTCCGCCCCCGCCGGCGTCGAACGCGTCGTCACCGGCCGGCCGCTGCTCGACCCCGCCGGCTTCGACCTCGTCGCGGTCTCCCAATCCGTGCTCCGCTACGACCCCGCCCTCGCCCGCGCCCGCGAGCTCGGCATCCCCATCACGTCGCAGATGCGCCTCTTCCTCCAGCTCTGCCCCGGGCGCGTCATCGGCATCACCGGCTCGAGCGGCAAGTCCACGACCACGGCCCTCGTCGGTGCGATGGCGCGCGAGGCCGGGATCGAGCACATCGTCGGCGGCAACATCGGCGAGGCCCTCCTCGGCCGCCTCGGCGAAATCACGCCCGCCACCACCGTCATCCTCGAAATCAGCCATACCCAGCTGCAGTACACCGACCGCTCGCCCGCCATCGGCGCGATCACGAACATCACGCCCAATCACCTCGACCAGTTCCGCTGGGACGAATACGTCGGCCTCAAGCGCAACCTGCTCGCCCACCAGTCGGCCGCCGATATCGCCATCCTCAATGTCGACGACGACACGAGCATCGGGCTCATCCCGTCCGTGCACGGCCGCCTCGCGCGCACCTCGCTCCGTGGCGAAGTCGCTGGCGATGGCGCCTGGCTCGAAGGCGGCGAGGTTCTCGTCCGCCGCGGCGGCCGCCCGCGCGTTGTGATCGACCGAGCCGCCATCCGCCTGCGCGGCGAACACAATGTCGCGAACGTCGTCATGGCCTGCGCCATCGCCGATGCCGCCGGCATCCCCGTCGAGGCCATCGCCCGCGCCGCGCGGGCTTTCCCCGGCGTGCCCCATCGCCTCGAAATCGTGGGCACCGCTGGCGGCGCGACCTGGATCAACGACAGCATCGCCACCTCGCCCGAGCGCACCATGGCCGGCCTCCGCGCGCTCACCGAGCCCGTCGTCCTCCTCCTCGGCGGCCGCGACAAGAAGCTCCCGCTCGATGGCCTGCAGACCCTCGCTCGCGAACGCTGCCGCGCCATCGTCTGCTTCGGCGAATCCGGCGCCCTCTTCCGCGATGCCATGTGTACCGCCGTCGCCGATTGCTCCCTCGTCGCCACCCTCGACGACGCAGTGGCGGCTGCCGCCGCGCGCGTGCAGCCGGGCGACGCGGTCCTGCTTTCACCCGCCGGCACGAGCTTCGATGTCTATCCGCATTTCGAGGCGCGCGGCGAAGCCTTCCGCGCGCTGGTCCGGGCGCTCCCCGGCTTCAAGGAGGTGGCGTGATGGCTGCTGCCCCCCGCACCGGAGATTGGGCTCCCGGCCGCCCCGACTTCGCCCTCATCGCGCTGGCCGCCGCGCTCACCATCATCGGCCTCGTCGCCGTCTGGAGCGCGAGCTTCGTCATCGGCCTCGCCCGCTTCGGCGACGCGAACTACTACATCTTCCGCCAGTTCATCTGGGCGGTGATTGGCACCGCGCTCATGGTGGTCGCCATGCGCATCGACTACCGCATCTACCAGCGCTACGCGACGCCGATCATGCTCATCACCATCGCCATGCTCACCGCCGTCCTCGTCGTCGGTGTCGAAGGCAACGGTGCGAAGCGCTGGATCGGCGCCGGCGACCTCACCATCCAGCCCGCCGAGTTCGCCAAGCTCACCGTCATCCTCTACGTCGCCGCCTGGCTGCAGAGCAAGGGCCCGGAGCAGGTGCGCAGCTGGGAAGCCGGCCTCCTCCCCTTCATGATCATCATTGGCCTGGTCGCGGCGCTCATCATTCTCGAACCCAGCCTCGGCACGACCATGATCATCCTCGTCATCACCGTGACGATGTTCTGGGTGGCCGGGGCCTCGCTCGCCCAGATGTTCGCGCTCGCCGGCGCGGGCCTCCTCGCCGTCATCCTGCTCGCCACCCTCCAGGGCTATCGCGCCGACCGCCTCGCCGGCTTCTTCGATGGCGAATCCGACCCGCGCGGCCACGCCTTCCAGACGCTCCAGGCGGTGATGGCGATCGGCAACGGCGGCTGGCACGGGCTCGGCCTCGGCGCCAGCCGCGGCAAGTTCTTCTATATCCCCGAAAGCCACACGGACGGCGTCTTCGCCATCATCGGCGAGGAAGCCGGGCTCATCGCCAGCGTCGCGGTGCTGGGGCTCTACGTCCTGCTCATGTTCCGCGGCTTCAAGGTCGCGCGCAGCTCCCGCGACGACTTCGGCACACTCGTGGCGGCCGGCATCACCACCTGGATCACCGCACAGGCCCTCCTCAACATCGGAGGCATTACCCGGGTGATTCCGCTCACCGGCGTCCCGCTCCCGTTCCTGAGCTTCGGCGGCAACGCCCTCGCCGCGGTCATGCTCGCGATGGGCGTGCTCATCAGCGTCTCGCGCTACAGCCGCGACAAGGGCGGCTACACCGACCCCCACGCCGGCCGCCGCATCGTCCGGAGGCACCACCGATGAGACTCGCGCTCACGGCCGGCGGCACCGGCGGACACATCCTCCCCGCGCTCGCGGTTTACGACGCCCTGGTCGCCCGCGGCATTGCGTCCGAGGTTCGCTTCTTCGGCCCCGAGGACCGTGGCGAGCGCGCCCGTGTCGAGGCGAAGGGCATCGCCTTCGAAGCCGTGTCCGCGGCCGCCGTTCGCGGCAAAGGCCCCCTCTCGCTCGCGAAAGCCATGTTCCGGCTCGCGACCGGCACCTTCGCGGCCGCCCGCCGGCTTCGCGCCTTCCGCCCCGATGCCGTCTTCAGCACCGGCGGCTACGCCAGCTTCCCCGCGAGCCTCGCCGCGCGCATCCTCCGCCGGCCGCTGGTGGTCTACCTCCCGGATGTGAGCCCGGGCTGGGCCGTTCGCGCCGAGACCCGCCTCGCGACGCGCATGGCCACGACCGCCGAGGCTGCCCTCGCCTTCCTCCCGGCGAAGAAGACGGTCATCACCGGCTACCCGGTTCGCGCCGAGTTCTTCGCCACGACCCGCGAGGAAGCGCGCGCCGCTCTCGGCATCGCCGCCGGCGACCGCGTGCTCGTCGTGGCGGGTGCCTCGCAGGGCGCGAAGGCGATCAACGCCGCCATCTTCGCCGCCCTCCCGGCGCTGCTCCCTTCGACCGTCGTCGTGCACGTCACCGGCCCCGCCGAAGCGCCCGACGCCGAACGCCTCCGCGCCGCGCTCGATCCCACGCTCGCTGCCCGCTATCACACCGCGGCCTTCCGCGAGGACCTCCCCGTCGTCATGCTCGCCGCCGACCTGGCCGTGATGCGCGCGGGCGCCAGCGTGCTCGGCGAGCTGCCTGCCGCGAAGCTCCCGTCCATCCTCATCCCGGGCACGTTCGCGGGCGGCCACCAGCGCGATAACGCCCGCTTCCTCGCCGATGGCGGCGCCGCGGTCGTGCTCGAAGAGCGTGACATCGCGGCCCTCCCCGCGACCATCGAGTCTCTCATCGACGATTCGACCCGCCTCACCGCGATGCGCGAAGCCGCCGCAAAGCTCGCCCGCCCGGGCGCGGCCAGTGCCATCGTCGACCTCCTCCTGGAGGTGGCGAAGCGATGAGCGCGCCCATCAGCGGTCCCGTCCACCTCGTCGGCATCGGCGGCATGCACATGTCCGCGATCGGCCAGCTGCTCCTCGAACGCGGCATCGCCGTCACGGGCAGCGACCTCCGCCCTTCCGACTTCACGGCGCGGCTCCAGCGCATGGGAGCCCGCGTCTTCGAAGGCCACGACGCCGCGAACCTCGGCGAGCCGGAACTTGTCGTCACCACTGCCGCCGCACAGGACGACAATCCCGAGCTCGCCGAGGCGCGGCGCCGTGGGATCCCCGTCATTCTTCGCGCCGAGATGGTCGCCCGCCTCATGGAAGGCAAGCGCGTCATCGCCGTCGCCGGGGCCCACGGCAAGACCACGACCTCCAGCCTCATCGCCTTCATCCTCTCCGAGGCCGGCCTTCGCCCGATGTACCTCCTCGGCGGCGAAAGCCCCGACCTTGGCGGCCACGCGGCATGGGGCGAAGGCGATTGGTGCGTCGTCGAAGCCGACGAATACAAGCGCGCCTTCCACGAATACGAGCCCGAGATCGCCGTCATCACCAACGTCGAGCCCGACCACCTCGACTACTACGGCACCGCCGAGGCCTACCACGAAGCCTTCACCGTCTTCGCGCGCAAGGTGCGCCCCGGAGGCCTCCTCCTCTGCTGTGCCGATGACCCCGGCGCCCGGCGCGTGAGCGACATCGTGGGTGATGACCCCCTCCGCCAGGAGACCTACGGCGCCGAGGGAGTCCGCTTCTGGATGGCCCGCGACATCACCCTCGACGACGAAGGCGCCCGCTTCACGGTCACCCGCGGCGGTACGCCCGCCGGCCAGCTGCACGCGACCATCCCGGGCACGCATTTCGTCCTGAACACCCTGGCCGCGACCGCCGTCGCGCTGCACGCCGGCGTGCCCTTCGAGACCATCGCCGCCGCCGTCGCGAGCTTCCGTGGCGCTCGCCGCCGCTTCGAACGTGTCGGCGAAGCCGCCGGCGTGCTCGTGATGGACGACTACGCCCACCACCCGACCGAGGTTCGCAACACCATCGCCACCGCCCGTCGCCGCTTCCCCGAGCGCCGGCTCATCGGCGTCTATCAGCCGCACACCTACAGCCGCATCGCCTACCTGTGGGACGAATGGACCCGCTGCTGGGACGGGCTCGACGAGATGGTCGTGCTCGAAACCTATGCCGCCCGCGAAGCGCCGCTCCCGGGCCGGACGGCCCGTGATCTCGCCGCCGCCATCGCCAACCCGGGCGCCCACTACGCCGCCGATTTCGATGAGGCCGCGAACGAGGCGATCGCCCTCGCTCGCCCCGGCGATGTCATCTTCACCATTGGCGCCGGCGACGTGACCGAGGTCGGGCCCATGATTCTGGAGCGGCTGCGATGACGAGTATCGACATCCTCGCCGCCACCCTCGTGCAGCACGGCGAGCTTCGCCGCGACGAGCCCATGTCGCGTCACACCACCTTCGGCGTGGGCGGCCCCGCCGACCTCTTCGTCACCGTGCGCGATGCCGCGGGCCTCGCGGCGGCCGCGCGGGCAGCGGCCGATGCCGCCACCCCGGTCTTCGTCCTCGGAAGCGGGAGCAACATCCTCGTGGCCGACGGCGGCATCCGGGGCGTCGTCATCGACAATCGCGCCCGCGCCGAATCCGAAGCTGATGGCGGCCTCACCCGGACCGTCGAGAGCGGCATGAGCTTCGCCGGCTTCGCCCGCAAGATGTGCCGCGCCGGCCTCGATGGCCTTACCTGGGCCGTGGGCATCCCCGGCACCCTCGGCGGCGCGGTCGTGTATAACGCCGGCGCCTACGGCGGCTGCCTGGGCGACGTGCTCGTTGGCGTCCGCCTGCTCGATGCCAATGGCCGCGAGGAGTGGGTGGACGCCGCCGCCCTGGGGCTCGTCTACCGCGGGAGCGTCTTCACCCGCGGGCAGTTCGCCGGTCGCACGGTGCTCGAAGTGCAGCTCCGGCTCCAGCCCGCCGATGCCGCCGCTCTGCTCGCGCGCGCGGCCGCCCACGATGCGAAGCGGCTCACGGCCCAGCCCCGCGGCCGCAACGCGGGTTCGATGTTCAAGAACCCGGCCAGCTCCCCGGCATGGAAGCTCATCGATGCCGTCGGCCTGCGCGGCGCTACCCGCGGCGATGCCGCCATCAGCGACCGGCACTGCAACTTCTTCGTCAACTACGGCAACGCGAGCGCCGGCGACGTCGCCTGGCTCGTGGCCGAGGCGCAGCGCCGCGTGCGCGAACAGTTCGGCGTCGAACTCGAACGGGAAGTCGCCTTCGTGGGGGAGTGGTGATGGTGCGGCAGCGTGTGGCGGTCATCTTCGGTGGGCGCTCGGGCGAGCACGAGGTCAGCATCGTGAGTGCGCGCAGCGTCATGCAGGCGCTCGACCCCGCGCGCTGGGAGGTCGTCCCCATCGGCGTCACCCGCACCGGCGCGTGGCTCACCCCGGAACAGACCCTCCAGGCGCTCACCGCCGGGCACACCGCCTTCGTGGGCGGGGGCGCGTCGCTTCTCTCAAGTACCGCCGCCCTCGATGCCCTCGCCGGCTGCGATGTCGCCTTCCCACTCGTGCACGGCACCTACGGCGAGGACGGCACGATGCAGGGCTTCCTCGAAATGGCCGACCTGCCGTACACCGGCTGCGGCGTCGCCGCCAGCGCCATCGGCATGGATAAGGCCCTCATGAAGGCGCTCTTCCGCGAAGCCGGCATCCCCATGGCCCGTTACGCCGTCCTCCGCTCCTGGGAAGCCGCCGCCAACGAGGACGAGGCCCGCGCCTACATCGAGTCCACCATCGGCTACCCCTGCTACGTGAAACCCGCGAACGGCGGCTCCAGCGTGGGCATCACCCGCGTTCGCTCGCGAGAAGACCTCTCCGGCGCCTTCGCCGCCGCCTTCGCCTACGACGACAAGGCCGTCGTCGAAGAGGAAGTGCGCGGCCGCGAGATCGAGTGCTCCGTGCTCGGCAACGAACGCCCCGAGGCCAGCATCCTCGGCGAGATCGTCCCCGACCGCGATTTCTACGACTACGAGAGCAAGTACTCCTCCGCCTCCGCCACGCAGCTGCACATCCCCGCCCCGCTCCCGGACGAGCTCGCCGCGCGCGTGCGCGAACTGGCCGTGCGCATGTACGCCGTCATGGGTTGCGAAGGCTACGCCCGCGTCGACTTCTTCGTGACCGCCGAAGGCGATGCCATCGCCAACGAGATCAACACCATCCCCGGTTTCACGAGCATCAGCATGTATCCCAAGCTCTGGGAAGCCTCCGGCCTTGGCTACCGCGACCTGCTCTCCCGCATCCTCGAACTCGGCCTCGAACGCCACGCCCGGAGGGCACGCCGATGAGCGACAAACACATCATCGGCGCCGGCGGCTCCTATCCCCGGCGGCCGCTCAAGGGCGCGATTGTCCGCCGCACGCGCATCGTCACCGTGGGCGAGCGCCGCGCCGCGCCCCCGCGCCGCGAACGCGCCGGCGGCGTCATCGGCGCTCACCCCGAACCGGCGCGCGCGTCCTTCAACCCCGGCGCCTGGTTCACCCCGAAGGTCGTCGCCGCGCTCAGCGCCGTGGCCATCCTCGCCATCGCGGCCGGTGGCGGGTGGTGGGTGTTCCGTTCGTCCTACTTCGAAATCAAGACCGTCAGCATCGAAGGCACCCAGCGCGTCAACCCGGACGGGCTTGCCCAGCGCGCCGGCCTCTCCGGCCAGAGCATGTTCAACGCCGATATCGGCTCCGCCCAGGACGCCCTCGCCCTCGTGCCGCTCGTCAAGGAAGTCCACATCCAGCGGCACTGGCCCGACAGCGTGACCATCACCATCGTCGAACGCCAGGGCTGGGGCATCTGGGAGCAGAGCGGCGTCCGCTACGTCGTCGACCGCGACGGCGTCGTCCTCGGCGAATGGGAGATGCCGCCCGGCACACCCGTCATCCGGAGCTCCGCCCTCGGCTCGCGGCGCCCCGGCGACCGCGTCGATTACCAGGCCGTCGATGCCGCCGCCGAGATTTACGCCAACCTGCCGAAGCAGCTCGGCACCAGGGTCACCGAAGTCGCCTTCCTCCCCGGGAAGGGCGTCCGCGTGACCACCGAAACCGGGCAGGTGGGCCTGCTGGGTGATTCCAGCTCCATCCCCTACAAGCTCGCCAGCTGGGCGGCCGTCGAACAGAAGGCCGCCGACCGTGGCATCGCCTACAACACCATCGACCTCCGGTTCGGCAACCGGCCGGTCGTGCAGTAGCCGCCTAACCGGAGAGGATCGCCATGAAGCGTCGCAGCACCGCAGCATCCATCGACATCGGGTCGACGAAGGTCACGGTCATCGTGGGCGATGTCGGCGACCTCGGCGAAACACGCGTCCTCGGCGTCGGCGTCGCGCCCGCGGCCGGCCTCTCCTCGCGCGGCGTCATCGATAACATCCAGTCCGCGCGCGAGGCCGTCGCCATCGCCGTCGAAAAGGCCGAACACGCCTGCGGCATGCGCATCCTCAGCGCCGTCGTCGGCATCTCCGGGAACCACATCACCTCCCAGAACAACCGCGGCATCATCGCCGTCCCCGACCGCGGCCGCGAAATCAGCGCCGACGACCGCGCGCGCGTCCTCGAAGCCGCGAGCCAGGTGGCCATTCCCACCAACCGCCAGGTGCTCCACGTCCTCCCCCGCGGCTACTGGCTCGAAGGCACCGACCCGGTCACCGACCCGATCGGCATGCACGCCGGCCGCCTCGATGCCGAGGTCCACATCGTCACGGCCGCCGTGTCCGCCGTGCAGAACCTCGCCAAGACGGTCGAAGGCGCCGGCGTCCAGGTCGATGACATCGTCCTCGAATCCCTCGCCTCCGCCACGAGCGTCCTGCACGAACAGGAGAAGCACCAGGGCGTGGCCATCGTCGATATCGGCGGCGCCACCTCCTCCATCGCCGTCTACGACGAAGGCAGCATCGCCCACACCGCCTGCCTGCCCGTCGCAGGCCAGCAGCTCACGAACGACCTCGCCCGCGTCCTCCGCTGCCCCTGGGAAAGCGCCGAGGAGCTCAAGTGCAAGTACGGCGCCGCCTACGCCGACCCCGCCCAGACGAGCGAGACCGTCGAGATCCAGGCCTTCGGCACCCAGAGCCTCAAGGTCGTCCCCCTGCTCCACGTCTGCGAAATCCTCCAGGCGCGCACCGAGGAGATCCTCGAGATGGTGGCCCTGGAGCTGAAGCGCGCCGGCTATCTCGACCGCATCGCCGCCGGCATCGTCTTCACGGGCGGCAGTAGCGGCCTGCGCGGCCTCGCCGAATTCGCCGAAGCGCGGCTCGGGCTCCCCGCCCGCGTCGGCCGCCCGCACGGCTATTCCGGGCTCTCCGACCTCATCGGCGCGCCCGCCTACGCGACATCCATCGGGCTCGTCGAATACGCGCTCTCCGGCCGCGAACGGGTCGCCGAACCCGTCATGGCCGGCGCCGGCGGCGGCCCCGAATTCCACATGCCATCGATTGGCGGCGGGGTGTTCCGCCGCATCGCCTCGTTGGGACGTGCGCTCATGCCCAACTAAGCCAGCCACACGGCGGCCCGGCACGCGCGCCGCCCCGACCCCGTCGTCCACGAACCGCGAAAGGTATGTAGGAGAGGGCCTTGAGCAACCGTTTCGAATCCGAACTGCTTCCCGATATCAAAGTCGTTGGCGTGGGCGGCGGCGGCTGCAACGCCGTCAACCGCATGGTCAACGCCCGCATCCCCGGCGTGACGTTCGTCGCCTGCAATACCGATGCCCAGGCGCTCATGTCCTCCGCCGCCCCGAACCGCATCCGCATCGGCGAAAAGCTCACCAAGGGCCTCGGCGTCGGCGGCGACCCCGCCCGCGGCGAACGCGCCGCCGATGAGAGCCGCGACGAACTCTACGAACTGCTCCGCGGCACCGAAATGGTCTTCGTCACCGCCGGCATGGGCGGCGGTACCGGCACCGGCGCGGCCCCCGTCGTGGCCGAAATCGCAAGGGATTGCGGCGCCCTCACCATCGGCATCGTCACCAAGCCGTTCCAGTGGGAAGGCGCCCGCCGCATGAAGCAGGCCGAGGAAGGCATCAATCGCCTGCGCGATAAGGTCGATACCCTCATCGCCATTCCCAATGCCCGCCTCCTCGAAATTTGCCCCACGGATTGCACCGTCGATGTCGCGTTCGAGACCGCCGACGACGTCCTTCGCCAGGCCATCCAGTCGATTTCGAACATCATCAGCCAGAACGGCTCCATCAACCTCGACTTCAACGACGTGCGCACGATCATGAGCGAAGCCGGCCCGGCCCTGCTCGCCGTCGGCCGCGGCAGCGGCGATAACCGCGCCGCCGAAGCCGCCCGCATGGCCACCAGCTCGCCCCTGCTCGACCAGGGCATCGAAGGCGCGCACAACGTCCTCTTCAGCATCGCCCACGGCGGCGCGCTCCAACTCAAGGAGCTCGATATGGCCGCGCGTGTCATCACCGAAGTCGTCGACCCCGATGTCAATCTCATCTTCGGGACCGTCGTCGACCCGTCGCTCGAACAGGAGGTGCTCATGACCGTGATCGCGACTGGCTTCCCGCCGAAGGTCCAGGCCATGCCGGACCCGCAGACGATCGGCCGCATCGTGGATTACGGGCTGCCTGGTGTTCAGAGCGTGGAAGATGCCGAACTGCCGGCGTTCCTGCGGCGCAACATCCGGTCGCTCAACAGCGTCCGGGCCGAAGGGGCGGCGGTGGCGAGATTGGCTGAAAGGAGGTAGCTGACTAACCGAGCGCGCTAATCTGTCCGGAAGGACAACCGCCTCGCGGCGGTGGGGGGCTTGATGCAATGGGAGATGGCATCAAGCCCCTTTTCTTAGCCTCGACTACGCCCGGTCACCCCGCCGCCAGCTACCTCCCATCAGCGGAGGCGTACCGTACCACAGCCCTTAACCGTTGCGCTACTGGCCCAAACGCGGAAATTTCCGCACCCCCGGGCCCTTTCCCCCACCCTCAGACGCTATCGGCGATGTACTCGCTGCGCCCCGATTGCATCGGCTCATCGTTCAATCGCTGCGGGATCCACTCCGTGAGGAGCGCGTCGATCTGGTTCTTCGCCTGGATGAGCGAATGCCCCGTGTCCGCGAACAGCACGATCCGCTTGGGTTCCAGCGCGCGCCGGTAGATGTCCTCGCTCGCCTCGGCATCCAGCACCGAATCCGCCGCACCGTGCACCAGCAATAGCGGCTTCCCCATCTGCTCCACCTGCCGCGTGCCGTGCAGCTGGGGCGACATCGAGGCCACACCCCGCACCCGCGGGAACAGCTCCGCCGCCTTGATCACCACCGCGCCGCCGAAGCTATGCCCCACCAGCACCAGGTCCGCCGCGCCGATGCCCTGCATGAACGAGCAGCCCGCCATCACATCGATCACGCATTCCTCGAAGTTGTTGGGCTGCCGGTATTCGATGCGGAGCGTCGTCACGCCCTTCGCCGCAAGCAGCCCCGCGAGCCGTGGGTACATCTTGTCGGCCGGGCCATCGAGCCCGCCCATCGCGCCGCCCACGCAGATGACCGCGCCCGTCCCGCCCTCCACCGCGTGGAGCACGCCCTCGATCGTCCCCCGCGTCGATTCCAGCCGCACCCGGAAAACGCCGGGTTCGTCCGTCGGCGCGGCCGCCACCCGCGTGATTTGCAGGGTGAGGTCTTCGTCTTCCTGATCGTCTTCGGGACCCATGTCCCACATGTTGCCGGGCATCGTCGCCACTATACGGGAACGAGCCATCGCCTGTTTCACACCGGACTTTGCGACTTTTGCCTACCCGGTTAGGTCCCCCGCTGGTACCATCCAAGTTCGCCGGGGCGGGCGAGGGAGGAAGGGCCACACCGTGTGCGGCATCGCGGGCATCATGCGAACCGGCGGCGAACCCGTCCCCCCGGGCCACGTCGAGGCCATGGTCGCCACCCTGCGCCACCGCGGCCCCGATGGCGACGGCAGCTATTTCGCGCCCGGGATCGGCTTCGGCCACACGCGCCTGGCCATCATCGACCTCTCCTCCGCGTCCGATCAGCCGTTCGTCGATGAGTTCGCCGGCCTCAGCCTGATCTTCAACGGCGAGATCTACAACTACGTCGAACTCCGCCAGGAGCTGAAGGACCTCGGCCACACCTTCCATTCGACCGGCGACACCGAGGTCATCCTCCGCGCCTACGAACAGTGGGGCGCCGATTGCCTCCAGCGCCTCAACGGCATGTTCGCTTTCGCCCTCTGGGATAACCGCCGGCGCCAGCTCTTCCTCGCCCGCGATCGTTTCGGCGAGAAGCCGCTCTACATCGCGCGTTCGCCGCGTGGCGCCGTCTTCGCCAGCGAAATGAAGGCCATCCTCGCTGTCCGGCCGGAGCTTCGCGTGCCCAACCGCACCGTCGTCTTCCGGTACCTCTCGCGCGGCGACCTCGACCTCGACCACCAGACGTTCTTCGAAGGCATCGAAAGCCTCCCCGCCGCCCACTATCTCGTGCTTGATGCCGACGGCCGCGGCGAGCCGCGGCGCTACTGGCACGCCACCTCCGCGAGCGTTCCCCGCACCCGCCGCGGCGCCATCGAACGCTACCGCGAGCTCCTTTTCGATTCCGTCCGCATCCGCCTGCGCAGCGATGTCCCCGTCGGCAGCAGCCTCAGCGGCGGCCTCGATTCTTCCAGTATCGTCTCCACCATCCACGCCCAGAAGGGCGCGCAGGCCGTCCACCAGAAGACCTTCAGCGCCCGCTTCCACTCCCAGGCCCACGACGAAGGCCGCTTCATCGATGCCGTCGCCCACCATGTCGACGCCGATGGCCACGCTGTCTGGGTCGAACCCGAAGGCTTCGCGAACGAGTTCGCCACGCTCCAGTGGCACCAGGAAGAGCCCATGGCGAGCGCCAGCCCGTTCGCCCAGTGGAGCGTCATGCGGCTCGCCCACGAGAACGGCACCACCGTCCTGCTCGATGGCCAGGGCGCCGATGAGTCCCTTGCCGGCTACGACCAGTCCCACGGCATGTTCTGGGCCCACTGGCTCCGCCACGGCCGCGTCGATAAGGTCGGCCGCGAAATGATCGCCTTCCTGCGCCGCTACCACGGCGGCCTCGCCGAGCCCGGGCTCTTCGCCGCCTACTACCTGCTCCCCGGCCGCTTCCGCGACAACCTGGCCGAGCTCTACTACCGCTCCGGCGATGTCGTCGCGCACGACCTCCATCGCGAATTCGCGCCCGCCCACGTCGATACCTACGAGCCGTTCCCCGACCGCCTCCGCAACGAGCTCGTTCGCTGGCAGACCACCACCCAGCTTCCCGAGTTCCTGCGCTACGCCGACCGGAACAGCATGGCCTTCAGCCGCGAAGTGCGCCTGCCCTTCCTCGACCATCGCCTCGTCGAATACACCTTCGGCCTCCCCCCCGACCTGCTGCTGAACCAGGCGGTGACGAAGGTGACCCTGCGCGAATCGATGCGCGGCATCGTGCCCGACAACATCATCAACCGGAAGGACAAGCTCGCCTATGCGCCGCCGCAGAAGCAGTGGGTCCACGGCGTCCTGCGCGACTGGGTGAGCAACCACCTCCGTTCGGCCGAATCCCGCCCCGCGTTCTTCAATCCCCGTTCGGTGCTTCGCCTGCGCGAACACCTCGACAGCGGCGGCAGCGAAACCCTCGCCTGGCGCGTCGCCAGTACCGAGGCCTGGTTCTGCCAGCTCATCGATTCCCGCGGCCCCGGCACGCAGCGCATGAAGGCCGAAGTGAGCGGCCTCGACTGGTAGGCGCCACTCCCGCCAATGGCCGCCATCGAACCCCTCGATGTGCCCCTCAATTCCCCCTGTGAGACACTTGGCCCATCCCGGCGCCGAATTTTCGAATCCGATTCGGCGCCGATGAACAGGGGTGCTCCATGACCATTTCCTTCGAAGGCCAGGTGGCCCTCGTCACCGGTGCCGGCGCCGGCCTCGGCCGCGCCTACGCCATCGATCTCGCCCGCCGCGGCGCGAAGGTCGTCGTCAACGACCTCGGCGGTGACCCCTTCGGCGTCGGCGAAAACCGCTCGGCCGCCCAGAAGGTCGTCGATGAGATCAAGGAGACGGGCGGCGAAGCCGTCGCCAACTACAACTCCGTCGCCGATTACGACGGTGGCTTCAACATGGTGAAGACCGCCATCGACACCTTCGGCCGCCTCGATGTCGTCATCTGCAACGCCGGCATCCTCCGCGACATCGCCTTCCATAACATGAGCGAAGAGGACTGGGACAAGGTCTTCGCCGTCCACATCAAGGGCTCGTTCACCGTGCTGCGCGCGGCCTGGCCAGTCTTCCGCCAGCAGTCCTATGGCCGCGTCGTCCTCACGACCTCCTCGTCCGGCATCTGGGGCCAGTTCGGCCAGGCCAACTACGGCGCCGCCAAGACGGCGATGCTCGGCCTCATGAACGTCCTCAAGCAGGAAGGCGCCAAGTACAACGTCAACGTGAACACCGTCGCGCCCGTCGCCGGCACGCGCCTCACCCAGACCGTCATGCCCCAGGAGATGGTCGACCGCCTGAAGCCCGAGCTCGTCGTGCCGGCCGTCGTCTACATGGTCTCGAAGGAGTGCCAGGACAGCGGCCTCGTGATCGAAGCCGGCGCCGGCAACTTCAACCGCGCGGCCATGGTCAAGGGCCCCGGCCTGCAGCCCGGCATGGAATCCCTCAAGGACGCCGAGTGGTGCGAAGCCAACTGGGAGGCCATCACCAGCCTCGAAGGCGCCACCCCCATGTGGCGCTCCGGCCAGACGCTCAAGGACTACCTCGCGAGCAAGGCCAAGGCCTGATTCGTACCCGCGGGAACGCAAACGAGGGGCGCCGGCGACGGCGCCCCTCGTGCATTCCAGGGTCACGGCCCCGGGAGGTATTCCATGGGCACCGGCGGCGCCGCCAGCGGCCGGGCCGCCAGCGCCATCAGCACCACCAGGTTGTCATCGCCGGCCACCCGGTTCGCGTGCAGCACCCCGCACGCCAGGCAGCGATGGATGACGGCCCATTCGCCGCCGCTGTCGAGCGTTACCGCGACCGGTTCCATTTTCGCGCCGCACTCCGCCCGCCGGTCCCCCGGCGAAACGTCCAGGTGCCGGCTCCAGAGGCAATGGGGACAATGGTTACGATGCGCCGTACCGAGCGCACGCAGGCCGACCATCCGGCGGCACCGGATGCAACGGAACTCTTCCGTACTCAAAGCAAGGGTTCTCCTGATCTCGAAGGGCAACATCACGCCCGGCGCGCACACTCCGGTGGAGCGTGCGAACCCGCGTGAAGGAGATCAGGAAAGGGCCGTCCCGGACATGTTCTGCTTTCTAGCCCGGCCGCGCTTCGTACGCGCACCGCGACGCCGCGATGATACCCACGGGCGTTCAGTGTCGTCGTGTGGCGAACTTCACGTTCGAAAGCCGCGCAACAGCCGCCCGCGCGGTTCCGGCGAGCCCGCCGGCGCCTTCAGGCCGAGCTGCCGCCGAAGCTCGTGCGGGTCCGCGCGCCGCGCCTTCCGCAGCTCCGCGTATGCCGAGGGCGATGGCATGAACTCGGATGGCGCTTCGCCGGTCGCCGCCCCGAGGAACGTCTCCGGGTCGTGGTGCCGCGTCCGCGAGTACTCCACGATGTCCGTCGCCACCCGCAGCGAACCCCGTGGGCCTGCCACCGCGCGGTTCGCCACCGCCAGTGCGACCCTTCGCGCGAACCTGGCGCGGTTGTCGCCATCACCATCCACGAGCACGACGGCGAACCTCCCGCCCTCTGCATCCGCGACATAATCACCAGCCCACGTCACGCGACCCAGCGCGCCCTTGAGGTGCTCAAACGCTTCGTTCACGGCCGCCGGCCCCATCCGGGTCGCGATCTCGGCGGCTCCGCTCAGCTCCACCATCGCCAGCGAGACCGGGGTGCCCGCGCGCTCGCTCCGCGCGATTTCCCGCGCGAGCTGGTCCAGCAGAGGCTGCCTGCCGGGAACCGGTGCCGGCCGTTCGGGCGCGTCAGCTTCCGGGTGCGAACGCGCGTCGCGAAACCCCGGGAACCGCCGCCAGCGTGATGACGATTTTTCGGCCATCGTCGAAAGTATCGGGCTCGCCGCCGGCGCCGCGCGTGACCGGCAGGTGAACCGCGGGCGACAACATCCGGCGTTTCCCTCCACTTCGGGACACACCGTTCGTGTTTGTTCTCACAATGCCGCTTTTGCTAGACTCAACGCTGCCGTGTCGCTCGAAGAACGGGAGCCGGCGGGGGATGGATAATGGCCTACGGCTCCGGCATCGCCAAAGGCATGAGCCTCACGCTCAAGTCGCTCTTCCGCCCCGTGGCCACGCTCCAGTATCCCGAGGAGACCCGCGCCGTCCCCGTCTACGCGCGCACCAACCTTCTCTGGTTCGAAGAGCGCTGCACCGGCTGCAGCACCTGCGCCCAGGCCTGCCCGGACGGCTGCATCCTCGTGGCCACCAGCCAGGATGCCGAAGGCCGCCGCAATATCGACCGCTATGAGATCGATTTCCGCATCTGCATGTACTGCGGCCTGTGCACCGAAGCCTGCCCCTACGAGGCGATCCAGCCCGGCGGCCCGCTCGATGACGCCGTCTACGTGTTCGACGAGATGTACCGCGACAAGCACGCCCTCACGCGCGTCGCCCAGGGCTTCCTCGGCCGCAACAACAACACCTACCCGAACGGCATGAAGGCCCCCGCTCCCGACGCGGACTACCACCGCCTCTAAGTCCGACCTAGGGCCGCATCCTCGCGAGAAGCCCACGGACCACTTCGTCCGGCACCCAGTCGCCGTGCGCGATCCGCGCGTCCAGTTCCGCGGCTTCTTGATCCGATAGCGGCTCGTCGTCGGGTTCGGCCTATTCGAAGGCTCGGGCCGCCGGGTCGTCGTTCGAGCCCCGTTTGGTACGCGCGGCGGCCCCTCGCCGCTGGACCTCCTCCTCGCTGGCCGTCTCGAAGAACGGTTCCAACGCCTCGGCGAGCTTCGCCCGCGCTTCTTCGACCGTCCGTCCCTGGCTCGCGATATCCAACTCCGGGCAGAGCGAGACGAACCACTCCCCCTCGCGTTCGATGAGCGCGGTGAGTCTTCGTGCCGCCATTCCGTCCTCCCTGTTCCGCGTTCCAGTCTACGCAGTCCGCGAAGGCCCGCGGAACGCCTGGACCCGCCCGCCCCCGCCGTTCGTGCAACGCTTCACGATCTGGTAGATTGTCCCCGCATCCTCGCCCGGGCACGCCCGGCTTCCAGGTTTCCGAATGGCAACGATTACCGTCGACGGCAAGACCATCGAGGCGCCAGCGGGCGCTCCCCTCGTGGAAGTCCTGAAGCAGAACGGTGTTTACATCTCCAACCTCTGCTACATCGATGGCCTCAAACCGTATGCCGGCTGCCGCTCCTGCCTCGTCGATGTCCAGGGCCCTCCCGGCTTCCAGCTCTCCTGCACCACCCAGGTCCAGGACAACATGGTCGTCACCACCGATTCCGACGACCTCAAGGAAGCCCGCAAGGCCGTCGTTTCCATCATCCTCGCCAACCACAGCGATCGCTGCCTCACCTGCCACCGCCGCGAGCATTGCCACCCCGGCGACATCTGCCTCCGCGACGACGTCGTCACCCATCGCTGCCTGACCTGCTCGAAGAACTACCGCTGCGAACTCCAGGCCACCTGCGAAATGGTCGGCATGTCCGGGTATGAGCCCTGGGTCGGCGAAGAGCGCTCCTGGTACCAGACGCCCCAGCCCCCGGCCGACCGCGCGAACCCCTACATGGAGTTCGACCCGCAGATGTGCATCATCTGCACCCGCTGCCAGCGCGCCTGCGACGAGAAGCGCCACACCGGCGCCATCACCCTCTCCGGCCGCGGCTGGGATACGCGTATCGCCTTCGGCAGCGGCGGCGCCATTCACGAAAGCAACTGCGACTTCTCCGGCGCCTGCATCGATGTCTGCCCCACCGCGGCGCTCATGGAGCACCCGAACAAGTGGGTCGCCAAGCCCGACACCTGGACCACCACCACCTGCGATTCCTGCGCCGTCGGCTGCAGCATCAAGCTCGGCTCGAAGGATGGCCGCGGCAACATCGTTCGCCCCAACGCCTCCGGCAACGCCGTCTCCGGGGACCAGATCTGCGTCCGCGGCCGCTACCACTACGATTCGCTCAAGCCCCGCGAGCGCCTTTCCAAGCACACCGTGCGCCGCGGCGCCATCCACGTCCCGGTCACGACCGATGAGGCCATCGCTGAGGCCGCCCGCCAGCTGAAGGAAGCCGCCGCCCGCGGCAAGGTCGGCGTGCTCGTGGGCGCCACCGCCACCGTCGAGGAAGCCTGGCTCGCCCGCCGCATCGCCGCCGAAGCGTTCAAGTCCGCCGCCGATTCCTCCCTCGGACCGGTGATGCGCGCCGTTCGGACCGCGCTCGAAGCCCGGCTCGGCACGTGGCGCACCGCCGGAGACCTCGCGAAGGTCGCCGCCGCGAAGACCGTCGTCGTCATCGCCGACGACCTCGAGGAGAGCCACAACGTCCTCAGCGTCCGCGTGAAGGATGCCGCCGTTCGCGCCCGCGCGAAGGTCCTCGTCATCGGCTCCCTTCGCAGCGAACTGGTCGATTTCGCCGCGGCATGGGTTCGCCCGCACGGTGGCGAGGAAGGCCTTGCCGCGGCGCAGCTCGCCGACGCCGTTCGCGGTGGCACGCCTCCGCCCGCGCTCGTCGCGGCCGTCGAAATCCTCAAAGCCGCCCAGCCCGGCGAGACCATGATCGTGTGCGCGCCCAATCCCGTGAGCCCGGCCGTGGCCGGTTCCATGGCAGCCGGCGCCGCGAACCTCGCCATCGCCCTGTTCGGTGCGCAGGCATCGGACCACCTCGCCGTGCTCCCTGCCGAAGTCAATGTCCACGGCCTCCAGGATGCGGGCGTCGCCATCGATGGCGGCACGAACCCGCTCGATGGGCTCGCCGGCCTCCTCGTCGTCCGCGACGACCCGACGATGCGCCTCCCCGGCGCGGCAGCCGCCCTTGATAGCATCGCCACGATCGTGGCGATCGACAGCGTCGCCTCCGGTGCCGTGAAGCGCGCGACCGCGGTGCTCGCCGAAGGCCGTGCCTACGCCGGCGCCGGTACCTACACCCAGGCCGACCATCGCGCCCAGAAGCTCGCTCCCGCCATCCGGCCCGAAGGCGATGCCCAGCCGCTCTACCAGCTCCTTCGCGACCTCGGCGCGGCCCTCGGGCTGAGCCTCCCCGCCGATGCCGATGCCGCCCTCGGCGAAGTCGCCGCCCACGACGCGCGCTACCGCCCGGCATGGGACCTCATCCTCGGCGAAGGCGTCCGCCTGGATGTGCCCGCCGCGCCGAAGGCGACCGCCGTCCCCGTGGACGCCATCGCCGCCGGCGAGGGCATTCGCATCGTCACCGGCCGCGACCTGTACACGGCCCTCGATGCTGCCTCCGCCCGCCACCCCGAGGCCGAACGGCTCCACCGCTATGACCACATCCAGGTCAGCGAGCAGGACGCCGCACGCCTCGGTATCAGCGACGAGGACATCATCGAGGTCACCGACGGCACGGCCACGCTGCGCGCCCCCGCCTCGGTCACGGAGCGCGTCCGCGAAGGCACCGTGTTCATCTCAAGCCTGCTCCAGGGCGGCGCCGTCGCGAACTTCCTCGCATCGTCGGCCATCGCCGTCGTCCGCGTCGGGGTGCCCGTCACCGCCTGAGGCAGCCCGATGCGCGGTTCGAACATCGCGCGGCGGGGAGCAATCCCCGCCGTCCGCTTTTCCATGCGGGCCCGATTGCCCTTGCGAACCCGCCGCACGCACCCGATACTGCAGGCACGATGCGTTTCGCCGCACGACTTCGAGAGGACACGCCTATCGCCCCGGACTCACCGGGGCGCGCCCTTTAGGCTGCGCCGCGCCGGCTGTCGCCCGGTGCGCACTCTCACCCCATCTCCCCGCTCCGTCGCCAGCCGTGCCCATGCGCGCGCCCGCGATACCATGTCCCCACACGAGGAGACCCATGTCCGAGAAGATCTACGTTTTCGATACCACCCTGCGCGACGGCGAGCAGTCCGCCGGCGTTGCCTTCACCCCCGATGAGAAGCTTGAAATCGCCCGCCAGCTCGACCGCCTGGGCGTCGACATCATCGAAGCCGGCTTCCCCTGCTCCACCCCCGGCGACCTGGAGGCCGTCCAGACCATCGCCCGTGAGGTGCGCCGCCCCACCATCGCCGCCCTCGCCCGCGCCGTCGCCAGCGACATCGATACCGCCTGGGAGGCCGTGAAGGACGCCGCCGAGCCGCGCATCCACGTTTTCATCAACTCCAGCGACATCCAGATGGCGCACCAGCTCGGCAAGGACCGCGAGCAGGTCCTGACCCAGGCCGAGGCCATGGTCCGCCACGCCGCGAAGTACACCAGCAACGTCGAATTCAGCCCCATGGACGCGACCCGCGCCGACCCGCGTTTCATCTTCCAGATCGTCGAACGGTGCATCGACGCCGGCGCCACCACCATCAACATCCCCGACTCCGTCGGCTACGCCATCCCCGAGGAGCTCGGCGGGCTCTTCCGCGCCATCTTCGAAAACGTGCCCAACATCCATAAGTGCCGCGTCAGCTTCCACGGCCAGAACGACCTGGGCATGTGCACGGCGAACACCCTCACCGCCATCCAGAACGGCGCCCGCCAGGTCGAGCTCACCATCAACGGCATCGGCGAACGCGCCGGCAATACCTCCCTCGAGGAGGTCGTGATGGCGATCAAAACGCGCAAGGACTTCCTCCCCTTCTATACCGAGATCAACACCCGCGAGATCTGGCCCGCCTCGAAGATGGTCGAGCGCTACTCCGGCATCCAGGTGCAGTGGAACAAGGCCGTCGTCGGCAAGAACGCCTTCCGCCACGCCAGCGGCATCCACCAGGACGGCATCCTGAAGCTCCGCGAAACGTGGGAGATCATGGACCCGACCGAGATCGGCATGCCCCGCGAGAACGCAGAGGAGACGCTCGTCCTGGGCAAGCTCTCCGGCCGCCACGCCTTCAAGATCCACATGGCCCGCCTCGGTTATCAGCTCAACGAAAACCAGCTGGCGAAGGCGTTCGCCCAGTTCAAGGAACTCGCCGACAAGAAGATCGAAGTCGATAACCGCGACCTCATTGCCATCGTCAACGACAACCTGGGCGGCATCGACCTCGGCAAGTGGCAGCTGGAGAACGTCCAGGTGACCACCGGCGACCACATCACGCCGACGGCCACGGTCACGCTCGCCAGCGCCGAAGGCACGCGCACCGAGGTGGCCATGGGCACCGGCCCGGTGAACGCCATCTACAAGGCGATCAACGCCATCGCCGGCGTGGACGCCCGCCTCGACGAGTACCTCGTGAAGGCCGTGACCGAAAACGCCGACGCCCAGGGCGAGGTGACCGTCCGCATCGAGGAAGAGGGCCGTACGTGGACCGGCCGCGCCAGCGACACCGATGTCATCGTCGCCAGCGCCAAGGCCTATATCGCCGCCCTCAACCGCATGGCCGCTGTCGGCGGCTAATCAGCACAACGTGAACGGCCGGCCCCGCCAGGGCCGGCCGTTCAGAGGGAAGAACCCCTCCCCTTGCAGGGGCAAATGCAAGGGGGAGAGGACAAACCGGGAATCAGGTCGCGCAGTTCGGACCGATGACGAGCACCGGCCGGTCCGCCTTCCTGATGACGGCCTCAGCCACGCTCCCCGAAAGGAAGTGGCTCAGCCCCGTACGGCCATGCGTGGCCATCACGATCACGTCCACCTCCCCGCTCGAGGCGACTTCGACGATCTTGTCGGCCGGGTGTTGCGACCAGACGATCGAAACCGTCACGGCCACGCCGTCCAGCTCCTTGCGCGCGAGCGCGTCCAACGATTCCGCGGCCTCCAGGTGCATCCGCTCCTGCGCCTCGCCGTGGCTTTCCACCACGCGCGGCCGCGTCGCCGGCGCCATCGTCCGCGACCCCACCACGGCCGGCGGCGCATCGCCCCCTTCCGAGCTCGCGACGCCATGCACCGACTTCGGGTCGAGCACGCTCATCAGGCGAATTTCGGAGCCCGGTGAAAGCGTGGCAAGGCGGCGCACCGAAGGCATCACGGCCGGCGCCATGTTCGGGTCATCAAGCGGGACGGGGACGAGGACGATCATCTGGGGATACCTCCATGGCGGTTGTGGCCTGCCCCGGCTCGGCTAGTCGTGCGCCGGCGGCAGGATGAGCAGTGGCCGGTGCAGCGCGTGCAACACCCGGTCCGTTGTGCTGCCGAGCGCGATGCGCTTCGCCAGCCCCTTGCCCCCGGACGCCATCACCACCAGCGATGCATCGACGTTCTCGGAGACATCCACCACCGCCTGGGCCGCCGGCCCATGGACTACGAACGGCTTCTCGCCCGGCAACGCCGCCTCGGCCAGGTACGTCGCGGCGGCCTCTTCGAGCTGCGTCGCCCAGTCCGCCGGGTAGTAGGCGAATTCCGCACCCGCCGGCGGCGGCACCGAATACGCGCGCACGAGCACGACCTCGCGCCCCAACTTCCCCGCGATGCCGCGCGCCGTCGCCAGCGCCCGGTCGCCTTCGGCCGAGCCATCGAGCGGCACCACGATGGGTCCCGTGCCCGGGCCTACCATCGCGCCCGTTCCAGGGACCACCAGGGTCGGGACCCGCGCCCCGCGCACGATCTTGTCGGCCACGCTGCCGATGAACGCGGCCTGGAAGCCGCCGCGCCCGTGGCTGGCCAGCACCACCATCGCCGCGCTCTCCGAAGCCCCGAGCACCGCCGGCGCGGCGGGCCCGAACCCGGTCTCGATGGTGCCCTCGGCCAGCGGGATGCCCTCGCGCCCGGCGAGCTCCCCGGCGTATTTCACGAAGACATCGCGTGCTTTGCCCGCCGCGTCGCGGACCGTGTCACGGTCGTCCACGACGTGCATCAGGACGAGCCGCGAACCGTAGGCCGCGGCCAGTGCTTTCGCCCATGGCAGCGCGTGCTCAGCCGCGCTCGACCCATCCAGCGGGACGAGGAAAGAAGAAGATGCGAACTCGGTCACTGTGTTGCCCCTGGTAAGTTCGGGTCCCATCGTGACCGCACTCCCGCCGGGCCCGTGACGGCCGTTCGGGGCCCGCTTCATCGCCGATGGGCCCCAGCCAGCCTCGCCATATGCACCTTGTTGTGGACTCTGGCCCACCGGGCCGCTTTGCCGGGCCGTTCGGACGCGGGAAAACGGCCACAAGATCCTCAGGATCCGGTCATGGCCACCACGCCGATCCCCCCGCTCGCACCGGAGGCGGAAGTCGAACTCAGCGGCGGCCGCCTGGTCACCATTCGCCACAGCACGCCCACCGATACCGCCCGCGTCGTGGTGTTTCTCGCGAGCCCCGGCACGCGCCATCTTTGCAGCGAACCCGGCGCCGCCGGTGATTGCAGCCGCTGCCGCGGCGGCGCCTCCGAGGACGCCCTCCCGGACCTCCTCGCGATCCTGCCCGAAGGCGATGTGCTCGCCGCCGGCTGGCTCCTGCCGCCCGCCGGACAGGGCCCCGCGCGGCTCGCCATGGCCGTCCATGCCGGATACCTCCACGGCGAAATTCCCGCCGCCGTCTTCCGCTCCCTCGGCGCCGAAGCCGCCCGCCACGGCTACGACCGCTTCATGACGTGCGTCACCTCGCTCCGCGGAGAACCCTTCGAGGAGTTCCGCGCCGCCGGGCTCCGCGTCGAATCCTCGTTCTCGCTCGGCGGCGTCACCGAGGTCGAGCTCTCCATCGAATAGGTCCCCGTCGCCGAAAGGGGGCGTGCGCGTGCCACGGGAACTCTCCATCGAGGAATGCGAGGCGCTCCTCGCCAGGCATCGCGTCGGGCGCATTGCCGTTCGCGACGTCGAAGGCGCCTACATCGTCCCGATGTCCTTCGTCTTCGAAGGCGGCGTCGTCCATGCCCATACATCGCCCGGGCACAAGCTGCAGCTGCTCCGCCGCTGGCCCCACGTCGCCTTCCAGGCCGACGAAGTCGAGGAGGCGGACCGCTGGCGCAGCGTCCTCGTTCGCGGCCGCTTCCGCGAACTCACCGACCCGGAGGAGCAGGCCCACACCCGCCTCGTCCTCGTCCGAGCCTTTGGCGGTAATCCCGTCGCCGTCACCGCCCCCCACGGGCACCGCACCACCCTCGCCGATGCCGTCGTTTTCCGCATCGAGCCCGAAACCGTCACCGGTCGCGCCGAAGGGATGTAGCCACCTGCCGAATGAGATCCTGCCCGCGCTGTCCTTTAGGTTCAGAATAGGTAGCGCGAACTTTGTGATAGGCGTCACCAATGACCGTCCGGACCCGGCCTTCTGGTCCCTCTGGCCGTCTTCTGCCGCGCCCGCTCCACCGACGATGGTCTCCGCAAGCAGGAGGAGATTGTTTCGGTATGACTGAATCCATCGAACGCGTGCGACTCGGACGGCGTGGCTTCCTCAAGAAGGCCGCCGCCGGCGCGGCTGTTGTCCCCATGGCGGGCGGTCTCATCGCCGCCGCATGCAGCGACGACAAGACCACCGCGTCCGGCACCGCCGCTCCCGAATTCCGCACGCCCGCCGGTTCGACGTCCTCATCAGCGTCGACCACCCCCGCTTCCGGCGGGACCGTCGCTGCTTCGCAGCAGAGCAACTGGCAGAAGATCGATGCCGACCACAAGAAGGGCATCGAGCAGTACCTCGCCAACAACACCAAGGCCCCGCTCACGGCCGGCAAGGGCAACCAGCCCCTCGCCCCGCGCATTGAGAACGGCGTCAAGGTCTGGGACCTCACCATCGATGAAGTCGAATGGGAGACGATCCCCGGCCAGAAGGAAAAGGCCCGCGGATACAACAAGATGATCCCCGGCCCCGTCCTTCGCGGCACCGTCGGCGACAAGGTGAAGATCAACTTCAAGAACAACCTGGCCGAATCGACCGCCGTCCACTGGCACGGGCTCTACGTGCCGAACAACATGGACGGCGTCCCCTTCATCACCCAGGACCCGATCGAGCCCGGCAAGTCGTTCACGTACGAGTTCACCCTGCGGAACTCCGGTCCGCACATGTACCACTCGCACCACGACTCCGCCGACCAGGTGAACCGCGGCCTCCTCGGCGCCTTCATCGTCGACCCGGTGAACATGGCGTCGATGCCGAAGTACGACAAGGAAGTCATCCTCGTCCTCAACGACGTGGCCCTCGGCTTCACCATTAACGGCAAGGGCTTCCCTGCCACCGAGCTCATTACCGCCAAGAAGGGCGAGCGGCTTCTCGTTCGCTGGCTCAACGAAGGCATGATGAACCATCCCATGCATCTCCATGGCATGCCCATGCAGGTGACTGCCATTGATGGCTGGCCGCTGACGGCGCCCTACCTCTGCGACACGATCGATGTGCCCCCGGGGAACCGGTACGACACCATCATCGAATGCACCGAGCCGGGCGTTTGGGCTTTCCACTGCCACATCCTCTCCCACGCGGAGAGCCCGGCAGGATTCTTCGGCCTTGTCACGGCCATCATGGTGACGGAGTAAGCCGGCCCCGACGGGGACCGGGACCGGCTTTCTTGGGCGACCCGTTTCATGGCGGCGGGTCGCCCCCTCCTCGAAAACGGGGCCTGCTTGCAGGCCCCGTTTTCACGTCTATCGCATCGGCTCACCCGCTCCGCCAGTTCGCCACCTGCCCGAACGGGTGATCCCGCCCGCACTGCGTCGCCGCATCCTCGAAGAGCGCCATCCCCGGCGCTGGAGGACACCGTGGCAGACGCCAGCACCAACCCCCTCGCCGCCCTTTCCGATGCCCTCGCCGACGCCGTCGAGCGCGCCGGCCGCTCGATCGTCACCGTCGCCGCCCGCCGCCGCCTCCCCGCCACCGGCATCGTCTGGGCGGCCGATGGAGTCATCGTCACCGCCGACCACATCCTCGAGCGCGAGGACGACATCACCGTCACCCTCCCCGATGGCGCCGAAGCGAAGGCCATCATCGCCGGCCGCGACCCCGGCTCCGACCTCGCCGTGCTCCGCGTCCCGGGCGTCACCCTCGCACCGATCGAGCGCGGCCCGGCCGTGCGCCCCGGGCACCTCGTGCTCGCCCTCGGCCGTGCCGGCGACGGCATGCCCATGGCCTCGTTCGGCGTCGTGAGCGCCGTCGGCGGCCAGTGGCGGACGTTCACGGGCGGCACCGTCGCCGGATTCCTTCGCAGCGACACCACCTTCTATCCCGGCTTCTCCGGCGGCCCGCTCGTCGATGCCGAAGGCCGCGCCGTGGGCATCAACAGCTCCCGGCTCGGGCGCGGCGGCGGCCTCACCATCCCCATCGCGGCCGCGACCAGCATCATCGATGCCCTCCTCAGCCAGGGCCGCCTGAAGCGCGGATACCTCGGTATCGGCAGCCAGCCCACCCCCCTGCCGGAAGCGCTCGCGGCGAAGGCGAACGGCCAGGCGAGCGGCCTGCTCGTCGTCGGCGTCGAGACCGGCAGCCCCGCCGAACGCGGCGGTCTCCTCGTCGGCGACATCCTCCTCCGCCTCGGCGAAACCGCCGTCAGTGGCACCGAGGCCCTCCAGGGCGCCCTCGGCCCCGAGACCGTCGGACACCCCATGGCCATCGCCGTCCTGCGCGGGGGCGAACCCGCCACCGTCACCGTCACCGTCGGCGAACGCGCGTAGGAGCCCCCATGACCACGCTCTTGCTCGATCCCGCGGCCGAAGAGCTCGCCGCGTCCCTCCGGGCCATCCTCGTCAGCGTTCGCGGTGACGCGGGTGGCGGTTCCGGCACCGTCTGGAGCGAAGACGGCCTCGTCATCACCAACAGCCACGTCGTCCCCGGCGAAACCGCCACCGTCACGCTGCCGGGCGGGCAATCCTTCGAAGGCACGCTCACCGCGCGTGACCCCGACCGCGACCTCGCGGCGTTGCGCATCCCCACCGGCGGCCTCGCCGCCGCGACACCCGCCGCGAGCGTGCGCCCCGGGCAGCTCGCCTTCGCCATCGGCAATCCCTGGGGGCAGCCCGGGGTGCTGACGGCCGGCGTCGTGCTCGGCAGCGGCCCGGCCGTCCTCGACAGCGGCCTCGAACTTGAGGACGCCATCCGTGCCGAGGTCCGCCTCGGGCCGGGGAACTCCGGCGGCCCGCTCGCCGATGCCCACGGCCGCGTCATCGGCATCAACTCCATGATCGCCGGCGGTATGGCGATCGCCGTGCCCGCTCCCATCGTCGAGCGCTTCGTCGCCGGCGACGTCCCCGGCGCCGCCTTCCTCGGCATCGTCGCCCGCCCGGCACTTGTGCGGGCCGCCGCGGCCGCCGGCCAGATCACCCCCCACGAGGGCCTGCTCGTCACCGGTGTCGAGGCCGGGAGCCCGGCCGAGCGCGCGGGCATGCTCCCCGGCGACATCGTCCTCGCCCTTGGAGAGGCCGTGGGTGTGCGTGCGGCGTCCCGCGCGCTGCGCCGCCTCCGTCCCGGGGCGCCCGTCGCGCTCTCGCTCCTCCGCGGTGGCAGACTGGTCGAGGCGTACGCCGAGCCCGCCGCCCGCAACTAGCCCGTCGCGCGGCGAACGCATCGCGCCGCCGCCCGAAAGAAAGGCGCCGATGGCAGAACCCGCGCCCTCCGTTGTCGTGGTCGCCCGCTCGCCCGCCGTGCGAGCGGGCCTCCGCGCGCTCCTCGAAAGCCAGGGCATCGCCGTCAACGGCGAACTCGCGCCTGCCGCCGTCGATCTCTCCCCCCTGCCGTTCGACGTCATGGTCGCCGAGGCCACCGCCTTCGCCGAGTTCGATGCCCCGCCCGCACTCTCGGCGGTGGTCGTCGGCGACGACCCGGACGCGCTCGCGGCGTTCGCCGAGATGCCCGCCGCTCGCGCCTTCCTGGGCACGGAGGCCGGTCCCGCGGAGCTCGCGGCAGCCGTTCACGCCGTCGCCGCCGGTCTCGTCGCCTTCGAACCCCGCCTCCTGCGCCGCCTCGCGATGCCCGGCACGCCCGCCGGGACCTCCGACGCGGGCGCCGATCTCACGGCCCGCGAGCGCGAAGTCCTCACCCTCATGGCGGCCGGGCTCCCCAACAAGACCATCGCCCTCCGCCTCGGCATCAGCGAACACACCGCGAAATTCCACGTCGGCACGGTGCTCGCCAAGCTCGGCGCCGCCAGCCGCACCGAGGCAGTGATGACCGCCGCCCGCCGGGGCCTCCTTCCGCTCTAGACCTGCTTTTCGGCCCCGGCACGACCAGCTATCGTTCGCTCCGCACCACGCACAGGAGAGCACGAATGCCACTGCCCGTCGCCAACAAGCCCGAGGATGTCGGCATCGATAGCGCGAAGCTCGAGGCCCTCTTCGCACGCGCGCAACGCGATGTCGACGACGGCACCCTCCAGGGTTGCCAGGTCGCGGTCGCCCGGGGCGGCGTCCTCGCCGGCTTCCGCTGCTTTGGCAAGGCCGCTATCCGGGGCGAACTCCAACCCGTCAGCGAAGACACCCTCTACAGCATCTTCTCGTCGACCAAGGCGATCGTCGCCGCCGCCGTCTGGACGCTGTTCGAGGACGGCCTCCTCCGCCTCGATGAGACGGTGGTCGACATAATCCCCGAGTTCGGCACCAACGGGAAGGATGTCATCACCGTCGAGCAGACCATGCTCCACATCGGCGGCTTCCCGATGGCGCCCTTCCGCCCCGACGACTGGCAGGACCGCGAGACCCGCCTCGCCCGCTTCGCGAAGTGGCGCCTGAACTTCGAGCCCGGCTCCCAGTTCATGTACCACGCCACCACCGCCCACTGGGTCCTCGCCGAGATCATCGAACGCCGCACCGGCAAGGACTTCCGCGCCTTCATCCGCGAACGCATCCTCGACCCGATGGGCCTCGACCAGCTCTACGTCGGGCTCCCCGAGAGCGAGGACGGGCGCGTCGCCGATGTCCTTCACATGACCCCGCCCGTTCCGCCCCCCGGCGGCTGGGGCGAAGTCACCCCGGATGCCATCCTCAGCTTCAATATCCCGGCCGTCCGCCGCGTCGGCGTCCCCGGGGGCGGTGGCATCGCCCGCGCGGCCGACCTCGCGATGTTCTACCAGCCACTCATCAACGGCGGCCTCACCCACGACGGCAAGCGCATCATGAAGGCCGAGACCATCGAATTCGCAACCACCGTGCGCACCACCGAGCGCCACGTCGACCAGGTCCACGGCATCCCGATCAATCGCGCCCTCGCGGTCGTGGTCGCCGGCGGCGATGGCCGGGCCCACCTGCGCGGCTTCGGCCACAACACCTCGGCCCGCGCCTTCGGCCATGGTGGCGCCGGCGGCCAGATCGGTTGGGGTGACCCCGAATCCGGTATCTCCCTCGGCTACACCACGAACGGCTTCCTCGACATGGAAGCGTACGGCCGGCGCAATCTCGCGCTCAGCTCCCTCGCGGGCGCCTGCCGCATCTGAGCCGGGCACGAAAAAGAGGCCGCGCGAGCGGCCTCCTTCGATTCCACCAGCTTCGCCGGGATCACCCCCGGCGTGTGGCCTCCATGCCTAGGCGAGCACCCCGTTCGCCGTGAGCAGCTCCTTGAGCTGGGCCAGCGACTGGATGGGGTGGCCGCGCAGCGTGTCCAGCGCGTCGATCACATCGTCGCTCGCGTCCACCTGGTACGCCCGCTCGATCAGGTCGCCCCGCTCGGGCATTTCGCCCGCATCGAAGAACGGCGTCGCGAGCGCCTCCACGTCTTCCCACTTTGCCTTGGCCATGCGTTGCCTCCTGCGGGCGCCCGCGGGCGCCGTCAAATGTTCCAGCGATTCTGAGCCCTCGCCGCTTAGCGGGGAAACGCCGGCCCCTGGAACGGCTTCCCGTAGTCGATGTACGGTGGCCACAGGGTCTCCAGCTCCTTGCGGATGGGGTCCCCGTCCGGCAGGTAGCGATGGAACTGCGGCTCCACATCGCGCCGCTGCCACTGCTTCCCGATCGTGTCCTGCTTGATCTTGTCCTGCAGCAGCATCAGCCCCGTCAGCAGCGATTCCGGCCGCGGCGGGCAACCCGGCACATACACATCCACCGGCAGCAGCGTGTTGACGCCCGGCGTCACGCTATAGGCATAGGCGAACGGTCCGCCCATGATCGCGCACCCGCCCATCGCGATCGCCCACTTCGGCTCCGGCATCTGCAGCCACACGCGGCGCACCGCCGGCGCCATCTTCCACGTCACCGTCCCGGGCACAATCAGCAGGTCCGCCTGCCGCGGGGAAGCGCGAAAGATCTCCGCCCCGAAGCGCGCGATGTCGTAGCGCGGCATCGCCGTCGCGATCATCTCCATCGCGCAGCACGCCAGCCCGAACATCGCCGGCCACAGCGACGAACGCCGCGCCCAGTTCAACACCTGGTCCACGCTCGAAATCAGGACGTTCTGCTGCAGCTCCTCCTCGACATCCGTGTCGAGTCGCAGCGGGATCGGCTGGTAGATCTTGTTGGCCTGCATTGCTCGTGCAGTCTATCACAAGGCCGCGCGCCGCTCGCACCGCGCCACGGCCATCGGCCCTACCGCGCGCGGTTGCCCACGTGGTATTGCCCGTCGTTGATCGGCTCCTCGATGTAGAGCTCTCCGTTGCGGATCTTGATGTTGTAGCCGCAGTCGGGGTTCGTGCACACCCAGGCCTTGAAATGGATCGGCGCGCCCTGGCTCCCAAAATCCGAAAACGGCACAAGGTCGCCATCATCGCACTTGCGACACTTTGGAAACTGAAACATCCCCTCACACCCCTCGTATCTGGCGCGGGATAGTACCAGCCGCAATCAGGCCCGGCAATGGATTCCCCCACACCCCATGCGCCCACACCCGCCGCCGCGTAGGATGCGCTGCCATGCAGGTCTCCCCTTCCGTCCGCGCCGTCCAGGTCCCCGACGCCAACCCCATGCACCCCGACTTCACCACCATCTACCTGGTGGGCAAAGGACAGACCCTCAGCATCGATAGCGGCGAGACCATGGACCGCTACCGTTGGATGCTCAAAGGCTACCTCGCCGCCGTCGAAAAGACCGAGATCGCCCTCGCCGGCATCACCCACCACCACGGCGACCACTCCGGCAACCTCAAGTGGGTGCGCGAAGAGCTCCACGCCGAAATCGTCACCGCGAAGGACGCCGTCCCCCTCCTCAAGGGCCGCCTCCCCCGCACCGGCGTCCGCACCTTCGCACCCGATACCGTCATCGACCTCGATGGCGGCATCAACGTCCGCGTCATCAAGACGCCCGGCCACAGCACCGACTCCATCTGCTATTACATCGAAAACGAAGGCGTCCTCTTCTCCGGCGATACCCTGCTCGGCTCCAGCACCACCACCGTCGGCGACCTCGGCGCCTATCGCCGCAGCCTCAAGACGCTGCTCGAACTGCCGAACCTCAAGGTCATCTGCCCCGGCCATGGGCCGCTCGTCCACGACCCGCGCGAACGGCTCCAGCAGTACGTCCGCCACCGCGACATGCGCGAACAGCAGATCCTTGGCATCCTCAACGGCGGTGGCGCCTTCTCGAGCTGGGACATCATGCTCCAGCTCTACCCCGACATCGATAAGCGCCTCCGCCGCGCCGCCGACAACAACGTCCGCTCCCACCTTCGCCAGCTCGAGGACGAAGGCCGCCTGAAGGTGTACGCCGGCAAGCCCCGGCGGCCGAGCGCGGCCAAACAGGCCCGCCAGGAAGAGCACGTGCGCCTTCGCGCCCAGGTCATCAAGCAGGCGAAGAAGTACGAGGACGAACAGCGCCGCGCCGAGATCCGCGCCCAGGAGAACCCGCCCGGCGCCGAATGGATCGAGCCCCCGCGCTACGAACTCTCGTGAGGTGATCAGCTCCCGGCGGTGCTGCGTACTACCGGTATCACTTCACCGGAGCCGCTCCATGCCCGCACTCGCGTCCCCCGCCGCCCGCAACCTCGAGACCGTCCAGGCCATCTACGGAGCATTCGCCGCCGGCGATGTCCCCGCCATCCTCGCCCGCCTCCACCCCGCCGTCGGATGGGAGCAGTGGACCGCGCGCTCCGCGCAGGCCGACAACGTGCCGTGGCTCGCCCCGCGCTCTGGAGTCGAAGGCGCCGCCGCCTTCTTCACCCTCCTCAACGAAGCGCTGGAGTTCCACGAATTCACCGTCCTCGATATCACCGTCAGCGACCGCCAGGCCGCGGCCGAGGTCGTCCTCGATTCCACCGTGCGCGCCACCGGCAAGCGCGTCCTCGACGAAGAGATGCACCTTTGGACGTTCGATGACGACGGCCGCGTCACCCGCTTCCGCCACTACGCCGATACCGCGAAGCACATCGAAGCCGCCGCCGGCTGACCCTCAGCGCGCGGGCGGGCCGTCGCCACGGCGTCCCGCCTCCGCCACCACCCATGCGAACAGCCGCCGCGCCTCCTCGCGCGCGGTCAGCTCCTCCGGGTGCCACTGCACCCCGAGCACCGGGCGACCGGGCATCTCGCACGCCTCGATCACCCCATCGAGCGCGTGCCCGCTGACCACCAGCCCCTCACCCACGCGGCCCACCGCCTGGTGGTGCATCGAATTCACCGCGAACGCCGCCGAACCGCATACCTCGGCCGCCAGCGAGCCCGCCGTCAGCCGCACATCGTGGGTCACTGCGTCGCGCGCCTCCTCCTGCTGGTGGTTCGAACCCGCGAACCGCTCCGGCACGTGCTGGATCAGCGAACCGCCCAGGGCCACGTTCAGGAGCTGCATCCCCCGGCAGATCGCCAGCACGGGCAGCCCCCGCGCCAGCGCGCCGCGCACCACCGCCAGCTCCAGCGCATCCCGTTCGGCCGAAACGCCCGCCACCGTCGCATGCGGCAACTCGCCATAACGCGCCGGATCGATGTCGCCGCCCCCCGTCAGCACCAGCCCGGCGATGCTATCCAGCCACCCTTCTATGACCGCGTCTCCCACCCCCGGCGCGAGCAACACCGGCAACCCGCCCGCCTCCGCAACCGCGCGCACATACGCCGCGTTCACCTGCACCCGCGCCGGCCGCCCACCATCGCCCGCCGCGAACGCCATCGTCACCCCAATCGCCACCATCACCCCATCCTAGCGAGGTTCGAGGCACGAGGCTCGAGGCACGAGGAAGGGGCAACCCCTTGCGATGATGGTCGCGCGGGGTCGCCCCTCACTCAGCACTCAGCACTCAGCACTCAGCACTCAGCACTCAGCACTCACTCCACCCTCGGCGCACTCTCCCAGCCACAGCCGCGGTGCGTCGCGTCGCAGAACGGCTTCTTCGCCGACTGCCCGCAGCGGCAGAGGAAGGTCGTGTCCTTCACTTCCCAGCGCTTGCCTTCGCCGTCCTTGACGATCGCCCCACCCTTCACCATGAGCGGCCCGTTGTCGCGCACCGAGATCACCACTTCTGACATATCAGAACCTCCAGACGATTGGTAAGCCGGGATAAATACGCCCCCCTTTGCTCGCGCGCGAGCCACGCCTTCCCGGGAACGCTACGCTATCGCAGCGTGTTGTTTTTGGCCCGCAACGGCCATTTCGTACAGATGTAGGCCAACGAATTGCTGGAGACCCGTTACCGAAGGTAGAGTCGGGTTTCATTGACTAAATTCGAGCGTTACGTCGAGCGTGAATCTGAGTTTTGGACCTGCCGTTACGTGAGGTAACCAGCGGAAGGACAACTTCGCGTCATGTTCTGTCCGATGCGAAACACAACGGCCAAAGGGCGCGGATCCGGTGGACAAATGGGATTGACACGGCTTTTCCGCTGTAGCACCGTTCGCGGCACGTCAGGCGGCGGCTCCGGTTAAGGGTTTTTCCCTACGGGCGGACCCGGGCCAGGCGAAACCAACCGGCACGGAAAAGCCCCGGGATCAGCGGCAACTGTCCCGGGGCCGGCGCAAGGGGAACAAGAAGCCCGGCCTTGCGTGTCCGAGTCTAGCACCCGCTAGGACTCGACGCCTTGGTATGCCGTGGGCGCAGCGCCCGCGGTTTCCCCTCTCCTTGCGGCCCCGGGAAAGGAACGGTCCAGGGCCCATTCCCACGAGAGCACGGAAGCAACCCAACCCATCCATGCAGCCATCGCCGCGGCGCGCCCCTCACGGCCGCACGCCCGGCCCACGGCCCATCTCAGGAGAGGAACCAACCCATGCTTAAGACGCGTGTGCTGCTTCTTGGCACCGCCCTCGCCGCCTTCGGCGCGATCATGGCCTCGTCGGCCATTGCAAACATCACCGGCACGGCCTCGGTTAGTGGCAACCCCGATGTCGGCGTCCAGCAGCTGGCGAACCTGTCTGGCCAGCTCAGCTCCATCGACAACACCATCGTCGCCAATGGAAACGCCCAGCACGTCGCGAATATCGACGCCGCTGAGAACGATCCGAGCTACGCCATCGGTGTCCCCTCGGTCAACGGCATCAGCCTCAACCAGGGCGGCGTCTCGGTCGTCGGCTGCGGCTCGACCTCTTCCGCGCCGTACTCGCTCGCCAACCCGGCCAACCGCAACGTCGACCTCGTCGAAAACACCTGGACGAACGTAGGCGAACTGCAGGTTGCGATTACGCTCGACGCATCGAACGGCTGCGCCATCAGTGGTGCGGTGCTCACCATCAACTTCGAGGCAGTCGCGGGCGTCGACGGCTAGTCAGCCTCCGTGGCCTGACCGGGGCGCGGTTCATCTCGCCCCGGCCGGTCCCGAATGGAGGTAGACGATGAACGCTCCCCGGCTCGCGATGCTCCTGGCGGGATTGGCTGCCACAGCCGCGCTCGCCGCATCGAGCGCTGCCGCCAACCTGACCGGCTCCTCAAGCGCCCTCGGCGTTGGAGCCGCCTCGGTCGAGCAGATCAACCTCGCGCTCATTGGGGGCCAGTTCGTGAACCACGACCAGTTCGTGCCCGCGAACGGGACACCCCAGCGAACCGATGACATCCGCGCCTTCGAAGGCGACCCAAACTACGCACTGCGCGTCATCAACGTGCAGGTCACCAACCAGGGGCTCCCTTTCGGGGCCCAGACGAACCCGTTGAGTGCGTGTTACGGCCTCGCCGCGAGTCGCTACTCGATTCAGAACCTGCTCTACCCCACGGGAGACCTCGTGGATGGCCCCGTCGGCCAGAAGGTCGCCGAGCTCCACGTCACCATTCCCCCGTCGGTCACGGCGGCCTGTGCCGTCGGCGGAGCGGCCGTCACGATTACGTTCGAGGCCGTAGCCGGCCCGGACCTTTAGCGCGGGGCGGGCCCTCTCGGGGGCCCACCCGCCAACTTCATGACGACGAGGCGGAGATATGGATGCGGTGGTTCTGCAGGAAGAGAAGATTCCAGGTGCCCCCGAGGCAAAGCGGCGTTCGAAGGCCATGCGCATTGTGCGGGACGTTGTCCTGACGATCGTGGTGGTCGCCGCGCTCTTCGCCGCAGTCCTCTACGCGGGTGCGCAGGCCATGGGCTACCGTTTTTACGAGGTGACCTCGCCCAGCATGGTCCCCACCTTTGGCAAAGGGGACGTGGTGGCCGCGAAGGCAGTCGCCCCCCACGACATCAAAGCTGGCGACGTCATCGTCTTCAGGCGGGACGGCTATCCCGACCCGATCGTTCACCGTGTGCTCCGGGTGCAATCGGCTCCCGACATCCATTCCATTCTTCGCGACAAGAACGGCACGATTCTCAAGGACTCGTGGGCTTACTCAGAGCGCTACTTCTATACAAAGGGTGACGGTAACCCCGTCGAGGATGGTGGCCCCGCGCTCGGCTCGCAGACGCTCGGAGTTCAGCGTTTCGTCGTTCCGCAACCCTTCAACCTCATCGTCACGCGGCTCGACCGGCCGGTCTTGACGGCTGTCGCCGCTGGCTGCATCGCGCTCTTCGTGGCGCTCGAGGCACTCGATGGCGTGCGCGCCCTGCGCCGACGCTTCCGGCGCACCAATGCCGACACGCTGGCGGAAGGCGCGTGAGGAGGGACGGCGCCATGAACGGGAAGCGGATCCGGCTGCGTGTACTGACCCTGGGACTGGGGATGGCTTCGCTCGCCTCGCTTCTCGGCGGAGCAGTTCCAGCTACTGCGAGGCTCACCGGCTACGCCCGGATCGGCGTGCCAGTCGTCGGCATCGAGCCCACCTCCGCCCCCATCCCCCTCGCCTGCAGCGCCCTCGGCTTCACCGGCCCCGTCGCCCTCGACCACGTCTATACCGGCGGCCCCGGCGACGACATTTTCAAGGCCCCGCCCCACGACGCCGCCCCCTGGATCATCATCGGCAACGGCGGACGCGACCGCCTCTCCGGCGGCGATGGCAACGACTGCATCCTCGGCGGCGCCGGCAACGACACCATTAAGGGTGGCAAGGGCAACGACGCCATCTCCGGCGATGACGGCGATGACTCCCTCAAGGGCGGCGCCGGCAACGACACCATCACCGGCGGCGCCGGCCGGGACAGCCTCTGGGGCGATACCGGCACCGACCGCCTCGACGGCGGGGACGGCGACGACTTCATCCAGGGCGGCTCCGGCGACGACGCCCTCGACGGCGGCGCCAACAGCGACCGCTGCAACGGCAGCTCCGGCCTGAACAGCGTCGTCAACTGCGAAAACCCCTGCGACGACGACTTCCACCCCGATAACGACTACGACGACGAAGACGGCGCCTCCCTCCCCGATTACCGCACGACCAACGGCGGCAACATCACCACGGGCGGCGGCCTCCCCCTCCCGGCGCCCGCCGAGGGCACGCCCACGCCCGCCCCGACCGCGACACCCGTCGCGACCGCCACCCCGGCGCCCACGCAGACCCCAACGCCAACCGCGACCACGACACCGAGAGCGACCAGCACGCCGCGCACCGGCCCGGGCGGAGCATTCCAGTGGCCCGGCCACTAGCCTGGGACGGCCCGCATGGGACCCCTATGGAATGTAAAATCGTGACGAATCCTTCATCTTAATAAACGCCACGATTATGACTTGTCGCGAATCTGCGATGGCGAAACCGTACACCGCTATGTAACCGGAGTGCGGCGGAATCGCGTCACCTCCTGACGCGGTTGAGGCGACAAGGCCCGAAAGACCGTCATTGTCCCAGACCATCGGTATTGACACCGTTCAGACACCTTTGGCACTGTCTGGGCACGTCAGGGAATACCCTCGCAACAGGCGAACAAAGCCAGGACGAATGCTTAGGAAAACTTTGTAACGATAAAGGGCTCCGGCGGCTGGAACCGCACGGAGCCCGGCGCAAGGGGATTTGCGGCTCTCCTTGCGATTCGGATTCTAGCACTTGCTTGGATCTGGATCGCGAGATATCCGTGCCTTTCATACACGGATTTTTCTCCCTTGCGGCCCGGGAAAGGAGCGAACCAGGGCCCAGTACGCAGCGAACTCCGGAACCTCGATTGACTTCCGACACGGTCACGGCGCCCTCTCGCGCCCTGGCCACTGCGTCCCTGTTTGGGAGAGAGATCCATGCGCAAATCATCTCGCCACATCGGCGTGCTGATGGTGCTTTCCACGCTCGCCCTCGGCCTTATCGGCGCTGCCTACGCGCTCTGGTACGAGGACCTGCAGCTGACCGCCAACGTCAGCACCGGCACCTTCAACGTCGATATGTCCATGCACGACCCCGTTACGCACGCCAACGGCACCAACGGCGTTCCCGTTGTCGGCAAGCCCCCCACCGGCTGGGGCACCCTGATCTACGGCGTCGCGAGCTACCTCGAATATGGCCCGCCCCAGGGTCTTCCGGACGACCAGGCGATCCGCAACTTCACCAACGGCGCCCAGGGCTACGGCAACTTCACGAACGCCAACTTCGGCGCGAAGCCGCAGACCGTCTGTAACGGCGCGCTTTCGAGCAACGCCGCCGGCGCGAACGATGTGGGCGACACCAATGTCCTCACCCTGAACCTCGGCGGGCTCTACCCGTACGCCGGCTGCGAGTTCGAGATCGACATCACGAACAAGGGCAACGTGCCGATGCACTTCGCCCTCACGAACCTGCAGTACTACGAGTGCACCGGCCTCAACAGCGGGTGCTCCACGGCTGACGGTAACAATGCCCCCTGGTCGACTGGCCTCGATCCGGCGATGCCCGGTCCCCAGCTCGCCGCCTGCGTCGCGTGGCTGGGCAACACCTTCGGCCGGATCATGCACAACGGCAGTGAGGTCCACGGCTTCAACGGCGGTGCCGGCTGGGGTGGTGATGGCCAGGTCAACCTCGGCCTCACCCAGGCCGCGGTGGGCAGCGCCCGCATGGAGAACAACGCGGCGACCACGCCGCTCCAGCTCCACGAGAACGAGTCGGTTGTCTGCCGCTTCAAGATGATCCTCGACCAGAACCCGGGTGCCGAGGGCAAGTTCTACAAGTTCGTCGCGGACTACCGCGCCTACCAGTGGAACGAAGCCCCCTTCGGCAACTAATCACCCACCGGGGGAGCCGTCCGCGGCTCCCCCTTCACCCTGAAAGGAACCGCATATGACACGGGCATTCCGCCACACCGGTGTCCTCATGATGCTCGCCGTCGTTGCCCTCGGGCTCGTCGGCGCCGCCTACGCTCTCTGGTACGAAGACCTCCAGCTCACCGCCAACGTCAGCACCGCCAAGCTCGATGCCGACGTCTCCTTCCACCCGTGGACGCAGGCCGGCGGCTTCTCAAGCACCTCCGGCAACGGCGACGGGCATCCCGTCGTCGCCCAGGTCGGCGCCAACGCCCCGACCGTGGCCACGCTCCTCGGCTCGAACTATGCCGCCTTCGGCGAGTTCCCGATCGGCAAGCCCGCCACCACCTGCGCGGGCGCCATCGGCACCTACGGCAGCGGCGGCGGCGTCAACGCCAACGACACGGTCGATAACAACCAGCTCTCGCTGACCCTCGGCGGCCTCTACCCGTACGCCGGCTGCGAATTCGAAATCGACCTCCACAACGACGGCGGCATCCCGTTCCACATCGCCCTCACCAGCGTCACGCTGCAGTCCTGCACCGATAACACGTTCCTCAGCTGCACGAACGTCCCGGCGGCCCCGTGGAGCATCGGCCTCGCGCCCGGCTCGAACGCGGCGTGCACGGCCTTCCTGGGCGCCATCGCCACCGCCGCCGTCAACACCCAGATCAACTCGGCGCCGAACACGCCGGTCCAGATCCACGACGGCCAGGACCTGGTCTGCCGCTTCAAGCTCATCCTCGACCAGGCGAACGTCGAGAACAGCTTCTTCAAGTTCTCCGCTGTCTACCGCGCGTACCAGTGGAACGAAGCGCCCTACGGCCCGTGATCGAACGCGCGTAAGCGCCTTCGACGCAGCCTGATCCCCGCCGCCGGCGCCCCGGCGGCGGGGCGAAACGAAAGGACAGAGACCCATGAAAGGTCTCGGACGAAAGACCAGCCTCCTCCTCGTGCTCGCGGTAATCGCGACCGCCCTCACCGGCGCCGCGTACTCCCTCTGGTACGAAGATGTCGCGGTCAACGCCCAGGTCGCGACGGGCAACCTGGATGTCACATGGAAGCTCCAGTACTGCCGCGAGAACGAAGACGCCAACAAGACCGGTCAGAACTTCGACGAGGGCTTTGTCTGGCAGAGCAAGCAGGTTGGCAACTTTACCGAAAGCAGCTACCCCGCGGATTCTCTGGTGCTCAACGTCACCGGTGCCTACCCGGGCTACGCAGTCGATTGCAAGCTCGACTTCGTCAACCTCGGGAACGTCCCGGTCCACGTCGAACGCGAGTATCTCGACTTCGACCTCGATAACGATGGTGATTTCGACGATCTCCATATCGAGTGCACGGCCGGGCCATCCCTGCCCCAGTGCAGGAACCTCGATCCAGTGGCGAATCCGTGGACGAATACCGCCAACACATCGCCCATCTTCACGCGGTGGACCAACGGCCTTGGCTGCCAGCTGCACCAGAATGAGCCCAGCTCGGGAGACCTGTTCATCGGCATCCGCCAGCCGGCCGCCGAGAACACCACCTACCGCGTTCGCTTCACCGTGCAGTTCAACCAATGGAACGAGTCCGGCTGGACGAACTGCAGCGCGCCCAAGAACGTCCCGGTCACGCCGGTGACACACCCCTGACGACCACGGGCGGCGGGGCAACCCGCCGCCTCCATCCGGAGCACACGGAATGACCGTCGTGAACGTTCCCCTGGCGCTGCGCAAGACCGCGGGTACCGCCTACGCGCGCCACCCGTGGATGTACGCGCCTTCCGTCGTGCTCGCCCTCATCGCCGCCTACGCATGGCAGCACCACATCGTCGCCGGGCGCATCAACGGGCTCTGGGGGCCGTACGTCATCGGCGTCCTTGGCTGGGCCGCCGCCGCCGCCGTCGCCTGGAACGCGTTCCGGCACGCATCCCCTTCGGCCAAAGAGCACGATGTCGCCCCGAAGGACGCGCTCTTCGTCGCGGGCATCGTCGGCATTTTCATCATGTCGCTGCAGATGCTCATCGGCATCGTCGCCGATTTCGGCCGCTCGCCGATGGCGCACACGCCGCGCTTCCTCGTCCTGAACCTCGTCTTCGCGGGCGTCCCGCTCGTCGCCGCCGAGGCATCGCGCGCCGCGCTGCTGCACCACCTCGGCCGCCGCCACATGACGCTCGCGATTGTCGCCACCACGCTCCTCATCACCGCGCTGCAGTTCACCCTCGCCCAGTACCAGCCCGAAGGCGTCCGCGCGCAGACCGAGTTCTGGGGCGGCGCGTTCATCCCCACGGCCTCGACCGGCCTCGTCGCCGGGTTCTTCGTGCTCTACGGCGGCGTCTGGGCCGGGCTGCTCGTCAGCGGCCCGCTCCTCTTCTTCACCTACTACTCGCCCATCCTCCCGGTCGCCGATTGGCCCATCCTCGCGCTCGCGGGTGTTGCCGGTCCCGCCATGGGCCTCTGGATCGCCGAGAGCATGTTCGGCGCCGAAGAGTCCGCGGCCGTCGCCGAGCCCCCCGGCCGCTTCTCGCTGCCATCCATCTCCTGGGTCGTGACCGCCGTCGTGGGCCTCCTCATCTTCTGGAGCACCTTCGGCTTCTTCGGCTACCTGCCGTCGTTCGTGCCCAGCCATTCGATGGAGCCGAGCCTCACCGTCGGCGCCATGGTTGTGACGAAGGAAGTCGAAGCCGATGACCTTCGCGTCGGCGACGTCGTGCTCTACAAGATGCCCAACCGCCAGCGCGTCCTCCACCGGCTCGTCGCCATCGAATCCGGGGAGGACGGCGGCCGCCAGTTCATCTTCAAGGGCGACAACAACAACGCCGCCGACCTCTACCCGGTGCGGGACGAGCAGATCGTCGGCCGCCTCGTGTTCGATATCCCGAAGCTCGGGTGGATCCCGCTGAAGTTCCAGCAGGGCCTGGGGAGGCTGCGATGATGCACCACCTTCGCCGCGCCGTCCGCAAGAACGCACGCCGCGCGAGCCGCCTCGCCGCGCCGTTGATGCTCGCCGCCGGCCTTCTCATGTTCGGCTTTTCGCAGATCGCCCCCGCCACCACGCTCTGGAGCGAAACCCTCACCATCGGCTCGTCCGTCATGACCGGGGCCTTCGCCTGCAAGCCGCTCACGGTCACCGGTGCGACCGTCACGACCACGGGCTCAGGCCCCACTGGCAGCACGACCTTCACCTACAAACTCAACGGCGGCGGCGATAAGAACGGCTCGCCCGAATGCGCGAACAAGGAGCTCTCGTTCTTCGCCCTCCCCGTCTGCTTCAAGCCCGTCGATACGGTCACAGCGCACACCCAACCGGCGAACTGGACCTACAACCCGAAGGACAAGCCCGGCGAATACCAGGTCAAGTGGGATGCGAACAGCACCGTCGGCGCCGGGCCGTTCACCAACGTCACCTTCAGCTTCACCGTCGCCGGCACCGGCGTTCCCACCGAACAGGTGCACGCCATCATTCACGCCGGCAACGGCCAGGACATGATCGATGCCGGCCTCGTGACCGTCCCGAAGCCGGTCGCCTGTGTCTCCGGCGCCGGTCTTGCCGCGAACGACGGACCATCCTCGGTATTTGATGGTGTCGACGGCGACCCCGATGCGACGGACGCCACGCCCACGCCGGGCCCGTCGGTGACCACCGGTGGCGGTGGGACCGGCGGCAACGGCGGCGTCGCGTCGCAGCCCACGAAGACCCCGACCACGAAGCCCACCGCCACGCCCACACCGCGACTGACGCCCACGCCGCGAACGGGGCCCGGCGGCACCTTCGACATCCCCACGCCGGTGAAATAGCGCATGACGAACAGGGCAGGGACCGGGAGGGGCGTGATGTTCCGGAACGTACGATTCATCCTGCTGGCGGGGGTCATCCTCTCCGCCGTGCTCGTGTTCGTGGGCACCGCCGGCAGCGGCCGCGCCGCGAGCCCGACCGCGGAATGGCGCCTCTACACCCGCGCCAACACCACCACCTTCGCCGCCGGCTCCACGTCCCTTGCCGCGCCCGCTTCCGGGGCTGGCTACGAAATCGTCTCGTTCGATGCCATGCCGCTCTCGACGGGGCTCTCGACCTACCGCTATGGCGGCGCCGACCTGACGCCGCCGCGGGGGCCGATGCCGCCCATCGTCATCTGCTCCGCGTCCTTCACCCAGACGGGCATGTCGTTGCAGGTCACGCACGGCTATCCCTATGCCGGCTGCGTCTTCTTCCTGGGCGTCACGAACATCGGCACGAATCCCATCCAGGTCCAGCTCGGCGGCCTTGATGGCGGCGAGATCTTCGCCTGCGACACCGCCGGCTGCGCGCTCAGCGACCTGGACATCGTCGCCGGCGGCCCCGACGAAGCCACCATCGCGGCCCTCTGCGTCGAATCCGGCGGCGACACCGTCGCGTCCGGCGGCATGCGCTACACCATCCCCGTCGGCGGCACGATGGTGTGCCCGCTCTTCCTCACGGTCCTCCAGTCCGCCAACGAACAGACGAACTACGAGATCGAGGTCGTGCGCGGCCCCGGTCCCGGCCCGTCCCCCTCACCGTCCGTGACGGCGACGAACCCGCTCACGCTCGAGACCGCTACCCCCACGGCGACGCCGACGGCCACGCGCACGACTGTGCCCGGCGAACCCCCCACCGCGCCAGCGAGCACCGCCACGCGCCAGACCGACAACACCGGCCTCTCGACGGCCACACCGGTACCCGGCACCACGCCCACACCGAGCATCGACCCCGGTGGCCTGGCTTCGCCGACGCCGCTGCCGCCGGTCACAGGGTCGGGGATGCTCGCGCCCGGGCACGGGGGCCGTTACGTCCCCGGGCTCGTAATCCTCGCGCTCACGCTGCTCGCCGCCGGGATGATCATGGGTTGGCCGCGCCGCCGCTGATTCACGTCGCGCGAACCGGGGTAACCCCACTGGCTCCTGGGAACCGGGAACTGGGAACTACCCGGCCCACCGCGCCGCGAGCGCTTCCAGCGCGGCCGCGGCCTGGCTCATCCGCCGCGCGCCGTCCGCCTCGACTTCGTCCAGCGTGCGCGCACCACCGCCCGGCGCGCGACCCGCGAGCACGGTGCACGGCTTCCCGGCCTCAGCCGCGAGCTCCAGGATTCGGCCCGTCACCTTGCCCTGCAACGACTGGCTATCGAAGCTGCCCTCGCCCGTGACCACGACGTCGGCTTCGCGAAGCCGCGCCCGCAGGTGCGCCGCCTCCGCGACCACGTCGAACCCGCTCGCGACCCGGGCGCCGAGGAACGCGATCAGCCCGGCCGCGAGCCCGCCCGCTGCGCCCGCACCCGGCACCTGCTCGAGCTCGACCCCAAGGTCGCGCCGCACGACGGCCGCGAACCGCGCGAGTGCCGCGTCCAGCGCGACGCACTGCTCCGGCGTGGCCCCTTTTTGCGGTCCGAACACGTGCGCCGCGCCGTTCGGGCCCGTCAGCGGGTTCACGACATCCGTCGCCACCACGACGTCCACGGTCGCGAACGCCTCGGGCCGCTTCCATTCAATATGATCGAGCAGCGCGAGCCCGCCGCCTCCGGCCGTGACGGTTCCGCCCTCCCGGTCCAGGAGCCGTGCCCCGAGCGCACGTGCCATCCCCGCCCCGCCGTCCGTGGTCGCGCTTCCACCGACACCGATGAGCAACGTCGTCGGGCGATGGCGCATGGCCGCCAGCAGCAGTTCGCCCACCCCGAACGTATCGGCGCGCAACGCGTCCCGTTCGTCCGCCGCCATGTGCATGAGCCCGTTCGCCTGCGCCGCCTCGACGACCGCCGCCGAGCGCCCGCGCAACGAGAGGTAGCGCCCCAGCACGGGCCTGCCGAGCGCGTCGCGCACCACCTCGGCGTGCGTGTCGTTGCGCACCGCTCGCCGCAGGGCGTCGAGGAACCCGGGGCCGCCGTCGCTCATCGGCAACCGGTCGATCTCCCAGTCCGGCCGAACCCGCGCGATGCCCGCCGCGATCGCGTCCGCGGCCTCCTCGGCCGCCAGCGTCCCCTTGAACTCCTGCGGAGCGACCAGGACGCGCATCAGCCGCCGCCGGCCCGCGGCGCGCGCGCCTCCGCCTCCTCAATGAGCGCTTCGAGCGGTGCGTACAGGGCCGCGTTCGTCGCGAGGCGCATCCCTGCCAGCGGCCCTTGCACGAACCCGCCGACGCGCCCGCCCGCCTCTTCCACGATGAGCGCGCCCGCGGCGAAGTCCCACTGCTGCACGCCCTGCTCGTAGTAGGCATCGAGCCGCCCGCACGCGACCCAGCAGTGATCCAGCGCCGCGGAGCCCGCGCGCCGGATGTCCCGCACCTGCGGCAGCACGTAGGCCGTGATGCGCCCCTGGTGTGCCCGCCGCGCGGGCAGATACCCGAACCCGGTGCCCACGAGCGCCATCGAAAGGTCCGCGAGCCCGCTCACCCGGATCGCGGCACCATCCCGCGTCGCGCCCAGCCCACGGGCGGCCGAGAACATCTCCCCGTGCCGCGCATCGAACACCGCCCCCGCCAGCACCCTGCCCTCCAGCTCCGCGGCGATGCTCACCCCGTACGCGGGAACGCCATAGAGGTAATTCGTCGTGCCATCGAGCGGGTCGCACACCCAGTGCACGCCCGTCGTCGAAACCCGCGCCGTGCCCTCCTCGCCTGTCAGCCCGTCACCCGGTCGCGCGGCGAGCAGCCGGCGGCTGATGAGCAGCTCGGATTCGCGGTCCACCTCGGTCACCATGTCCGTCACCGTCGACTTCGTCCCGACCTCAGTGCGCACGTCCCCGGCGCGATCGCGCAGCAGCTCGCCCGCCTCCCGTGCGATCTCCTCCGCCAGCGCGCGCAGCTCGCCGGCGAGCCTTCGTTCCTCAGCGTCGTTCATGCGCGTCAGTATCGCCCCTGGCCCGAAGGCGCGCTTGCGACGCACGTCCCCGGGATCGCCTGTTACGATGGGCCCGTGTCTGAAGGTTGGGCGGTCGCGATTGGACTGACCGCCGTCGTCGTCCTCATCGCCATCAACGCGCTTTTCGTCGCGGCCGAATTCGCGTTCGTCGCCGTTCGCCGTTCGCGCGTCGAGCAGCTCGCGACCTCCGGCCTCGGCCGCGCCCGCCTCCTGCTCGGGACCCTCCAGCACCTCGACCGTTCGATCGCGGCCACGCAGCTCGGCATCACCATGGCCGGCCTCGCCCTCGGCTGGTTGGGCGAACCCGTCCTCGCCGGCATCGTCGAACCCCCGATCGATGCCTCCCTTGGCGAAATCGCCGGCGAGACCGCCGCCCACATCATCGCCACCGTCGTCGCCTTCGCCCTCGTCACGACACTGGTCATCGTCTTCGCAGAGCTCGCCCCGAAGTCGCTCGCGCTGGCGAAGACCGAAGGCGTGGCCCTCTGGGTCGCGCCACCCGTGTCGGTGTTCGCGCGAATCCTTGGGCCGGCCGTCTGGGCCCTGAACCGTGCCGGCCGCCTCGCCGTCCTGCCCTTCGGCGTCAAGACCTCCGGCGGCGAGGAAGAAACCCTCGAGCCGGAGGAGCTCGAACTCGTCATCGAAGCGAGCGCCCGCGCCGGGCTGCTCTCCACCTCCGAGCTCCTGCTCGCCCGCCGTGCCCTCGAGTTCAGCGCCATCCAGGCCGACCAGATCATGGTCCCCCGTACCGAACTCGTCGCGATCGATGCCACCGACTCCTTGGAGGAAGTCCTCAACCTCGTCGAGCGGCACCAGCACACCCGCTATCCGGTCTACGAAGAGGACCTCGACCACATCCTCGGCATCATCGACGCCAAGGACCTGCTCGCGCTCGTGCGCAGGGGCGAAGGCGGCTGGCGCTCACTCGTCCGCCCGGTGGTCGCCATCCCCGAGTCCGTCAGCGTCGAAGTCGCCGTCGCCGCCATGCGCGCGCGCCAGGTGCAGATCGTGGTCCTCGTCGACGAGCACGGCGGCACCAGCGGCATCCTCACCGCCGACGAAGTCCTCTATCGCCTGCTCGGCCGCTGGCTTGGCGGACGCTCCGGGCAGCCCGCCGATACCGTACGCCCCCTCCCCACGGGCAACCTCCTCCTCAGCGGCCTCGCCCTCATCGCCGATGTCGAGGACGCCACCGGCGCCGAACTCGCCGACGAGGACTACGACACCGTCGGCGGCTTCATCATGGCCCGCCTCGGCCGCATCCCCCACGCCGGTGACCGCGTCGATGTGCCGGGCTACCAGTTCCGCGTCATGGCCATGGATGGGCGTCGCGTCGACCGCGTGCTCGTCGTGAAGATGGGCCAGGGCGAGCCCGCCGCCGCTGCCACCGTCTGACCCGCCGCCGCTCGATACGCAGGAAGGGCCCGCGAACGGGCCCTCCGGTTCCATGCTGCCGCGTCGCCTCGCTAGCCGATGACGCCCTTCGCCCGCAGCGACGCGATCGATCCATCGTCGAGGCCCGCCTCCGCGAGCACCTCGTCCGTGTGAGCGCCCAGCGTCGGGCTCGCGCCCTGCGCCGCGAGCGGCGTGTCCGACATCTGGAACGCAGGGCCGACCATGCGCATGTGCCCCAGGATCGCGTGCTCGACCTCGACCGTCAGCCCGTTCGCCGCTGTCTGCGGGTGGTCGAATAGCTCCTCCATGAAGTTCAACGGCCCGGCCGGCACGCCATGGCGCGTGAAGATCTCCATCCACTCGTCCGTCGATTTGCCGCGAAGGATGCCTTCGGCCTGCGCCACCAGCGCCTCCTGCTCGGCCGGCCCGAACGAATCGAGCTGCATCACCCACTGGCCTTCGCCGGTGCGCCGTGGGTCCTTGATGCCCGTCGCCGCGACCACCTTGTCCCGGAGCGATGGGCTCAGCGCCCCGATGGTCACGAAGCCGTCCGCCGTCTGGTACACGCGGTAGTACACGTTCGCCGCGGCCGCCGGGCGGTACTTCCCCTTGATCGCGAGCTGCTCCTCGAACGACTTCTGCTGCGAACGTGCCTGCTTCAGCTCGCTCAAGAGCGCCGGCAGCACCTCGTCGTCGATCATGTCGATCCAGTTGAAGCTCATCGTCTGCATCGAAAGCGCCGTCGCGAGCATGGTGCTGTCGATGCGCTGGCCCCTGCCCGTGCGGGTGCGCGCGAACAGCGCCGCCGAGATCGAGCTCGCCATCTGCATCCCCGTCGCGAAGTCCGCGATCGCCGGGTAGATGTACGTCGGCACGTCGCCCTGCATCTTCGCTTCGCCCGCCATCAGCCCCGTGAACGACTGCACGACAATGTCGTAGCCGCCCGCCCGCGAGAGCGGCCCCGTGCGCCCGTACGCCGTGTTCTCGCAGTAGATGAGCCGCGGATTGATCGCGCGCAGCGTCTCGTAGTCGATGCCCAGCGCCTCCGCCACGCCCGGCCGGTAGTTGATGACCACCACGTCCACTTCGGGGATGAGCTTGTGCACGATGGCGCGCGCCTCCGGCTGCCGCAGGTCCATCTCCACGCAGCGCTTCCCGCGATTCAGGCCGATGTACACGCGCGATTCCGTCGGCACGATGGGCACGCCGCCCGCCCGCCACGGTTCGCCGCCGATCGGCTCGAACTTCGTCACCGAAGCGCCCATGTCCGAAAGCAGTTGGCAGCAGAACGGCCCCGCGATGATCTGCGTGAATTCCAGGACCACCACGCCCGCCAGCGGTCCCGTGTGCTCGACAACCTTCATCCCCATTCCTCCTCGTTCGTGGCCCGAGATTGTACGCACGTTCCCGCTACGGGCAGCGGCGCGCCCACCACTGGCTCCGCCCCTACAATGCCCGCGTGGATTACCGCGCCGCCATCGACTGCCTGCTTTCCTTCACCGACCTCGAACGCGGTGTCCAGCGCTCCGCCGACCCGGCGATGAGCCTGGAATCGATGCGCTCCCTGCTCGCCCGTCTTGATTACCCCCAGCGCGGCCGGAACACGGTCCACATAACAGGCTCCAAGGGCAAGGGCAGCACCTCCGCGATGATCGAGGGCATCCTTCGCTGGCAGGGCAACTCCACCTCCCTCTTCACCAGCCCGCACCTGCACTCCTATACCGAACGCATCGCCATCGACGGCCACGCCGTCTCGCGCGAGGAGTTCGCGGCCGGCCTCGAGGCCATCTGCCCGGCCGTCGCCTCCGAAAACGAAGGCGCCAACGGCAACGTCAGTACCTTCGGCATCATGACCGCGCTGTTCTTCTGGCTGACGCGCGCCCAGGCCCGCCCGGTCGATTGGCAGGTGGTCGAAGTCGGCCTCGGCGGCACCTTCGATACCACGAACGTCTTCGACACCGTCGACGTCTCCGTCATCACCCCGATCTCGCTCGAACACACCGCCATCCTCGGCAACACCTGCGAAGAGATCGCCCGCGACAAGGCCGGCATCATCAAGCCCAACAGCGTCTGCGTCATGGCCGCCCAGCGCGATCCCGCCGCGGCTGAGGTCATTCGCCGCCGCTGCGACGACCTGGGCACCGATCTCATCGAGGTCGGTGCGCTCTACGAAGCCGAGGTGCTGGAGAAGTTCCCTTTCGGCCAGTCTTTCCGCCTGCACGGCCCGCACGGCACGCGCGAACTCCGCACCCCCATGCTCGGCCGCCACCAGGTCGAAAACGCCGCCACGGCCGTCGCCGTCGCCGATGCCCTGCGCGGCCGTGGCCACACCATCAGCGACCAGGCCATCGCCGATGGTCTCGCCCGCACCCGTGTCCCCGGCCGCCTGGAGGTCATGGGGCAGAAGCCGCTCATCCTCGCCGATGGCGCCCACAACGGCGAAAGCGCCGCCGCCCTCGCGATCGCCATCAAGGAATACTTCCGCTGGAAGCGCTGCTTCCTCATCGTCGGCACGATGCGCGACAAGGACGTGCAGGCCATCGGCTACAAGCTCGCCCGCTTCGCCGACCTCATCATCTGCACCGGCTTCGACAGTCCCCGCGCCTACGAGCCCATGGCCATGGTGACGGAGATGGGCTTCTTCGGACCCGCCGCCGTCTCCGAACCCAACATCGCCGACGCCCTCGATACGGCCCTTTCCCACGCCGGCCCGGACGACCTCGTCCTCATCACCGGCTCACTCTATCTCGTGGCCGAAGCCCGCGCCCACCTCCTGGGCGACGCCGTCGACGCCGACTGAGCACACGAAAAAGGGGCCCCGGTGTTTCGGAACCCCCTCGCGCGCTCGCTGTGTCCGGAGCGGCGTTACTCCTCGGTGATGCTCACGCTGCTGATGGTCACCGGCGCCACCGGGCGGTCCTGCGCCCCCGTGGGCGCCCCCGCGATGGCGTCGAGCACGTCCTCGCCCGCCGTCAGCTTCCCGAAGATGGTGTAGTTCGGGGGCAGCGGGTAATCCGCGTGCATGATGAAGAACTGGCTGCCGTTCGTGTTCGGGCCGGCGTTCGCCATGGCGAGCGTGCCGCGCGCGTAGGGGCGCTTCACCGGCTCGTCCGCGAAGCGGTAGCCCGGGCCACCGCGGCCCGTCCCCGTCGGATCGCCGCCCTGGATCATGAAGCCGCTAATTACCCGGTGGAAAATGACGTCGCCGTAGTAGCCATCCCGGGCGAGGAACACGAAGTTGTTCACCGTCGCCGGCGCTTCCCCCGCGAACAGGTCCGCCGTCATCGTGCCGGCCGTCGTCTCGATCGTCGCCGAATACGTCTTCTTGGGGTCGATGGTCAGCGCGGGCGGCGCCGAATACTGCTTCACTGGGCCTCCGAAAGGGAGAGATTGTCTCCAGCCTACCCCATCGCACTCACCCGCGCCCAACCGCGCGCCGCGTCCGCGCTACGCACCGGCCAGCGTCACCGCGAGCGAAACCGCGGCATCGATGCCAAAGCGCGTATCGACCACGACGGCCGGCATGGCGAACCCCTGCGCCCGCCCGCGCATCAGTTCGAACACCCGCACGTCCGCCTGCGAATGCCCCACCCGCGGCTGCCCGAGCCGCTCGCGGATCACATCCTCGGGGGCCGTGACCCGGATCGCGATGAGCCTCGCCCCATACGCCGCCGCCGCGCTCACGAATTGGCGCCGGTCGCGATTCGTCAGGTTCGTCGCATCGACGATGACATTCCGGCCCGCCGCAAGTGCCGTATCCACCCTTCGGCCCACGATGGCAAACACCCGCCCGCTCTCCTTCGCCGTGTACGTGGGCTGCGCGGCCAGCGACCGGCGGATGGCATCGCTCTCGACGTGCTCCGCGCCCGTGCGCGCGGCAAGGGCGTGTGCGAAAGTGGTCTTGCCCGCGCCGGGCATGCCGGAGAGCAGGAACAGCGCCGGTTGTGCCATGAAATTGCCGTAGCACGCGAGCCTGTGCTAGGCTCGAACCGTTCACAAGATAGGCAAAGGAAGAGTCGAGAAGAAGGTTGCTGACGAAAGATCGAAAAGACGAACTGGTTCAAAGCTATGCGGTCCACGCCGGTGACACGGGGTCGCCGGAGGTTCAGGTGGCAATCCTGACCGAGCGGATCAAGTACCTGACGACGCACCTCAAGGCCAACAAGCACGACTACCACACCCGTCGTGGCCTCCTGAAGCTCGTCGGTGCCCGCCGCCGCCACCTTCGCTACCTCAACAACCGCGACGTCAACCGCTACCGCGAACTGATCGCCCGCCTCGGCCTCCGCAAATAGCGGAGGCCTTTGTTCGTCGCCTTCCCCGCGCCTCCCGGGCCGGGGAGCGGGCCCGGGGCCGGCCCGCATCGATTTGCCTGAACACGCTCAACCCCACCTTTGCCGGCGTCCCCCAGTCAGCGGGACGTTCCACCACAGCCCCTTCGGCGCGTGCCATGCGCGCGGGGCATGACTGCTCCCTGGAATCAGCGAGCGCAAAGCGGAAGTAGAAGTAAGAGATACATGGAACCCAGGACCTACGAACTCGAAGTCGGTGGGAAGACCCTCACCATCCAGTACGGCATCCTCGCCCAGCAGGCCAACGGCGCCGTCACCGTCCGCCAGGGCGATACCGTCGTCCTCGTCACCGCCACCATGGCCGATGCGCGCGAGGGCGTTGATTTCTTCCCCCTCACCGTCGATTACGAGGAGCGCCTCTACGCTGTCGGCAAGATCCCCGGCAGCTTCCCCCGCCGCGAAGGCCGCGCCAGCAACGAAGCCATCCTCGCGATGCGCCTCACCGACCGCCCCCTTCGCCCCCTCTTCCCCAAGGGCTTCCGCAACGAAGTCCAGATCGTCGCCATGACCCTCTCCGCCGACGGCGAGAACCAGCCCGATACGCTCATCACCGTCGGCGCCAGCGCCGCCCTCATGATTAGCGACATCCCCTTCCTCGGGCCCGTCAGCTCCGTCCGCGTCGCCCGCGTCGATGGCGAATTCGTCGTCAACCCCACCTTCGAGCAGGCCGATACCGGCGACCTCGACATCATCGTCGCCGGCACCAAAGACGCCGTCGTCATGGTCGAAGCCGGCGCGAAGAGCGCGCCCGAGGACGCCGTCCTCGAGGCCATCGAGATCGCGATGAACGCCAACCGCGAAATCATCGCCCTCCAGGAACAGATCGCCGCCGAAGCCGCGCCGACCAAGAAGCCGTTCGTCGCGCACGTCGACAACCAGGACGCCTTCGATACCGTCGCCGGGCACCTCGCGGACCGCATCGAGGAAGTCGTCGGCACCGCCGCCAGCGAGCGCAGCGACGCCAACAAGGCCCTCCGCCAGGAGCTCATCGCCAGCTTCGGCGAGCGCTTCACCAACGGCGAACTCGGCGACGCGCTCTTCAACGTCATCAAGAAGGCCATGCGCAAGCGCATCCTCGAGCAGGGTGTTCGCGCCGATGGCCGCAACGTCACCCAGATTCGCGACCTCGACATCCACGTCGGCGTCCTGCCCCGCACCCACGGCAGCGGCCTCTTCCAGCGTGGCCAGTCGCAGGCGCTCACCATCGCCACCCTCGGTGGCCTTTCGATGGTGCAGAAGCTCGACACGCTCTCGCCGGACAACACGAAGCGCTACCTTCACCACTACAACTTCCCGCCGTTCTCCGTCGGTGAGGCCCGCCCCATGCGCGGCCCCGGCCGCCGCGAAATCGGCCACGGCGCCCTCGCCGAGCGCGCCCTCGAGCCCGTCATCCCGACCGAGGACGATTTCCCCTACGCCATCCGCGTCGTGAGCGAAATCATGTCCTCGAACGGCTCCACCTCGATGGCCAGCGTCTGCGGCAGCACGCTCGCCCTCATGGACGCCGGTGTGCCCATCCTCGCCCCCGTCGCCGGCATCGCGATGGGCCTCATCATGGGCGAAGACGGTAACTACCAGGTTCTCACCGACATCGCCGGCCAGGAAGACTTCATGGGCGACATGGACTTCAAGGTCGCCGGCACCCGCGAGGGCATCACCGCTCTCCAGATGGACATCAAGATCGGCGGCGTCTCCCGCGAGCTCCTCGCGACCGCCCTCGAACGCGCCCGCGATGCCCGCCACTACCTCCTCGACCGCATGCTCGACGTCATCGCCGAGCCCCGTGCCGACGTCTCCGAATTCGCCCCGAAGATGTACCGCATCAACATCCTCCAGGACCAGATCGGCACGATCATCGGCCCCGGCGGCAAGATGGTGCGCAAGATCCAGGAGGAGTCCGGCGGCGCCACCATCGATATCCAGGAAGACGGCACCGTCTTCGTCGGCGGCATCAACGAAGCCGTCGCCCGCAAGGCCATCCAGATGATCGAAGGCCTCACCAAGGAGGTGAAGGTCGGCGAGATCTACACCGGCAAGGTGACCCGCCTCCTCAACTTCGGCGCCTTCGTCGAAATCCTCCCCGGCAAGGAAGGCCTGGTCCACATCTCGCAGCTCGGCGAAGACCACGTCGAAACCGTCGAGGACGAAGTCTCCGTCGGCGACGAAGTGACCGTCATGGTCAGCGAAATCGACAACCTCGGCCGCATCAACCTCTCCCGGCGCGCCGTCCTCCTCGGCGAGGAGCCGCCGCCTCCGGGCAGCGGTGGTGGCGGCCGTGGCGGCCGCGGCGGTGGCTTCGGCGGCCGCGGTGGCGACCGTGGTGGCGACCGCGGCCCGCGCGGCGATCGCGGTGGCGACCGTGGCGGCGACCGCCCCCGTGGCGATCAGCGCGGCGGCGACCGTCCCCCGCGCCAGGGTGGCGGCGGCTTTGGCGGCGGCGACCGTGGCCCGCGTGGCGGTGGCGGTGGTGGCGGTCAGCCTCGCGGCCAGCGCAGCGATTTCGGTGCTCGTGGTGGCGGCGCCCCGGTTGGCGGCGTGAGCCGCGGCTGGGTTCGCCGCACCGAGGACGCCGGCGGCCCGCCCGCCCCGCCCCCGCCTCCGCGCCCGGGCCTTGGCGGCGCCGGCCGCTACAGCGACGACGACGAATAGCGGGTAGCTGCTAGCTATTAGCTATTGGCTATTAGCGCTTCGCCACTTCGCCCTGAACAGACGGGCCGGGGAATCTTCCCCGGCCCGTTTCGTCTCCCCCGGCGAAGCGCTCGCAGCGTTGCCTAACAGCCAGCAGCTCTAGTGATTCCAGATCTTGCGGCGGGCCCAGCACCAGTCACAGCAGCCCATCGGCCGGTCGATGATGACCCTGCCCTCCCGCGCCGGGTACATCCGCGTGCGCACGTGCGGCTCGCAGAAGTGCCCGCGGCAGAGCGAGCACTCCAGCGTGGGGTGGGGGACGCAATCCTCCACCCCGCAGAGCCCGCCTGGTTTCGCTGCCGCACCCGCGCCCGGTACTCCATATGCAGGGCCAGGTCCTCGTGCTTGGCCACGCACCGCTTCGCGTTGCACACGGCGTCGTGCCCACCGACGTGGTGCGAATGCGCCGCGCAGAACGCCTTCCCGCAGTACTGGCACGTGTCGACCGCCGCCTCGCGGCAGCGAGAGAACCGGCCACCCTGCTTGCAGGTCCCGTGAGTCACTCCGCGCCGCGCCCCGTCGTCATGCACCGATACTCGCGTGCCCCCCGAACGCAGGTCAACCGGCACTCAGCGGAGCCAGGCGCAGGCCCCCGGGCCATCGCCCGTCTCCCGGAACCCGGCGGCGTGCCAATCCGGCAGGGTGAAGTACTGCACCGTGTTCGTCGCGTTCGAAGTCACCGCCGCGTAGTCCCCGCTGGGACTCGTGCAGATGCCGTCCGGCATCGGCAGGACCCGCACTTCCCGCCGCACCTTCAGCTCCTTGAGGTCGATGACCGCGACCTTCGCGCCCGCGTTGAGGGAGACCGCCACCTGCGCCGGGCCCGTGACCACCACGCGCGAGGGCCGGCCGCCGACCGTGATGCGCCTGGCCAGCGAAAGGTCCGCCCGCCGGTAGATGCTCACCGTGCCCCCGTCGCCCTCGGCCGTGATGACGTACTCCCCCGCGATGGCCACGCTCTCCGGCAGTGCGCCGGTCTCCGCGATGGCCACCGCTCCTCCTGGCCCGATGCGGCGCAACCGGTTGTCCCGCGAGTCCGTCACGAAGGCGCTCGTGCCATCCGCCGCCACCGTGTGCGGCGTATCGCCCGTGGACTCGCGCCCCGCCTCGGCGAAGCTGCTCAACGGGACCCGCACCAGTGCCTTCGCCCGGTCCAGCGTCACCAGGAGTGTGCCACCCGCTTCCGCCAACCCATGCGGTTCGCCCTCAAGGGCGAGCGCTCGCATCACGCCCGTCGCACCCGGCGATACCTCGACCAACCCCTGCCCGCGTCCCAGCGTCGCGTAGATCCGTCCGTCCACGGCCACCAGCTCGTGAGGCGGGCCTCCCAGCGCGAGCCGGGCTACCTCTGGTTGTTCGGGTGCCGCCAGGTCGAACAGCGACAGGCTCTCGCCCCGCAGGTTCGCAACGAAAAGCCGCCCCTCCGTGGGCGGCGCGACATCACGGTTCCCGAGGTCGGCGCGCGAAAAGAACAGGATCGCCAGCGCCATGATCGGCAGCGTGGCGAGCGTGCTCGCGCGGTTGAGTTTCGAGGCCGGGATCATGGCCGTTCCGTGCTCCCCTCCGTCGAGAACGCAAGGGCGGCCGGGTGACCGGCCGCCCCCGTCGCGCTCACTAGCGGATGATGCTCACCAGGTCCTGCAGCATCTGGTCGCTCGCCGTGATCACCCGCGACGACGACTGGAAGCCGCGCTGGGCCACGATGACGTTCGTGAACTGCTGCGCCAGGTCCACGTTCGAGCCTTCCAGCGTTCCCGTGTTCACCGTGCCGCGGCCGTTCGAGTTCGGCTGCCCGATGATCGGATCGCCCGAGTTCGCGCTGGGGTTCCAGAGGTTCTGCCCGGCGCGCATCAGGCCGCCCGCGTTCACGAAGTTCGCCAGTGCCAGCTGACCGATCACCCGGTTCGATCCGTTCGAATAGATGCCCGAGACCTCGCCCGAGCTGCCCACCGCGAAGCTCACCAGCGCGCCCGCCGGGAAGCCATCGTTGTTCGTCAGGTTCACCTGGCTCTCCCCCGCGAACTGCGTCAGGCTCGTCAGGTCCAGCGTCACATTCTGCGGCGTCGATGCGCCCGTCCCGCTCACATTCAGCGTCATCGTCGGAAGCGAATTCGTGCCAGCCCACTGCCCGTTCGTGCTGAACTCAACCGGCGCCGGCGAAGTCCCGCCCTGGGCCACTTCGATCGCCATCGTGCCCGCCGCGACCGTCGCACCCGCCTTGATTGTCATGCCCGGGATGAGCGTGGTGTTCGTGCCGTTCGCCGCGAGCGACCCCGTGATCGGCGCCTCGGGCGTGCCCGCCCCCCACGTCGAGGGCGGCGTGAAGGTCGCCGGCGTGAACACCGCCGAGAGCGTGCCCGCCGTCAGCGTCACATTCCAGGTGCCCGGCCGCAGCGTGTTCGGCGTGCCCGTCACGCTCGCGCCGGCCGCCGCGAAGTCGCCCGTCGGGGCTGGCGTGAGCGACGCCGAGCTCGAGCTATCACGAACCGCCCACATGTTCGGCGCCATCTTCGTGAACGTCACCTTGACCGAATGCGCCACGCCCAGCGAGTCATACGCCGTCACCGTCGTGTTCACCGCCTGGCCCACTGGCACCGAGGCATCGAGGTTGCCCGCGAAGTGCATCTCCGTCGAAGCCTGTGCACTGACCTGCGTGCCGAACGGGATCTCGATCGGCGTGAGCGGCGTCTGCGTATCCACGGCCCCCGTGGCGTCGGCCGTCCAGCCCATCACCCGCAGGCCCGTCACCGGGTTCACCAGCCCGCCATCGACGCCGATATCGAACGCGCCGTCCCGCGTATAGAAGTTCCGCTGCCCATCCGAGACCACGAAGAAGCCGTCGCCCTGGATGGCGAAGTCCGTCAGCTTGCCCGTCGACTGGATCGACCCCTGCGTCATGATCGTGTCGATGCCGCCGAGGTTCATGCCCAGGCCGATCTGCGCCGGGTTCGTGCCGCCCCGCCCGTTCTGCGGCGAGCTCGCCCCCTTGATCGTCTGGCCCAGGATGTCCTGGAAGGTCACGCGGCTCGACTTGTAGCCGATCGTGTTCACGTTCGCGATGTTGTTCCCGACGACATCCATGAAGCTCATGTGGTTCTTCATCCCGGAAATCGCCGAGAAAAGTGCGCGCATCATAGTGAGTCCGATCCCTTCCTCCGGCGGCTCACGCCGGATTCACTGGTGAGCGCGCGCCTCTTCCCCATGGGATTCGGGCACTCGCGCTGCGAAATCGGGCCTCCGTCAAGCGGACCGGCCCAGGTCACCGCCGTCAGCCAACGACGACGGAATCGACGTTCGTGAAAACGCGTTGACCCCCACCTCCTGTGTCCAGTGCCGTCACGATCGTCCGTTCGCGGACATCCACCACCACCGCCAGGCCGTCGAGCATGACCACGCTGTTGCGCGCGCCCTTCTCCGCGGCCCGGTCGATGGCCGTGCTGAGCCGGTCCATACGAGCGGAATCGAGCCCCAGTTCGCGCCGGTCAATGCGCTTCTGGGCGTGCCGGCTGAGCCGGACTTCCTCCTGCGCCCTCCCGAGCGCGTCTTCGAACGATGTCCCCGAAGGGCTCTGCCGGGCCGAGCCGCCCGCGGGAAACCGTCCCGCCGCCCCCGGCCCATAGATGCCCGCCGCCTGGAGCGCCATCAGCGCACCTCCGCCAGCGTGAACATGTCCACGGCCCGCGCGCCGATCATCAGCATCGGAATGCCATCGGCGCCCATCGCCACCCGCTCAACCACCCCGCGAATCTCGGTGCCCGCGTTTTGCGCGTCGGCCGCCGCCGCGATCACGCGGTCATCCTGGTTCACCGAGACCCGCTGGGCGCTGCTCAACTTGTCGAACGGCTGCCCGTACAGCTCCCGCCCGACCGTATCACGCGTGATCGCGATCGCATCGACCGTCTTGCCGATGACCGTCTTGCCGATGAGGCCCGCAGCACTCGAGAGCTCCTGCATGCCCTGAAGGACCTTCACCCCGGCCGCCATCGCCTTCGTCTGGTTCAAGGATTCGAACTGCGCCATCTGCGCCATGAAATCCGAGTCCTTCTGCGGCTCCAGCGGGTTCTGGTTTCGCATCTGGGCGATGATCAGCTTCATGAAATCGACCGACCCCAGGTCCTGCGTCGCGCTCTTGGACGGCTTGTAGGTCGTGTTCTGAAGTTGCGTGACCGGGTCCACATCCAGTGCCATCGAATGCTCTCCTAGACCCGGTACAGCAGCGCGCCATCGGGGTTGTAGGCCGAGCGCAGGCGGTTGTGCCGTTCCACGCTGCCCGTATCCCCTATGCCGAGGATGCTCGCGAATTCGCCGTCCGCCGGGTGCTGCCCGCGTTCGGCCCAGGGCGCGCCGTCCCGCGCGTTGCCCCCTGCTTCCCGCCCTCCGAGCCCGACGTACACGCTCGAGAGGTCCAGACCCTGCCCGTTGAGCAGGCTCGAAAGGTCCGGCGTTGAGCTTCGCAGTAACGCCACTGCCTCCGGGCGCTCCGCGTGCACTTCCACGCGCACGCCCTCGCTCGTGGTGCTGACGTGAATGCGCACGTGCCCGAGTTCCGCGGGGTCCAGCCGGATCACCGCCTCGCCGCCGCCCTCGCTGACACGTTCGATGACCGCCCGCGCCACCTGCTCCGTGGGGGCGAGCGGCTGCGCCGGTCGCGGCTCCGCCACCTGGGCGGCCTCCGCCACTTGCTCCGTGGGGGTGCTGCCCTGCGGCCGAACCCCCTCGATACCGCGGACCTCCGTCCCGGGCGTCGCCTTGATCTTGAGGTCGAGGTCGGGCGCCTGGGCTGCACCGGCCACCGCCGGCTGAGCATTCGTCACCGTGGCGTTCCCGTCGCTGCGGACCACGCCGTTCGTATCCGGGGCGCTCGTTGCCTCGGTCAGGTCGTCCCGCTCTGCGTCCTGGACCAGGTCCCCCATGGGTGCCAGGTCGATGGCGTTCGCAGGCTCCGTCGCCGTTCGCCGTCGCGGGCCACTCGCGCCCGTGATCTCGCTCGCCACCGCGGGCGCCGCCTCCACCGCGACCGCGACGTCCATCGCCGGCGCCGTTGAGGGGGTGATGACCGCGTTCGCCATGCCGTTCGCTGTGCTCGCCACCTTCGCCGGCGTGCCCGGCGCTGGCGGCGCGGCTGCCGGCTGTTCGCTCGGTGGAAGCGCGGGCGTCTCGGCGGCCGGGAGTTCGACCTGGATCGCGCCAGGCGTGCCCGGCCCGGTGGTGATTGCCGAAGAGCCCCTTACCGGGACCGCGGGCACGCCCGTCCCCGAACCTTCGACCCCCAGCACCGCCTGCGCCGTGCCCTCGAATCCCGTCTCATTCG
>JAXLWZ010000007.1:0-146090 GCA_046328225.1 Dehalococcoidia bacterium | reverse complement strand
CGCGCGATGGGCGCCTTCGATGCCGTGCGGGCCGCGTTCTGGAAGGAGGAGCCCTCGTTCGCGCGGGCGCTGGACGGGCTGGAGGTGGACGAGGTGGTGGCCGTGCCCGTGTTCATCAGCAGCGGCTACTTCACGGAGAGCGTCATCCCGAGGGAACTGGGGCTCGATGGCGCCCTCACCGTGCGCGGCGGCATGCGCATCCGCTACACACCCCCCATCGGAGCCGACGCCGTGCTCGCGAACGTCATCGCCCAGCGCGCGGTCGAGGCCGGCGCCGAGGCAGAGGACGCCATCGCCGTGCTCGGGCACGGGACGCCGAGGAACCCGAACTCGGAGCGGAACGTCTACCTGCAGGCGGAGCTCCTCGCCGCGACCGGCCGGTTCGCGGAGGTCGTGACCATCTTCCTCGAGCAGGAGCCGCACATGTCGCGCGTGCTCGAGCTGACGGCGGCGGAGCGCGTGATCGTGGTGCCGCTCTTCATCGCCGATGGCTGGCACGTGGGCGAAAGCATCCCATCCGACCTCGCGCTCGATGGGCCGGAGACGCGCCGCGACGGCCGGGTGCTGCGCTACGCGCGGGCGGTGGGCACGCACCCGGCGGTCGCGGACGTGATTCTCGACCTCGCCGGGGAGGGCGCTGCCCCCGCGCGGCCGGCGGCGATTCCCGCGTGGGTGGAGTCTGCCTTCGCGGCCGGGGTCCCGTTCGCGTTCGGCGAGCTGGCGGTGCGCTTCGAACGGGGCGCGGCGATGGTGGAACCGCCCGTGGCCGGCCGCGAAATCGACATCTCCCGCGTGCCGGGGATGGTGCGCGAGCGGCCCGGCGGCGGCTACCGGCCGCTCACGGGCGAAGTTGGCCTCCCGGGGGGTTGGTCCGTGCGCTGCGAGACGGCGCCTGCGCTGTTCGCGGCGCTGGAGACCGTCTACCCGCTCGCCGCCGTGCACGCCGGGCAGGAGGCGGACGGCGGCCTCCGTGTCGTCGAGCTGGAGGCCGTGCTGGCGCGCCAATCGGGGCGGTACGGCACCGTCGCGGCGGCGGGCGAGGGCGTGCGCGCGGCGGCCGTGCGGGCAACGTGCGGGCGCTGTGTGCGTTCGCCGCGCTGGGCGCTTCCCCCCGGCGTGCCGCTCGAACCCGCCGCGGGCGGCATCGCCATCCCCTGCCCGGAGCCGTGCGGTATCCTCATCGAGAATATTCGGGCGCGTACAACGGGGGACGGCGAAGGATAAGGCAGCGTTCAGACTCGGTCTGTGAGAGGGGAAGGAGTGGTCAGGCGCCGGCGCGCTTCTGGCCTTCGACGCCCTGGAGGGTCTCTTCGACGAGCGCGAGCAGGTAGTCGGCGGCGAAGGGCTTCTGGACGAAGTAGGTGTGCGCGGTGCGGGCGGCGAACTCGGCAGGGCCATCGGCGCTGTAGCCGCTGATGAGGATGACGGGGAGGCCCGGCCAGCGCGTGGCGATGGCGCGGCGAAGTTCGATGCCGGATTCCCCGGGCATGACGATGTCGCTGATCACGAGGTCGGGGCGTTCGTCTTCGAGGAGGGCGCGGGCTTCCTGGGCGTTCGAAGCCTGGACCACGCCGTAGCCCTGCGTGCGCAGCAGGCGCGCAAGCATCACGCGCACGGGATCATCGTCGTCGACGACGAGGATCGCGTGGGACACCGTTACCGGCTCTCCGTGGCGCAAGCGGGGTTCGCCTCTCTCACCGCGTCCCTCCCGCGGGTGTCCGCGGCGGGCGACGGCGCGCGGCCGCCCGGGGGCAGCGCACGTTCCCTACCATTGTCCGCCTGCTGGCAGTCGCGTCGCATAGGGAGATTCCCTGATAGGAAACTGGACACCGGGTATTCCCGTGCCGCGCGGGGACTATAGCAACACTGCTCGTTATGCGCGCGACCGAAGATTGCCCCTTCCGCATGCGAAGAACTAGTATCGAACGCACTCCGGGGGTGGTCATGCGCTTCCTTGGCACCGTCATCGGCGCGGCGATCCTGATCGTCCTCACCTACCTCACGCTTTCGTGGCTCGTCGATGGGTACTTTGGCGGAAACATCTATCCAGATGGCGCCAATCCTGACTCCTGGGCCGCTCCTAATACGTGGAGCGAATGGCGCGATATCGTCATCGTTCTCGTTGGCCTCTTCTGGCTGCTTGCCGGGGCGCTCGCCGTCGTCCTCATTGGCGCGCTCATCGTCCTCGTGTTCGTCCTTCGCCGCCTGGTGCGGGACCACGCCGCGCCCGCGCTCGATTCGCTGAAGGAGTCGCTGGACAACGTGAAGGGGACGACGGAATTCGCGGGCGAGACCGTCGTTTCTCCGATTATTCGTGTGTATTCTGTTGTACGCGGTGTTCGCACCGGCGTAGGCGCCATCGGTGGCCTCCCGGACCGCATTCGCCGCCGCGCGAAGGGCAAGAAATGAGCACCGGCCCGGAATCCACGCCGCCCGTCCCGGCCGAGGACGACTGGACGCTGCCGCGGCGCGAGAACGCGATCGTGACGTGGGCGCGGGCGATCGTGCTCGGCATCCAGGACACCGCGAAGGACGTGCTGGCCGAGGGCCGCAAGGGCGCGAACGACGCCTACGACGAGTACTGGCAGCGCTTCGACCGCAAGACGCGCCGCCGCCGCTAAGGCGCATACCGCGTTCGGGCGGGCTCACTACACTGGAGCCATGCCCCTCGACCTCCCCGAGCACGTCAGCAGCCGGCGCCGCGATGGCCGCCGCGAGGTGATGCTGCACCGTTCGATGGCCGTGATCGGCGATGAGAAGATCGAGATCAAGGCGGCGCGATCGACGGTATGGGTGCCGCTCGGCGGGCTCGCGCTTTCGGGGCTGTTCATGTGGTGGATCGGCACGAATCAGGGGTCGGCGCCGGTGTGGGCGCTCATCCTGATGCTGCTCTTCCTGCTCTTCGCGGTGCCCGTCTCGGCGATGTCGCTGGTGAGCTCGATCGCCGGCGCGGACGTGGTCGTCGACCGGCGCAAGAACTCGGTGACGTGGCAGCAGGGGTACCTGGGCATGGGCATCGGCACGAAGGAGCTCGTGCCCTTCGAGAAGATCGACCACCTCGAGATCAGCGTCGAGGGCGAGGAGCGCGACCGCTGGCACGAGGAGCAGGATTCGCTGCGGCAGTTCGCCCTCACGCTCGTGAAGGTGAGCGGCAAGCGGCTCACGCTCGCGCAGGTGCCGGTGCCGGCCGAGGACCAGGCCGATGGCATGGACCGCACGATGGCCGTCGGGCAGGCGATCGCGCAGCTCACGGGGACCGAGGTGCGCCTGCCCGAGGGCTGGGAGCTCATCGAAATCGACACGAAGACGCTGGAACCGGTGGCCCGCGGCGGCGGGAAGGGCCGCCGCGGGCGCAAGCGGAAGTAGCGCTGCTACTCCTTCGGGCCGGTGTACACGACCTCCATGAGGACGCGGTCCGGGCTTTCGAACATGACCTGGTAGTAGGTCGCGCCGTCGCCGGAGAACTCGGGGCGGTGCCGGGGCGTCTCGAAGAGGGCCGGGATGGACTTCTCGCCCAGCCACGCGGCCACGGCGTCGACATCGGCCTGGGCGCCCGCGCCGAAGGCGAGGTGGTTCATGCCGGCGCCGTCGTAGTCGTTCGTGGCACCGTTGGCGTTCGGCATGAACCAGACGCTGGCGCCGTTGCTTCCCGCGTAGCCGATGACGTCGTCGGTATCCATGATCGCGCTCCAGCCGAGGAAGGTCAGCAGTTCGCGATAGAAGGGCAGGTTCGCGGGCGCGACCACGAATTGGAGGTGGGCGAGGTTGGTCTTCATGGCAGGACTCCGGGGATATGTCGCGGTGCGCCAGGGACTGCGCGGGCCGCGCCGCCGCACGATAGAACAGAATGGGATGCGATTACAAGACCGTCCGTGATGCGCACCAATGGCATGCCACGCGGCGTAGACTGGGGGCATGGATGCCGCACTTTCCGCCCTGATGAACGCGAAGACCATCGCCGTGGTCGGGCTCGATGCCCGCACCAGCCGCCCCGCGCACCAGATCGCGACGTATCTGCAGCGCGCGGGCTACCGCATCATCCCCGTGAACCTGGGCCAGCCCGGCGATGTCGTCCTCGGGGAGCAGGCGTACGAGCGGCTCACGGACGTGCCGGGGCATGTGGACCTCGTCGACGTCTTCGTGCGATCGGAGAACACGGGGCCCATCATCGACGAAGCGATCGCCATCGGGGCGGGGGCGGTATGGCTGCAGGCGGGGATCACGAATCCCCAGGGGCTCGAACGCGCGCGCGCGGCCGGCCTCGCCGTCGCGCAGGACCGCTGCACGATGGTGGAACACCGCTCGCAGTAGGGTCGAAGGCGACGAAGCCGGCCGGGGGCCGGACACGGAACGAGGCCAGCGGTGCGTGCTGGCCTCGTTTGGGTGTGGCCTCGGGGTGGGCCGGGCGATGGCCGAATCAGCCGATGAACGCCTCGGAATTGCTATGGCGCTCGACCGGCGGGGCGATGCGGAACCGGCGAATCTCTTCGCGCTTGAGGAGCGGGAGGTGGCAGTGCGCGCAGTGCCGCGGGCGCGGCATCGCGGCGGGCGTGAGGATGCGATGGCGTCCGTGCTCGCTGCATTCGAGCTCGAACTCGATGACCTCTTCTTGCATCGCGGGCCCTCCGTTCGCTGTCCCACGGGGCAGGTCGGCACCCATGGAGAGATAGCATACCGCTATCCCCTCGCCCTTGAGGTTAGGGCGCATTACAGGTTCGTCAACATCCCCCTTCGCACCGTAAAAACAGACCCAACCGGCCCACGCCCGAATCTATACGGCGCCATATGGGAAAGATCGGTGGATCGCTGGTGGCCAGCGTGGGGATATCACCTAGGGGAATATCTCGTGCGCGATGGAGTTCCCAGTTCCCGGTTGTCAGTTCCCAGGGGATCGGCCCCGTTCCGGGTGGCCGCGCGAGCATGAAAGCCCCCGCGCGACGAGTTCGCCGCGCGGGGGCCAGGAGGGGGCTGATTCGAGGCCAGGAGGCTGGCGGCGCGAGGAGGACGTTCGTCCCCGCCTGCGCGCTCATGATCTGCGTGGCCGAAGCGCCGCATCCGCTCCAGTAGTTCACGACCTTGCCGGTGGAGTTCCCAGTTCCCGGTTGTCAGTTCCCAGGGGATCGACCCCGTTCGGGGTGGCCCGGCCGCGGGCATGAGAAAGCCCCCGCGCGACGATTTTCGCCGCGCGGGGGCCGGGAGGGGGGCCAATCGAAGCTAGGGCGCCGGGGGCGCGAGGAGGACGTTCGTCCCCGCCTGCGCGCTCATGACGAGTTCCCAGTTCCCGGTTGCCAGTTCCCGGGGACCGGCCCCGGGGTGGCCTGGGCGCGGGCATGAAAGAGCCCCCGCGCGACGGAGTTCGCCGCGCGGGGGGCCAGGAGGGGGCTGGATCGCTGCTAGGAGGCCGACGGCGCGAGGAGCACGTTCGTCCCCGCCTGCGCGCTCATGATCTGCGTGGCCGAAGCGCCGCATCCGCTCCAGTAGTTCACGACCTTGCCGTTAGAGTTCCCAGTTCCCGGTTGTCAGTTCCCAGGGGATCGACCCCGTTCGGGGCGGCCCGGCCGCGAGCACGAAAAAGCCCCCGCGCGACGGAATCCGCCGCGCGGGGGCCGGGAGGGGGGCTGATTCGAGGCTAGGAGGCTGGCGGCGCGAGGAGGACGTTCGTCCCCGCCTGCGCGCTCATGATCTGCGTGGCCGAAGCGCCGCACCCGCTCCAGTAGTTCACGACCTTGCCGTCCTTATCGAGGTTGAACATCGAGCCCGTGGCCGGGCCGGTGGCCGCCGAGGTCTCGATTACGACGATGTAGTCGCCCTGCGGGTTGTAGGCGAGCATGCCCGGGTCCTTCACGGAGGTGACGGCGTACAGCTTCACGTTGGCGGCGCCCAGCGGGCCGCTCGCGAAGTAGGACTGGATCTGGTCGGGGCCGATGAAGGAGAGCTCGCAGGTGAGCACCGGGAACTTCGTCACGGGCGTGTTGTTGGCGATGCCCTGGTCGCACTTCGGCGGGCCACCCGCGCCGGCGACGGTGGTGCACGGCGTGGTCACGGGCTTCGCCAGCGCCGCCAGCGCGGCCGCGTCCTTCTTTTCGATGGCGTCGAGGACGGCGTTGACCTTCGCGTCGTTCGTGCGGCGGGTGGCCGAAGCCGAACCGGTGGCGGCGGCGGACGGCGAACCCTCGGGCGCCTTCGTCGCGGCCGTGGTGGCGGCGCCGGAGACGGCGGCGGTCGGCTCGGCGCTGTCGGCGGCATCGTCATCACCACCGCAGGCGGCGAACGCGGCGAGAGCGGCCGCGGCGAGCGGCAGTGCGAGGAGGCGCCAGGAGCGCCGCCCGAAGGCATTGGACATTGAGAACTCCCCTGATACTTCGTGTACAGCCAACTATCGCGTTGGCTCGAACAGAAGTCAGGATGCCCGGGTGCGGGCGTAGCGGCAGCACTGCGGGGCCCTCGCGGCGAAGGTTCGATGCCTCACGTTCGCGCCGTCTATTGGCTCGCGCGCGAGCGGGGAGGCCTCAGCCCGAGGCCTTCAGGATGCCCTTCGCGGCAGCGATGGCGGCTTCGCGGCGCGCGTCTATGTCCTCGCCGCTGGCCGAGGCGTCGATGGTCACGATCTCCGATGGCGCGCGCACGATGAGGACGCGGCCATCCATCCACCAGGCATCGGCGCCGAGCCCGTCGATGGGCTCGCCGTGCTGCTGAGCCGTCCGCGTGAGGAGCGCGCCGGCGCCGCGGCCCCCGAAACCGGCGAGCGGCATCCGGTGCACGGCGACGCCGCCTTCGTGCATCTCCGGCTTGTAGGCGTGTCGCGGCGGCTCCGGCGCCACGCCGGCGGGCGCGAACGGGAAGCCGCTGGAGGCGCGCAGCATGCCGACGAGGCCGCCGATCGCCGTCGCGATGGGCACCTCCGGGGTGGGTTCGGGTTCGAAGCCCGCGAGCGGCGCGGGTTCGGGCGCGCCGGCCAGCACTTCGACCTTGTAGACGTGCCAGAGGCGCCGCGAGTGCGTCACCCGCACCTTCGTACCGCGGCGCATGGCGGGGGCGCCAATGGGCGGCAGCCACCCCGTCGCCTCCTCGATCTTGCCGTCGTCCACGGCGACGCGGCCGATGTGCAGCTTCACGACTTCGCCTTCGAGGACGACGGGCTTGCCCATGTCGGCGGCGCCGCGCCAGAGCCGGATGAGCCCGCCGAGCAGGTTCAGCGCGACGAGGATGCCGAAGAACGCAACGGCCACGGCCATGATGACGATGAAGGCGTAGAAGCCGCCGCCATCGCCGATGCCCGTCGAAAGCAGGTCGCGGCGAAGGTCGACCAGGAAGCGCACGGAGATGGGGAGGATGAAGAAGCCGATGAACCCCCAGATCGCGCTCCGGGCGGCGCCTTCGAGGAACACGCGGAAGGGGGCGCGGCCGAAGCTGAAGCGCATGGGGTAGCGAACATCGATCTCGCGCCAGTGGCCCCCGTAGCGGCTCCACGCGCTGCCCGGGTCTTCGTCGTCGAAGGGGAGCGTGCGGACGGCTTCGTGGGCGACCCCGAGGGCGGCGCCGTACGCGAGATAGCGGTCCCAGACGGTGACGGAGGCGGCGGGCGAATCCTCGAACGCCTCGGCTTCGCGGAGGTAGGCGCGCACGCCGAGCCAGCGGGCGGCGGCGTCACGGCCGGCGGGCGTATCGCGCAGGTCGCGCAGCGCCCCGAGCCCGGCCATGATCACGACCCAGCCGATGCCCGCGACCCAGAACCAGTCCCAGCGGCCGAAGTCGTCGCTGCCGCCGGTGCCCTCGGCGAGGTGCGCGAGGGCGAAGGCGGAGGCGAAGAGGCCGAGCGCGGCGGCGAGGAATCCGCCCAGTACGGACCAATCGCGCGGGGCCCAGCGGCTGCGCACGAGCTTCAGCCGCCGCGCTTCGCTCACGACATCCTTGCGGAAGCGGTCCCAGAAGCTCTCGGATTCGGAGGGCGAATCGAAGCCGAGGGCCTCGATGGGCGCGCTGCCGCCGGTGGCGTTGCGGCGGATGTGTTCGAGCATGCGGTGTTCGTGCGCGGCGAGGGTTTGGCCTTCGATGCGGTGGTCGCGCACGCGGATGACGACCTGCGTGCCGTACTCCTCGACGGCGAGCATGCCGCGTGCGGCGAGATCGAGCACCGTGGCGGCGATGGCCGCGCGGGTGAGCGCGCAGCGGTGCACCAGCAGGTTGACGATGGCGGGCGGTTCGCCGCCGAGCTCGTTCGTCGTGGGGCCGGCGGCGGGCTGGTAGGGGAAGGTCGCGAACCAGCGCCAGGCGAAGATGATGACCCAGAGGATGGCGGCGCCGCAGGCAAGGAAGAGGATCGCGAGCGAGAACCCTTCGAAGCCGTCGAACTTCGCACCGCCGGAGATGAGGAGCGGCATGCCGGGATTCTAGAGGAGGGAGCAAGCACCGGGCGTGGCCGCGGCCACATGCACGCGGAATCCCGCGCAATCCCTTTGCATCCGCGGCAGGGTGGCAGGGATGCGTGCGATTGGCGACGACTCGTACGGCTGTACGAAGTTCGGGCCCGAAGGCCGCTTCACAACGGCGGCGAATTCGCTACGATGCCGCGCGCGATGCGCCTTTCGAACGAAGCCCCGACCGCCTTTACCAACCGACTCCGTGTTGTGCGCCCGTGGAGGGCGGCATTCGCCACGCGATTCGCCGTCCTCGGGATCCTGTTGTTGCTGGCGGCCGTGCTCCCGGAGGCGGGGCCGCGCCGGGCCGCCGCGCTGGACGAGTTCTCGATGACCGCGGTCGCCATGGGAACCACCCACACATGCGCGGTGACGGCGGCCGGTGGCGTGAAGTGCTGGGGCTCGAACGACTGGGGCGAGCTGGGCAACGGCACGTACACGCCGAGCCTGCTGCCGGTCGATGTCCCGGGGCTTACCGGCGTCACCGCCATCGCCGCGGGCGAACGTTTCACCTGCGTCCTCGCGTCGGGCGGCGTGAAGTGCTGGGGCCAGAACGGCTTCGGGCAGCTGGGCAACGGCACGACCGCGCAAAGCCCTGTGCCGGTCAATGTCACGGGACTCACCTCCGGGGTCACCGTGCTTTCGACGGTGCACCTCGCCCACACCTGCGCGGCGACCGCGACGGATGTCGTGTGCTGGGGCCGCGAGGCCGCGGAGCCCACGCCGCTGGCGCACACCACGCCGGTCGCGGTGAGCGGGCTCGGGGCCGGTGTCACCGCGCTTTCCACGGGGAACGACCACTCGTGCGCGGTCGATGCCTCCGGGGCCGCGCTCTGCTGGGGCGGCAACGAAGGCGGACAGCTCGGGAACGGCACGCTGATCGCATCGCCGACGCCCGTGCCCGTGACCGGCCTGGGCAGCGGCACGACCGCGATCGCGGCCGGGGCGTGGCACACCTGCGCCATCCACGGCGGCGGTGTGAAGTGCTGGGGCGCGAACAACAACGGCACCCTCGGCGCGGGCAGCCCCGCGGCCTATTCGAGCACGCCGCTCACTGTCTCCGGCATCGCCGGCGCGACAGCGGTCGACTCGCGCGCGAACGGGAGCTGCGCCGTCGCCGCCGGCGCGGTGAAGTGCTGGGGCGCGAACACGTCCCGGGAGATCGGCGACGGCACGATGAACGACCGGCCAATCCCGGTCACGACCATCGCCTCGGGCGCGTCGGCGGTCTCGGTGGCGTTCGGAGGGTGCGCGATCGTCACAAACGGGCGGCTGCGCTGCTGGGGCTCGAACTGGTCCGGCGCGATCGGTGATGGCACCACGACGGATCGGCCCTCGCCCGTGAACGTGGTCATCCCCGGGATGGCCGACCACGTTGCGTTCGTCACCACGCCCACCGCCGCGACGGAAGGGGTGCCGTTCGCCATCGCGCCCACGGTGGCCGTTCGTGACGGCACGGGCGCGACCGTCACCGCCGACAACGCGACCGCCGTCACGCTCTCGCTCGAAGGCAGCGGCACGCTCACCTGCACCGGCGGGCTCACGGCGACGGCGGTGAACGGCGTCGCGACCTTCCCCGGCTGCGCGATCTCCGCCCCCGGGGCGGTTCATCTCGCCGCGAGCGCCACGGACCTCGGGGGCGGGCAGTCGGCGCAGTTTGTGGTCGTGGGCGCGCCCACGAAGCTCGCGTTCGTGCAGCAGCCATCGGGGGGCATGTTCGCGACCTCGCTCCCGGCGCAGCCCTCCGTCGCGGTCACCGACAACGGGGGCACGCCCGCCGCCGGCGATTCGACCACGCAGGTGACCCTGAGTGTCGGCTCGGGCCCGGGGACGCTGACCTGCACCGGCGGGCTAACGAAGGCGGTGACGGCCGGGGTCGCGGCCTTCAGCGGCTGTTCGCTCAGCGTGCCGGGGACGTATGTCCTGCACGCGGTTTCGAATCCCGCGTACACGGCGGCGGATTCGACGGCGTTCGTCGTGACGGGCGCGGCGACGGCGCTTGCGTTCGTGAAGCAGCCGCCATTCGCGGAGGCGAGCGTGCCCATGGGCGTCCTGCCCACGGTCGCCGTGAAGGACGCGAGCGGCAACACGGTCACGACGGACAACAGCACGGCGGTGACGCTCTCAATGGCCGGTCCGTCGCCGGGGCAGCTGATCTGCGCGGGCGGGTTGACGCGGACGGTGGTGGCGGGCATCGCCGAGTTCCCGGGGTGCATCGTGACCGCCCCCGGCGCGGGCTACGTCCTCAACGCGACCGCCACGGCACTCACGCGCGCGGCGAGCTCCCCGTTCGACGTCGTGCCCGGGCTCTCAGGCGGTGGGGAACACACCTGCGGCGTGGACACGGCGGCCACGGCGATGTGCTGGGGCTGGAACGGCGCCGACGGCCGGCTCGGCGATGGCACCTACACCAACCGCGTGGTCCCGACCAATGTGCAGGGCCTCGGGATGGGCGCGACGGCGATCACTGCGGGGAACGCGCATTCGTGCGCCCTCACCACGAGCGGCGGCGTGAAGTGCTGGGGCTGGAATCTCGACAGCCAGTTGGGCGACGGGACGACGTCCGCCAATAGCCCCGCACCGGTGCAGGTGATTGGCCTGGCCGGGGGCGTTATCTCCGTCGAAGCCGGCGGCCACCACACATGCGCGCTCCTCGCGAGCGGCGGCGTGACCTGCTGGGGCCTCGGCGGTCTCGGCGCGCTCGGCCAGGGTGCCGACACGGACAGCAACGTGCCGGTGAACGTCACCGGGATTGCCTCGGGCGCGGCGCAGATCTCGGCGGGGAGTGACCACTCCTGCGCGGTCCTGGCCACCGGCAGCATGAGGTGCTGGGGACACGGCTGGTGGGGAGAGCTGGGCAACGGCACGGCCGCAAACCAGGGTGGAATCGGGTCGAACGTACCGGTCGTCGTCTCCGGGGCCGCGGACTACACGTCCGTCGCGGCCGGGGCGGACCACACCTGCGGGCTCACCCGGGCGGGCACGGTGCGCTGCTGGGGTGCGAACGACCGCGGCCAGCTCGGCAACGGCACCGGCGACCAGGCGCTCGTGCCCACGCCGGTGATTGGGCTGCCGGCGGGCGTGGTCGCGATCGCGGCCTACGGCAATACCACCTGCGCGATCACCGCGGGGGCGGTGCTCTACTGCTGGGGCGACAGCCTCTACGGCGCCTTCGGCGGGTACGGCATGACCGCGGTCCCCGTCTCGATCGCGGGCATGACGGGCGCCCGCGCCGTCACGGTCGGGATGTGGCACATCTGCGCGCGGATGTCCGACAACAGCGTGCGCTGCGCCGGTAAGGGCGGGAGCGGGCAGCTGGGCGATGGCCAGGGCGGCGGGTCGGCCAGCCCGCTCGTGGCGCAGTTCCCGGTGCCCGGCGCGGCCTCGCGGTTGGAGTTCACCTGGCAGCCGGGCAACGGCGACAACGGCGCGCCGCTCACCATCCAGCCGGTGGTCACCGTCCGGGATGCCGCCGGGACGGCCGTGACCGGCGACTCCACGACCGTCGTCACGCTCGCGCTGACGAACCCGCGGGGGGCGGCGGTGACCTGCGCCGGCGGCCTCTCGCGCACGGTGGCGCAGGGCATGGCCGTGTTCGATGGCTGCTCCGTCGACCTCGCGAACACGGCCTACACCCTCACCGCGACTTCCAGCCCGGCGCTCACGGCGGCGGTGTCGTCGCCGTTCAACGTCGGCGCCGCGCCGCCATCAGCGGTGGCGAACCTGGCCGCGGCGGCGACGGCGGGACCGGGCGCGCACCTCACCTGGACCGACGGCTCCCCCGGGACGACCATCGCCTTCGCCGTCTACCGCTGGAAGTGGGGCCTCGGGAACCCCGTGCAGGTCGCGGGCGTGGTCCCCGCTTCGCAGCTGTATTTCGATGACGCGGGCCTGGAACCTTCGACCCTGTACTTCTACTGGGTGGTCGCGAGCAACCTGGCGGGCGGGACGTGGAGCAGCGCCGTGCAGATGGTCACGACGGGCGGGCCGCCATCGCCGCCGTCCGGGCTGACGGCGACGGCGCTTTCGCAGAGCACCGTGCAGGTGACCTGGAACGACACGTCGGCGAACGAGCTCGGGTTCATCCTCTTCCGGTCGACGAGCGGCACGTGGGAGATCGTGGAGTGGCTGCCCTCGGGGACGACGTCGTACCTGGACACGGGCCGCAGCGCGAACACGTTCTACTTCTACTGGGCGTGGTCGTGGGGATGGAACGGCTTCAGCACGTCGCCGGGCATCACGCTCGCGCTGACGTATCCGTAGCCCGCGGGGGCGTCATCCCTCGCGCACGACGAGCCGGTAGCCGCCATCGAAGGCATCCGGCGGGAGTTCGCGCCCATGGCGCCGCTCCCAGGCGCCCGAGGCGATATCGGCCTCGAGCCGGCGCAGGCCGTCCTGCAACGCCTCCGGGCTGAGGGTGTGGAACGTCGAGATGGCGGCGCGCAGCGTGGGATCGAGGTACGCGGCCGGGCGGCGCCAGTAGGCCGCGAGGAAACCGTCGGTGCAATCGGCGGGCACCGGCACGACGTCCACGCGCCCGCCCACCTCGGCGGCGATTTCGGCCAGGTCGAACGCCTCCGTCGGCGCGTGCGCCATCGCCGGGAAGTAGTCGCGCACGAGCCAGAACTGGTGCGAACGCGAAGGGTCGAAGGCGAAGATGACGATGCGCCCGCGCGAAACCCGGCGCATTTCGCGGACGCCCGCGCGCCAATCGCGCCAGTGGTGGAGGGTGAGGCTGGCCATCACGGCATCGAAGCTCGCGTCCGCGAAGGGGAGCCACTCGGCGACGCCGCGCACCGCCGGGGAGGCGCCCGCGGGGCGTTGCCGGAGCATCAGCAACGAGGGTTCGAGCGCGACCGTGCCCGGGCCGACCGGCTCGTACGAACCCGCGCCCGCGCCGACGTTGAGCACCGACCGGGCATCGCCAAGCGCGGCCGCGATCTGCGCCGCGATGCGCGGGTCCGGCTTTCGCGCCAGCGCATAGCCGTGGCCGATGGTGTCGTAGGCCGGTCGCGCCGGGTGGTTCGCCATCATCGTCCTCACCGCCGTGTTGGGGCGCAGGATAGGGCATCGCCGACTCGCTCGCGGCCGAACCCGCCCGAACCGCGCGCAATCCTTTCGCAACGACAGTGACGGGCGCCGGGCGTAGGATGCGCGCGTGCTCCTTCGTGCCCTCCTGACAACGTTCGCGGCCGGTCTCACCGCCGCCGTCATCGCCGCGCCCTCGGCCGCCCAGGGGCCGCTCACGCCGCGCGCCTTCCTCCCCATGGTGGCCACCGGCGGCGACGCACCCGCCACACCCACGGCTCCCTCGACCGCGGGCGTCACCGTGCGCGGGCTCGCAGCGTCATCGGTCGCGGCGAACGGCGGCGTGGGCGAACTGCGGGCGTACGGCGAAATCGTCAACGGCACCGCCGCCACCATCGGCGAGGTCGTGGTCGAAGTCACGGTCACGGCGCCCGGCGGCAAGGTCCTCGGGCACGAACGGGGGACGTCGCGGCTGGAGGCGGTCGCGCCCGGCGGTGTTTCGCCCTTCGGGGTGCTGTTCGAAGGCGTGGTCAACCCCGGCAGCGTGACCGTGACGGCGCAGGTCATCTCGGTGGCGGCGCCCGCGTTGGACCTGGCGCCGGGGCTCGTCGTGACCGCGCAGCCGCCCTCGAACGTGGTCCTCTCCGAGGACGGCGGCACGACCACCTCGGCGACGCAGCTTTCGGTGGCGGGCGTCGTGCGGAACGCGGGCGCGACGCGGCTGGAGGTGGCGCAGGTGGTGATCGCGATTCACGACGCCGCCGGCAACGTCGTCTTCGCGGGGTTCACGAACACCTTCTCGATGCCCTTCCTCGATGACGACGACGCACCCGTGCTCGGGCCGGGGCAATCCGGTTCGTTCCAGGTGCTGGTGCCGCGCGGGCCGATCATGGCGGCGGGACCGGGGCTGACCGTGCAGGCATGGGTGGAGGGCCGCCCGGCGCGCTGACCCTCGTGGCGGCGGGTTAGAGGCTCGCGGCGATGGCGGGTAGCACGAGCCCGAGCGGTTCGCGCACGATCGCCGTGGCGTATTCATCGAAGGGCGTTTCCTGGGCGTTGAGGATGACGAGCGCGGCGCCGTGGCGCAGGGCCGCGATAGGCATGTTCGCCGCCGGGTAGACGCCGAGGGTGGTGCCGATGCCCAGGAAGAGGTCCGCGCGCTCGGCCGCGTGCATCGCTCGTTCGAGGTCGGCGGCGACGAGCTGCTGGCCGAAAGAGATGGTGGCGGACTTGAGAACGCCGCCACAGGTGCGGCAGGGCGGATCGGATTCGCCCGCTTCGACGCGCTTCAGCACGCGACGGATGTCGCCCCGTTCGCCGCAGCCCATGCAGACGAACTCGTGCATCGTGCCGTGGATTTCGACCACGCGGTCCGAGGGGAAGCCGCCCTTCTGGTGGAGGCCGTCGATGTTTTGGGTGACGAGCAAGTCGAAGTGCGTGCGCGCGGCGATATCGGCGAGGGCGCGATGCCCGGCGTTGGCCTCGGCGGCGAACATGGGGCTCGCGAGACGGTTGCGCCAGGCGTTGGCGCGCGCTTCCGGGTTCGCCATGTAGTGCTGGAGGGTGGCCCGCTTCTCCGCCTCCGGGTCGCGCGTCCAAACGCCCTGCGGCCCACGAAAGTCGGGGATACCGGATTCGGTGGAGATGCCCGCGCCGCTGAGCGCGACAATGTGGTGGGCATCGCGAAGGAGGGCGGCGATGGCGGCGCAGGCCTCGCGGGCGGCATCAGAAAGCTCGGACATGGGGGAAGTATAGTTCCCAGTTCCCAGTACCAAGGGGATCAGCCCCGCTTGGGGAAGCGTGCGTCCCCGGGGTTGCGCCGCCCCGTGTGGGGTTGCCCCCGTCTCCTTTTCTCTTTCCTCTTGTCTCTTTTCTCTCTTACCCCCCGAAGCGGCGGGCGAAGTCGGCTTCGTCGAGGGAGGCGCCGCGGCGGCGGTCGGTGATCGCGAGTTCCATGCGCGTGAGCTGGGCGAGGCCTTTGCGCGTGTCGCTCGCCACGCGCGCCTTGTCCTGGCGCTTCAGCCGCTGTTTGAACAGCCAGTAGGTGAACGCCTTCCATTCCGGGTAGCCGACGCGATCGCGCAACATCGTGCCCGTCGCTTCGTAGTAATCGGCCTTGAGTTCCGGGAGCGGCTTGCCGTAGACGCGTTCGAACATCGTCTCGTCGTCGCTTTCGTGGCCCCAGGGCCGGTTGCGGTTCTCCTTGTGGATGTCCTCTTCGATGGCCAGCTGCAGCGCCTCTTCGACGAGCACGCCGTAGAGGTAGTTCAGGTGGGCCGAATGCTTCGCCGCGCCGAGATGCTGTGCGAACGCCTCGTCCTCGATTTCGAGCGGCCAGCGCCCTTCGAACAGCAGCGCGTTCAGTTCGCGCGCGGGGACGATGTCGAGCGCTTCGCCCAGCAGCCGCTCGGCGAGCAGGAGCCAGTCGAACGCCTCGCCGCCGATGAGGTAGCGGTATTCGCGGTCGCCGATGCGTTCTGCGGGCACGCGCCAGCGGCCCACGGCCTCGAGCAGCGCCTCGAACCAGTGGGTGCCGGTGAGGATGGCATGGCGCATGCGGAGAATCGCCTCTTCCGGTGCGGGAAGCGTCTCCTCGGCGGCCTCTTCGTAGCCGGCGCCGGGGGCCTGCGGGGACGATGCCATGGCCATTCAGAATAGCAGACGGCATGGAAACGCCCGGACTGGAGGGCTTCCCTCGGATCCTTCGCCGGAAGGCCCGAATTTCACGCCACGGGCGCCGGAAACCCCCATGGGCGGACCGCTTCGTACACGGCGCTGAGCGTCAGCACGAGCCGGTCGCCGTAGCGCGGCCCGACGATCTGCAGCCCCACGGGGAGCCCTTCGACCAGCCCCGCGGGCAGCGATGCCGCCGGGTGCCCGGTGACATTGAACGGGTAGGTGAAGGGGATGAAGCCCGCCGGCCCGGCATCCTTGCCGCCGATGGTGCGCGGCGGCGGCCCTTCGGCCACGAACGGCAGGGCCGCGCACGTCGGCGTAAGCAGGACCGTGTACTCGTCGAGGAAGGCGGTCATCGTGCGATTGAGCGCGTGCCGCGTCTGCAGCGCCGCCGCGATATCGGTCCCCATCACCGCGCGAGCGCGGTCGGCAAAGGCGACGAACCCGGGTTCGAGATCCGCCACGACGGCCTCGCCGAAGACATCGAGCAGGTGCGCATCGCCGGGGGCGCCGATCGCGTACCAGGCCGCCATCGGGTCCGCGAAACCGGGGTGCGCCTCCACCAGCTCGGCGCCGATCGCGTCGGCGAGGTCCTGGGCCGCCTGCCGCGCGCAGGCCACCACCGCCGGGTCCACGGCCGCGTACCCGAGGTCGCTGCTGAAGGCGATGCGCCGGATGACCGGCGGGTCGGCGAGGGTTGCCGCTTCGTAGCCACCCGGCGGGGCATCGAGGGCGTGCAGGTCGTTTGGGTGCGGACCCGCCGCGAGGTCCAGGTACCGCCCGGCATCGCGCACCGTGCGCGTGAGCGGCCCGAGCGTGCTGTGCGTCGCCCAGTGGGGGTAGGTCTCGCCCGCCGCGGGGATGCGGCCCGCGCTCGGCTTGATCCCGTAGCAGCCGCAGAAGGCCGCCGGGATGCGCACCGAACCGCCGCCATCCGAGCCCGTGCACACGCTCACGATGCCGCCGGCCACGGCCGCCGCGCTGCCGCCGCTGGAGCCGCCGGGGGTCTTCGCCAGGTCCCAGGGGTTGCGGCTTGCGCCGAAGAGGCGGTTCACCGTGAACCCCTTGTAGCCGAATTCCGGGGTGTTCGTCTTCCCGATGACGACCGCGCCGCCGGCCTTGAGCCGTGCCACCTGCACCGAATCGGAGGCGGCGATGCGGTCCTTGAACGGCGTCGCGCCCTGCGTGAACGGCATCCCCGCGACCGGTTCGAGGTCCTTCACACCGATGGGCACGCCCGCGAACGGGCCGGGGTCCTCGCCGCGGGCGATGGCGGCATCGACCGCGTCCGCCTGCCGCAGCGCGCCCTCGGGGTCCACGTGGACGAAGGCGTTGAGCGCGGGGTTCAGGCGCGCGGTGCGGTCGAGGGCCTCACGGGTCACCTCGCGGGCGCTCACCTTGCGGGTGCGAATGCGGTTGGCGGTTTCCCAGGCGGTTTCGAGCATCGTGCGCTTCCGGGGCCGGTATCCGGCGCGCGCATCGTACGCAGGGGCGGGGGCGGCGTCACCACGGGGAGCGCGGCGGCCCGGGCGAATGCATGGTTTCTCCCAACAAATGTGAAGGCGCCTGCTCCCGTTCACTTTTTCTTGGGGCTGCTTTCTGGTAGGTAAAGGGTGGCCGTATTCCAGAGCGGGAATCATCGCGGCGGAGAGCCGACATGACGGGCTGGCCGGGGGGCCTGCTCGGGCGGGTGCGTGGTCAACGAACGGGCCGGGAGCCGTTCACGCCACCCACGCCGCTCTCGCTCGAACTGCGCCTCGCGCGCATCGAACGCGAACTCGCCGCGACCCGGCGCGCGCTCGAACACCAGGCCGCGCTCATCGAGGCGCTCACCGACCTGCTCACGCAGCGCATCGAGGCGCTCGGGCCGTCAGCGTTCGTGCAGCCCGCGACGGGTGGGCCGCGACGCCGCGCCGGCCTCGGCAAGGGTCTCGGCGCGCTCATCCCCTCTGAGCCCGAAAGCACGGCCCTCCGTCCCGCCGCCGCCCGCCTCGCGCTGCCCATGGCCACCGGCGGCGACGGCACGCTGTTGGTCCGCGCGCGTGGACAGCGGGAATAGCGACTGGCCGTCGGCTTATTGGCCATCGGCTATCGGCTGTCGGCCGTCGGCGTGACCAGTCGCGCGACTTGATGCCTTCGGGGATGCGTTCTCGCGTGCGGCACGCCGATAGCCGATAGCCGACTGCCGACTACCGAAACGCCAGAGCGACCTCGTTCACGAACTGATCCATGGTGGCGAAGCGGCGTTCGCGCGGGCCGAGGTTGAAGTCCGGGATGATGATCTCGTCGACGCCGGCGTCGCGGTAGGCGGCGATGATATCGCGCACGCGGGAGACGTTGCCGGCGATGACGGGCCTTCCCCCGCCCGCGAGCCGCTTCACCAGCTCCTCATCGTCCGTGATCGTGAGCATCGCCTGGGCCGAGCGCTGGATCGTCTTCGGGTCGCGGCCGAGGTCGTGGCAGTGCTGGTCGAGGATCTCCTGCTTCTGGCGCAACAGCTCCGGCGTGCCCCAGACGTTCCATTCGTCGGCATAGCGCGCGGCGATGCGGAGGGTGCGCTTTTCGCCGCCACCACCGATGAGCAGCGGCACGGGCGCCGGCGGCTTCGGCGCGAGCGGCGCGTCCGTGAGCGTGTAGTACCGCCCGGCCAGGTGCGTGCGCTCCTCGCCGAGGAGTCCTTTGACCACGCGGCAGGCCTCTTCGAGCCGCCCGAGCCGCCCGCCGACGGTGGAGAATTCGATCCCGTAGGCGGTGTGCTCGTTCTCCTGCCAGCCCGCGCCGAGGCCGAGCACGAGCCGCCCGCCGCTGATCTCCTGCACGTTCGCGGCCATCTTCGCGAGCACGGCCGGGTGCCGGTACGTGTTCCCCGTCACGAGCGAACCGATGCGGATGCGCGGCACGGCCACGGCCAGCGCCGCCAGCGTCGTCCAGCACTCGCTCGTCGGGCCGCTGTTGTCGGCGGCATTGGGCATGAAGTGGTCGGCGTACCAGGCGCCATCCCAGCCCGTCGCCTCCGCATGCTGGACCGTCGCGAGGGTTTCAGACCACGGGCTTGCCGGGCTCGGCCAGATTGAGAATCGCATGGGGACTCCTTGGGCCCGCCGGGGCCGGTGTTCGCGCGAGCCTATACCCGCGACGTCCGCGCGGCTATCCGCGACGGTCCCGGGCCAGGTGCGTGGCCTAGTGCGTGGCCTTGAGGCCGATGACGGCGACGATGAGCAGGCCCAGGAACGCGAGCCGCGCCACGCTCGCCGATTCGTCGAAGAGCACGATCCCCGCGATGGCCGCACCCACCGTCCCGATCCCGACCCAGACGCCGTAGGCGGTACCGATGGGGAGCGTGCGCACCGCCAGCGAAAGCAGCGCCATGCTGCCCACGATCGCGGCGCCCGTCAGCACCGACGGCAGCGGACGGGTGAAGCCATCGGTGTACTTCAGGCCCGTCGCCCAGGCCACTTCCAACAGCCCCGCGAGCAGCAGGACGATCCACGCCATCGCGATCCTCCATCTCCCGCTGTGCCCGCGCTGGTGGGCGGGCAGCGGCCACCATCACACCTCGGTCCGCAGGTAGGCCTGCGAAAGCGAGTCCGCGTATTCGTTCCAGCGTGAGCCATCGTGCGCGCGGATCCACTGGATGCGCGCTTTCGGCCGGGCTTTCGCCAGCGCGAACGCCTCCTGCACCAGGTCGAGGTTCTTCACTTCGCCCTCGCGTCGCTTCCAGCCCGCCTTCTCCCAGCTCGCGGCCCACTTCGTGACCGTGTTCACCACCAGCTGGCTGTCCGAATAGACATCGATGGCGTCGTCCGGGCCGATAAGCGAAAGGCCCGCGATCATCGCCGCCAGCTCCATGCGGTTGTTCGTCGTGAGCGGCTCCTGCCCCCAGCGCTGCGCGACCACGCGGCCGTCGCGCGCATAGACGGCGCCCCAGCCGCCGGGCCCGGGGTTGCCCGCGCACGAGCCATCGGTGAAGACGCCCGTGTCCGGCCCGAGGGTGAAGCGCATGAGGATCTCGCTCGTCGTGAAGTTCCCGGCCTTCGTGATCGAATTCCCGCCCTTCTTCTTCGCGGGCGCTTTCGCGGCGCGCGCGGCGGGTTTCTCGCGGCAATCCATGCACGCTTTCGGCGTCCAGTTCGGGTACCTCTTGAGGACGCTTTCGCCGATCGAGAATTCCGTGCCGCAGCGTTCGCAGGTGAACATCGCCGCCCAGCGTATCGGAGGCGGGCGCTGCGTGCCCCGGCGGCGGCCGCGGAGTACACTGTCGAACAAATGTACGCCTGCGCTGCCCGCACGTGACCCTTCGCATGGAACTCCTCGCCGGCGACCTCGCCGCGCTGGTCGAACGCCACCGCCAGCGCGCGGCCGCGCTCGATGCCACGCTCGCCGCCGCCAACGATGCCGCGCGTGCCTGGGCGAACGACCCGGCCGGCGGCGATGCCCGAATCCACGCGGCGATGGCGAACAATCCCGCGCCCTACGCGACGACCTTCGGCGAACCCCCCAACGCGGCCTTCGCCGCCTCTCCGTTCGCGCCCTGCACCGTCGTCGCCGCCGATGGTTCGAGCATCGACCCCGACCGCTTCGCGCCCGTGCCCTGCTTCGTCATCAATACCGGCTGGGCGGTGCTGCCCTATCGCGTGGGCGGCGAGGCCGCGCTCGGTTCGAAGCCGTGGGTGGGGCCGCGCGAAGCCGCCTCCGACAGCGGCGAAGACGACGGCGGCGACGCCAGCCCCGGCGGCCGCGGCTGGGGCGTCTCCCTCCTCCGCGACATCGAAGAGCGCGAGACCGGCATCCACTTCGCGCGCGAACGGCTCGCCCACGGCCCCGTCGTCCTCCTGTTCGATGGCACCTTCCTGCCCTGGGACCTCGATTCGCCGCGCATCGCCGCGCGCGTGCGCAAGCAGGTCATGCAGCGCCTGCTCGATGCCCTCGCCCTGCTCGCGATGGGCGATGAACCCCTCTCGGCCGGGGCGTACATCTCGGGGTCGCGCTCGGGCGATGTCGCCACCAGCCTGGCCGTGCTCGCCGGGCAGGACCCGGACCGCTGGCTCGATGCCGACAGCCTCTACTTCGCCGCCATCCTGGGCGAAGGCGAACGCTCCGCCCTCTTTCGCGCCCGCAGCCAGCGCGGCCAGACGGTCGAGCAGCAGGTGCCCCTCGAGAGCCAGGTCGCGTTCTTCTATCTGCGCACGGGCGGCGATATCGCGCGCGTCGAGCTGCCGCTGTGGGCGGCCACGCCGGACCGCGTCGCCCGCCTGCACGCCACCCTCATCGACCAGTGCGCCCGCTGCGATGGCTATCCGCGCGCGCTGCAGGAGGCGCACGAACAGGCGGTGATCAGCGGCGGCGACCGCCAGCAGTTCGCGCGCCTGCTCGAAAGCGAGGCCGCCCGCCAGCGCGTCTTCGCCGCCGCCAACGGCAAACAGACCAGCAAACGGAGGAGAGCGGTATGACCCCCGGACCCGCGAGCGAGGCGCCCCGTGTCGTCGAGGCCGGCCTTCGCAGCTTCACCTGCGCCTACGAACGGTACGTCGAGCAGCCCTTCCAGCTCGGCCAGCTCGTGGCTGTGCGCGAAGGGCCGCTGACCATCCTCGGCTGCATCGCCGATACCGCAAGCGGCCCCGAGGACCCCGGACGGCCGCTCCAGGCCCAGGGCGGCACGCTCACCGCCGCCGAGGTGTTCGCCGACAACCCCCACATCCGGCCGCTGTTGCGCACGCGCCTCACGGTCGTGGCCTGCGGCTATATCGAAGGCGAGGCCGCGCTCGCGCTGCTGCCGCCATCGCCGCCACCGTTGCTCGCGCGCGTCGAGCCGGCCACCGCCCCGGAAGTGATCCACGCCACCACCGATGGCGCCTTCCTCGCGCTGCTCACGGCCTCCCCGCTCTGCGACGACGCGGTGCTCGCGGCCGCGCTCCGGGCCGCCGCCCGCGCCCACGGCGCCGAAGCGCGCGACTTCACCGTGCGCGCCGGCAAGGAGCTCGCGCGGCTGCTTAAGGCCGAGCCCGCGCGCCTCTCCAGCATCCTCCGGGGGGTGACGGCATGAGCGCGCGCGAAGGCATGGGCGCCATCACCGGCGGTTCGCTCACGAAGAGCCTCGAAGTCCGCCTCGACCCCGGCAAGTCCGCCGGCCTCGGAGAGTACCTGGTCGCGCCCCTCGCGGAGGGGGGCGAGCTGCTCGGCATGGTCACCGATGTGCTCCTCAAATCCGCCGAGGCCGGGGCCACGTCCTGGCCGCCCGCCGCCGACGACGGCCCGCTCTCCGCGCTTCTGCGCGAGGTCCTGCTCGATACCGGCGTCTACACCGCCGTCGAGGTGAACCCCTACCTCGAAGTCGATGCCGATGGCTCCACCGCCCGCGCGCGCCGCGTGCCCCGCCACTTCGCCCGAGTCTCCCGCGCCGACCAGGAGGTGCTGAACCGCGCCTTCGCCGTCGATGAGGAGCGCGGCGCGGTGCGCGTCGGCACCCCCCTGGGCATGGACGACGTCAACGTCTTCGTCGATATCGAGAAGCTGTTCGAACGCTCCGCGGGCGTGTTCGGCAAGAGCGGCACGGGCAAGACGATCGCCACCATGCAGATTCTCGATGCGATGGTCGCGAACAGCGCCGCCGCGCGTGTGAACAAAGAACGCACCGTCGCGCTCATCTTCGACATGCACAACGACTACGGCTGGGACATCAAGTTCGAGGGCGAGGGCGCGCCGAAGTCCCTCAAGCAGCGCCATCTCTCGGACGTCGCCGTCTACTCGCTCGATCCCACGACTGCGAACACGGATGCGCCGCTCGCCATCGGCACGCAGGACATCACGAGCGACGACATCGATGTCCTGCAGTCCACGGGCGCCTTCACGAGCCAGGCGATCGAGGCCGCGCACGAATGCGAGGACCGCTTCGGCAAGTCCTGGATCGACGAAATCACCGCCGACGATCCTTCGCCCGCCGTCCTCCGCCGCACCTTCCGCGAAGGCGACGAGCCCGACGACGTCAACTGGGCGAAGGTGGCCCAGCGGCTCGGCTTCCACGCCGGTTCGTTCGAAAACCTCCGCCGGGGTCTGCGCCGCTTCACCCGCCGGGGCTTCGTGCAGTCCGGGTCCGGGCAGTTCGCGGGCGCGCTCACCCACATCGTGAAAACGCTCCAGGGCGGCAAGAGCGTCGTCGTGCAGTTCGGCCGTTTCGGCAAGGACCTCACCGCCTACATGCTCGTCGCCAACATGCTCAGCCGCCGCATCTGGAACGAATACAGCGACGCGGTCGAGCGCGCCCAGGGCAATCCCGACCGCGAACCGAACCGCCTCGCCATCGTCATCGAGGAGGCCCACAAGTTCATCGACCGCTCGATGGCGGGCCAGAGCATCTTCGGGCAGATCGCGCGCGAACTGCGGAAGTACAACGTCACCCTTTTCGTCATCGACCAGCGCCCGAGCCAGATCGACCCCGAGGTGCTCTCCCAGATCGGCACGAAGTTCTGCTTCCAGCTCGATTCCGAGACCGATGTCGACGCGCTCGTGGGCGGGATGCAGGGGCGCGCCGGTCTGCGGTCCGTGATCGCCTCGCTCGAAAGCCGCCAGCAAGCGCTTGTCTTCGGGCACGCCCTGCCCATGCCGGTGGTCGTGCGCCCGCCCGACCTCACGGCCGAATTCCGCGCCGGGGCCTCGCTGCGCGAACGGCTGGGTGCACCGAAGAACGGCACGGGCGCGGCGAGAGGACTGTATGGCTGACCCGTCACCTCGCCGCCCATTCGCGCCATGAACCGGGCATGAGGTGGTGGCTGGCGCCCGGGCTCGTTGCCGTCGCGGCAACCTTCGCGTGCGGCGGCGGCGCGCCCGCCGGGAGAGATACCGCCACCACCACCTCCGTCCCCACCGCCCGTACGGCGGCGGCATCGCCGGCATCCTCGCCGGCGGTGGCATCGACGCCCACCGCCGCGACGGCGTCGCCGGCCTCCACCACACCCCTGGACACGAATGCCTGCAAAGCCCGTCCGGCGGGAGCGAGCACGCCCGTCGCCGACCCGAACGGCCCGTACTTCCACCGCGTCTGGATTGCGAACGAAGCCACCACCGGTCCGCGCGTCGAAAACGGCCGCATGGTCATCGACCACGCGAGCGTCCCGGACGGGGTGTCGGTGCCCGGCGTGGGCACCTTCGTCTACTACGTGAACGGCGCCACCGGCGGCATCGATGTCGCCCGCGTGGACGGCTACGCGGTCACCCCGCTCGGCGCGATTACCATCGACGGCGTCCCCAACCCCGCGGGCATCGTCGACCCCGACGCCTCGCCCCTCCCCGGGGGAGGCATCCGCCTGGCATACCTGGGCAGTTTTGGTCCGCCCACCCCGGGCCGCACCTGGACGATGTGCATCGCCGACGGCACGGACGGCCGCTCGTTCACCGTGCGCGGCGCCGCTATCACCTTCGCCGCCGTCACCACCGACCCTTCGCTGCTGCGCCTGGCCGATGGCACGTGGCTGATGGCGGCCTCGCAGGGGCAGGCGACGGTGCTGGCGCGTTCGCCCGATGGCCTGCGCTTCACGGCGGGCGAGACGCTGACCTACGGCGGCGTCCCCGAGCTCGCCGGCGCCGGCGGCGGCCGCATCCGCCTCTACGTCTGCGCGCGCGCCATCGAAAGCTACATCTCGGCCGACGGCGGCAAGAGCTGGCAGCGCGAGGGCGTGATCGCGACCGCGCCGGCGCCCCAGCGCATCATCTGCGACCCCTCCCGCATCGCAGGCACGAACCTCTTCCTCTACAAGACCGCCGACTGACCCGCGCTCGCGGGGCACGAAGAAGGGGCGTCGTACGACGCCCCGAAGGCTCTCCGGCCGGTACCGGCGGTGCTAGCGGACCTTGTCCTTGATGTCGCGGGCCTTGTCTTTGGCGCGGCCCATCATGCCCTGGGCCTTGCCCTTCATCTCCTGGTTTTCGCCCTCGGCTTGCATGCGCTCATTTCCCGTGTGCTCGCCGGTCTTCGCCTTGACGGTGCCCATGGCCTCGTTGGCCTTGCCCTTCATCCGGTCCTTATCCATGTGAACGAACCTCCCGATGGCGGCGGTTGGCGCCGCGAGTGTGCGGCCATCGTCCCCCCACCACCATCGCCCCCGCCCACTTCGCCCCTGCAAGCGCCTTGCGAGGCCATCAAGTTCCCAGTGCCCGGTTCCCAGTTCCCAGGGGCTACCCCGGGGGAGGCGCATGCCTCCCCGGGGGTTGCCGACTCAGCACTCAGTAGCGCCGCACGGGAATGGATGGCGGAATTGCTGAGGGGGTGATCGAAAGGGCATACTTGGGGCCGGTGGCGTTGGAGGTCTCATGCGCCGCGGCCGGCCCCTTGGTTTCAACGTTTGCCTTACCCACGAGGAGCGGGCGCTCCTTCGGCAGCAGAGCCGCCAGTACACCCTGCCCGTCGGCGAATGGAGGAGGACGATGGCCATCCTCTACCTCGATATGAAGCTCAGCGAGAAGGAGACGGCCGAGCGCTGTGGCCTCGGCGTCCGGATCGTGCGCAAGTGGGCGCGACGCTACCTGGAGTTCGGCATCGCGGGCCTCAAGGATGCCCCCGGGCGCGGCCGCAAGCCGGTCTTTTCCCCCTGAGGTTGCCGTCGAGATCGTGAAAATCGCCTGCGAACTGCCGGCCGAGCGCGATGCTCCGCTGTCGCAGTGGGACTGCACCGAGATCGCTCGCCAGCTGCAGGATGATGGCATCGTCAAACAGATCTCGCGCGAGACGGTGCGACGCGTGCTCGCCCGCCACAGCCTGCGGCCCTGGCGCGTCCAGGCCTGGCTCTCACCGAAAGTCCCGCGCGACCAGCAGTACCGCCAGCAGGTGGCCGACATCCTCGCGCTCTACACCGGGCCGCTCGCCGCCGATGAACGGGTGCTGTGCGTGGATGAGAAGACGAGTCTCCAGCCCCGGCCGCGGACGGCGCCGACGCATCCCGCAGCCCCGGGAAGGCCCGTCCGCATGGAGCACGAATACGGCCGGCGAGGGGCGCTGAACCTCTTCGCCGCCTTCGATACCCGCTGTGGGCAGGTGCTCGCGCGCACGGCGTCGCGCAAGCGCGCGTCCGAGTTCGTCGGCTTCCTCGAATACCTCGATGCCAGCCTGGACCCTTCGCTCACCATCCATCTCGTGCTCGACAACCTGCGCGTGCACAAGGGCAAGCTGGCGACGGCATGGTTCCGGGAGCATCCCCGCTTCGTGCCGCACTTCCCGCCGGTGCATTGCTCCTGGCTGAACCAGGTCGAGCAGTGGTTTGGCATCCTCCAGCGCAAGCTGCTGGCGCGTCCCAACCATCCCAGTGCCGCCGCGCTTGCCGACACCATCGAGGGCTTCGTCGAACGCTGGAACAAAGCGGCTCATCCCTTCAATTGGACGAGCCGCTCCCTCTGCCGCGTCATGGCCGCGCCAATTCCGACACCCGTTTAGGTGGAGGACTACTCAGGACTCAGCACTTTGCACTGCTGTTCGCCCCCGGCTTTCGGACCCGCCCGCCGCTTGTTCGCACGGGCGCCGCGTGCGGTGATGCGCGCACCCTCGCCGGAGCCCTGCCCGTGGATAACGAACCCGCCGTCCTCCACATCTTCGATCACGCCACCGACACCATCTTCATCGCCGCCGGCGACCTCCTCTATGAGGAGGGCGAACGTGGCGAGGTCATGTACGTCGTCAAGCACGGCGAGCTCGATATCACCATCGATGGCACGCACGTCGAGCGCATCGGCGCAGGCGCAATCGTCGGCGAGATGGGCCTTGTCTCCGAGGACCACCTGCGCATCGCCACCGTTCGCGCCCACACCGAGGCCGAGGTCGTGGCCATCGACCGCCGCCGCTTCATGTACCTCTGCGAACGCTCGCCCTACTTCGCCCTCGAGGTGATGCGCGTGATGGCGGGCCGCCTCAAGGCGATGGACGAGCGCGTCTTCGGCCACCGCAGAGGCTGACCGTAATCGCGCCGGGAGCGTAAGGATTGGCGGCCGGGGCCTCCCCCGCCGCGCGCCGCCGCCGTACCATCGCGCCAATGGCCGCCGGACCGATCCCCAGCCTCAAGTTCGAACGTGCCGCCTGGAAAGCCGGGGCGTTCTGGGTCGCCGGCGTCGATGAAGTGGGCGTGGGGCCGCTCGCCGGGCCCGTCACCGCCGCCTGCGTCGCCCTTCCCCCGAATCGGCGGCTGAAGTGGTACAAGACCGTCCGCGATTCGAAGGTCATCCCCGAAAAGCTCCGCGACGAGCTCGCAGCCGAGATCAAGCGGTCCGTGCCCTGGGCCATCGGCTGGGCCGACCACCTCGAGATCGACCGCGTCAACATCTACCAGGCGCGCAAGCTGTGCATGCTTCGCGCGTTCGAACAGCTCTCGGTCGAACCCGGCCACATCATCTCCGATGCCCTGCCGCTGCCACTGCCGAACGTCCAGCCGGTGATCGATGGCGACGCCCTGAGCGTGGCCGTCGCCGCCGCCTCGATCATCGCGAAGGTCGCGCGCGACGCCTTCATGAACGAGATGTGCGAGAAGTACCCGGGGTACGGCTTCTGCCACAACAAGGGCTACCCCACGCCCGAGCACAAGCGGCTGCTGCGCGAAAAAGGCCCCTGCGAAATCCATCGCCGCAGCTTCGCCCCCGTCGCCCAGTTCACCCTCGCCCTCCCGGTATGACGAAGCGCGCGGAGCTGGGCGCGTTCGGCGAACGCGTGGCCGGCCACCGCCTCGCCGCGGCCGGGCTCACCATCGTCGCCCGCAACGTCAGGGTCCCCGGCGGCGAAATCGACCTGGTCTGCCGCGACGGCACGGACACGGTCTGCGTCGAAGTTCGCACGCGGCGCTCGCACCCGGGCGCCGCGGCCGAATCGCTCACGCCCACCAAGCGCGCGCGGATGTGGCGCGCCGCCTTCGCCTATGCCGAGCGCGAAGGGATTGACCCCGCCCACCTCCGCATCGACCTCCTCGTCATCGACCTCGCCCCCAACGGCGCGCCCGCGCACATCGATCTGCTCTGCGCTATCGAAATGGGGGACGGGTAGCGGAGCCGTCGGTGGTCGGCCGTCGGCTGTCGGCTGTCGGCGTGGCCACGCGCCGTCGCCGCCCCACGGGGAGCCCGCCTCCCCCGGGGTTGCCCGCTAATAGCTATTAGCCAGTAGCTAATAGCTTCTCGCTGAATCGTCACCGGCGCTGAATCGCGCGGGGTGGCCCGAACCTGCTAGCATGCTCGCGTATCACCATCTGGAGCCTGCCCATGTCCGCGCCAACCCTCGACCGCACCAAGGTCGACACCGGCACCGAGGAGCTGCTCGCCGAGCGCGACGGCAACATCCTCATCCTCACCTTCAACCGCCCCGAGCGCATGAACGCGATCAGCGGCCCCATGCTCGCCGCCTTCTCGCGCGTGCTCACCGAAGCCAACCGCGATACCAGCGTCCGCGTCGTCATCATCACCGGCCGCGGCCGCGGTTTCTGCGCCGGGCTCGACCTCGTCGAAAGCGGCCCGAACTCCATCGCCGCGCGTTCCAAGAACGCCCAGCAGCTGTTCGACCTCGCCGGTTCGCCGCCGGTGGTGCTCTACAACATGGACAAGCCGGTCATCTGCGCACTCAACGGCGCCGCCGCCGGCTATGGCATGGACCTCGCACTCCTCTGCGACATCCGCATCGCCGGCGAAGGTGGCCGCCTCGCCGCCGTCACCGCGAAGCGCAACCTGCTGCCCGAAAGCGGCGGCTCGTGGCTGCTCCCGCGCCTCGTGGGCTGGGCGAAGGCCTCCGAGATGTTCTTCCGCGGCCAGGTCCTGAACGCGCAGCAGTGCAAGGAAGCCGGCCTCGTCAACGCCGTTGTGCCCGATGCCGACCTGCTCGACACCGCCATCTCGTGGGCGCGCGAAATCGCCGCCAACGCCCCCATGGCCGTCCAGGCCACCAAGCGCATGATGCGCCTTGGCACCAAGGAAGATTACGAGACCACCGTCGACCACCTGATGGTGCACCTCAAGGTCCTCTTCGGCATGGACGACTTCGCCGAAGGCGTCGCCTCGTTCCAGGAGAAGCGCGAGCCCCGGTTCACCGGCCGCTGACGCTCCTCAACGTTCGTTGCGAACGGCGCTCCCACCCGGGGGCGCCGTTTTCGTTGCCCTCGCCGCCGCCCGCGCGGTACCGTTCGCCCATGGCCCGGACGGACTACCCATCGGTCGATGCCTACCTCGCGGACCAGCCCGAGCCCGTGCGCGCCGTCCTCGCCGAGGTGCGCGCCATCGTCCGCGAGACGGTCCCCGAGGCGGCCGAGGTAATGAGCTACCAGGTCCCCGCCTACCGCCTCCATGGTGGCTTTGTCTGCTACCTGAGCGGGTTCAAGTCCCACTACTCGCTCTCCTTCCCGCCGCCCACGGCACTCTTCGAAACCTTCGCCACGCAACTCGCCGCGAACGTGAAGGGCAAGGCCGCCGTCCGCTTCCCGCTCGACGAACCCGTGCCCGCCGATCTCATTCGCGACCTCTGCCGCTTCCGCGCCCTCGAACTCGAAGCCCGCGCCGCCGCGAACCCCCGCCGCCGCTAAGTCGCAAATAAACCGTGCAGCCATCCTCCCCATACGGGGTCGATCCCCTGGGAACTGGGAACCGGCCACTGGGAACTCGCCTGGTTGAGCCCCCGTGCCCGGTTCGTCCGGCACCGTCCGCGACTCCTCATTTGGACAGCTTTGCCAGCCGATTCCTTCCTTATCTGGAGACGGAGCCACCGCATGCGCGCATCCTCTGGCCTGCACCTCGACCCCCTCGCGGCACCCGCCGACCAGGCCAGCTGGAGCCCCCTGCAGCGTGCCGCCATGCGCAGCCCCCAGATGCGCGCCTTCCAGCGCGCCCTTCTGCGCGAACCCGGTGAGGCCACCGCCCCGCTCGATGCCGCCGAACTGCGCGCCGCCGTCCTCGATGACCTCGCCGCCTACTTCCAGCTCACACCCGAGGAGTGCATCGAACGCTGCGTGAACTGGGAGATTTACAGCCTCCAGGAGTGGTACGCGAAGCAGCGCGATTCCGCCGAGGCCATCACCGACTTCTACGACACCGTCCAGTCGTGGTCGTTCGACCTGCTCTGGTTCGCCTGCCTCCAGGCCACGGGCCACGCCTACCCCGTGAGCACCGTGCTCGCGCGGTCGCTGCCCGTGCAGCCCGGCGCCCGCCACCTCGATTTCGGGTCGGGCGCGGGCGTCACCTCGCAGCTCTTCGCCGCGCTCGGGTACGAAACCACCCTCGCCGATATCTCGAAGCCGCTGCTCGAATTCGCCCGCTACCGGCTGGAGCGGCGCGGCACGCCCGCGAGCTACCTCAATCTCAACCACGAATCGCTCCCGGCCGCGAAGTACGACGTCATCACCGCCATCGATACGCTCGTGCACGTGCCCGATGTCACCGCCACGGCACGCGAGCTGCATCGCGCCCTCCGCCCCGGCGGCGTCCTCTTCGCCAACTTCGATACCCGCCCGAAGACGTACGAAAACGCCTGGCACCTCTACGACGACGACCGGCCCCTGCGCTGGGCCCTGCACCGCGCCGGCTTCGAACCCGAGCGCGGCTTCGATGGCATGATCACCCGCTACCGCCGCGTCGAGCCCGGCACCCTGAGCGACCACGTCCACGCCATGCGCGACGCCGTCATCCTCCGCAGCCCCCTGCGCCGCTGGTACCGCCAGGCCCGCGCCCGCCTCCGCGCGGCGTGATCTCCCCCGCCCCCTATCGCCGCCATAGCCCCTGCCCCGGGTGACGTAACGTCGCTGTAACGGCTACACTGCCTGATCTACGGCACACGCTGGAGGGCAATCGGGCTTACCGGCCCACCCCTCTCCGCCTTCAGCCCCGTCCCGGGCCTACGGCCCGCCACGGGGTGGCCTCGACCTTCCGGCGAGGCAGGCGCCGGCGCTCCCTCACCGGGAACCCCGCCGGTCCACAACAGCTGCCCGTGGAGAAGGACCCTGGCCCATGGCGCGCATGACTGGCGCACAGATCACGCTGGAATCCCTCCAGCGCGAGGGCGTCGACACGATCTTCGGCTACCCCGGAGGCGTCGTGCTCCCCCTCTACGACACCCTTCCCCAGTTCCCCGGCATCCGCCACATCCTCGTTCGCCACGAACAGGGCGCCGCCCACATGGCCGATGGCTATGCCCGCGCGAGCGGCCGGATGGGTGTCTGCCTCGGCACCAGCGGTCCCGGCGCCACCAACCTGGTGACCGGCATCTGCACCTCCTGGATGGATTCCACCCCCGTCTTCGCCCTCACCGGCAACGTCGGCCGCGCGCTCCTCGGCAAGGATGGGTTCCAGGAAGCCGATATCACCGGCATCACCCACTCCATCACCAAGCACAACTACATGTGCATGAACGCGAGCGAGATCGCCCTCGCCATTCGCGAAGCGACGCACATCGCCACCACCGGCCGCCCCGGCCCCGTGCTCGTTGATATCCCGAAGGACGTGTTCCAGGAAGAGACCGAGTTCGAATGGCCCGAGCAGGTCAGCCTTCGCGGCTATAAGCCCACCACCGAAGGCCACGCCGGCATGATTCGCCGCGCCGCCGAGATCATCGACCAGGCCAAGCGGCCGATCATCATCGCCGGCCACGGCGTCATCTGGGGCGAAGCCCACAAGGAGCTGGTCGAGCTCGCCGAGAAGGCCTGCATCCCCGTCATCACGACCTTCCTCGGCATCGGCGCCTTCCCTGAAGAGCACGTCCTGAGCTACGGCTGGCTCGGCATGCACGGCATGTTCTACGCCAACATGGCCGCCGATTACGCCGACGTCGTCATCGGCGTCGGCATGCGCTTCGATGACCGCGCGATGGGCCGCTTCAAGGACTTCAACCCCACCGCCAAGATCATCCACATCGACATCGACCCCGCCGAGATCGGCAAGAACTTCAAGCCCGTCGTCCCCATCGTCGGCGATGTGAAGCGCGTCCTCCCCAAGCTCATGGAGGAGACGAAGCAGCAGACCCGCAACGACTGGCTCCGCTGGATCGACCAGCAGCGCGAGGAGCACCCCACGCTCCACATTCGCGAATCCCGCCGCATGCTCCCCCAGGCCGTCATCCGCTCGCTCTACGAAGAGACGCAGGGCAACGCCACCATCGTCACCGGCGTGGGCCAGCACCAGATGTGGGCCGGGCAGCACTACTTCTATAAGCGGCCCCGCCAGCTCATCAGCTCCGGCGGGCTCGGCACCATGGGCTTCGAACTGCCCGGCGCCATCGGCGCGCAGGTCGCCCTGCCCGGGCAGGAAGTGTGGGCCATCTGCGGCGATGGCGGCTTCCAGATGACCATGCAGGAGCTCGCCGTCCTCGTCGATGAGCAGCTCCCCGTGAAGATCGCCATCCTCAACAACGGCTACCTCGGCATGGTCCGCCAGTGGCAGCAGCTCTTCTACGACAAGAACTTCGTCTCCGTCGCGATGACGCAGCCGGACTTCTGCAAGATCGCCGACGCCTACGGCATCCGCGCCATCCGCGTCGAACACAAGAACGAAGTCGAGCTCGCCCTGCGCGAGGCCCGCAACCACAAGGGCCCCATGCTGCTCGATTTCCAGGTCGACCAGGAAGAGAACGTCTGGCCGATGGTGCCCGCCGGCGCCGCCCTCAGCGAGACGATCGAAGCCCCCGCCGAGGAACTCGCCCGATGAGCACCGCACCGCACAGCGGATCCCGCCCGCACCACACCGTCCACACCGTCGTCGCCATCGTCGAAAACCGGCCGGGCGTGCTCATGCGCGTCTCCAGCCTCTTCCGGCGCCGCGGCTTCAACATCGAATCCCTCACCGTCGGCCGCTCCGAGGAAGAGGGCCTGAGCCGCATGACGATCGTCGTCGACGGCGAAAGCGCCCCTGTCGAGCAGGTCGAAAAGCAGCTCTACAAGCTCATCGACGTCGTCAAGGTGAGCGACCTCTCGCACGAAGAGATGGTCGCGCGCGAGCTGGCGATGATTAAGGTGCGCTGCAACAACGTGAACCGCCACGAGCTGCTCGATATCGCCAACGTCTTCCGCGCCGACGTCATCGACATCGCCACCAACTCGCTCATCCTTCAGGTCGTGGGCGACGAGGACAAGATCGACGGCCTGATCAAGATGTGCGAGCCCTACGGCATTCGCGAACTCAGTCGCACCGGCCGCGTCGCCATGGTGCGCGGCACCAAGACGACCACCGTCCACGAACGCGAGCCCGAAAAGATCGCCCGCATCCACGAAAAGGCCGGCCGCCGCGTCGACAACATCGAACTGCCCTTCAGTTCGGATTAGTTCCCAGTGGCCAGTTCCCAGTTCCCAGTGGGAGCCGGGCACGAGCACCACAGCAAAGGGGGCGCCCACCGGGCGCCCCCTTCGTCGTCCCCACTTGCTACTGGGAACTGGGAACCGGGAACTCGCTTCGCGCGCGCGTCAGCGCGCGAAGCGCCGCAGCCCTGCAACCGTCGCGCCGGCAGCGAGCGCGAACAGCGCCGCCACCGCGACCGTGCGGCTCGCGCCGTCCGCGTCCGTCGCCGTGCCCGCGCCCGCCGTCGGAGGCCGCGGCGTGGGCGTCGCCAGCGCCGGGTTCGGCTCCGCGATCACCGCGCAGGCGATGCGGTCGCCCGAGTTGCCCGTCGGGTCCGTCACCTGGTCATCGGCGGCGGCGTGGATGACCAGCGCCGTGCCATCGGCGTCGAAGATGCTGGTCGGCCCGCTCGTCAGCGAGATCGCCTTCGTCGTCGCGATGTAGTAGCCCTGCTCGACCGACTTCGTATCGATCTGCGGGAGGTCGCCGGCATGCGGCCCGGCCGGGTTGTTCAGCCCGTGCTGCTTGTTGCCCGGGTTGAAGTGCCCGCCCGCCGTCGCGAACTTACCCGCCGGCTCGCAGACGCCCGCGGCGTGGATGTGGATGCCGTGCGACCCCTTGGGGATGAGCGTCGAGTCCGCGATGATCTTCACCGTGCCATCGGCCCCCTGGTGGAGCTGCACGTTCCCCACGCGGTTGCCGTTCGCATCGATGAAGGTGGCCGTCACGCTCGTCACCGCGTTGCCCGAAGGCACCGCCGGCCCGGGCGCCTCGGCGAAGGCGATGGTCGCCACGAGGGCGAGGCCGGCCGCCACGGGAGCGGCGAATGGGAGCAAACGCATGGGGTTGCCTTCTTTCTGGAGCCTTCGGCAGGCTTCCGCACGGCGTAAAGATATGCTCAGCAACCTTTACCCGGCAATAGCCGGGCAGCTCTTAGCTAATAGCTGCTAGCTCTTAGCGCGCGCGAAAGGGGCGCCCATCGGGCGCCCCTCCCTGAATTCCATTCCGGCAGGGCTCCCCCGCATGGGGTTGCCCGCCAATAGCGAACAGCCAATAGCTAACAGCTGCTTGCGGGGTTGCCCCGCCAACAGCTAACAGCCAATAGCTAGCGGCTCCCCGCTACTTTGCGCATGCCCGCGACGAACGCGCCCGCGGCCAGCGCGAACGCCGCCGCGATCGCCACCGTGCGGCTCTCGCCACCCAGCGGGCCCGCGTTCGTGCCCGTGCCCGCCGTCGGCGGCTTCGGCGAAGGCGTCGCCAGCGACGGATCCGGCTCGGCGATGACGGCGCAGGCGATGCGGTCGCTGCCCGCCGAATCCGAGGCGTAGATCACGATCGAGGCGCCATCACCATCGGCGATGCTGCCGGCGCCCGAAAGCTTGATGCCCGTGGTGGTCGCGAGGTAGTACCCCTGCTCCACCGTCGCCGTGCCGATGCCCGGCAGGGCGGCCGTGGTCGCGCCCGCCGCGGCGAACTTGTTCGCCGGCGTGCACACGCCCGCGGCGTTCACGCTGATCGCGTGCGCACCCTTCGGGATGAGGGTCGCATCCGCGATGACCTTCACCGTGCCATCGGCGGCCTGGTGGACCTGCACATTGCCGACGCGATTCCCGGTCGCATCGACGAACGTGCCCGTGAGGCTGGTGACCGCGTTGCCGCTCGGGACCGCGGGCCCGGGCGCTTCCGCGAAGACGGTGGTCGCCATCAGGGCGAGACTGGCCGCGACCGGGGCGGCGATGGGTAGCAGTCGCATAATGCCGTTCCTTCCTTCGTTGCCTGTCGAGTTAGCAACTTGGGAAGGATTATGACCCTCATCCTTAACCGCGCAATCAGGGATTCGCGCGATTGGTGCACGGAATCGCGTTTTGGGCCGCCCGGCGGGGATGCCGAGGCCGCCACGTTCGCGGGTTCGAAGTCCGAGGTTGGACCAGGGACGGCGTACCGCTGCGCAGCCCACACGAAGCATGCGAATATGGAACAGTGGGCGGCCCGGCCGTCGTGACGACCACCGCGAGCCCGGCGCACCCGCGATTTGGGCTCAATGCGAAGGGACGAACGGGAGGAGGAACGTCAAATGGCATCCCTACCAGGCCCGGAAATGAGCTATCGCCAAGCCTCCGAGACCCAGCGCTTCTGGGATGAGAACTACGACCGGCTCCTGGAGAAGTTCGCCGAGGAGTTCGTTGCCGTTCGCATCCCGTCCGGCGAGGTCGTCGCACACAATCCCGATATGGCACTCCTCGTCTACGACCTTCGGGACAAGGGCCTCGACGCCAGGGCGGACGTCGCGATCCAGTACGTTTCGACGCGGTCCGCCAGCCTGCTCCTGTGATCTCCGGCGGGTACTACCCGCACATCATGCCGCAGCCGCAGATCCTCGTGGCGATGCGGATTCCCGAACTGAGTCCAAGGTGGGCCGGTATTCCGTTCGTGATCGATACCGGCGCGTCGCGATCGGTGATCCACGCGCTCGATGCCATGGGGAAGTTCGGCGTGCCGCCCGCCCGCCTCGATCCTGGCTCCTGGGCGAACGCCCTCCCCATGGGCGGCGTGGGCGGCGGTGTCATCACGCGCGAGGTCGATGCTGAATACGCCTTCCGGGACGATGATGGCTCGTTCCTCCAGTTGCGCGCTCCGATCCTCATCGGCGACGTAAATACACAGACCATCCCTTCACTGCTCGGCATCGACATCCTGTCCCGGTTCGAACTGCGGCTCACGGCCACGACCGTGGTCCTCATCCCCGCGTAGCCACCGCCGAGTTCGCCGCCATCGAACAGGCCTTCCACGACCGCAACGAAGCCGAACGCCGCCAGCCCCGCTAGCCCGCGTCCCGCGCCCTCCCTCTCAAATCACTCGAAAACCCGTGCGTTATGCGTGCAATCCGCCTGCAAGGGGTGTACAAGCCGCCTAAGCAACTCGCGCGGAGGTCCCCCATGTCCGTGCAGCCCGTCCCCGGCGCACACCCCCACCCGCTCCGTTCCGAAGTCCGCGGCCTGCTCCAGGTCGCCATGGCGGTGTTCTCCTTCACCGTCGTCATCGGCATCCTCAACGGCACCGACCTCGTCGATTTCGACCAGCGGCGCATCCTCGCCCACGTCCACGCCGGCACCCTCGGGTGGATCACGATGTCCGTCTTCGCCGCCTCCCTCTGGCTCTTCGGACAGGAGGGGCTGGGCGAAGGCCAGCGCCGCGCCGCGCGCATGCTCGCGGTCTATGCCGCCATCGCCCTGCCCGCGTTCGCCTTCACCTTCGCCTTCACCTATGGCGATGCCCGCCCGATCATGGGCAGCTTCGCGCTCGCCGCGATCGTGGGCTTCTTCACCTGGGTCGCGTTGCGCGCCCGCGGCATGACACTCACCGTCCCCCACGTGGGCTTCCTCGCCGCCGTCGCGACCTCCGTCGTGGGCGGCGTGATCGGGGTCCTCCTCGCCACGAAGATCGCCACCGGCCGCGAGGTGCTCCCCGATGGCGGCGCCGATGCGCATCCCGCGACCATGGTCGTCGGCTTCCTCATCCCCGTGGGCATGGCGCTGGCCGAATGGTGCTTCCACTGGGAGCGGCTGAAGCCCGCCGGGCGGCTCGGGGTCGCGCAAATCGGCCTCCCCTTCCTCGGCGGCATCGTCCTCATGGTCTCGCTCCTCCTCGATGCCTCGCAGGTCGCCCCCGTCGCTGCCCTGCTCGAACTCGCCGGCGTCGTCATCTTCATCAAGCGGCTCTGGCCCTCGTTCCGCGCGACGAACTGGAGGCAGCACTCGATGGCGCGCTTCGCCGCCGCCGCCTCCATCGGCATCCTCTTCAACATCCTCCTTCTCAACTACCTGGCCGGGCGCTACAGCGGCAACTTCGACAACGTCCCCCGGGGCAACCTGCTCGCGCTCGACCACACGATGTTCATCGGCGTGCTCACGAATGCCATCTTCGGGCTGCTCTATGCCGCCACGCCCGCCCGCCTGCGCGACCGCACGCCGCTCTTCGGCAACGTCATCTTCTTCGGCACGAACGTCGGTCTCGTGGGCTTCGTCGCCGGGCTCCTGTTTGAAGTGACCATGCTCAAGCGCATCTTCACGCCGATCATGGGCACCGCCATCCTCTTCTCGCTCGCGCTGCACACCTACCAGATCTGGGAACGCTCGCGCGAAGGCGCCGCCGAACCGGAGGCCGCGCCCGCCCGCGGCCTCGCCTGATTCGGCATTCGCGCCCGGGCCCGCGTGCTGCGCGCATGCGGGCCCGGCGCCACGCCGCTACGATGCCCCCATGCCAGAGATCCCCGAGCTCGAGGCCATCCGCGGCTTCTTCAACGAAAACCTCGCCGGCCGGCGCATCGAGACCGCCGACACGCGCATCCCGCCGGTCTTCCGCACGCCCGCGAAGGAGATCCGCGAGACCCTCCCCGGCGACGTCTTCGGCGAGGTCCTGCGGCACGGCAAGTTCCTCCTGTTCCCCCTCGCCAGCGCCCGCGTGCTCGCCATCAACCCCATGCTCACCGGCCGCTTCCAATACGTGGACCCGAAGACGCGCATCGCCGCGAAAGCCTGCCTGGTGCTTGGCATCGAAGGTGGCCACAGCTTCCGTTACGCCGATGAGAAGCTCATGGGGAAGGTCTACCTCGTCCCCGCCGATGGCCTTTCGCTCATCCCGAACTGGGATTCGAACGGCCCCGACCTGCTCGCCGAAAGCCTCACCGAGGAGACATGGCTGGCCGGCATGAAGCGCTACCGCGGCGCCATCAAGGGCATCCTCACCAACGCCGAGTTCGTCCAGGGCATCGGCAACGCCTACAGCGACGAGATCCTCTGGGAAGCGAAGATCAACCCCTACACCCCGAAGACGAAGCTCACCGAGGACCAACTCCGCACCCTCTTCCGCGCCTCCCGCGAGGTGATGGCGTGGGCCACCCCCCGCGTGCGCGACCGCATGGTGAAGGACGGCGTGCTGGACTACGAAGAACGCCGCGACTTCATGCGCGTCCACCGACTCGGCGGCAAACCCTGCCCGCGCTGCGACACCCCCATCACCGAAATCACCGCCAACCAGCGCATCACCAGCTACTGCCGCACGTGTCAGCCCGGGGGCCCCGCGCTGCGCGGCTGAGGCCGCGCCGCGCGCGGCCCCCAGTTCCCAGGCCCCAGTTCCCAGGGGATCAACCCCAGCGCGATCCAGCCTCCCCGGGGTTGCCCCCTCATTCCTCATTCCTCATTCCTCGCGCCTCGCCCCCATTTCTCTTTCCTCTTTTCTCTTTCCTCTTCTCTTTTCCCCCGTCCTGCCGATCTTTCTCCTGACGGAGGTTCGGCATGCGACGCACTCTGTTCGGCGCGCTGGCCGCGGTGGCTTTGCTTTCCGCGTGCGGCGGCGCCGCCAGCCAGAAGTCCGGCGGCATCCCGCCTTCGGCGCCCACCGCGCCCGCCGGCGCCGCGCGCTCCGTCCCCACCGTGCGCGCGAACATCGCCGCCACGGCTACCAGCGAGACGGCTTCCGAAGGCTTCGGCGGCAGCACCGAGCCGCTCGCGGCTGCGGCGCCCGCCGGCATCGAACCCGTCGTCCTCCGCACCGTGCGCGCCGCCAACGAATTCGGCTACGACCGCATCGTCTTCCAGTTCGAAGGACAGGTGCCGCCCGGCTACTCCATCGCCTACGTCACGAACCCCACCGCCTGCCCGTCGCCCACCCCGTTCGTCGAACCCACGCCCACGCCGACTCCTTCGCCCACGCCGAAGGCCACGACGCCGACGCCGAAGCCCACGAGCACGCCCACCCCGACGCCCGACCTCTCGGTCACGCCTACCCCCACGCCGACGCGCACGCCTACACCCACGCCGACGCGCACGCCCACCCCGACGCCGACGCCCACGCCGATTCCCGTGGTCGTCAGCGGCACGGCCTCGCTCGTCATCAAGTTCACGCCCGCGCTCGCCCACGACCCGGATGCGAACCCGGTGGTCAAGACCGAACTCAACGGCGGTTCGCAGGCGCTGTTGCAGGCGAAGCTCACCTGTGACATCAACAACACCGTCGCGTGGACCATCGGCCTCAGTACGAAGGCGCCCTTCCGCGTGAGCACGCTCGAATCCCCCGGCCGCCTCGTCCTCGATATCGAGCAGCCGTAGGGGGAGACGAGGCGCGAGGAATGAGGAATGGGGGCGGCGCTTAGCGGAGGGCTGCGAAGAGGCCGTTCGCACCGTTGCCACCGGCGTCGGTGAACCCCTCCCGTTCGAGCAGCCTGTCCACGATGCCGGGCGGGAAGATGGCCCGCGGGTCGCCGCCCGGGAGCTGCGTGCGGTGCGCGGCGATCGCCGCGAGCTTCGTCGCCGCCACGGCCCGGATATCGACCTCCTCGTCCCAGCGCGTGACGCCGATGGCCGAGGCGGACGGCTGCGGCGGGTCGCCCATCATCCCGATGCACTTTCTGTACTGCGGCAGGAAGAGCCCGCGCGGGAAGGCCGCGAACCGCAGCGCCGGCCGCGGTTCGCGAAGCCCCTGCCATGCCTCCAACACCCAGCGATACACCGCCAGGTGGTCCGGGTGGCCATAGGCGCCATCGGCCCCGAGCGCGACCACGACATCCGGCCCGAAGTCCACAATCTCGCGTGTCACCCGCGCCGGCCCGTCCGCGACGTTCGCGAATCCGCCATCCGGGAGGCGCCAGCACACCGGTGGTTCGGCCCCGAGCACGCGGCACGATTCCGCCAGCTCCCGTTCGCGCGCTTCCGCCAGTGCCGCCGCGCCGGGTGCGCCGCCGTCGTGCCGCTCGCCCCCTTCGCCCGCGCTCGCGCACACCACGCGGCACGCCCACCCCGCCTTCGCCGCCAATGCGATCGTCCCGCCGAAGCTGTACGCCTCGTCGTCCGGGTGGGGGATGAATGCCAGCAGCCGCCGTGCCATACGCCGGAATCGTCCCCTTCAAAGAATCGTTTGCGCCATGCGAAAGGCCGGTGCTAGCGTACCCGCGATCACCGCCCGGCACGCCCGGCGGATTCTCGAAACAGGAGCAATCGTATGCCTGGCATGCTCGAAGGCAAGGTCGCCATCGTCACCGGCGGCGGCCGCGGTATCGGTCGCGGCGAAGCCCTTCTTCTCGCGAGCGAAGGCGCCCGCGTCGTCGTCAACGACCTCGGCGGCGATATCAGCGGCGGCGGCAAGGACGCCTCTCCCGCCGAGGAAGTCGTCGCCGAGATCAAGAAGATGGGCGGCGAAGCCGTCGCCAACTACGGCAACGTCGCCTCTATGGCCGATGGCGAGGCGATGGTGAAGCAGGCGCTCGATGCCTTCGGCCGCCTCGACATTCTCGTCAACAACGCCGGCATCCTCCGCGACCGCATGGTCTTCAATATGAGCGAAGAGGAATGGGACGCCGTCATCGCCGTCCACCTCAAGGGCCATTTCACGGCCACGAAGTTCGCTTCGCTCGTCTTCCGGCAGCAGCGCGGCGGCCGCATCGTCAATACGGCCTCCGAATCCGGGCTCGGCAACATGGGGCAGGCGAACTACTCCGCCGCCAAGGAAGGCATCGTCGGCCTCACCCGCACGCTCGCCCTCGACCTTGGCCGCTACGGTGTGACCGCGAACGCCATCCGCCCGCGCGCGGGCACGCGCCTCACGCTCACGCCCGAACTGCGCGCCGCCATGGAACGCGCTCGCGCCGCCCGCGGGGAGGGCGGCACCGACGCCCCCATCTCGCAGATGGACGCCCTCGCCCCCGAAAAGGTCGCGCCGCTCGTCGTCTACCTCTGCACCGACGCCGCCGGCGACGTCAACGGCCGCGACTTCATCGTCGGCGGCGACGAAATCTCCCTTTGCACGCTCGTCGGCAAAGAGAAGTCCATCTTCCGCGAAGGCGGCTGGACCCTCGACGCCCTCGACCGCGTCTTCCCGCAATCCCTCGGCCAGGGCATTCGGAACCCCATGCCCCGGCAGGAGAAGAAGGAGTAGGAGAGAAAGGAGAAAAGAGGAAGGAGAAAAGGGGGCTCGAGGTGCGAGGCTCGAGGCCCGAGGCGGGGCAACCCCGGGGGGGAGCGATGCTCCCCGGGGGTTGCCCCCTGGGAACCGGGAACTTGAAACTGGGAACTGGTATGAACCCCGAGATTGCGCGGCTTGGGCGGCTCGTGCGCCGATTGCAGGTGGCGGTGGCCATCCTTGGCGCCGCGGTCGTTGGGCTCATTGGCTATGGCGTCTGGCTCACCGCCGAGGTGTGGGACGACGAGCCGGCCCTGCCGAACGGCGCCAGCAGCACCGAAACGGGCGGCGTCGATATCCATGCCGCCTTCACCCCGGGCAGCAGCGCGCGCGTGAAGACCGAGGCGGGACGCGAGGTGCGCGTCACCGTCAAGGAGTTCACCTGGCGCCAGGGCCCCGTCGCCACCCTCCAGGTCGAGGGGATGCGCGCCGAGGACACCGCCGGCCGCTGGTACTTCTTCCTCTACGACAACACCCGCCTCCGCCTCGAAACCGAAATCCTCGACGGCAGCCGCGTCCGCGTCTCCCTCGCCGGCAGCCTCCCCTCCACGGGCAAGGTCCACTTCCTCCAGCTCGACATCGACGACTCCCGCGGCGACCTCTACTTCGACGTGAACCAGGAGTGAGAGGAAAGAGAAAAGAGAAAGGAGAAAAGGGCGGGCGAGTGGGCTTGCCCCAGATCGACGGACACCAACGATAAGGGGATGATCCCCGAGGAGGTGTCTGGATGAGCCCACGGCGACCGAGAAGGACCTTCACCGAGGAGTACAAAGCCGAGGTGGTGGCGATGTTCCGCACGACCGATAAGAGCGTGTCGGACATCGCCAGGGAACTCGACCTCACCGAGTCGGCGGTGTCGCGCTGGGTGAAACAGGCGGAAGTGGATGCCGGTGAGCGCGCGGGCCTGACGACCAGCGAGCGCGAGGAGCTGGCGTACCTTCGCCGCGAGAACCGCATCCTGCGCGAAGAGCGCGACATCCTCAAGCGAGCGACGGCTTTCTTCGCCAAGGAGACCCGGTGAGGGTGTATCCCTTCATCGCGGCGGAGAAGGCGGCGGGGGGCACGGTGCGGAAGCCGTGCGTCCTGCTTGGAGTCTCCCGGTCCGCCTACTACGCATGGTCCGAGACGGTACCTTCGAAGCGCGCCCAGGCCGATGGAGTGCTGACGAAACAGGTCAGCAGGGTCCACGAACAGAGCCGGGGGACGTATGGGGCACCGCGCGTGCACCAGCAGCTTCGCCAGGAAGGGGTGCGAACCTCGCGCAAGCGGGTCGCCCGGGTGATGGCCAAAGCCGGGCTCGCGGGACGGCACAGGCGGCGAACGAAGCGGACGACCATCGCCGACGGGGCCGCGCCCACGCCTGCCGCTGACCTCCTGGGCCGCGCCTTCGCCCCGGAAGCGGCGCCGCTGGACAGCGCCTGGGTGGGCGACATCACCTACATTCGAACGTGGCAGGGCTGGGCCTACCTGGCCACCGTCATCGACCTCGCGAGCCGGCGGGTGGTCGGCTTCGCGGTCCGCGACCACATGCGCACCGAGCTCGTGAGCGCAGCCCTGGAGATGGCGCTCACCAGCCGCCGCCCGTCGCCCGGGCTTATCTTCCACTCCGACCGGGGCAGCCAGTACACCTCGAACGCCTTCCGCGAGCTGCTCGGACGCCATCAGATACGCCAGTCCCTGAGCCGGCCGCGGCAGTGCTGGGACAACGCCGTGGCGGAGAGCTTCTTCGCGACGCTGAAGACGGAGCTCGTCTACCGGGTGCCGCTGGCCAACGTGGCCGCTGCGCGGGCGGCGGTATTCGAGTACATCGAGGTGTTCTACAACCGCCGCCGCATCCACTCCGCCCTCGGCTATCAGAGCCCCGCCACCTACGAGGCTGGTAGACTGCGCCAACCCGAGACGGCACCCGCCGCCTAAGAACACTGTCCGTCAAATCGGGGCAAGCCCACGAGGTTCGAGGAATGAGGAATGAGGAATGAGGCGGGGGACAACCCCGGGGGAGACCGCCTCGCGCTGGGGTTGCCGACTCAGCACTCAGGACTCAGCACTCAGCACTGGTTAGACTGAGACACCCCCCGGCCGAGGCGTTCCCCCCGGGGTAGCCCCTGGGAACTGGGAACTTGGAACCGGGAACTTTTCGACCGGAGGCCGCCCATGACACCGATCGCTGCGCTCCCCGTCCCGGCTGTGCGCCTCTAGGCCACGGTCGCGAAGGCTCCGCACCTGCCGGAGCCCTTGTTCCTTGACGAGGTTTTGAACTCATGGACGCTTCCGTTCCGGGCGACGCCGTCGCGCGCGCCTACGACCGTTGGCGGGGTGCGATGCATGCGCCCGCCATTTCGCGACGGACCGCCGCCGCGAACGCCGCCTTCTTCCTCCCCCATCTGACGGCGGGCATGGCACTGCTGGACCTCGGGTGTGGCCCGGGGAGCATCACCGCCGGGCTCGCCGAGGCCGTGGCACCGGGCACGGTCACGGGGCTCGACATCAGTCCCGCGACCGTTGCCTCCGCGCGCGCGGCCTACGGCGGCACTCCCGGCCTCTCGTTCACGATTGGCGACGCGAGCGCCCTGCCGTTCGCGGACGCGATCTTCGACGCTGTCTTCGCGCACGCGCTCCTGCAGCATGCCCACAGCCCCGCGGCGGTCGTTCGCGAAGCCTTCCGTGTGTTGCGTCCGGGCGGTGTCATCGGCCTCGCCGACGCCGACCACGGCGGCTCGCTCATCGCCCCCGAGACTCCCGCCCTGCGCGCTTCCCTCGACCTCATGGTGCGCGTGCAGGCGCTGCGCGGCGGCGATTACCACGTCGGCCGCTCGCTCGGCCTCCTTCTCGCGGACGCCGGCTTCACCGACATCGGCGTCTCCGTCGTCGGCGGCTGCGATGGCACCCCTGCCGTCAGGACGCGCGCCGCCGAGCGCCAGGCAGCCCTCCTCACGGGCGAACCCTTCGCCGCTTACGTCGAAGCCGCCGGCCTCGAAACCCGCTCCGGCCTCGCCGCGATGGCCGAAGCCTGGCAAACCTGGGGCGCCACCCCCGGCGCCACGTGGACGCGCTGCTGGTTCCAGGCCACCGCGAAGCGGTGAGAGAAAAGAGAAAAGAGAAACGGGGCTCGAGGTTCGAGGTTCGAGGCTCGAGGCGGGGTCAACCCACGGGGAGCCTGGCTCCCCCGGGGTTGCCGACTCAGCACTCAGCACTCAGCACTCGGCACTCGCTGGGAACTGGGAACCGGGAACTGGGAACTGGGAACTAGGGCCGCGGCGCGGCGCGACGCGCCGCCACGCACCGCCAGGTGCGCGCGCGCGCGTCGCGATGCGCCGCGGCCCACGTGCGCGAGCGCACCAACTCCGCGTGGAGGGCGCCGACGCCGAAGCGAACCGCGAACTGTGTCTGCCAGGCCTGTTCGTCACTCGGTGCGCGAGGGGATACCTCTGGCGGCGCCTCCAGCTCCTCCGCGACGATGACGAAACCCGCCCGCTGAATCGCCTCGCGGTAGGCGTCGAGCGAGAGCAGGTGGATGCCGAGGGCCGCCCGCGCGGCTTCGCGGACGTCGTCCCCCGGGTCCACGGGGGCCACCCAGTCGGCGAGCGCGAAGAGCGCGCCCGGCGCGGCCACGCGGGCGATTTCGGCGAGCGCGAGCTCCTGGTCGATGTGCGAGAGCGCGGCGAGGCTCCAGAGCGCGGGCACCGAACCATCCGCGAACGGCAGCGCCAGCGCGTCCGCGCGCACGAAGCCGCAGCGCAGCCACACCTCCTCGGCGCGCGCATCCTGGTGGGCGCGCCCCAATAGCGGCCCGGCGATGTCGATGCCGATGACGTCGGCGCCGAAGCGGCGGGCCAGGTACCGCGCCGGACCGCCGATGCCGCAGCCAATGTCCGCGATCACCGGCGCGCTCCCGAAGCCGTGCCGTGCCGCCAGCGCCGCCAACGCGACCGTGCCGTCCTCGCCACCGCTGTGGAAGTGCGTCCCCCCAAGCCGGACGCTCCACGCCATCCCCGCGCGCCCGTAGAGGGTGCTGTCGTTTCCCACGCGCGCAGGATAGGGAGAGAAAGGAGAAAAGAGGAAGGAGGAAAGGGGTTCGAGGCTCGAGGCTCGAGGCTCGAGCCGGGCAACCCCGGGGGAGGCTGACTCCCCCGGGGTTGTCCCCTGGGAACTGGGGACTGGGAACTGGGAACTACCGGCTTTGGCCGGGTGGCCCGGCGCCGCCTGCGTTGCTGTTGTTTGATGCGCCGCCACCGCCGCCCGTTGGCGCCGTGGGTGGCGGCTTCGTGGGCGTGGGTTGTGCTGGTGGCGGCGTGGGTGGAATCGCGGTCGGAGTCGGCGGCGGCGATGTGGGCTTTGTTGGCGCCGGCGTGGGTTGCGAGGGAGACTCCGTCGGCGTCGGGGCGATGGCTGCTTGCGGGGGCCGCGCCGCCTGCGTGGGGACCGCCGCCGGCACCGTCGCCGCGCCCGTCACGAGCACCGGGATGCCCGCGAAGCCACTCGTCGGGATGCCACGGGCGCGCGCCAGCGCGAGCGCCTGGTCGGCCTGGAACGGCGGCAGCGGCACGTAGCCCTTGCCGTCGCAGTCGCCCTTGTAGCTGATGTCCGTGCGCACCCAGCCTTCGATCATCTGCCCGCAGCCGCCGCGCGCGCCCCGTTCGGTCGTCGCCGTCTGGTATTTCACCCACGCCACGTCCTGGGGGCGAAGGTCATCGAAGTTCGCCGGTGTCTCGAACACCCCCTTCGCCTTCAGGTCGCCGTGGTACTGCGCCATCCACCGTTTGAAGAGCCGGATGGTCGTGTTGGCCGATGCATAGCCGGCCCCCGCGCCATCGCGCACGAGCTGCTTGTTCGCATTCCCAACCCAGACGGCCGTGCCCGCATAGCGTGTGTACCCGTTCATCCAGGTCGCGAGCGTGTCGTTCGCGGTCGGTCCCTGCTGGGTGCCCGTCTTGATGCCCATCGGGATCTTCGTGCCGTCCAGGAAGGCATCGAGCAGGTTGTCGTCGTTCGACCCGCCGCACGGCCAGATGATCCAGCGGGCCGTGCAGTCAGACATAACCGAATGCAGCAGCCACACCGATTCCGGGTCGACGACGGCCTTACGCACGAGGTCGTCGCCGTGCGTGTAGAGCGTCTCCCCCTGGATCGCCTTCACTTCGAGCACCACCACCGGGTCCAGCTCGCGCGAGCCGGGCAGGCGCGTGTGCCCGCGCGAGAAGTCCAGGTACTGGCTCCGTGCCTTCGCCTTGTCGTCATCCGTCTTCGCGTCCGCGAACGAGACCAGGTCCTTCGGGTCGAGCTGCTTCGCGAGCGTGGGCACGCCGACCATGTACCCCATGTTCGCGATCGTCGCGTTCATGTAGGCCATGTCGATCGCCCGCACATTGGCGCCGCCGACCGCCACCGAGGGGCCATAGAAGATCGCGTCGTGGTCGTACCAGGTGGGGTCGAAGCCGCTGTCCAGGGTGGTGATGCCGAGCGCCTTCGCATACGCGATCACGCTCGGGATGCCGATCTCCTGCGCCGCCCGGAACGCGCCCACGTTCTGCGAACCGCCCAGCGCCGACCGCACGGTGATGAGCCCTTCGCCCCCGTTCCCGGGCCGCGGATTGAGGATCGTGACCCGGTTCTGCACCGCCTTCGGATCGCTGTAGACCATCGGGCTCGTGTCCCAGATCGAACTCAGGGGCACCTTCTGGAGCTTGTCCATGTAGCCCAGGTACACCGCCGGCTTCATCGACGAACCCGGCTGGTTGATCTCCGTGAGCTGGTCGATCTGCCCGGAGACGCGCGGGTCCGAGGTCCATGTCGGGTCGATGTTCGGCGCGTAGACGATGATCTGGCCGGTCGCCGGCTCGATGGTGGCGATGGCGGCGTTGTGGCAATCGCACCCGGCCTTGAGCCCCGCCGCCAGGTTCTCGTTCATCATCGCGATCGCCTTCTGCGTCTCCTCCCAGTCGATGGTCGTCGTGACCTTGTAGCCGGCGCTGTGGACGCTCTCCTCGCAGTTCTCCGTGTGGGGGAGGCGGGGCAGGATGCCGGCCTCGCACATGCGCACGAGCCGGGGCTCCACCTGCGAATCGATCCAGGCGGCCGCCTTCAGCGCGCTCGTCGCCGGGTAGACGAGCACGGGCTCGGCGTAGGCGGCGTCCGCTTGCTCGCGCGTAATCCGGCCGTGCTCCGCGAGCAGGTCCAGCACGTGCCGCTGCCGCTCCTTGGCCGCGCCCGAGAGGACCGTGCGGCCCTGCTCATCGGTGATGCACACGCCGGCCTCATCCCGTTCGCAGTTCAGGCGAGGGTGGTAGTCGGTGGGCGCGGCGGGCACGCCCGCGAGCACGGCCGCTTCGGCGAGCGTGAGGTCCGCCGCCGGCTTGCGGAAGTACCCCTCGGAGGCCGCTTCCACGCCCACGTAGCGGTCCGCGTACGAGATGGAGTTCAGGTACCAGTTCAGAATCTGGTGCTTGTCGGCCTCCCGCTCCAGTTCGAACGAATACGCGATCTCCTTCAGCTTGCGCTCCAGCGTCCGGGGGGCGACACACACGCGCGTGCCGTTCACCTCCTCGCAGTCGTTCGTGAGGTAGACGTTCTTCACGAGCTGCTGGGTGATGGACGAACCGCCGCTGCCGCTGCCGATGCCGCCGCCCGCGTAGTTTTCGCGCACCGCCCGGAAGAGCCCACCGGGGTTCACGCCGGGGTTCGTCCAGAAGCTGTTGTCCTCGGTCGAAACCGTCGCTTCCTGCATCCAGGGCGAAATCCGGTCCAGGGGCACCGGGTTCGCGAGCGGCGCGTGCGGGTTCGAAATCGTTCCCAGCAGCACGCCGTTCCGGTCATAGACTTCCGTCAGGCCCGTGTACTCGGCATTCAGCTTCTCGGTGATGGGCACGTAGCCGCTCGCGAGGCTCTGGTAGGCAAGGAAGAGCCCCCCGCTCCCGGCCGCGGCGGCCACCGTCAGGAAGACGACCGACAACAGCGCCGGGATGAGCCACCAGGGCCGTTTCCATTCTGGATCGCCCTCGGCGCGCAACAGCTGGTTCCGAACGACAGGGTGCACCGCGACCTCCGCATGCCCGCCTTCCCCGCGGACCCTTCGAGGCTAGGGCTCCGGCCGTTGGACCCTCGTCAGATCGCTCGCCAGCTTCGCTTGCAGTTCGCTCGCAGGCGCGGGACACGGATGGGCGCTTGTACCACGGAGGGGTGGCGCTAAGCTTCGGGGCATGCCCCCCTTTGTCATTGGTCACGCCACCGCCGCCGGCGAAGCTCCGGCGAACACGCTCGCGGGCGTCCGCGCCGCCATCGCCGCCGGCTGCGAGGCCATGGAGATCGATGTCCAGCTCGCCGCCGATGGCGTGCCCGTCCTCCTCCACGACACGACGCTCGATCGCACCACCAACCTGCGCGGCCCCGTGCGGGATGTCCCCTCCGCCGAACTCGCGCGCGCAGACGCCGGCGGCGGGGAGCATGTGCCCACCCTGGCCGAGGTCCTCGCCCTCGTCGCCGGCCGCCTCTCCGTGTTTTGCGAACTCAAGGCCACCCCGGGCGATGCGGACCAGGACGCGCGTCTCGTGGAAGGCGTGCTCGCCGCGGTCGATGCCGCCGGCGCGACCGCGTGGTGCGGCATCCACTCCTTCGATCCCGTCATCGTCGAACGCGCCCGCGCCGCGCAGCCGCGCCTCTCCGCCGCGATCATCAGCGTGCCCGTCGATGGCGAAGGCGCCGAGCGGCTCTTCGCGGCAGTGCTGAAGCGCGGCGCGCAGGCCATCTCGCTGCACCATGGCGCCATCGACGCCGCGCTCGTCCGCGCCGCGAAGCGCCGTCAGCTCACCGTCTGGACGTGGACCGTGGATACCGAGGCCGATTGGGCGAAGGTCATCGCCGCCGGCGTCGATGGCATCATCACGAACGTGCCGCACGCGCTCCGGGCGTACCTGGCCAGGGAATAGGCCGCTCAGGCGCGCGGGAAGAGCAGCGTGAATGTCGTCCCCGCGCCCTCCGCGCTCGTCACGCTGATGGCGCCGCGATGGCCGCGCACGATGCCGAGCACGGCCGCCAGCCCGAGGCCGCGCCCCGTGAACTTGGTCGTGAAGAACGGGTCGAAGATGCGCGAGGCCGTCTCGGCGATCATGCCCCGGCCCGTGTCCGTCACGCGCACCTCGATGTAGTCGCCTTCGGGCAGGTCGGGCGAGAGGTACATCCCCGCGAAGGTTGCGCGCATGGCGTGGACCACCGCAGTCTTCACGGTGACGGCACCGCCGCCGTCGCCGATCGCCTCCGTGGCGTTGATCACCAGGTTCATCACCACCTGCCGCAGCTGGGTGCCGTCGCCTTCGATCATGGCGCCGGGCGCGGCGAAGTCGTACGCCAGCTGCACGCCCTGACCGAGCGACACGCGCAGCAGATCGCCCATCTCCCGCACCAGCCCCTCCACCTCGAAGCGGTCGATGATGAAGGTGCCCTTGCCCGAATACGCCAGCATCTGGCGGGCCAGGTCGGCCGCGCGGCGCGAGGCGGACTTGATGTCCGTGAGCATGTGCTGCATCTCTTCGTCGCCGTCGCTGCGCAGGAGCGCGAGGTCGGCGTTGCCCATGACGGCCACGAGCAGGTTGTTGAAGTCGTGCGCGATGCCGCCCGCGAGCACGCCAAGGCTCTCCATCTTCTGCGCCTGGATGAGCGCGAGGTCCGCCTTGCGCCGCTCCGTCACGTCCGTCGCGACGCCCACGGCGCCGGTCACGCGGCCGCTGTCGTCCCGCGTCGGCGAGACGGAGCCCTCGAGCACGCGGCCGCGCAGCTCCACCAGGTGCGAGACATGCTCGCCCGCGAGCGCTCGCCTCAGGCCCCCGGCCAGCACGCCCCCCTCGTCGATCGCGAGCAGGTTCGAACCGGGGCGCGGGCGCGGCAGCCCCATGAGTTCGAGGCCCATGCCTTCGATGTAGGTGATCTCGCCGTGATCGTCGCATGCCCAGAGAATGACGGGCGCGTTCGCGGCGATGGTGTGCGCGCGCGCCTCCGCTTCGCGGCGCGCCTGCTCGCTCCGGCGCCGCTGGGTGACATCGATGGCGACCCCGGCCACGCCCGTCACCGCGCCCGCCGCATCCCGCACCGGCGAGTAGCGGACCTCGAGCCAGGTGTCCCGGACCTCCGTGGTGGTCGTGACCACCTCGCCCTCGAGCGCGAGGCGGACGGCGTCGGCTTCGGTGCTCATGCCGCCGCTGCCCAGGGCAGCGAGGAACGACTTGCCGAGAAGGCGGGCGGGCTCGATGCCCAGGCCTGCGAGGCCGCGCCCTTCGACCATCACCAGCTTCCCCTCGGCGTCGCAGGCGAAAAGGATGAGCGGCGTGCTCTGCAGCACCAGCCGCAGCCGCGCCTCGGCGGCCTCCCGGGCGCGTTCGTCATGCTTCTGCCGCGTGATGTCGCGCGCCATGATCGCCACGCCCGCGATGCCGCCGTCCGCGCTTCGCATCGGGAACGTCGAGAGCAGCACGTCGATCGCCTCGCCATTGCGGCGCCATCGCCGGGCGACCGCCCCGGTCACCGTCTCACCGGCGAGCGCGCGCTCGAAGAGCGGCTGCAGCCCGGGGTCATCGCCGTCCGGCCGGTCGAACACGGCCAGGGGCTGCCCCAGCATCTCCGCTTCGCTGAAGCCCGAGATCTCCGCCGCCGCATGGTTCCACGATGTCACCCGCCCGGCAGGCGAGAGGGTGAACACGAGGTCGTTCGAGGACTCCACGATCGACGCCAGCCGCTCGATCGCCTCCTGCTGGCGCTTCCGTTCGCCGATATCGCGGGCGATGAGCGCGTACCCGGCGGTGGCTCCTGCCTCGTCCCGCACGGGGAAGCCCGCCAGCTCGACATCAATCGGCGACCCGTCTTTCGTGCGCCGTACGGCCTCCACTCCGCTGAAGGCCTCGCCCAGGCGTACCCGCTCCACGAACGTCGCCTGCAGGAAATCGGTCCCCTGCCCGGGGGCACGGCCGATGACCTCCGCCGCGGTGTACCCGAACAGCTCCTCCGCCTTGCGGTTCCAGCTCACCACCGTGCCATCGAGCGCGAGCCCGCAGATGGCGTCGTTCGCGGATTCGACGATGGCCGCGAGCCGCGCCATCGCCTCGCTCTGCCGCCGCAGGTCCGAAATCTCCCGCGCGATGACGCCAATGGCCGTGATCTCGCCGTTCTCGGTGATCGGGAAGAGCGTGACCAGGAAGGGATGCACGCTGCCGTCCTTCGCCCGCCGCTCCGTCTCCAGGCGCATCTCGTCCGGCGTCAGCTCCCCCGCGAAGGCGCGCTCCAACAGCGCCGAGTAGTGGCGCTCACGGCCCGGGACATCGATCAGGCTCACCGGCTGCCCGATGGCCTCCGCCGCGGGCCAGCCGAGGTGCCGCTCGGCCGCGCGGTTCCACGCGAGGATGCGCTCGTCCCGCCCCACGAGCAGGATGGCATCCGTCGAAGAATCGACAATCGCCGCCAGCCGCTCGACCTCACGCTGGCGGCGCCGCTGCTCCGTCACGTCCGTCGCCGTGACGACCACGCCCGTGATCGCGTCGCTCGCATCGCGCACCGGGAAAATGGAGACGTCGAACAGGACGATACGGCCGTCTTTCGCCCGCCGGCGCGACTCGATGCGCCCGCCGGTGGCCCCGAAGCGTTCACCCCGGAGCGCGCGCTGGAAGAGCGCGGGCCAGCGGGTCGGCTCGCCCGGCGGTGCGATCAGCGCCATCGTCTGGCCGATCGCCTCCCCGGCCGTGTACCCCAGCACCCGCTCCGCGCTGCGGTTCCAGTCGGTGATGCGGCCATCGAGCCCGAAGGTCATGATAACGTCCGTCGAGGCGTCGACGATGGCGGCCATGCGCGCCATCGCCTCGCGGCCCGCGCGCTCCGCCGTGACATCGCGCGTGATACTCGATACCCCCGCGATCTGCCCTTCGCCGTCGCGCCGCGGGAACATCGTGCCCGAGACGTAAATCGTGTGGCCGTCGCGGTGCCGCCGCGGCGTCTCCTCCATCCGAATAGTTTGCCCGGCGAGCACGCGCTCGATGGCGGCCTGCGTCGGCGCGTTCTTCCCCGCCGCCAGCACGGCGCCATCGCTCCCCACCAGCTCGGCCGCGGTATACCCGAATGCCCGCTCCGCGCCGTGATTCCACGACGTGATCCGCCCGTCGAGGTCGCGGTCGATGATGATGTCGCCCGCCGATTCGATGATCGCGGCCAGGCGCGCCAGCTCCTCTTCCTGCTGCTTGCGCGCCGTGATGTCCACCATCGAGACGATCGTGCCGTCGAAGGCGCCCCCGGCCGTCTTCAGCGCCGCCGCCGAGACCATGACCCAGCGCGTCTCACCATCGAGGCGGTGGATCTTGAAGTCGTATTGCTCGGAGACGCCCGTGCGGCGGCGCTCGCCGATGGGCTGCCCGTGCCGCCGGTCCTGCTTCGAAATCACCGCCGAGAACGGCTTTCCCGCCATCTCCTCCGGGGCGACGCCCATGATCTGGGCGGCGTGCGCGTTCGCGTACGTCGTGATGCCGTCGGCGTTCGTCATCCAGATGCCTTCGTGCAGCGTCTCGACGAGGAGGCGGTGGCGCGCCTCGCTCTCGCGCAACGCCTCCTCCGCCTCGCGCTGCGCGGTGACATCGGTCGTCGTCAGCAGCAGGTGCGGGCGCCCGTTGAGGTCGACGCGCGCCGCCGAGGCCAGCACGCGGACTTCGCCCCCGTCGCGGCGGAGCGCGTGCTCGGGGATCATCTCGCGCAGCGCCTGGCCGGTCAGGCTCGCGTCCCACCCCACCATCTCCATGCCCGCGCGGTTCACGCGCACCACCCGGTGTTCCTCATCGACCAGTGCCACGCCGCCCGCGGCCGTCTCGAAGATCGAATCCAGCAGCGCCTCGTCCGCCCGCAGCCGCGTGATGTCCTGCGTGGTGGAAAGCACGTACGGCCGCCCGCCGAACTCGATCACGGTCGTGTGGCTGAGCACCCACAGCACCGACCCGTCCCGGCGCCGCCGCTGCAGGGTGCGAATGCGGACGTCGCGCTTCGCCAGGTGGTCGGCGTACAGCGCCGGCTGCATCGTGGGGTCGCCGGGGTCGGGCGAATGCTCCAGGTAGTGCCTGCCCGCCACCTCGTCCGGTGTCCAGCCGTACAGCTCGCACCAGGCCGGGTTCACCTGCACGTAGCGGCCCTCCGAGTCGAGCAGCGCCAGCGCGGCCCCGGTGTGGGCGAACATCGCGCGCAGCTCCCGTTCGCTCGTCTCGCTCGCCGCGCGCGCCTCCCGTTCGGCCGTGACATCGATCGCGGTCACCACCAGGTAGCGCGCCCCCAGCGGGCCGTATGGCCGCGCGGTCGCCGCGAGGATGCGCGTCGTGCCATCCGGGCGGACCACCGGCGTCTCGATGATGGCGGGCGCGGCCGGGTCGCCAGCGAGCGTGCTGAGGATGCTCGCGCGCGCTTCCTCGCGGCCGGCCCGGGGGATGCCGGACCAGAGCGTGCGCCCCACGATCTCCGAAGCCGGCAGCCCGGCGAACTCGGCCCAGGCCGTGTTCACGCGCACCAGGCGCCCATCGTCGTCCACCAGCGCGATGCCCGCGCTCGCGGCGTCCACGATCAGGTCCAGCGCCTCCGCGGGGGCGGCCGTCGTGACGGGCGTCACCGTCACGATCACGGCGTTCGTGCCGTCCACCGGCCGCAGGGTGACCGAAGCTTCGCGCTCCGGGGCCATCGTCCAGCTGCCGCTCCACTCGCTCCGGGTGTGAAGGGCCGCGCTCGCGGCAGCTGCCGCATGGGCCGCGGCCTCCGTCCCCGCCAGATCGTCCGCCCTCGCGCCCAGCCAGGCCGCGAGGGCGGCATTCGCGTGAAGGTAGCGGCCGGCGCCATCGAGCAGGGCGAGCGGTGTCGCGGCGGCATCGAGCGCCGCACGGACCGCCGCCAGCGCGGCCGAACCGGCCACGCTTTCGTCCCGCCCGGCTCGTGCGAGGTTGGCGCCTCTCACCCGTGCCTCACTGAATTTCGGTGGTTACTTCGCTACTATACGTTTCGCGTGTGGCGAGATGCCGTCGGGCAAAACCCTATCCCGTTCCGCAATCTCACCCGCCCAGGCGCTGATGGTGAACCGGCTCACTCTCTTCGGCCGCCGTCGAGGGGTGGCCGGCCGGGTCCGCCGCGCGCGCATCGCGGGCCGTCGCCGCCGCCTCGTCCCGTTCGCGCCGCCAATCGTCGAGCGAGTCATCGCGCCAGTCCGGCTTCGCCGGGTCGCGGGTGTCCTTCGCGCGCGTTCGCTGCCAGGTCAGGAAGCCGCCGAGCGCGAGCAGCACCGGCATCGCCAGGCGGACGAGGATGGAAAGGCCCATGGGCTCCATTTCAGCACATCGCCGGTGAAGATGCCGTTTCCCGCGCGCCGAACCCCTTGCCGGGCGCGCCCGGGCCGGGCACCATCGCCGTGCCGTTCGCGGCCGGAGGCGCACCCATGGCGATTCCCGCGGTCATGTCCGCGCAGCTGCAATGCAGCTTCGGCATGGCGCCCTCGGCCCTGATGGTCATCCCCCAGGGTCCGCCCGTCATGGCCGAGAACAAGCCGATGGCCACGATCATGGACAACAAGCCGCTCGTGAACATCCTCCCCTTCGCCATGTGCCAGAGCCTGGCCAACCCCACGGTCGCCGCCGCCACCGCGGCCGCCCTCGGCGTGCTCACGCCCATGCCCTGCATCCCCGCGATCGCGGCGCCCTGGGCACCGGGCTCGCCCACCGTGCTCATCTCCAACAAACCGGCGCTGAACAACTCCTCGAAGCTCATGTGCAACTGGGGCGGCATCATCCAGATCCTGAACCCCGGCGCCACCACCGAGCAGATCCCCTGATCGCGCCGCGTCCCCCGCGCTCCTATACTCCCCTCCCGTGAACCCCCTGCCCGGTCCCCGGCTTCCGCGGCGCGAAGGCAACCGCGGCGTCTACTTCGGCGCCGTGCTGCTGGCGCTGATCGTCGCCGGTGGCGGGGGCTACCTGGGCCGGTCCGAGTCCGCCTCCGTCGCGGTCCCGCCTTCGGGCTACGAACCGGGCTGGGGGTGGGTGAGCCCGACGCTCGCGGGCATGAGCGCCGTCGCCATCCAGCTCTGCACCACCGATGCCGCCATCGCCGGCACGAACGGCCCCCCGCAGCTCCTTCTCCAGGCCCGCCAGGCCGAGCTCGCCGACGAATACGACCGCCGCGCCGCCGATTACGATGCCCACCTCGCCGAGCACGTCGCGAACGGCGAACGCCGCCCATGGGATATCCCCGCCGCGGCGCCGCCCGTCTCGGTGACGAAGGGCCGCGCCTGCGCGAAGCTCGCGCCCGCGGAGGTGCTGCTGCCGAAGCCGCCCGCGATCGCCCCCGGCCAGCGCATCCTCTCCCTCGAACAGCTTGATGCCGCCGCCGCCGCCGCGGGCTGGCCCATGAGCGACGGCTGGTGGCCGCAGATGCGCCTCATCGTCATCTGCGAATCCGGCGGCAACATGTTCGCGCACAACACCAGTGACCCCAATGGCGGCAGCTACGGCCTCGCCCAGCTCAACGGCACCCAGCACTTCGACCGCTCCGGCGAGGACTTCGCCCAGCGTTTCGACCCCGTCGTGAACCTCCGTACCGCGCTCTGGCTGCGCACCGTGCGCGGCCACTTCGGCGGCGGCGGCGGCTGGAAGAATTGCGCCGAAAAATACGGCATCAACTGACCGCCCGCCCGGCGCGCCCGGCTACAATGCCGCCGTGACGGCCCCCCTCACTCCCCCCACGCGCACCCCCGGCGGCGACGCCATCCCCCCGGTGGAGCGCATCGAACACCACACGCGCACCCTCGACCGCAACATCCTCCTCACCTACATGGCCGATGCGAAGGCCGCGCCGATCCTCGCGCTGCACGCCACGCTCGCCGCCATCGCCGTCTCGCAGACCCCCGAAGTGCGGCGCCTCCTCGAGCGCGATGGACCGGGCCGGGTCGCCGCCGGGCTGCTGCTCGCCCTCTACGTGCTCACCTCCGCCGGCTCGTTCGCGCTCTCGATGCTCGTCTACATGCCCCGCGCCCCGCATCCCGGCGTGCGGGCCCGCCATGGCCACTCGCTCGTCTACTTCGACGATATCCAGGCCACGCCCGCCGAGGAGTTCCTCGCACGGAGCCGCGCCGTCGGCCCGGACGACCTCGAGGACGACGTCCTCCGCCAGGTGCACACCGTCGCCGCCATCGCCGCGCGCAAGATGCGTTTCGTCCAGCAGTCGTTCCTTGCCAGCGGCGCCACGCTCGGGGCCTGGCTCGTGCTCATGGTCTGGGCCCGCGCCTGAGCGAACGGCCCGGCGTACACTCGCCCCGTCACCACCCCGGCCGCCGCGCGCGGGCGGGCTCGCGGAGAAAGCCATGCGTATCGGACTGATCGGCGCGGGCGCCAACATGGGCGCCCGCCATATTCCCGGGTTCCGCGCCATCCCCGGCGTCGAAGTCGTCAGCGTCGCCAACCGTTCGCCCGAAAGCTCCGCGCGCGCCGCCGCCGAGTTCGGCATCCCGCGCACCGCGCCTTCGCCCGAGGACCTCATCGCCGACCCCGAGGTCGATGCCGTCTGCATCGGCACCTGGCCCTACCGGCACCGCGAATACACCATTCGCGCCCTCGAAGCCGGGAAGCACGTCCTCTGCGAAGCGCGCATGGCGATGGATGCCACCGAGGCCGAGGAGATGTTCGAAGCGAGCCAGGCCCACCCCGAGCTCGTGGCCCAGCTCGTGCCCGCGCCGTTCGATTTCCGCGTCGGCCCCACCGTCACCCGATTGCTGCGCGAAGGCGCTATCGGCGATGTCCACGAGGCCCACATCACCGTCCTCAACGGCGCCGGCATCGACCGCAACGCCCCCATCCACTGGCGCAACCAGCAGGTGTTCTCCGGCCGCAACGTGATGACGCTCGGCATCTACAACGAAGTCATCCAGCGCTGGCTGGGCGATACCGTCCGCGTCATCGCCGATGGCGCCGTCTTCGTGCCCGAACGGCCCGACCCCGCGAACGGCGGCGCCCTCACCGCCGCGGATGTCCCGGACAGCTACACCGTCGTCGCGCGCATGGCCAACGGCGCCCGCGCGATCTACTCCTTCAGCGCCATGGCCGCCGCCGCCCCGTTCAACGGCATCGCCGTTTATGGCTCGAAGGGCACCATCCGCTGGACGCCAAACAGCGCCGGTGGCCGCGACGCCGCCGAGATCGTCCCCCTTCGCGGCGAGCCGAGCGCCATCGAACCCGACCCCGGCAGCGACCGCGGTTGGCGCGTCGAAGCCGATTTCGTCGACTCCGTCCGCACCGGCGCCCCCGTCCGCCTGACGAACTTCGCCGACGGCCTCAAATACATGCGCTTCACCGAAGCCGCCTCCCGCGCGTGGCAGAGCGGACAGGCGGAGTAGGAGTTCCCAGGCCCCAGTTCCCAGTTCCCAGGGGATCAGCCCCGCCCGGGGTTGCCTTCGTCCAGGTGCCCGTGCCCCCGAGCCAGGCCCGCCGGGGCGAAAGCCTCCCCCGGGGTTGCCGACTGGGCGCTGGGAACCGGGAACTGGGAACTCGGAACTCGACTTGGGGTTGCCGCCTGGGCGCTGGGAACCGGGAACTGGGAACTCCCAACCCCTTCGCTGTATCGTTAACTGGATATGCCCGCTGAGCTCGCCCGGGAGTCCCGCGCCGAAGGCCGTGTCACCGCCACCGTCTCCCTTCCCATCGAACTCACGTTCGCCCTCTTCATGCTCTCCAAGCCCGAACGCACCCACGACCGCGCCGGCGCCGAACAGCTCACCCGCGTCCGCGAGCAGCGCCCGGACCTCGTCGACCGCGTGCGCGCCTTCTGGTCGGAGCCTGAATACCCCGAGTGGGGCGAACTCCTGCTGCTCATCAACCAGGCCGGCGCGCTCGTCGAAGACGACATCGACCGCCTGATCGCGCGGCTCATGGCGGCCGCCGCGGAGCCGCTCGACGTCCCCGATCTGCCCACGGAGCCTCCCGAGGTGCGTGCCTACATCGCCCGCCGCCTCGACGCTCTGCGCGCCGACCCCGCCCGCCGCGATCGCCTCGCGGGCATCCTCCGCGACACCTGGGAATACGTCGTCGTGCCCGGCTGGGATGGCGCCGGGCGCACGGTGGCCGAACAGACGGCCCAGCGCATCGCCCGTCAGCTCGAATCGGGGACGGACCTCACGCGCGTCGTGCCCGCGAACCACCTGGCGCTGCGCGAAGGTGCCCGGCCGCTGCTTAATGCCGCCCTTCGCGCCGGTCACGTCTACGTCGTGCCCATGTCCGTCACGAGCTCGGGGCAGTGCGTCTTCGGCACCGCCGACACGCTGCTCATCTCCTTCGGCCCCGAGGCCGGGAGCAAAGCGAAGCGCCGCCGCGAACAGGCCGAGGCCGCCGCCGGCCGCTTCAAGGTGCTCTCCGACCCCACCCGCGTCGCGATCCTCAGCCGCGTCCTCCAGATGCCCACGAGCATCACCGACCTCGCCCTCTACTTCGACCTCTCCCAGCCGACGGTGAGCGTGCACATGAAGATGCTGCGCGAAGCCGGCCTCCTCGAATCCACCCGCTCCGGCGCGCAGACCCTGTATACCGCCTCGCCCGAGCACGTCCGCGATTTCGTCCGCCAGGCCGGCGAAATGGTCACTGACGAGGAACTCATCGGCTCCTGAGCGTGCTCGCGCCTGTCGCTCGGACCCCGGCCGGCCGAATCTCCCGGTAAGGGGACCTCCCCGGGAGCATCGCCATGTCCATGACCGCCACCTTCAAGCACGTCCCGCCGGGGGCTCTGGACATCCTGCGCCGGCGCCCCGCGCTCATCGAACGCATCGTCTTCGACCGCGGCCAAAGCGTCGCCGAAGCCAACCTCGCGTGGGCCGCCGCGCAGGGCGGCGTGGTCGGTGCCCCGCCGCTCGCGACGGTCCTGGAGCGCATGGAAACGCAGCTCGCGGCCCTCCCCGGGAGCCAGCGCGACCTCGTCCGCCAGCAGATCGACTCCATTCGCGCGCTCCTCGTCCCGAGGGCGAACGCGGGCCGCCCGCGCCGCGCACCCGCTCCCCTGCCCGATGGCCTCGAAGGAGCGCCGACGCTGGACATCGACAAGGCCTGGCACGGCCTCCATTTCCTCCTGACCGGCAGCGTGGACGAATCCCCCGGCCCGCTCGGTGATGCCGTCATGGGCGGGCGCGAATTCGGCCCCGACCTCGGCTACGGCCCCATGCGCTCCCTGGATGCGGCCCGGGTCGCGGAGACGAGCGCCGCACTCGATGCCCTCACCGCCGCCGAAGTGGAGGCACGCTACGAGGCCTCGGCCATGGAGCGCGCCGGTGTCTACCCCGGGGGCTGGAGCAGCCCGGGGTCGCGGCAATGGCTGCTCGAAACCTTCGAAGACGTCCGCGGCTTCTACCGCGAAGCCGCCGGCGCCGGTCACGCCATGCTCCTCTACCTCGTCTGACGCCCTACGGCGCGACCACGAAGAAGTAGGTCGAAGCCTCCGCGAGCAGTTTCGTCCCCGCCCGGAACTCCATCCGGTAGTCCTTCCGCCCCAGCTCGCCCGCGAGCAGCACCAGGTTTAGGCAGTCGCCCGTGCCGTCGTCGCTCCCCTGCGTGATGAGCGTCTCGACGCCGTTGAACGTGCGATAGAGCCGGAAGTCGAACGGGTCCGTCGGCGTGAGCGCGAAGCACATCTCGATGCCGCTGTTCGCCAGGTACGTCCCGCCCGCCGGCCGCCCGTTCACGATGAGCGAGCCCGTGTACGGCACGATGCATGGCAGCGGCGCCCCGGTGCACGGCGACGCATCGACGATGACGTACGCCGTGGCCGTCGCCACCGCCTGCCCGCCGACCAGGAACTGCATGCGGAAGTCCGTGCGGCCGATCGTGTTCGTGGGCAGCGCCGCCGCGGTGCAGCCCTGCGCCGTGTCCGAATCCGCCACGATGATGACTTCGCTGCTCCCCGGCGCCGTCTTGTAGAGCCGGAAATCGAACGCCGCCGCCGGCGTGAGCGAATAGCAGAGCTGGAGCACCGTCCCCGCCGTGTGATGGCTGCCCGTCCCGCCCGCCGGCGTGAGCCCGCCCGTGTACGTCACGCCGGCCGAACCGGTGGCCGAATCGGCCGCGAGCATGGGCAGCGCCGCGCGCCGCGTGAGCGCCGGGTTCGCCTGCGCCGCGATCGCCGGGTCGCCATCGGCCGCCGCCGGGCTCAGCGCCTGCATCAGCGCGAGGAACGCCGGCGCCACCAGTGCGAGGTACAGGATCAGGGCTCGACGCATGTCGCTCATCCTCCGGGAGAACTCCCCTCCCCGGTTATACATCGGCCGCGCGGCCGCCGTGCGCCACTTCAAGGAAGCTGCAATCGCACGCCCGCCACGCAACACACGCGCAAGCCCTCCCCCTCCCCTGTAATCCGCCCTCTCCGCGCGCCCGCCGACACTGGAAGCTGGGCCCTCCGCGGCCCAGGAGGATGACGTGAGTTCACCGCTGAACAAGGAAACCATCACCGGCATGGCCCCGCCCCTCGGCGCGCCCGTGCGCACCATGGATGGCGAACACCTCGGCACCGTCAAGGAAGTCGCCGGCCAGCAGTTCAAGGTCGATGCCCGGTACTCGCGCGATTACTGGCTCAGCCTCACCCTCGTGTCCGAAGCCAGCGCCGAGCGCGTCATCGTCGGTTGCGATGCCTCCGCGCTCGATGACTTCAAGCTCGATGGCCCCTCCACGGTCACGAGCGAATCCCCCATCCTCGATGCCCAGCGCGAGACCTTCCCCACGATCGAGGACAAGGAACTCCGCCGCGACCGCATGATCCACGGCGGCTAACGCGAACCCCCCGGGCGCGCCGGCCTGTGGCGCGCCCGGGGCCACCGCGCCGTAAATTCGGTACTTCACATCCGAACGGGTGTTCTGGTATCGTCCCCGCATGGCGAAGCCCAAGCCTGCCTACCCGGTGCCCGCCGTTCGCCCCATCCCGCCCGCGGTCGTCGCCGAGTCCGTGGTATCGCACCTCCGCGCGATGCCCACGGAGACCATCGTCCGCCACATCGAGGAGGCGCCGCCGCGCTTCGCCGAGTGGCCCGAGGGCCTCGATCCCCGCCTCGTGAGCGCGCTCCAGCGCCGCGGCATCGCCCGGCCCTATACGCACCAGGCCCGCGCCATGGAGCACGCCATCGCCGGGCGCAACGTCGTCGTCGTGACACCCACCGCCAGCGGCAAGACGCTCTGCTACAACGCGCCCGTCCTCGATGCCATCCTCAAGGACCCCGGCGCCCGCGCCCTTTACCTCTTCCCCACGAAAGCGCTCGCCGCCGACCAGCTGGACGAACTGCACGGGCTCGTCGGCGACATCGGCGCCACCATCGGCACCTTCACCTACGACGGCGATACCCCCGCCGATGCCCGCCGCGCCATCCGCCAGGCCGGCCACATCGTGCTCACGAACCCGGACATGCTCCACTCGGCCATCCTGCCGCACCACACGAAGTGGACGAAGCTGTTCGAAAGCCTCGAATACATCGTCGTGGACGAACTCCACATGTGTAGCGGCGTCTTCGGCAGCCACGTCGCGAACGTCCTCCGCCGCCTGCGCCGCATCTGCCAGTTCTACGGAAGCAACCCCACCTTCATCCTCTGTTCCGCGACCATCGCCAACCCGGACGAGCTCGCCGCCGCGCTCGTGGGCGATGAGGTCGCGCTCGTGGACGACAATGGCGCCCCGCGCGGCGAACGCGTGATCGTGCTCCATAACCCGCCCGTCGTGAACCGCGAGCTGGGCATCCGCCAGTCTTCGATCAAAGCCACGCGCGATATCGCCGCCCGCCTCATCCGCGCCGGTGTGCAGACGATTGTGTTCGCGCCCAGCCGTATGCGCGTCGAGATCCTGCTCACCTACCTCCGCGACGTGCTCCGCAACAAGCCCGGCGATGCCGAGCGCGTCGCCGGCTACCGCGGCGGCTACCTCCCCAACGAGCGCCGCGCGATCGAACGCGGCCTGCGCGATGGCTCCGTGCGCGGCGTCGTCGCGACGAACGCGCTCGAGCTCGGCATCGATATCGGCGGCATGGGCGCGAGCGTCGTCATGGGGTATCCGGGCTCCCTCGCCAGCCTCTGGCAGCAGTTCGGGCGTGCCGGCCGCCGCCACGATGCCGCGCTCTCCGTCCTCGTCGCCTCCTCCAACCCGCTCGACCAGTACGTCCTCACCCACCCGGACTACGTCTTCGAACGCAGCATCGAACGCGGACTGATCGACGCGGACAATCTCTACATTCTCGCCAGCCACCTGAAGTGCGCGGCCTTCGAGCTGCCCTTCGAGGAGGGCGAAGTCTTCGGCGCGCACACCGATGAGCTGCTCGACATCCTCGCCGAGGAGGGCGTGCTCCAGAAGGCCGGCCACCGCTACCACTGGATGTCCGAGGCCTACCCGGCCGAGCAGGTCAGCCTGCGCACCGCCAGCACCGACAACTTCGTCATCATCGAACAGGGGCCGAACCCGCGCGTCATCGGCGAATGCGACCGCCCCAGCGCGCCGCTGCTCATCCACGAGGACGCCATCTACATCCATCGCGGCCAGCAGTACCAGGTCGAATGGCTCGATTGGGACGACAAGAAGGCCTACGTCACTCCCGTCGCCGTCGATTACTACACAGATGCCCAGCTGGCGGTCGAGCTGAAGGTGCTCGATGGCTTCCGCGCCGAATCCACCGCGGGCGGCGAATTCGAGGCCGGCGAGGCGGCCATCACCTTCCTCGCCACCATCTTCAAGAAGGTCAAACTCAACACCCACGAAAACGTCGGCTGGGGCAAAATCGCCATCCCCGAGGAGAGCTTCCACACCTCCGCCATGTGGCTCAGCTTCGACGAGCGCGCGACCGCCGGCCTCGACCGCGACCAGGTCGCGACGGGGCTCGCCGGCATCGCCCACCTGCTCCGCAACATCGCCCCCGTGTACTGCCTTTGCGACGCCCGCGACATCGGCGCCGAACCCCAGGTGCGCTCGCCCCACAGCCAGCGCCCGGCGGTATACCTCTACGACATGATCCCCGGCGGCGTTGGCCTCTCCGACCGCCTGTTCGATGTCCGCGAGGAACTCATCGAGGCCGCCCTCGCGATGGTCCTCGCCTGCCCCTGCGAAAACGGCTGCCCGGCATGCGTCGGCCCGCAGGTCGAGGCGAACCCGCGCGCCAAACGCAGCGCCACCCTCCTCCTCGAGCGCACGTTCGGGTAGTCGGCCGTCGGCCGTCGGCCGTCGGCCGTCGGCGGGGCAACCCCGTTCGGGGCTGATCCCCGGGAACCGGAGCTTGGGCGGGGCCTGATAGGAATTGACTTGTGAGTTAATGTAGATGGATGCACGGGAAGTGGTTCGCGGTTCGCGGTTCGTGGTGTACGCGCTGGTTGAGGGCGATGGGGCATGTCCGTTCGAGGAGTTTCTCGCCGGGCTCGACATCGGACCCAGGAGGTCGCTGGTGCAGCGGATTGTGACTCACGCGAACGTCGGCCCCTTGCGCAACGAACAGCAATCTCGGCGGCTCAGCAGCGAAATCTGGGAGTTCAAGGTCCCGGCTGGCCCCGGCTACCGCGTCGCGTATTTCTACGCGGGCGCCCGCCGGACGATCCTGACGCACGGCTGGCGAAAGGTGCACGACCCGCGTCGCGAGATCGCGAAAGCCGAGGCGATGCGGTCGCAATGGCTGCTTGCGAATGAGGAGGAGGCATGACCACCCTGAACGGCTCCGTCGCGGCCCTTGATGCCGAGTACCGGAACGACCCCGGATATGTCGCGGAAGGGCTCGCGCTGCTCTTCGCGGAAAACGTCGCCCGCCTCCTGCACGACCGCGGCCAATCGCGGAAGGCGTTCGCCGAACAACTTGGCGTTTCGCCGGCGATGGTCACCCGCACGCTCAACGCCCCACCGAACCTGACGCTGCGGACCATCGCCGCCTTTGCGCTCGCGCTCGACGTGCCCCCGCTCGCGCTCTTCGCGACACCCTGCGAGCTGCCCGTGCCGTCCTGAGTGGCCGCCGTGCGACGCCGTCTCAGCGCGCGACGCCACGGCCCGAGCCGGGACCGCTCACGCCAGCGCCGCAGCCACCAGCGCCCGTTCGGCCGGCGGCAGCGCCAGTTCCAGCGCCAGCTCCTGTGCCCGCGGGCTCATCTTCCTCCACGTCTTCTGGAGCACGGCCACGAGCTTCTCGTGCTCCATCCGGCCCGCGACCTCGCCGAGCTGCAGCTCCAGGAACACCAGGCAGAGCGCGTCTTCCAGCGCCTGCGCGTCCTCGTCGCGCCCGAGCAGCTCCTTGCGGATGAGCGTGCCAACCCGCGCGACCAGCTCCTCGTCGTAGCCCGCCTCGCGCAGGATGTCGCGGGCCGTCGCGGCATGGAACCGCGCCAGTTCCGTCCGCCAGCGCAGATACCCCGTGCGGCCCTCGGGCTGGCTCGTGCGCGGCGATTCCCAGCGGCGGATGTGCTGCGCCCGCGCCGCGAGCAGCAACGCCTCCGGCGCGCCCGGCCGCAGCCGCTCAATCCACGCCGTCATCAACTCCGCGTGCACCAGCTCCTTCGGCCGCGATCCCGAAGGCGTGGCCAGCAGGTTCGGGTCGGCCGCGTTGGCGGCGTCGATGGCGGCGATGGCTTTCGCGAAGCGTGCGTCGTTCACCGCCGTATCCTACCCCGCCTGTCACGCCCGATCGGCGTCGATATCCGGGCCCGCCGGCCGCACGCTCTCTTCGCCGACCCCCGCACAGTGGAAGTGATGCCGATGCCGCGAGACCGGTTGGTGAACGTGCGAGCGTGGATGCTGGTTGGCGCCGCCGTTGGCGCGAGCCTCGGGTTGGCCGCGTGCGGCGAAAGCGCACCCCCGGTCGCGCCCGAGGCCGCGGCCACGCTCACGCTCGAGGAGGTGAACGGGCTCTCCTGCGGCGTCCCCGCGGGCGCCATCACCGTGCGACTCTCCGATTGCGCCGTCAGCCCCGTGGGCGCCGCGGCCGCCGGACCCATCAGCTTCCACGCCATCCCCCCGACCGCGGCCGAGAACGGTGGTGGCCTGCGCGAGCTCATCATCGCCCGCCGCGAAACCCCCGGCGCCGCCGCCGTCGAGGTCGCCGCCATCCGCGAAGTGCTCGCCGACCGGCCCCGCGACCTCTCCGTCGAACTCGCCGCCGGCGATTACGAACTGCAGTGCCGCATGGCTGAGCCCGGCCCGCGCGAGACGCGCGTCTTCGTGACGACGGCCACGATCCCGCTCACGGTCACCGCCGGACCCGCTCGCTAACCTGGGATTGCGTTCTTCAGCGCGGCTGGCGCGCGGGCTCGGCCCCGACGCGGCTCAGCATCCCCGAGAGGTTCTCGGGCGTGAACGGCTTCTGCAGCAGCCCCGCGATCGAACGCTTCATCACGTCGTCGATGTGCTGGTCGGCCGCGTACCCCGTGCACAACACCACCGGCAGGTCCGACCGCAGCGCGCTTAGCTCGTGGAACACCTCGCGGCCGTTCATCCCCGGCATGACGAGGTCCAGCAGCACGGCCGCGAACCGTCCCGGCCGCGCCCGCACGAGCTCCACCGCCACCGACCCGCTCCCCACTTCGACCACGTTGTAGCCGAGGCGGGCGAGCGTCGCGCTCACGCTCTTGCGCGTCAGGTCGTCGTCATCGACCACGAGGACGAGGTTGCCATCGCCGGCATCGGCCCCCGAAGGCGCATCTGGCACATCCTGGGCGTTCGGCAGCGAGATGATGAAGGTCGCGCCACGGCCCGGCGGCGACTGCAGCTGCACATCCCCGCCGTGCCCGCGCACGATGCCGAATGTGATCGCGAGCCCGAGTCCGGTGCCGATACCCGGTGCCTTCGTCGTGAAGAACGGTTCGAAGATGCGCGCCTGTACGGATTCGGGCACGCCCGACCCCGTGTCGCTGATGAGCAGCCGCACGCGCTCGTCCTCCGCCGTCAGGCGAATGGTGACCACGCCGCCGTCGTGCACGGCATCGCGCGCATTCAGGACCACGTTCAGCACGGCCTGCTGCAGCTGCGCGAAATCGCCTTCCACCCAGACGGGCGCCTCGGGGAGGATGAGCTCGGCTTCGACCCCGTTGCCGAACGTCGGCGCGGCGAGGCGCACCGTCTCCGAGACCACATCGCGCAGGTCCAGGCGCACGAAGCGCGCCAGCCCCCCACGGCTGAACGCCAGCAGTCGCCCGGCGATATCGGCGCCCCGGCGCGCGGCCTGTTCGATGTTGTAGACCTGTTCGCGCGATTCCTCGTCCAGCCCGTCGCTCAGCTTGAGCAGCCCGGCGAACCCGAGGATGGCCGCGAGGAGGTTGTTGAAGTCGTGCGCGACGCCCCCCGCGAGCGTGCCCAGCGCTTCCATCTTCTGCGCTTGCACGGCGGCCTGGTCGGCCGTGAAACGCTCGGCCGCGCTCGTCGTGACACACACGAGCACGGGATTCCCCGGCGTGAACTCGGCCGGCCCGGCGCGCCAGGCGAGCGGGATGCGCACACCCATGGCGCCGATGATGGCGCGCGAAAGGCCCCCGGGCGCCGAACGCAGCGCCGCCGCGAACGTCCCCGCGGCCTCTTCCGCGGCTTCGAGGATGCTCGCCACAGGCGTGCCCGCGAGCTGCTGGCGCGACATGCCGAGCAGCCGCGCCGCCGGTTCGTTCACATGCACGATTCGGTCGGAGTCATCGAGAACAAAGACCGCATCCCCGATCGCGTCGAGGGCGGCCGCGGCGGACGTGGGCAAGTCAGCCGCCATGCCCGCGCTCCTGGCCGGCCGGGCCGGTCGCGGGCACCAACTGAGGGCGTGGACGGCGCGTTTGGGGGGGCATCCGCATGTCCAACTTCTATCTCGCTCGCACGAATTGTACTCATTCCTCTCCGTTTGACGAGAGGTAAACCGCTGATTAGCAAAACTTAGGTGTTTCCGCTATCAGAATTGCACAGCCGTGAGCGATTTTTCCCCGGCCCCCGCGCCAAGCGCCGCGCAATACAGCGTGATCATCTCGTGCAACGCCGCCCGCGGCGTCCCTCCCAGGCGAAACTGCCCCGCCAGTTCGAGCGTCACATACCCGTGCACCAATGACCAGAGTGATTGCGCCGCATTCAGCTGGCGTTCCTCCGGTGCTATCGCCGCTACCGCCTCCAACAACGGCGCGCTCGCCCGTTCTCCATGGATCGCATCCACCACATGCGCATCCGGACACGGACCCAATGCCAGTGAGAACAACGCCGGACACCGCAGTGCGAAATCGATGTACCCATCCGCGATCGCATGCATCCGATCGAGCGCACTGGCGTCGGATGGTGTCGCCGCCACCAATGCCGTCCCCAGTTCGTCCAACCCCACCGCAATCAGCAACCGGATGAGCGCGTCCCGCCCCTCCACGTACTCATAGAGCGATGGCGCCCGCACGCCCAGCCGGCGCGCCACCTCGCGCATCGCCAGCCCTTCCGGGCCCGCCTCCTCCAGGATCGCCCGCGCGGTATCGATCACGGCCTGGCGGTTGATGCGCGACGGATGAGGCATGCCTAACAGCATAAGGGTTGACGCCGCCGAATGAAACCGTACGATGTTAGGCATCACCACCAGGAGCGCGACCCCATGGCCTCGTACCGCCGCCCCGGCTTCTTCATGCGCACCATCGCCGGCACGTTCATGAGCGCCCTCGTGAAGGCCGGCTTCAGCCCCCGCGGCGCCAACATCCTCGAAGTGCGCGGCCGTGCTTCCGGGCAGCCCCGCCAGGTCCCCGTGAATCCGCTCACGGTCGATGGCGTGACCTACCTGGTCGCCCCCCGCGGCGATACCCACTGGGTGCGCAACATCCGCGCCGCCGGCGAGGCCCGCCTCATCAGAGGCCGCCGCGCCCGCGCCATTCGCGTGGTCGAACTCCCCGATGCCGAGAAGCCGCCGTTGCTGCGCGAATACCTCCGCCGCTGGCACCGCGAAACGAGCCGGCAGTTCAACCTCACCGAACACGCCAGCGACGCCGAGCTCGCGGCCGCCGCGCCCGGGCACCCCGTCTTCCGCGTGCTCTAATGCGGTGACGTCGCGGGGCGTTTCGCGCGAAAGGCCCGGCTATACTTGGCCGGTGGCAGCCAATCCCGCGAAACCCCGCCTCGTCATTCTCGATTCGCACGGCATCCTCTTCCGCGCCTTCTTCGCGCTTTCGAACGTCGAAAAGCCGCTGATGACCTCGAAGGGCGAACTCACCTTCGCCACCCACGGCTACGCCGAGACCCTCATCCGCGTCCTCGACCAGCTCAAGCCCACGCACATCTGCGCCGCCTGGGATGCCGGCGGCAAGACCTTCCGCCACGAAGCCAGCGACGCCTACAAGGCCACGCGCCGCGAAACCCCATCCGAGCTCATCGTCCAGATGGCCCGCGTCCGCCAGATGCTCGACGCCTTCGGCATCCCCATCTTCGAACAGCCCGGCTTCGAGGCCGACGACGTCGCCGGGACCATCGCCCGCATGGCCGCCGAGGCCGGCGTCGAGACCTACATCGCCACCCTCGATACCGACCTCGTGCAGCTCGTGAAGCCCGGCATCAGCCTCTTCATGTTCCGCCCCTACCAGCGCGACACCGTCATCTACGACGAGGCGAAAGCCGCCGAGCGCTGGGGCTTCAGCCCGCGCTACATGATCGATTTCAAGGCCCTCAAAGGCGACACCAGCGACAACGTCGAGGGCATCAAGGGCATCGGCGAAAAGACCGCGACCGACCTCATCCGCCAGTTCGGCGATGTCGCCGCCATCTACGAACACATCGGCGAAACCAAGGGCGCCCTTCGCAAGAAGCTCGAAGAAGGCGAAGCCGTCGCCCGCCGCAACGTCGACCTGGTGACCATCCACACCGACCTCCCGGTCGCCTTCGACCTCGAAGGCTGCCGCGTCCAGGACTTCGACCGCGACACCGTGATGGCCCTCTTCCGCGAGCTCGAATTCCGCGTGCTCGCCCAGCGGCTCGATGAGGTGCTGGCGACGCTGCCCACCGCGCGCAAGGCCACGCCCACGGTCGAAATCGAGACCACGTACCGCGTCGTCACGGACGAAGCCGCCCTCGCCGAACTCGTCGCCCGTCTGCGCGAAACGGGCCACTTCGGCTTCGCGGCCTTCTCTACCGCAGGCGATACCCAGCACCCCCTGCTCCTCGGCCTCTCCTTCGCGCCCGCCGCCGGCGAAGCGTGGTACGTGCCGGTCGGCCACGCTCCGCGCCTCGATGAGCCCGCCACGCAGCTGCCCCGCGCGCTTGTGTTCGAAGTTCTCGGCCCGCTCCTCGCTGACCCGGCGTTGACGAAGACCACCTACGGCACGAAATACCTGGAGCACCTGCTCGAGCGCTCCGGCATGACGCTCGCCGGCGCGACGTTCGATGTCGCGATCGCAGCCTTCCTCCTCGGCGAAACCTCGTCCCTGCTCAATGCCCTCTGCAACGAACGGCTCGGCATCGAAATGGTGAGTCTCGCCGCCCTCACGGGGACGGGGCGCAACACCGTCTCGCTCGCCCAGGTCGAGATCGCGCGCGTCGCCGAATACGGCTGCCAGCAGGCGGAGATGCTCCTCCGCGTGCGCCCCCAGCTCGAAGAGCAGCTGCACGAACGCGGCCAGTGGGCCCTTTTCGCCGAGATGGAGCTCCCGCTCGTCGATGTCCTCTATCGCATGGAGCGCCACGGCGTCGCGCTCGATATCGCCGTCCTGCGCGATATCGCCCACTCCATGACCGGCGACATCGCCCGATCGGAACGCGAGATCTACGCCCTCGTCGGCCACGAATTTAACATCGGCAGCCCGCAGCAGCTCAGCGACGTCCTCTTCCGCGAGCTCGGCCTGCCCAAGAGCCGCAAGACCACGCAGGGCTACAGCACCGACCAGCGCGCCCTCGAGGGCCTGCGCGCCGTGAGCCCCATCATCGACCTCATCTTCGAATACCGCGGCCTCACCAAGCTCAAGTCCACCTACTGCGATGCCCTTCCCGGCACCGTCGCCGACGACGGCCGCATCCACACCGATTTCCAGCAGACCGTCGCCGCCACCGGCCGCCTCAGCAGCAACAACCCCAACCTCCAGAACATCCCCGTGCGCGAGGACCGCGGCCGCGAGATCCGCCGCGCCTTCGTCGCCGCCGGCTTCGAAGACCCCTGGTTCGTCGCCGCCGACTACTCCCAGATCGAACTGCGCGTGCTCGCCCACGTCACCCGCGACCAGGGCCTCATCGATGCCTTCCTCGCCGACCAGGATATCCACCGCGCGACTGCCGCGAAGGTGTACGCCGTCGAACCCGGCGAAGTCACCCGCCAGATGCGCGATACCGCCAAGATGGTGAACTTCGGCATCGCCTACGGCATGGGCGAATTCGGCCTCGCGAGCCGCACCGGCATGTCCCGCGACGATGCCGAGGCGTTCATCAAGTCCTACTTCGCGAACTTCCCCGGCATCGCCGAATGGCAGCTGCGCACCCTCGCCTTCACCCGCGAAAAGGGATACGCCGAGACCGTCTTCGGCCGCCGCCGCTACCTCCCCGCCATCCACAGCTCCAACTTCCAGGTCCGCTCCGCAGCCGAGCGCGAAGGCATCAACATGCCCATCCAGGGCACCGCCGCCGACATCATCAAGGTCGCGATGATCGATGTGGACGCCGAGCTCCGCGAACGCCGGCTGCGCAGCCGCATGATCCTCCAGGTCCACGACGAGCTCATCTTCGAATGCCCCGCCGACGAGGTGGACGTCATCCGCGAACTCGCCGTCCGCCGCATGCGCTCCGCACTGGAGATGAACGTGCCCCTCAAGGTCGACCTCAAGCAGGGCCGCAACTGGGGCGAGATGGAGTGACGCCCCGCGCCGGCGGTAAAGCCGCCCTGACTTGAAATGCGACACCGCTGTCGTGTAATTTCGAGGAGAACCACGGGGGAGTAACCACCGCCCACCCCGGGCGGTGCCGGGCCGTCAGTACGCGCCTTCCAGCGCCGGCCCCGCAGGCGAAGCACCTTCGCCCGGTGAGACCCTGGCTCATCCATTTTGGATGCGGCCAGGTGTTGTCCACACCGGGACCGCGGGAAGGTGCATCCCCAATGCTGGACGAACTGCTCGATCTCTTCGAACGCGACCGCAAGCCCGGTGCCGCGCGCCCCGCCGGGGGCCTCCGCGGCCGCCTCAGCCGCCTCTTCGGCGGCGGCGCAGCTCACGACGACGACGACCGCCGCGAAGCCGAATCCCGCCGCTACCGCGACGATGACGACGACGACGATCGCCGCGCCGCCGAAACCCGCCGCTACCGCGACGATGACGACGACGACGATCGCCGCGCCGCCCACGCCGGCGGCCGCAAGCGCGAACGCGACTTCTTGACTTCGGCGACGACTGACGCCCTTCGCCCCGCCCGAGTAGCTCCATTCCCCGGCGGGCGCCGCTCACCACGGCGCCCGCCACCCCTCACTCGCGAAGGTACCCGTCGTCATGTTTTTCGAACTCCTCCCCTGGGCCCTCTTCCTCGGCTTTGTCGGCGCCATGCTCGCGCTCGACCTCGGCGTCTTCCACCGCCATGCCCACGAAGTCCGGCGCCGCGAAGCGCTCACCTGGAGCGCCGTCTGGATCGGCCTGGCCGTGCTCTTCAACATCGGTGTCTACGCCACCATGGGCGGCGACCGCGGCCTCGAATGGACCACCGGCTACCTGATCGAGAAGTCGCTCAGCGTCGATAACGTGTTCGTCTTCCTGCTCATCTTCGCCACCTTTTCCGTGCCGAAGGCGTACCAGCATCGCGTGCTCTTCTGGGGCATCGTCGGCGCGCTCGTCATGCGCGCGGTGCTCATCGCCGTGGCGGGCGTGCTCCTCACCACCCTGCACGTCGTCATCTATCTCTTCGGCGCGTTCCTCATCTTCACCGGCATCAAGTTCCTGCGAGACCAGGAGCACGCGCCCGATATCGACAAGAACAAGCTTGTGCGCTTCGCCCGCCGCTTCCGCCCGGTCACCGAATCGTACGAAGGGCAGAAGTTCTTCACGCGGCGTGGTGGCGTCCTCTTCATGACGCCGCTGTTCCTCGTGCTCCTGCTCATCGAAAGCACCGACCTCGTCTTCGCGGTCGATTCCATCCCCGCGATCTACGCCGTCACGGACGACCCGTTCATCGTCTTCACCTCGAACATCTTCGCCATCCTCGGGCTGCGAGCGCTGTACTTCGTGCTCGCGGGGTACCTGGCGGGGCTTGCCTACCTCAAGCCCGCGCTCGCCGCCATCCTCGTGTTCGTGGGCACGAAGATGCTCGTCATCGACCTCTACAAAGTCCCCGCGCTCGCCAGCCTGGGCGTGATCATCACCATCCTCGCCATCGCCATCGCCGCCTCCATCGTGAAGGCCCGCCGCACCGTCCCCGGCATCGCGACGGTCCAGGCGCCGGGCTGAGAGAAAAGAGAAAAGAGGAAGGAGAAAAGGCGGGCGAGGAATGAGGCATGAGGAATGAGGAATGAGGCGGGGGCAACCCCGCACGAACAGGTTCGCGCCGGGGCTGATCCCCCGGGAACCCGGAACTGACCACCGGGAACTCGAATGAGGCTCCAGGCGGGGGCAACCCCACAGGGGCGTATGTCGCCCCGGGGTTGCCGACTCAGCACTCAGCACTCGGCACTCAGCACTCCCACTTCGACGCTCGCCCGCGCCGTGGCACCCCTCCCTCCCTCAACCACGGCGCGGGCAGCACCCATGAGAGAAAAGAGAAAAGAGGAAAGAGAAATGGGGCGTGCGAGGAATGAGGAATGAGGAATGAGGAGGGGCTACCCCGCGCGAACTCGCCCGCGCCGGGGCTGATCCCGTGGGAACTGGGAACTGGGAGCTGGGAACTCCAAAAGAAGCCCTGGTGAAAAGAACGAAGTTGTACGGCCTATTGTCGGGGAAAACCCGGGCCAACCGACCGTCGGCGCGCCCCCGCCGGCGACCGACACTGTCTGGCATGCGCGACGACCCGTCTCCTTTGTTTGGCGCCGCCAGCGTGCCCGCCGCCGACGGCGCCGGCAGCCGCGCGACCCTTGGCGGACGCCACCTCGCGCCGGTGCATCTCCTCGTCGCCGATGACGGCCTGCGCAAGGCCCTGGAATCGCTCGTCAACGCCGCCGGCGATTTCGAACTCGGCAGCCGCAGCGATTGGCCCGAACGCGGCGAGCTCATCATCGCCACTACCGGCGACCTGCCCGCCGATCGCGCGCGCGTCTTCGTCAACGGCGGGGTCCATGTCGTCGTGCTCGCCGCCGTGCCCCGCGTGCGCGAACGTGCCCGCTACGAAGCGGCCGGCGTCGCCGCCTACCTCCCCATGAACGCCGACGGCCACCGCCTCATCGACGAGCTGCGCGCCATCCCGCTGCATCCCGCCCAGGAAGCGCGCACCAGCACCTGCTGACCTCCCGCTTGCCATTCCGGCCGCGCCGTCCAACGCTGTCTTTGCATGACCCTCGAATTCCACGAGCGCGATGACTACCTCTCGTGGGGCCGCGTCGAACGGCGCCCGCAGCTGGTCGCCCGCCCGGCTTCGCGCCGCGACCTCGCCCCGTTCGCGCACGGCGAACGCCGCCCGCGCCTGGCCGTCGGCCTCCTGCGCTCCTACGGCGATTCCTGCCTCGCCACCGGCGCCGCCCTCCTCGACCTCACCCGCCTCGACCACTTCATCGCCTTCGACGAGGAGTCCGGCCTGCTCACCGCCGAGGCCGGCGTCTCCCTGGGCGAGGTCATGCGCGCGTTCGTGCCCCGCGGCTGGTTCCCACCGGTCACGCCCGGCACGCGTTTCGTCACCCTCGGCGGCGCCGTCGCGAACGATGTCCATGGCAAGAACCACGAGGCCGCCGGCACCATCGGCCGCCACGTGGCGCGCCTCACCCTCCTTCGCTCCGACGCTGGCGAAATCACCTGCTCCCCGACGGAGAACGCCGAGCTCTTCGCCGCGACGATCGGCGGGCTCGGGCTCACGGGCATCATCACCACCGTGACCCTCCGCATGCGCCGCATCCAGTCGGCCTTTGTCGATGCCGAGAAGCTCGCGTACGGCAACCTCGATGAGTTCTTCGCGCTCAACGCCGCGAGCGAAGGCGCCTACGAGCACCTCGTGGCCTGGTTCGATTGCACCGCCGGCTCGCGCAACCTCGGCCGCGGCATCTTCTCCCGCGCGAACTGGTCCCCTTTCGGCGCGCTCGAACCCCATCGCGAACGCAGCCTCCTGCGCGTGCCCATCGAGTTCCCCCCGAATTCCATCAACCGGCTGAGCCTGCGCGCGATCAATTTCGCCTACCGCGCGCTCGAACTGCGCGGCCTCGGCAGCCACCGCCTGCACTACGGCCCGTTCTTCCACCCGCTCGATACCATCGAGGGCTGGAGCCGCATCTACGGCCGCGCGGGGATGTATCAGTACCAGTGCGTGCTCCCCCCGGAATCGGCCACCGATGCCACGCGCGCACTCCTCGACGCGATCTCCCGCTCCGGCGAAGGCTCCTTCCTCGCCGTGCTGAAGGCGTTCGGCGCGTTGCCCTCGCCCGGGCTGCTTTCGTTCCCCCGGCCGGGCATCACCCTCGCCGTCGATTTCGCGAACCACGGGCCGCGCACGCTCGCGCTCTTCGAACGGCTCGATGCCATCGTCCGCGAAGCCGGCGGGCGGCTCTATCCCGCCAAGGACGGCCGCATCTCGCGCGAGATGTTCGCCGCCGGCTACCCCGAACTCGCGCGGTTCGTCCGTTCCGTCGATCCTGCCTGTACCTCCGACTTCTGGGAGCGAGTCCGCCCATGACGGGAGTGGCCGAATGACGAATCCCCGCCGCGTGCTCATCCTCGGCGCGCTCTCTGCGATCGCGACCGCCACCGCGCGCCTGCTCGCCGCCGAAGGCGCCCGCTTCGTCCTCGTCGCGCGCGATGCCGAGGCCCTCGAAACGCTCGCCGCCGACCTGCGCGCTCGCGGCGCAACCGCCGCCACCATGGTCGCCGCCGACCTTGCCACGGCTTCTCCGCAGGCTCTGCTGCCGGCGCTCCTCGAACCCCTCGGCGGCGCCATCGATGCCGCCTACCTGGCCTACGGCGTCCTCGGCGACCTCGGCCTCGCCGAGCGCGACCTCACCGTCGCCGGGCAGATTATCGATACGAACTACCGCTCGGCGGCGCTGTGGTGCCTCGCCGTGGCCGCCGTGCTCGAACGCCAGCGCGCGGGCTCGCTCGTCGTCATCGGCTCCGTCGCCGGGGACCGCGGCCGCAAGTCGAACTACCTGTACGGCTCGACGAAGGCCGGGCTCGGGGTGCTCGTGCAGGGGCTCGCGCACCGCCTGGCGAAAGTGGGCGCGCGCGCCGTGCTCGTGAAGCCGGGCTTCGTCGATACCCCCATGACCGAGCACGTCAAAGGCCGCCGCGGCCCGCTCTGGGCCACCCCCGAACAGGTCGCGCCCGCCCTCGTGAAGGCCGCGAGCGGCGGCGGCACCGTCGTCTACACGCCGTGGTTCTGGCGGCCGATCATGGCCGTCATCCGCGCCGTGCCCGGGCCTATCTTCCACCGCACGAACCTGTAGCCCCCGGTACACTGCCCGCGATGGCCGGTCCCCTCGCCCTCCTCGGCGGCACCTTCGACCCACCCCACGTCGGGCACCTTTTCCTGGCCGAATGCGCCCGCGTCCAGTTCGAGGCCGGCCGTGTGGTGCTGCTGCCCGCCGGCGACCCGTACCGCAAGACGCGCGAGGATGCCCCCTTCCACCGCGAGGTCACTCCCGCTCGCCATCGCCTGGCCATGACCGCGCTCGCCGTCGCCGGCAACCCCGCCTTCGCCGCCGACGGCCGCGAAGTCCATCGCAGCGGCCCGACCTACACCGTCGACACCCTCGAGGAGTTCCACGCCGCCGGCGAGCGCGACCTCCTCCTCGTGCTCGGCAGCGACGCCCTCGCCGACCTCCCGAACTGGCGCGAACCCCTTCGCATCGCCACCCTCGCCCGCATCGTCGTCGCCGAAAAAGATGGCGCCGAGGGCACGACCGCCGCCCTCGCGCGCGCCGCCGGCCTGCCATATGTCCCGGAGGTCGTCGATATGCCCCGGCTAACGATCAGTAGCACCGTCATTCGCGCGCGCATCGCCGCGGGCAGGGCGGTTCGTTACCTGGTCGCCAATACAGTCCTCGAGTACATCGAAAGCCACGCGCTCTATCGCACGCGCTGATCCGCGCAGGCCCGCCTGCGGTACACTCCCCCGCACACCAATCACGGCAACGGAGGCCAGCACATGGGCGAAATCGTCACCTTCCCCTCGAACGGCGGCACCGCGCAGGGCTACCTCGCGAAGCCCGCGAGCGGCACCGGCAAGGGCGTCATCGTCTTCCAGGAGTGGTGGGGCCTGAACGACAACATCAAGGGCATCGCCGCCCGCTTTGCCGCCGAAGGCTTCACCGCCCTCGCCCCCGACATGTACCACGGCAAGCTCACCGCCGAACCGGACGAGGCGGGCAAGCTGCTCATGGCGCTCAATATCGACCAGGCCGCGAAGGACGCCGCCGGCGCCATCCAGTACCTCAAGGGCCTCACCGGCGGCCCCGTCGGCACCGTCGGCTTCTGCATGGGCGGTGCCCTCAGCCTCTTCGCCGCCTGCAACAACGGCAAGGACGTCGGCGCCTGCATCGATTACTACGGCGGCCACCCGGCAATCAAGTACAACTTCGCCGGCCTCACCGCTCCCGTCCTGGGCTTCTGGGCCGAAAACGACGCCTTCGCCAACTCCAACCAGCCCATCATCGAAGCGGGCACGAAGGAGGCCGGCGTCAGCTACGAAGGCATCACCTACCTGGGCACCGGCCACGCCTTCTTCAACGAAGAGCACGCCGGCACCTTCGACCAGACCTCCGCCGACGACACCTGGAACCGCGCGCTCGCCTTCTACCGCGCGAACCTCTAGCACGGCACGCGGGGAGACGGCGATGACGGGCGGACCACTCGATGGGAGAGTCGTGGTCGTGATGGGCGCGGGCGCCGGCTATGGCCGCGCGGTCGCGCTCGCCCTCGGCCGCGCCGGCGCTACCATCCTCGCCGCCGACCGCGATCCCGACCTCGCCGAGGACACCGCCGCCGCCATCCGCGAGGATGGCGGCTGGGGCGAAGGCTTCGCCGTCGAACCCTGCGACGGCCGCGGCGTGCGTGCGATGGCGTCCGCGACCGTGCAGCACCTCGGTCGCATCGATGCCTGCGTCGTCGCGCCGTTGCCGCCGCCACCCGGCAGCCTGGTCGATGCCCCGGACGAACGCTGGCACGCCTTCCTCGAGGAGGCGCTCATCGCCCCCCAGGTCGCGATTCAGGCCTGTGTGCGCGAAATGCTGGCCGGCCACCATCCCGGCGACATCATCCTCGTCGCCCCGCCTGAGGAACCCGGGGCGGGCGACATGGTGCGCGCGAACGTGCTCGCCCTCGCCCGCTGGTGGAGCGCCGAACTCGCCGGCACGGCCATTCGCGTCGAAGCGCTCGAACCCCGTCCCGATCCCGCTCCCGCGAGCCTGCACGCCTTCGTCGCCGTCGCCTGCGTGGGTATCGATGCCGCGGGCGTGTCCGCGCTCTTCGCCGCCGGCGCCATCTGATCCTGCCCCGAGCGCGCCTCAGTCCGCGATGGAGTAGCCGATGAGCGTGCCGCTCGCAGGCATCGTGCGTCCGGTGCTGTAGCTCTTCCCGTTCACGACCACCGTGATCGACGACCCCGGTCCGTTCGCGCACTGCGACCCGCCGATGTAGAAGTCGACGCGGTACTGGCCCGCCGCATCCGTCACCCGCGACGGACCCATCACGCCGTTGAACGCCAGCGAGACGTTCGTCCCAACCGGCGCGGGCTGCCCGTTGAGGATGAGCGCCCCGGCGACGCGGCCGTCCGGCGCGCCCCCCGAGCTCTTCCGGTCGCAGTACGTACCCACCGCCACGGGCACGCTCGTCGGCGTGGGCGGCGGCGCGAGCGTCGGCTCGGGCGTGGGCGTTGCCTGTGCCTGCGGCTGCGCGGTCGCGATGCTGCGCTGCGTCGGCACGGGCGAAGGCGTCGGGCTCGGCGATGCCTCCGCCGTCGCGGTCGCCGTCGCCGTCGGATCGAGCGTCAGCACGGGCGCGCTCACCGCCGGCGACGGCGCCTCGGTCGTGACGGCGGCGGGCGTGGCCTCGGGGCGTGCGCTGCTGCGCGTGCTGCTCGCGGGCTGCGTCATCAGCGCCACGCCAATGGCCGCGAAGGCGAGCCCAAGCGCGCCCATCGCCGCCCACAGCATCGCCTTCATCCCCTGGCCCACGAAGAACCCGGTGAACACTCGCACACAGCAATTCTGAATGCCCCCCGCCAACCCGCAATGCCCACCACTATCAGAAATCGGAAAGCCCCGTCCGCCTCCCCCGGGGTAGCCCCTTGGAACTGGGAACCGGGAACTGGGAACTCGGCCAGCCCGCCAACGGATAGAATCCTCGAATGACTCAAACTCGCGGGCTGGCCGCCATCACCGGCGCGTCGAGCGGTATCGGCGAGGCGTTCGCCGAAGAACTCGCCCGCCGTGGCCACGACCTCATCATCGTCGCGCGCGATACCGCCCGCCTGGAGGGGCTCGCCGCCCGTCTGCGCGAACGCCGCGGCGTCGCCGTCGAGGTGCGCACCGCCGACCTCACCGATCCGGCGGCCCTGCACGCCCTCGAAGCGCGCATCGCCGGCGAGCCCCGTCTCGCGCTCCTGGTGAACAACGCCGGCTTCGGAACGAGCGGCGCCTTCGAAACCCTCGACCGCGATACCGAGGAAGCCGAGGTCCGCCTGAACGTGCTCGCGGTCACCCGGCTCTGTCACGCCGCCCTCCCCGGCATGGTCGAACGCGGCCACGGCGGCATCATCAATGTCGCCTCCATCGCCGCCTTCGTCCCCGGGCCCTACGCGGCCACCTACCACGCGACCAAGGCCTACGTGATGGCGTTCAGCGAAGCCCTGCACGAAGAGGCGCACGCCGCCGGGGTCACCGTGCAGGCGCTCTGCCCCGGCTTCGTCCGCACCGGCTTCCAGATGCGCGCGGGCGTGAACGGCGCCGCCATCCCCGGACCCGCCTTCATGACGCCCCGCGCGGTGGTGCGCGGTTCGCTGCGCGCCCTCGATCGCCGCCACGCCGTCTACGTGCCGGGGATGCACTACCGCTTCCTGATGGCGGTCTCGCGCGTCGTGCCCCGGACCCTCGTGCGAAAGCTGCTCACCCGCGTCGGCCGCGCCGCCTACCTGGACTGAACGGCCTCCTCCACGAGCGCGAGCAGCTCCGCCGCGATCGCGGGCAGGATGCGCCCAGGTCGGCGCACCCAGCCAATTTCGCGCGCCAGCGGCGGATCCAGCGGCACGCCCGCGACATCCTCGCGTCCGGCGAGTGCCATTCGCGGCGCCAGCGTGATGCCCGCGCCCGCCGCCGTGAGCGCGAGCATCGCCTGCTGGCTGCGCAGCTCGAATCGCGGCTCGATCGCCAGCCCGGCCGCGCGCGCCGCCTGCTCCAGCTGCGTCCGCAACCCGTGCCCCGGCATCGAAAACAGGAACGCCGGGTCCGCCAGTGCGTCCGCGAGCGCGACGGCGGCGCGGCCCTCCCACGCGTGCCCGCGCGGTACCGCCACCAGCACCGGCTCCGCCGCGATCGCGTGCACCTCCAGCCGCGAATCCACCAGCGGCAACGGCACGAAGGCGAGGTCCACGGCGTCGCCCAGCACGCGCGCCACCGCCTCGTCCGTGCTTGCCATCTCCACCGCGATGCGCGCCCGTGGCCACCGTTCGCGCAGCAGGGCCAGGGCCGGCGGCAGCAGGTGGTCGGCGAGCGTCTCCGTCGCGCAGATCGCGAGCCGCCGCCCCTCGTTCGCGCCCGGGCCCGTGAGCTCCGCGAGCGTCGCCGCCAGCTCGGCGTCGATGCGGTCCGCGCAGTCCGCGAGCGCGAGCCCCGCCTCCGTCGCCACCACCCGCCGCCCCACCCGGTGGAAAAGGTCGACGCCGAGTTCGCGTTCGAGCGCGCGGATGCGCTTGCTCACGGCCGGTTGCGCGACCAGCTCCTGTTCGGCCGCGCGCGTGACACTCCCGGCGCGCACCACGGCGCGCACCAGCTGGATCTGGCGAAGGTCCATGCATTCCTCCCCGGCATGGGAATCGGACAAAGCATATCTTGGACTGCGGCAGCGCCGCACGCCTAGCCTTGCGATATCCCGACCCGAGGATCCGCCATGGGCAGCTCCGCCGTCTCCGATTCCGTCCGCCAGCAGTTCGGCGCCGTCGCCGCGAACTACGCCGTGAGCGCCGTCCATGCCTCCGGCGCCGACCTCGCCCAGCTGGTCGAAGCCGCCGGCATCACCCCCGAGACCCGCGCCCTCGACCTCGGCAGCGGCGCCGGCCACACGGCCATGGCCCTCGCCGCCGCGGGTGCGAAGGAGGTCGTGGGCATCGACCTCACTCCCGAGATGGTCGGCGTCGCCACCGAGCTCGCGGCCGGGCGTGGCCTCGCGAACGTCGCCTTCCGCCTCGGCGATGTCACCGCCCTCCCCTACGAGGACGCCACCTTCGATGTTGTGAGCAGCCGCTTCAGCGCGCACCACTACGCCGACCCCGTGCCCGCCCTCGCCGAGGCCGTGCGCGTGCTCAAGCCCGGAGGCGCCTTCCTGCTCGTCGATTGCGTCGCGCCCGAAGACGCCGCCCTCGATACCTTCCTGCAGACGTTCGAAATCCTCCGCGACCCCTCGCATGTGCGCGATTGGCGTGCGAGCGAGTGGCTGCGGCTCTGCGCCAACGCCGGCCTCGGCGCGCGTGTGCTCATGCGCTCCGAGGTCGTGCTCGATGGCGCCGACTGGGTGCGGCGGATGCGCACGCCGCCATCGAAGGTGGCCATGCTGCGCGAACTCTTTGCCGAAGCCAACCCCGCCCAGAAGCGCGCCTTCGACCTCCGCGACGAGCCGTGGGGTCTTTCCATCCCCATCGCGCTGATCGAGGGCCGCAAGCCCGCCTGAGGCTGCCGCTTGCCTGCGCGCCATGCCGGTGGTTCGCTACAAAGGATGGCCGAAGGCGCGCAAGCAGGCACCGGGGAGCCCGCGGGGATCGCGGGGTACGTCTCGCCCTACCCCTACCTCGACCGCCTCCAGGAGAAGATGGAGGAGCGGCTCGCGCGCAAAGTGCCCGTGAAGGGCCGCTTCTGCGGCTTTTGCTTCGCCCGCCTGCGCGAAACCGACGCAGTCTGCCCCTTCTGCGCCGCCACCATCGCCACCGCCGGCACCGTCGACGAGATCCCCCAGGACGTCCTCAAGGCGTACAAGGCGAAGCAGAAAACCGAGGGGCTCTGGGTGCACAGCGGCGCCTTCAGCGGCCTGCTGCTGGCGATGGCGCTCTTCCTGCTCATGGTCGTCTGGGGGCCCGGGCTGCTCGGCCACCCCGCGCTCGCCTTCGCCGTGCTCATCGGCGGCGGGTACGTCTTCGCGCAGCTCTTCGGCACCTTCCTCGGCGCCCAGATCGGCTATCGCAAGGGCGCCCGCAAGCGCGATGCGATGTGGGCCCGCTGGCTCGAATCCCAGGGCCGCTAAGAGCGCTCACTCAGCACTCACGGGGGGGGGTGTCGTTCTGGGGCTGTCCAGCAGGCACCAGCATGGTCGCGCTGTGCGGCCCGCTGAGCTGAGTGCACCCCGGTCCTTGCCTGCTCATCTGCTGAATCGATGGAGAGGATGTGCGGGCCGATGGTGCCTGTCGCCTTTGGTCGTGGCCGCGACGAGAATCTGCGACAGTTTGTGTCGTGTCGCTCACGAAGCCGTTCCACGAGCGCTATCTTAGCCGGAATCACATTCCGGAAGGCTTCGCATTGACGACAGTCGAGCAGCTGGGTCTGGGAGAGTGCTTGTCCGAGAAGAGGCAAGGTTCTTTGTGGTGGAAGTCGCGGCTATGGTTCATGGAGCGCGGGTTAGCACTATCCAAGGGACAGGATGCCAAAATCCTGGTCGATTTCAGATCGCCGTGGTCTTACACGGAGAACATTGTACACCATTCTAGTAACTTTACGTATACGTATTCAGAGTTAACAATAGTCATATACGATGGAGATGGCAAGCGCTTACACACCATGTACGAACAATTCAATAAGAACAAGACTAATGACGTCGAGATTGTTGCCCAAATCTCGAGGTATATGTCAGATGTGCTCTGGGAATATGTCTGGCCAAAGGAGAAGGAGAGATTCCTTCGAGACGAGCCTCTTCAACTAGGAACACTGTATCTTTCCGCGAACTCTGTCAGCGTTGGTGAGAAAACGTTCAGGTGGACAGAGTTCGATGTGGTAACGGTCAATCAGGGGCGATTCCTGTTCGAGAAGATCGGCCCGGACGGGAAGTCAGCCTCCGTCGCCAAAGTTAGCTTGGACAAAGTCCACAATGTACCCATAGCCTGGGCGATCATTGACGCCTGCAAGCCAATCGAAGGCCGGAAGCGAGCATGGTACCAAGGGTGGTTTGGGATCAACTGATTGAACCCTTAACCAAGCGAGAGCGGTCGCGACACTAACTCCAGCGTCTTCTTCCTGCGGCTGTCGCTCCGGCGGACCCAACCGGCGGTCCGCTGCTGGACCAGCTCCAGCTGCATGAGCCCTCAGCACCCAGCACTCAGCACTGACAAAACGGCCCGCCGGGCCGAAGCCGGGCGGGCCGTTCGTTGGTCACCGGGAAGGGTGAGAGGGATTACCAGCGGCGATCGCGGCCACCGCCGCCGCCACCGCCGTAGCCGCCACGATCGCGGCCACCGCCGCCGCCGCCGTAGCCGCCACCGCCGTAGCCGCCGCCACCACCGCGGCTGCCGCCGCCGCCGTAGCCGCCACCACCGCCGCCGCCGCCCGTGCGGGGCTGCGACTGGAAGCAATCGCTGCAGTAGACGGGCCGGTCACCGCGAGGCTGGAAGGGGACCTTCGCGTTCTTGCCGCACGAAGCGCAGGTCGCGTCGAACATCTCGCGCGAACCGCCGCCGCCGAAGCCACGGCCGCCGCCGCCTTCGCTCCCGCGCCGGGCCTGCCGGCAGCTCGGGCAGCGCCGGGGCTCGCTCGTGAAGCCCTTCGACGCATGGAATTCCTGCTCGCCGGCCGTGAAGGTGAATGCCGCGCCGCAATCGGCGCACGTGAGAACTTTGTCGCTGAACAGTGTCGACGACCTCCTAAAGATTGGTTCCTACGGTCATCGAACGCCAGTGACGAGAGCCCAAGCAGCGCCGGGGCCGATGGATCGCGGGGTACCTGCATCGAACGTACCACGTTCGCGCCCGCACGTCGCGCCCTTTTTCGCGGATCGGCGCATCGTTTCAGGCACGCGGCGCCGCCACTTCCCGCTCCGCGAGCCGTGCGCGCACCGCCGGCGCCACCTTCGTGCCCAGCAGCTCGATCGCGTGCATTACCTTCGCGTGCGGCATCCAGCCGATGTCCATCTGCAGCAGGAACCGCTCGTTCCCGAACAGCGAATGCTCGAACAGGATCTTCTCCGTCACGTCCTCCGGGCTGCCCACCACCAGCGCCCCCCGCGGCGATCGTTGCGCATCGAAGTCCGCACGCGTCGTCGGCGCCCAGCCCCGTTCGCGCCCGAGCTGCGTGAAGAGCGCCTGGTACGAAGGGAACCACTCCGCCGCCGCCTGCTCCCCCGTATCGGCCACGTACCCGAGCGAGTTGATGCCCACCGTCGAGGCCCCCGCCTGGCCGCTGCGCGCGAACTCCCGGCGGTAGTACTCCGTCACCGGCGCGAACCGCTCCGGCATCCCCCCGATGATCGCCAGCGCCAGCGGCAGCCCCAAGCGCGCGGCCCGCGTCGCCGACGAGTGATTCCCGCCGATCGCGAGCCACACCGGCAAGGGCTGCTGCACCGGCCGCGGATACACGCCGCGCCCCGGGATGGCCGCCCGGTGCCGCCCCTGCCAGGTCACGACCTCCTCGTCGCGCACCTTGAGCAGCAGCTCCAGCTTCTCCGCGAACAGGCTGTCATAGTCGTCCAGGTCGTACCCGAAGAGCGGGAACGACTCCAGGAACGACCCGCGCCCGGCCATGATCTCCGCCCGCCCGTTCGAGACCGCGTCGATCGTGGCGAAGTGTTGGAACACCCGCACCGGGTCTTCCGAACCGAGCACCGTCACCGCGCTCGTCAGGCGGATCTGCTTCGTGCGCGCCGCCGCCGCCGCGAGCACGATCGCCGGCGCACTCACCGCGAAGTCCGGGCGGTGGTGCTCCCCGACGCCAAAGACATCGAGCCCCACGGCGTCCGCCAACTCGATCTCCTCGACCAAATCGCGAATGCGCTGATCCTGGTTCAGCCGCCGTCCCGTCTCCGGGTTCACGGCTGTATCGGCGAAAGAATAGATCCCGAGTTCCATCGGGCGCCTCCAAAAGTAGTTGCGGGCGCACCGAGTTTGGACGCCTCTTCTTATTAATCGTAAGCGAGCGGCGCCGACCCTTCAAGCCCCCGGCTTGAGCCGCAGCGGCATCCCCGAAATGAGCACGAACGCCTCGTCCGCGGCCGCCGCGAACTGCTGGTTCACCAGCCCCAGCGCGTCCCGGTAGTACCGCGAAAGTGCCCCCGCCGGCACGATTCCCGACCCGGCTTCATTGGTCACGATCACCGCCGGGCCGGGTCGCGCGCCCAGCGCTTCCGCCGCTTCGCGCCCCAGCTCCAGGCAGCGGTCGATGGCGGCCTCGAACGTCGCGGCGTCGGCCTCGGGGTCCGGCACGGCCGCGAAGATCACGTTCGCCACCCAGAGGCTGAGGCAGTCCACCAGCAGCAGCTCCCCCGGCGGCGCGTCCCGGATCGCGGCCGCCAGCTCCAACGGTGCTTCGACCGTGCGCCAGTGCGCGGGGCGCCGGGCCCGATGCCGCGCCACCCGTGCCACCAGCTCGTCGTCGCCCGGCTGCATCGTCGCGATGTACACCACCGGCAGCCCGGATTCCGCCGCGACGCGCTCGGCGAAGGCGCTCTTGCCGCTGCGCGCGCCGCCCGTCACGAACGTCACCGTCATCGCTGCCCCTCGATCAGCCCGCGGATGAGCGGCAGGTCCAGCGACGACCGGAGGACATCCGCCAGGCGGTCGAGGCTCGCTTCGTGGTCCAGCCGTGCGGAGGGCGTGTACCGCTTGCCGCGCAGTCCCGCGAGGTTCGCCAGGAACGCCTGCCGGAAGGGCTGGTTCGCGAACAGCCCGTGCAGATAGCACCCGGCGGCCATCCCGTTCGCGCTCGCCGCCCCCAGCACGCGGCCGTCGTCGCTTTCGAAGGCCATCCCCGTGGCGTGCGAAACCCCCGCGTGGATTTCGTACCCGCGCACGGCCATGCCCGCCATCCCCGCGAGCAGCCCGGCGTTGCCCGTCACGCGGCCGCTGGTCTGTGTCGTGTGCTTCTCGCGGTGGAACTCGGTCCCGGCATCGAGCAGCCCGAGCCCCATCGCCTCGGCGGCCTCGCTTTCGATCCCCAGCGGGTCGCGGATGGCGCCGCCGAGCATCTGAAACCCGCCGCAGATGCCGAGCACCGGCACCCCCATCGCGGCGGCGCGCGTGATGCCCTCCGCGAGCCCGCGTTCGCGCAGCCAGGCCAGGTCGGCGATGGTCGCCTTCGTCCCCGGCAGGACGACGATGTCCGCATGCTCGATGGCGCTCGCGCTGTCGATGTAGCGCACGCTCACGTCGTCCTCGGCCTCCAGCGGGTCGAAGTCGTCGAAGTTCGCGATACGCGGCAGCCGCACCACCGCCACCACCAGCCCCGGCGACGCCCCCCGTTCGTCGCTGCGCCGGTCGAGCGCGACGGAGTCCTCCTCGGGGAGATTGAGGCCGCGCACCCACGGCACCACCCCCGCGACGGGCACGCCGGTCAGCTCCTCGATCATCGTCAGCCCCGGTTCGAGGAGGGCCGGGTCGCCGCGCAGCTTGTTGATCACAAGGCCCTTCACGAGCGCCTTCTCCGGCGGGTCGAGCAGTTCGCAGGTGCCGTAGAGGTGCGCGAAGACGCCGCCGCGGTCGATATCACCCACGAGCAGCACGGGCGCGTTCGCGTGCAGGGCGACGCGCATGTTGGCGATATCGCGCGCCTTCAGGTTGATTTCGGCCGGGCTCCCCGCACCCTCGATGATGACCAGGTCGTTCGCCGCCCGCAGCCGCTCGAGCGCGCCCGTGACTTCGCCCCAGAGCACGTCCTTCATGGACTGGTACGCAGCCGCCGGCACGGTATCGAGCAGCCGGCCCATGACCACGACCTGCGAACGGTGGTCGGCCTCGGGCTTGAGGAGGATGGGGTTCATGTCCACGTGCGGGGCCTGCCGCGCCGCGAACGCCTGCATCGCCTGCGCCCGGCCGATTTCGTGGCCCTCGTCCGTCACCGCCGCGTTGTTCGACATGTTCTGCGATTTGAACGGCGCCACCCGGTAACCCTCGTCCGCGAACAGCCGGCAGAGGCCCGCGACGGTCAGGCTCTTGCCCGCCGACGAAGCCGTCCCCTGCACCATCAGGACCGAGCCCACCATCACGCACCCTCCCGCGCGCCCGCGATGGCCGACAGCAGCGGCGCGACCTGCTCCTCCCGCGGGACGGCGATGCGCACATACCCGGGGAGCCCGAACGACGCGCAATCGCGCACCACGAACCCGGACGGCAGCAGCCGCGCGCGAAATGCCGCGCCGTCGCCGACCGGCACGAGCACGAAGTTTGCCTTCGAACGCGGCGTCTCCAGCCCGAGCGATCGCAGGCCATCCTCCAGCCGCGCGCGCGCCGCCCGCGCCGCCGCGATGCTTTCGGTCGCGAACGCCCGCTCCTCCAGTGCGCGCAGCGATGCCGCGATCGCGGGTGCCGAGACCGGCCACGGGGGTTGCCTCCGCTCCGTCGCCGCGATCGCCTCCGCCGGGCCGAAGGCCACGCCCACGCGCAGCCCGGGAATGGCGTGCAGCTTCGTCGCCGTGCGCAGCACGACCCGCCCCGGCGCGGCCCCCACGGGCGTGCCGTCGTCGGCGAAATCCACGTACGCCTCATCGACCACGAGCCAGCCGCCGGCCGCGCGCGCCGCCGCCGTTAGCCGCTCGATTTCAGTGGGCGAAAGGCACTGGCCGGTCGGGTTGTTCGGGTTGCAGACGATGGTCACGGCCGGGCGCCCGGCGTCGATCGCGGCCAGCAACGCCGCGAACGGCACCGCGAAGGCCGGCGGTTCGGCGCGCACTTCGATGACGCGCGCGCCAATCGCCGCCGCTGCCGGCGCGTACTCCCCGAAGGTCGGCCCGGCGATGAGCACGCCCGCGCCGGGTGTTTCGCCCGCCAGCGCCGCGATCGCGAGGAAGATGAGCTCGCTCGACCCGTTCCCGGCCAGCACCTCGGCGGGCGAACACCCGAAGCGTGCGGCGTAGGCCCGCCGCAGCGGCATCGCGCGCGGGTCCGGGTAGCGGTCGAACGCGGCCGTGCGAGCGGCTTCGACCACCGCCGGGTGCGGGCCGTACGGGTTGAGGCTCGCGCTGAGGTCGATCGGTGTCACGCCCGCCGCTTCGAGCCGCGCGCGTTCGTCCTCCCGCAGCCCGCCGTGGACGACGCTCATGCCTTCGCGCCCCGCGGCCACGCGGCGAACAGCGCGGCGCCGGCGGCCACGAACGCGAGCCCGCGGCCCAGCAGCCGGACCGCGCCGCGAATGTCGCCCGCAGCCGGTTCGCGCCCTTCCTCATTGAGGACGTGCACCCCCGGCTTTTCCAAACGCACCCCGAGCGCGCGCGCCGCCGCCGCCATCGGCCAGCCGCTGTTCGGGCTCGGCGTGCGGCCGGCTTCGGCGCGCGCCGCCCGCCACGTCGCCCCCGGGTCGGCCGAGACGATAGCGATGACCCCCGCCGTGAGCCGCGACGGCGTGAGGTTGAGCGCGTCGTCCGCGCGCGCGGCCGGGCTCCCGAAGATGCCGTGCTTCCGGTATCCCACCATCGCGTCGAGCGTGTTCAGCGCGCGGTATGCCCACGCCAACGGCAGGCCCCCCACCAGGTACCACATCGCCGGCGCGATCACGCTGTCGCTCGCGTTTTCCGCCGTGGATTCAATCGCCGCCGAGGCGATGGCCGCTTCGCCGAGGGCGTCGACGTCGCGGCTCACCATCATGCGAACGGCCTCGCGCGCGGCGGCGAGGTCGCCCTCCTCCAGCGGCCGCGCGACCGCGATTGCGTGCTGCGCCAGCCCTCGTGCCGAAAGCGCCTGCTTCAGCGCGAACGCCTCGGCCGCGAACGCCAGCGGCCCCGGCAGCACGCGCGCCAGTTTCGCCACGAAGCCGCCCGCTGCCATCGCCCCGGCACCTCCGCCAATCGCCAGCGCCAGCCCCGACCCGAGGTTGCGCCCGGAACTGCCCCGCGGGAGGCGCGCGATCGCCGCGTTCGCGCCGCTCCCGAACCATGCGACCGGGTGCCAACGGTTCGGGGCATCGCCGAGCGCGAGGTCGATAGCGATCGCCCCCGCGAGCACGCCCGCGCGCCTTCGCAGGCTCATCGCCACACCCACGCGTGGCCGTGCCCGTTCGCGAAAAACGCCGCCGTGGCGCACAAAGCCGCCGTCTCCGTGAGCTCGATGACGGCACCGTAGCCATCGCCCGTGAGGCCGCCCATGCGACCCGCGATCCATGCCGCCGCCGCCATCCCGCACGCCACGGCGATCCCCGTCGCAGCCAGCCCCACCGGCCCGAGCGCGACGAACGCCGTCACACCCGCGATGAGCACGCCGGCGGCGATGACGGCAGGGGTGGCGCCCGTGCGCGTGGCGGCGCCCATGCCCTCGGGCCGGGCGGGCGGGAAGGCGCGCATCACCACCACGGCCGCGGCGCGCGCGCTCACGGGTGCGAGCAGCACCATGGCCGCCGCTGCATCGCGGGGCATCCCCGCGAGCGCCGCCGCCTTCATCGCCAGCACGAGCGCGACCGCGACCACGGCGAACGTCCCATGGGCGACATCGCGCGCGATCACGAGGCGGCGTTCGCGGCTCACGGGCGCGAGCGCGGCATCGGCCGTGTCCGCGAGGCCGTCGAGGTGGAGCATCCCCGTCAGCGCGGCCCAGCATGCGACCACCGCCACCGCCGCGAGCATCGCCGGGAACGCCTCCCACGCCACGAACGCCGCCAGCGCGAGGGCGCCCCCCATCGCCAGGCCCACGGGCGCGTACCAGGCCACCGCCGCCGCCGGTGCCGCCGGCTCCGCGCTGCTCCCCACGGGGACCACCGTGAGCAGCCGGACCGCCTCCCGCGCCGGCTCGATCGCCTTCACGCCTCGCTCACCGCCGCCTCCGCGAAGGTCGCCATCTCGTTGTGGGCCGCGAGCGCGCCACGGAGGATGGGCAGCGCGACCGCGGCTCCACTCCCTTCGCCCAGCCGCAGACTGAGGTCCACCAGCGGCACGAGCCCCAGCGCCGTCAGCGCCGCCCGATGCCCGGGCTCGACCGAACGGTGCGAAGCGACCAGGAAGTTTCGCGCGCCGGGGGCGATGGCCACCGCCGCGAGCGCCGCCGCCGTCGTGATGTAGCCGTCGAGGATCACGGGCAAGCGGTTCGCCGCTGCCGCGAGGATGACGCCCGTGAGCCCGGCGATTTCGAACCCCCCGAGCCGTGCCAGCAGTTCGATAGGCGCCGTCCCCGGCTCCACGTGCCGCGCCAGCGCGTCCTCCACCACCCGCAGTTTGTGGGCGAAAGCTTCGCCCTGCACGCCCGTGCCGTGGCCCGTGACCGTCGCCGCGGGCGCGCCCGTGAACGCCGCCGTCAGCGCCGCCGCGCTCGTGGTGTTGCCGATGCCCATCTCGCCCGTGCAGACCACGTCGAGCCCGGCCACCCGTTCGCGTTCGACGATCGCCATCCCCGCGGCGATGGCGTCCAGCGCCGTCTCGACCAGCATCGCCGGCCCGTCGAGGAAGTCGTGCGTGCCTTCGCCCTGGCGCGCGCTGACCAGCTTCGGGTGCGAAATCGCCTCCCCGGCGACGCCGAAATCGGCCACGATGACGCGCGCCCCGGCGTTTCGCGCGAGCGCGCTGATGGCCGCGCCCCCCGCGAGGAAGTTCAGCACCATCTGCCGCGTCACCTCGCGCGGGTAGGCCGAAACCCCCCGTGCGGCGATGCCATGGTCGGCGGCGGCGACGACGACGGCGGCGTGCTCCAGCCGTGGCCGTTCCGTGCCCGTCATCCCCGCGAGCGCGATCGCCAGCTCTTCCAGCCGCCCGAGGCTCCCCGGCGGCTTCGTCAGCTGCGCCTGCCGCTGCCGCGCGGCATCCATCGCGGCAAGGTCGAGCCCGGGGATCGAAGCCGCGATCGCCGCAAGGTCGATGCTCATCGCCGTGCCTCCGCCGTGCGCGCGAGTGCCGCGGGCAGCCCCGCCGCGAGGGCATCGCGCACGGCTCTGCCCACAAGGTACCCCACGGCCGATACCGAGCCGGCATACCGCTCGCGGCTCCCCTCGCCCGTGCAGGCGATGGCGTAGGCGTCGGTGCTCGTGCCGCTCGCGGGCCGGCCGTCCGCCACCGTCGCACCCGCTTCGAGGAGCGTCAGCGCCTTCGTCTCCGCCGTCAGCGCGAGCAGCTCGGCCAGCGCCACCGGCGGCAGGTCCGCATCGACGATCACCACGATGTTGATCGTCCCCGGCGCCGGTGCGTCGAAGCGCGCCTCGCCCGGCCGCGTCGCGTTCGTCACGCCCACCGTCGCGACCACGGTCACGTGCCGTTCGCCGTCCGAGGCCGTCGCCGCCACGGCGTTGCGCAGATCGACCGCGGTCATGAAGCCGGCGTACGGGCCATCGATCCCCAGCGCGCGGGCTACCTCGGCGATGGCGGCTTCCGGTGCGTCGCAGTCCAGGTTGGCGGGGGCGGCGATGCTGAGGAAGTGCCGTACGGTGCTCATGCCGCCGTTCGCGGGCGCCGTCGCGATCACGCGCAGCGGCCGCTCGGAGTCGATCCGCAGCCAGCCCGCGGCCGCCTCCCATGTGACCCCCGGCACGCCGCCGGTCACGGCCCGCCCCCTTCGTTCGCATCGAAGGCGTGCACCACGAGCGGCACGCCCGTCACCGGGTGCGCCAGCGTCTCCAGGGCGGTGCCGTACAGGCGCGAAAGAAGCGGCGCCGCGAGCACCTCCCGCGGCGGGCCATCGGCGGCCACCCGCCCCTCGTCGAGCAGGATGAGGCGGTGGCAGAACTGCGCCGCGAGCGCGAGGTCGTGAATCACCACCAGGCACCCCAACCCGCTCGCCTCGGCATCGGCGCGCAGCGTCCCGAGGATGGCGCGCTGGTAGCGAAGGTCGAGGTTCGCCGTCGGTTCGTCCAGCAGCAGCAGTGCCGGCTCCTGCGCGAACGCCCGCGCGAGCGCGACCCGCTGGCGCTCCCCCCCGGAGAGCTCGTCCACGGGGCGTTCCGCGAGTGCCGCCAGCCCGGCACGCCCGAGCGCGCGCGCGGCGGCGGCACGGTCGGCCTCGCGTTCGTGCCCGAGCATGGGGATGTAGGGAGCGCGGCCCATCGCCACCGCATCGCGCACGCTGAAGAGCGGGGGCAGCGTCGGGAATTGGGGCAGGTAGGCGATGCGCGCCGCCCGTTCGCGCCGGTGCCATTCGCCCAGCGGCCGGCCGTCGAGCAGCACCGTCCCATCCCCGGGCTCGAGCAGCCCGGCCGCCGTCCGCAGCGCCGTGGACTTCCCCGCGCCGTTCGGGCCCGCGAGCGCCACCACTTCGCCGGCCCCCACCGCGAACGAGCATCCCCGCAGCACGGGCGTCCGCCCCAGCCGCACCGAAACGTCGCGCAGTTCGAGCGTCGCGTTCATCCCCCGGCGAGCCTCCGTTGGTGGCGAAGGAGCACCAGGAAGAACGGCCCCCCGAGCGCGGCCGTGAGGATCCCGGCCGGCACCTCCTGCCCCGGCAACACCGTGCGGCCCGCGAGGTCCACCGCAATCAGGAACGACGCACCCACGAGCATCGAAAACGGCAGCAGCGCGCGATGGCCCGCACCCGCCACCAGCCGGCAGGCGTGCGGCACGATCAGCCCCACGAACCCGATCGTCCCCGAAACCGAGACACACACCGCCGTCGCGAACGACGCCGTGAGGATGATCGCCAGCTTCAGCCGCTCGACGGGCAGCCCCAGCGCGCGCGCCTCGTCCTCGCTCAGGAGGAGGTGGTCCAGCTGGCGCGCGAGCACCACGAGCACGGCCCCCGCGATCGCGGCGCAGGGCGCCAGCAGCTGCAGTTTCGCCCAGCTCGCGGTCGTGAAATCGCCGTAGAGCCACCCGAAGATGACGCTGATCTTGTCCTCGTTCAGCATCATCAGGAGCGACGTCGCCGCCCCCGCGATGGACGACATCGCCACCCCCGCGAGGATGTGCGTCGAGGGGTTCACCGTCCGGCCGGTGCGCGCGAGCTCGTACGTGAGCGCGGCCGTGACCACCGCCCCGATGAACGCGAACAGCGTCACGAACCCCAGCCCGTAGAAGTCCAGCGGCAGCGGCGAAACGATCGCGATCGTCCCTCCGAGGCCCGCGCCGGCCGCCACGCCGATGAGGAACGGGTCCGCCAGGGGGTTGCGAAACACGCCCTGGTAGGCCACGCCCGAGGCGGCCAGCGTCGCCCCCACGATGCCCGCCGTCACCACGCGCGGCAGGCGCACATCCCAGACGATGCGGTCCGCCACGGAGTCCGGGGTGGCGGCGCCGGGCAGGTGGAGATGGTGCGCGATCACCGCCATCGTCTCCCGCAGGGGGATGCCCACCGCCCCCATCGAGGCCGAGACCACCGCCACGGCCGCGAGCACGGCGAAGCTCGCCGCGAACGCCGTCACGCGCGGGCGCGGCAACGCCCGGCGAACGGCCATCGCGCGCGCTTCGCCGCGGACCGTCATCGCGGCGGGTAGAGGACGGCCACGAGCTGTTCGAGCGCGTCCAGCACCCGCGGCCCGGGCCGCGAGAACACGTCGGAATCGATCACCACCACCCGGCCGTCGCGAACCGCCTTCACTTTGTCCCAGCCCGGCCGCGCCTTGACCATCTCCGGCGTCTGGCCGCCGTCGTCGCCGCCATCGGCGAGCAGGATGACCGCGGGGTCGGCCTTCAGCACCGTCTCCACGCTCAGCTGCGGGAACGCGTTCGACGTATCCGTCACCAAGTTCTTCGCCTTCGCGATCGTCAGCAGGTTCCCCACGAAGCTGTTCGGCGACACCGTGAAGAGGTCGGGCGTGATCTCGTAGAACACCACCGGCGCGTCCGCCTTCGCCGCGACCGTGCCCTTCACCTTCTCCAGCCGCCCTTCGAGCGAGGTGACCAGCTTCGCCGCGTCCTCCCCGTGCCCGGTCATGCGGCCCACGTTCTTGATCTGTTCGAACACCGCGGGCACATCCCCCGGCTCCTTGAGGAGGACGACGCGCATCCCCAGTTGGCGGAACTGGGGCACCTGCCCCGCCTGCTGCCCGGCCAGAATCACCAGGTCCGGCTTCATCGCGAGCGCCGGCTCCGGCGAGGGCTTCGAATACTGCACGTGCGGCAGTGCCTTCGCCGCCGCCGGGTAATCCGAGAACTCATCGACGGCGATCACCTGCGCCCCGGCGCCCACGGCGAAGAGCACCTCCGTCGCTCCCGGGGAATACGAGATGATGCGCTTCGGGGCCTCGCCGAACGCCACCTGCGTGCCCGTCGAATCGGTGAAGGTGAAAGGGAACGCGGCCGTGTTCGCCGAAGCCGCCGGGCTCGCGCCGTTCGTCGCCGCGGCCGCCGGTTGTGCCGCCGTGCCGTCGTCATCGTCATCGCCGCCGCAGGCCGCGAACGCCAGCGCGAGGGCGCCCAACGCCATCGCCACGAACGCGAACGCCCGCCACCGGTGCCTCATGGTATGCCGCGAATGGCCCGAATGTGCCGTCATCTCCCCTCCTGCGCGGGACATGGCAGGCCTGCACGATGGCGCCACCACCGGGACGCGAAAACGCCCGGCGTTCGTGGCCGGGCGGGGGAGCGCGCCCACTCGGGACGCGCGCCGCTGCCTCTTCCGCGAAGGCTCAACGGTCGGGAGGGAGGCGGTTTTCTGGCTCACCCCGGATGGGGCATACAGTTGCGCGACAGCGCCGGCCTTGTACCGGCTTGCCCGCTGGTTCCCTCGTCTTGTGTGCGAACGAAACGTGCGCCCGGGGCGGCGAACCTCCCGGCCCGGCTAGCGTAGTCGTGCCCGCCGTGGGCGGCAATCAGCGAATCAGCCGCCCGCCTTCATCGCCGCCGTCGCGAAGTAGCCCGGCATGTACTCCGCCGTCGCGCCCGCGTGCATCGGCGCCTCGGCGAACCGCGTGATGACGAACCCCGCCCGCAGCTGGCCGCCGACCTGCTCCGCCATCGTGTGGCTGTACTGCAGCGGCGCGCCCGGGCCGTTCAGGGCCTCGTGCTCCCCCGGCGCGAGATGCGTCAGGTCCGAATACGGCAGCCGGTGCCGTACGACCAGCCGCCCGTCCTCGAGCCCCGCGTCGTCGAAGAGGTAGAGGTCCGGGTTCACGAAGCCCGCGAGCAGCAGCCCGCCCGGCCGTAGCACGCGGTAACACTCGCGCCAGACCGGCTCCACCTCCGGGCAGAAGCTGTTCGAGCAGGGGTGGAAGACCATGTCGAAGCTGCCGTCCGCGAACGCCGAGAGGTCGCGCATGTCGCCCTGCACGGTGCGAATCGCGAGCCCATCGCGCGCCGCCACCATCGCATCCTGCGCGAGCTGCGCCGGCGAATTGTCGAGCACCGTGACGTTCGCGCCCGCCGCCGCGAGCACCGGACCCTGTTGCCCCCCGCCCGATGCCAGCGCCAGCACATCGCACCCGCGCAGCTCCGCGGGGAACCAGTCGCGCGGCACCGGCTCATGCCCGATGAGCACGATCGACCACTCCCCCGCGCGCGCCCGGGCGATGACCTCCGGCCCCACCGGCACCGTCCATTCGTTCCCTTCGGCGACCTGGCGGTCCCAGGCGGCGCGGTTGTGCTCCACGGGGTCGATCACCGCGCCAGTGTACGGGAAGCGGGCGAGCCTCAGCCCCCGGCGAGGTAGCGCGCGACCGTGCCCGGCGGCAGCGCCGCGATCCGTGGCTCGCCCACCATCGTCTCGTCCGCCGCGAAGTCGATGTCGCCGAAGAACTCCGCGCCCGCGAACAGCAGCGGGAACCAGATCCGGTCGTCCGCCCACATCTGGTCGAAGGGGATGGCGTCGTTCGCGAACCACGCGGGCGTCATCTCCTCGCTTTCAGAGGGCTCGCCGCTCCATTCGCACGCGGTGAACACCACGCACTCCTGGTCCCACGCGGCTTTTCCGCCACCGGCCGCGAAGTGGAAACGGAGCACGCCCACGGCCGTCACCTCCGCCGGGATGATGCCGAACTCCTCGTGCGTTTCGCGGATGGCCGCCGCGGCGTGCGTCTCACCAGCCGCGAGCTTGCCGCCGGCGCCGTTCCAGAGTCCCTTGCCGAGCCCGCGGCGCTTCATCCCCAGCAGCACCTCGCCCTCGCGCAGCGCGAACAGCAACGTCGTGCGCTGCAGCGGCGGCGTCCCCGGACCCGATGGCGAAGGCGGGATCGCGTTCACTCCGCGGGCGCACTCCGTGGCCGGAACTGCACGAGGGTGACCTCGGGCGTCACGTCCACGAAGGCGGCCTCCACGGGCAACCCCACGCGCACGGTGTCCGGGTCGCACTCGATGATGTTCGCCGTCAGGTGCGGCCCTTCCTCCAGCTCGACGATCGCGATCACGTACGGGACATCGCCTTCGAAAGCCGGCGCCGTCGCCCGCCGCGCGACCGTGTAGCTCCAGACATGCCCGCGCCCGGAGACGTCCTCCCACGCGAGCTCGTCGTTCGCGCCGAAGGGCGAGACCGCGCGCGGGTAATGCACGAACTGGCCCGTCTTTCGCGACCGCTGCAGGCAGAGGCGATGCTCCTTCGCGGCATCCCAGAACGGCTGCGTCACCGGGTTCGGCTCTGGCAGCGGCTTCGCGTACGGCGTTCGCGGCGAAAGCTCTCCTGGCATCAGCGGTCCCTCCCCAGGATGAGCGAAACCTGCTCGCTCATGATGCCGCCGTTGCCGTTCACGAAGGCGGTCTCGCATTTGCGCACCTGCCGCCCCTGCGCGCGGCCCATCACCTGGCGGGCGGCCTCCGTCACATGCGACATCCCGCCCGCGATGCCCGCCTGCCCGAACGAGAGCTGCCCACCGTGCGGGTTGAGCGGGAAGTCGCCATCGAACTGCAGGTTGTGGCCGTCGATGAAGGCGCCGCCCTGGCCCTTTTTCGCGAAGCCCGCGTCCTCCAGCGTCAGCAGTACCGTGATCGTGTAGCAGTCGTAGAGGCTCGCGAGGTCGATATCCTTGCGGCGTACGCCCGCCATCGCGAACGCGCCATCGGCCGCCGCCTTGATCGCCGTGTTCGTGAGGCTGGGCGCGTAGGTGATGCCGCGGTGCGTGGTGTGTTCGCCCGCCCCGAGCACGTACGCCGGGCGCTGCTTCAGCCGCTTCGCCTTGCGCGCGCTCGTGACCACCACCGCCGCCGCGCCCGCCGCCGGCATCACGATTTCGAGCAGGTGCAGCGGGTCCACGATCACCGGCGACGCGAGCACATCCTCGACCGAGATCGGCTGCCCGAAGAAGAGCGCGTCCGGGTTGTGGCAGGCGTTGTACCGCTGCGCGACCGCGATCTTCGCCAGCTGCTCGGGCGTCACGCCGTATTCGTGCCGGTAGCGGTTCGCGATCATCGCGTAGCCGTAGTTCGCGCCGATCGCGCCGAAGGGTGTCTCGAACTCCGATTCCGGCGTGCGATCGACCCGCCGCCCGGCGAAGCCCGAGCTCGCGGAGCCGCGCTGCCCGCCCGTCGTGCGCCGTTCGCGCCGCGCCGCCGTCGTGCAGACGACGGTTTCGCACAGCCCGGCCGCGATCGCCGCCGCCGCGCGCGCCACCATCCCCGCGCCCGTCGCCCCACCGAGGTCGACCACGCCGGAGTAGTGCACATCGAGCCCCATGTACTCGACGACGGTGGCGGGGGCCATGAAGGGCGCTTCCGCGAAGCTCGCCGTGAGCAGCCCGTCGACCTCCGCCGGTTCGAGCCCCGCGTCGGCGATGGCGCGCATCGCCACATCCGCGAGCATGCCCAGCGTGGTCGCGCCCTCCGTGTAGCGCGTGGGGCGGTATTCGGCCACGCCCACGATTGCCGTCTTGCCGCGCAGCGTCATCGGCGTCCTCCAGCCCGGAGGATAGGCGAGCGACCGCGAACGTGCTCACGCGGCGCGCGCGGCCACCCTTCGTATACTGGCCCCATGAGCCCCCGCCACCCCCTCCGCGACCGGTTCGAGGCCGCCCGCCGCCGCGAGGCCTTCATGGGCTTCCTCGCCGGCACCGGCATCGGCATCATCGCGACCGATACGTGGGTCTCGCCCTGGCTCGGCGTTCCCGGCGGGCTGTTCATGGGCGGCTTCGCCTATGGGCTCATCTACGGCTACGAAACGCTCATGTGGAGGCGCCACCATGGATCCTGAGGAACACCCCGGCGGCCTCACCCACCTCGATGCCTCGGGCGCAGCCCGCATGGTCGATGTCTCGGCGAAAGCCGACACCGCCCGCGAAGCCGAGGCCGAGGGCCGCGTCGTGATGCAGCCCGCGACGCTCGCGCTCATCCAGTCCGGCGGCATGCCCAAGGGCGACGTCCTCGCCGTCGCGCGCGTGGCCGGGATCATGGCCACCAAGCGCACCAGCGACCTCGTGCCCATGTGCCACCCGCTCCCCATCACGGGCGTCATCCTCGATCTTGCGCCCGAAGGCGAAGACACCCTGCGCATCACCGCGCGCGTCAAGACCACGGGCAAGACGGGCGTCGAGATGGAGGCGCTGACGGCCGTCTCCGTCGCCGCCCTCACGGTCTACGACATGTGCAAGGCCGTGGACCGGGGCATGCGCATCGAAGGCATCCGCCTGCTCGAAAAGCTCGGCGGCAAGTCCGGCCACTGGCGCGCGGAGTAGACTTCAGGCATGACCGGGATGCGTTACATCATCGATAGCAGAGGACGCCGCACGCATGTCGTGCTCTCACTCAAGGCGTACAACCAGCTGATGGAGGACCTTCACGACGTGGGCGCGATGGCCGACGCTCGAACAGAGCCTCGCATCTCGTGGGAAGAGCTCAAGCCCCAGCTCATCCGCGATGGCGTGATCAGCGAAGAGGACATCGAACCCTCGGAAGGACCCGCGTAGGTCTCACCCGCCCGCGAACGCCGGCAGGAAGTGCACCTCGTCGCCCGGGCCGACCGGCTCCAGCAGCCCATCCTGCGCGAGCTGGTCCCCCACCGAGACGGCGACCCCCGGCCGCAGGTCGCCATCCTCCAGCAGCACCGCGATCACGCCCGGGTAGCGCGCGCCCAGCGCCTCCACCACCTGCCCGACCGTCCGGCCCGGCACCTCCACCGAACGGCCGGGCACGAACGGGCGCAGCACCTGCGAGACGAACACCGTCGCCATCACCGGCCCCGCGCGGGCATCACTGCCGGGCGAGCGCTTCGAGCACGCGCCGGGGGCTCATCGGCAGGTCGTACATGCGCGTGCCCAGCGCGTGCGCGACCGCGTTCGCCATCGCCGGCAACGGCGGCACGAACGCCGCCTCGCCCACGCCCCGCACCCCGAACGGATGCCCCGGATTCGGCACCTCCACCAGGTGCGTCTCGATCGGAGGCAGGTCGAGCGCCGTGGGCATGCGGTAATCGAGGAAGCTGCTGTTCTCCATCCGCCCCTCCGCGTTGTAGACGTACTCCTCGTTGATCGCCCAGCCGATGCCCTGGGCAGCGCCGCCCTGCATCTGGCCCTCGACATAACTTGGATGAATCGCCGTGCCCACATCCTGCACGCAGCTGTACCGCGCGAGCGTCACCTTCCCCGTCGCCGGGTCGACCTCGACATCCGCGATGTGCACCGCGAAGCCGCCCGCGACGCCGCGCGGCACCACCGTCGCATGCCCGATGATCGGCCCGCCCGTGCCGTTCATGCGCGCCGCGATCTGCTTCGTCGTGAGCGTCTTCGTCTCGTCGTCAAGGTTCGTGCAGACCCCGGCCTCGTAGCGCACGCGGTCGATGGCGACGTCCCACGTCTTCGCCGCGCGTTCGATGAGCTGGCGCTTGAGGTCCTGCGCGGCTTCGTAGGCCGCCCACCCCTGCTTGAAGGTCACGCTGCTCCCGCCCGTGTTCGAGGTGAAGCCGATGGAGTCCGTGTCCGCCACCGAGGGCCGCACGTCCGTCACCGGCATGCCCACCGCCTCGGCGAACATCATCGCCGCGGTCGTGCGCGTCCCGCCGATGTCAACCGACCCTTCGATGTAGCTCACGCGGCCGTCCGGCAGCAGCCCGGCGATGACCGAAGCCGGCCCCGTCGCGTTCCCCCAGAACCCGGCCGCGACGCCCCGTCCGCGCCATGGCCCTTCGATCGGCGAACGGTAGTGGTCCGTGGCCGCGGCCGCTTCCAGCGTCTCCTGGAAGCCCATCGAACCGCAGGCCACACCGTTGATGCGCCGGTCGCCTTCGTGCGCCGCGTTCAGCAGCCGCAGCTCGATCGGGTCCTTGCCCAGCATCGCCGCGAACTCGTCCAGCATCTGTTCGACCGCGTACGCCCCCGAGGGCGCGCCCGGCGCCCGGTACGAGAGCGTCTTCGGCTTGTTCACCACCACATCGATGCCCTCGATGCGCCCGTTCGCGATGTTGTACGGCGAGAACATGCAGTTCGCCGCACCCGGCACCGGCGACCCCGGGATGGCGCCGGCCTCGAAGATGAGCTTCGTTTCCGCCGCCGTGATGCGCCCTTCGTTCGTGATGCCCATGCGCAGGTGCACGTACGCGGGCGAAGCCGGCCCCATCGCCTCGAACACCTCCAGGCGGCTCACCGCGAGCTTCACGGGGCGGCCGCACTTCATCGCCAGCAACGCCGCCACCGGCTCGATCGTGATGTTCAGCTTCGCGCCGAAGCCGCCGCCGATCTCCGCGGGCACCACCTTCACCTGCCCCGGCGAGAGCTTGAGGATGGCCGCCGTGTTATCGCGCACCGCGAACGGCCCCTGCGTCGAGGTCCAGATCGTGAGCTGGTGATCCGTGCTCCAGAACGCCGTCGCCGCCTGCGGTTCGATGTACCCCTGGTGCGCCGCCGTCGTGTGGTAGTCGCGCTCGAGGATGATGTCCGCCTCCTCGAAGCCGTTCGCGAGGTCCCCCAGCTCCATCACGAAGGTCGTCGCGATGTTCGATTGCGGGCCATCCTCGCCCGGGCCGAGGATGCCGCCCGCGCGCGTCGTGCGGCTCGTGTTCGTGACCAGCCCGTCGATGACGATGGGCGCGTCCGCCTTCATCGCCTCCAGCGCGTCCAGCACCGGCGGCAACACCTCGTAGCGCACGTCGATGAGCTTCAGCGCCTCCTCCGCGCGGTGTGGCGAATCCGCCGCCACCGCCGCCACCGCGTGCCCCCGGAACCACGCCTTGTCGCGCGCCATGATGTGGCGGCTCAGCAGCCCCATGTTCGCCATCGCCCCCTCGGTCTGCTCGCGCAGCACCGCCGAGACCTCCGGGAAATCCTTCCCCGTCACCACCGCGAACACCCCGGGCAGCGCCTCCGCCCTGCTCGTATCGATCGAAAGGATGCGCGCGTGCGCGTGCGGCGAACGCAGGAAGCGCGCGTGCAGGTGCCCGGGAATCTGTACGTCGTTCGCGTACTTCGCCCGCCCCGTCACCTTGTCGATGCCGTCATGCCGGATAGGCCGCGTGCCCACGATGCGATAGGGCGGCCGTTCAACCGTCGTCAATCTGGGGAACCTCAACGAAAAAGAGTGTGTGCCGCGATTCTACCCACCCCGCGCAAGCACTCAGCACGCCTGGGAACCGGGAACTGGGAACCGGGAACTCGTACACTGATTCCATGATCCATGGCATCGCGCACGTCCAGGTCGCGATTACCCCCGGCGGCGAGGACACGGCCCGTGCCTTCTACGGCGCCCTCCTCGGGCTGCCCGAAGTGCCCAAGCCCGCGACCCTCGCCGACCGTGGCGGCTGCTGGTTCCGCTGCGGCTCCCAGGAGATCCACTGCGGGGTCGAAGAGACCGTCGCCGTGAGCAAGCGCCACCCGGCCCTCCTCACGGACGAACTCGATGCCCTCCGCGCCCGCCTCGAGGCCGCGAACGTGCGCATCCAGCTTGACCGCGAACTCCCCGGCTACCGCCGCTTCTACGCCTTCGACCCCTTCGGTAACCGCATCGAATTCCTCGAACCGGTGGTGGGATGACCCTGCGCGGCGGCGATTTCATCGTCCGGGGTTTCGCCGCGGAGGATGCCCCGGCCGGCGACGCCATCCTTCGCGCCGCCTTCGCGGGGAGCGAATCCGAATACCCCGAGGCCGCCGAAGCCGCCGCCCGCGGCCTCGCCCTGCTCGCCCAGACCGGCCACCGGCTGCTCGTCGCCGATGCCGGCCGAAGGCTCGCCGCCGTCGCCCGCTGGCGCGCCGAGGACGGTATCGCCACCATCGACCTCCTCGCCTCGGGCATCCCCGGCGCCGGGCGCGCCCTCCTGCGCGGCGTCGAACGCACGCTGCAAGAGCACGGCATCCGCTACGCGCGCATCGCCGCGCCCGACGGCACCCTGCTGGAGGACCTCTTTCGCCGCCATGGCTACACCCCCGTGGGGCGCGCCCCGGCCGTTTCTGGCGGTCCGCTCATGGTCACGATGGAGCGCCGCCTGCCGCTCCTCACCGTGCGCGAACAGCGCCGCGAGGACGCCGATGCCATCGCCGCCCTCACCGGCGAGGACCCCTGGCCCTTTACCCAGGGGCGCCGCCCGGGCTGGTTCGTCCTCGCCGATGGCGACCGCGTCGTTGGCGCCGTCTCCGTGCGCGAAAACGGCCGCGGGCTCGCGCGCGTGCGCCCGCCCGTGGTCGCGCCGGGCTACGCGGGCCGCGGCCTCGAGGTGTGGATGGCCGAACGCGCCGCCCTCCACGCCGAGACCGACGGCGCCCTCACCGTCGCGCTCGATGCCACGCCCGCGCTCGAACACCTCCGCCGCGCCTTCGAGGACCGCCGCTGGTTCCTCGAAGGCCAGACCTTCGTCAAGCACACCGCCGCCCACCCCCCGGCCGCCGAGGACGACACCGCCTGGCGCTGACGCTTGCCACCATCGCGAAGCCCGGACCGGCCCTACACTGGCGCCCATGACCTACACCGCCCCCGCCCTCCCCGATGGCTCCCGTCCCGTCGCCGCCGTCACCGGTGCGAGCTCCGGTATCGGCGCCGCCGCCGCGCGCGCCCTCGCCGCCGCCGGGTTCGATGTCGTCCTCGGCGCGCGCCGCCTCGATCGCCTGGAAGCCATCGCCGCGGAAATCGGCGGCCGCGCCATCGCCCTCGATGTCACCAACCGCGCGAGCGTCGAGGCGTTCGCCGCCGCGCTCCCGCGCCTGAATGTGCTCGTGAACAACGCCGGCGGCGCGCTCGGTCTCGACCCCGTCGCCGAGTCCGTCGACGAGCGCTGGCGGACGATGTGGGAGGCGAACGTCTTCGGCCTGATGCTCATGACCCGCGCCGCCCTGCCCCTGCTCGAAGCCTCCGGCGCCGGCCACATCGTGAACATCGGCTCCATCGCCGGCCTGGAGGCGTACCCCGGCGGCGCCGGCTACACGAGCGTCAAGCACGGCGTCGTCGCCATCACCGAGACCCTCCGCCTGGAGCTCCTGGGCAAGCCCATCCGCGTCACGGAGATCGACCCCGGAATGGTCGAGACCGAGTTCAGCCTGGTCCGTTTCGATGGCGATGAAGCCCGCGCGGCGAACGTCTACGCCGGCGTCGACCCGCTCGTCGCCGAGGACATCGCCGATTGTATCGCCTGGGCCGTGACTCGCCCGCCGCACGTGAACATCGACACCATGCGCGTCACCCCCATTCAGCAGGCCCGCGCCACGGTCGTCCATCGCCGCCCGCTATAGCGCCCCGGCGGCCCCTCAGGCGGCGGCGAAGGTGACGTGCACCGGCTCGAACCCGGGCTGGTGGATGACCACCCGCGCCGGCCGGTTCTCCCGCGCCCACGCGAACGCCAGCTCGCGCGCGTCGCCCAGCGATGCGAACAGCAGTCCCGCGGGCGAATTCGCGCCCACCGCCTCCCAGCCAGCCGTATGCTCGCGGAGGATTACCGTCGGGACGGCGGACATGGGGTCTCCTTCACCTTGATGCACACCATAGACGTCGTCGATACCATCCCTGCACCACACCGTTTCGACAACCACCCCGCGATTTATCCGCGAAAGTTCACAAGTATTTGAGCTATTCCTAACGAGCGTTCCGTCCCAACCGTCGCCTCGAGGCTCGGGCCTCGCGCCCCCTTTTCTCCTTCCTCATTTCTCTTTTCTCCCACCCACCGGAACCTTCGCCTCGCCCGCGGCGTTTAGGATCCCGACCACGAGAGGAGACCCGCCATGTCCGCTCTGCAGCGAATCGCGCTGGCCGCCTTGCCGGCGTTCGGCGCGCTCGTCCTGGTCGCGACCGCGACCGCCGTCCGCGCACAGACGCCCCCACCGTCACCGACGCCGACGGCCGTGTTGACCCCCGCGTCGACGGTCACGCCCGGCATCACTCCCCGCGCCGGCAGCCCGACGCCCGGGCCCGCGGGCACACCGTGGCCCGCTCCCACCGACCTCCGCGTCACCGTCACGGCCCACCCGCTCGATGTCAACAATGTCCCGCTCCCGCTCGATCGCCGCCCACCGGATGAGATCGCCGTGAGCTGGCAGGTGGCGAACGGCTTCACGGGCGTGTTCGAAGTGCAGCGCGCGATCGTCCCGCGCGGTTCGGCGGCGCGCGAATGGAGCCAGTTCGCGACGGTGCCCGCCTCCGCGGCCACCGGCGGCCGTGCCAGCGCCGGCGATTCCGCCCCCGCGGCCGAATCCGCGAGCACCCAGCGCTGCTATCGCGTGCGCACCGTCATCGCCGGCGAGACCGGCCCCTATTCGCCCGAGGTTTGCACCGCCCTCCCGCCCGTGAGCGTGGGCAGCGTCACCCCGCCCGTGACGGTAACGGTCACGCCCGCACCCCCGGGGACCGGCAGCGGCACGCCCGCGCACACGGCCGGCTGGTACGAACTCGTCGTTGTCGTGCTGGGAGCACTGGGCGTGGCCGGCGCGGCCTCCGTCGCGGCCAGCGCGTTCACGCGGAGCGGGCGTTAAGCGCCCGGACTGTGGGAATGCCCTCCGGCTTGAGCGCCCGCCGGACCCTCAGGCCGCTTCGACCGAGGCGGGAATGACCGGCGGCTTCGTGCTCTTGCCCGGCTCGTGGGCGCGCAGCCAGCGCTCCAGCGGGTGCTCCACCAGCTGATACAGCACCGCGCTCGCCGCGATCGAAAGGCCGCTCGCCAGCGCCAGCCAGCCGAGGTTCGACCACACCGCGCGGTAGTGCGTGCCGAAGAGTTCGATGAGCGTGTAGATGACGGTCGCGTGCACGAGGTAGAGCGCGTACGACCACTCGCCCAGCCGCACCATCGGCCGCCAGCGCAGGAACGACGCCCGCGCATCCAGGTCGAGGTCGGCCGCCGCCACGATCGTGAGCCCGTAGAGCAGCGGCAGCACCGCGTACCCGGCGCTGCCCGTCATCGCGAGCGGCCCGGTGGGCAGCGTTCGCGGGAAGACGATGTAGGTGAGCACGAACCAGAGGCCCGTCAGCGCCGCCGCCGGGATGAGCCCGATGGGCGCGCGATACCCCCGCTGCACGAGTACCGCCAGCAGCACCCCGAGCGCGAATTCGCCCAGCCGGAACGGGGGCGCGATGTACAGCAGCCAGCCCGTGATTTCGCCTGGCCAGCCCGTCGCCACCTGCGCCGTGGCCGCCATCGCGATGAGCACGCCCGCGCCCGCCGCCGCCAGCGGCAGCGTCCGCGCTGCCAGCACCCGCCGGATGGCCAGCGGATGGAGCGCGTAGAAGAACGCCTCACAGGAGAGCGACCACGCCGCCGGGTTGCCCGCGAAGTACACCGAGGGCACCACCACCCACGCCTGCAACAGCCCCAGCGAAAGCAGCACCGGGCCCCACGCCACCGCGTTGCCCTGCATCGAATAGAATACGGGCAGCGCCAGCAGCGTCGTCAGCATGTGCAACGGCACGATGCGCGCGAATCGCCGCCAGTAGAACGGCTTCGGCGCATCCGATGCCCGGAACGACCAGGTGAGGACGAACCCCGAGAGCACGAAGAAGAACGTCACGCCCGTGGCGCCGAACCCCTCGAAGTGCACGAGCACGGGCAGGCGCGCGAAGTTCGTCACGTGGTGGAGCAGCACGAAATAGGCCGCGAAGAACCGCAGACCCGTCAGCGAATCGAGCCGCGCACGCAACGGCGACGGCTCCCGCCGCAATGGAATTGATATACCCCGCGTCACCGCCCCGCAGTGTAGTGGGCCGAATCCGGCGCCGTCACCGTGGCGCGCATGAAGTTCACGAGAAGCCGCCGTTATGGCGCGCCTGGCCCCGCCTCGCCTACGCTCGTGCCATGAGCGCGCCCCAGAACATCTACGACGACGCGGCCTTCTTCGCCGGCTATGCCCGCCTCCCCCGCTTCGGCGAAGGCTGGACCGGCGCCTACGAGCACGCCGCCTTCATGTCGCTCCTGCCCCCCGCAAACGGCCTGCGCGTGCTCGACCTCGGCTGCGGCGTAGGCCAGCTCGCGCACCATCTCGCCGCCGCCGGGGCCGCGCGCGTCGTCGCCGCCGACCTCTCGGCGCGCATGCTCGCGGAGGCGCGCCGCCATCGCGCGCACCCGCGCCTCGATCTCGTTCGCGCCGCCATCGAACGGCTCGCCTTCGCCCCCGGCAGCTTCGACCTGGCCGTCAGCTCCCTGGCCGTGCACTACGTCGCCGATTGGGGACGGCTCTGCCGCGAGCTCGCCCGCTGGATCGCGCCCGGCGGCCTCTTCGTTTACTCGACCGAGCACCCGGTCTACCTCAGCCGCGCCACGGCCGCCGGCTGGCTCGAACCCTCACCCGCCGCGACGCCCACCTGGGGCCTCACCCGCTACGGCGACGAAGGCGAACGCACCGAGCACTGGATCGTCGAGGGCGTGCGCAAACACCACCGCATGGTGTCGACGCAGCTCAACGGGCTCATCGATGCCGGCTTCGCCATCGAGCGCGTGCTCGAGCCGATGCCCACGCCCGCCATGCTCCAGGCCCACCCCGAGTGGGCGATCGAGGCGAACCGCCCCTTCGCCCTCCTCGTGCGCGCCCGCCGCCTTCCCGGCTAGTCGGCCCAGTCCGGCTTGCGAATCTGCGAGCGCTCCCGCCGCACGATGCCGCGGGCGAAGTCCTCGTTCGCCTTGTGCACGTAGTCGAACATGTCGTCGCTGCCGAGCTTCATCTTCGAGGAGCGCCAGCGCTTGAGCATGGCGCGGTCCTTGTCGCTCAACCCCGCCTCTTCGGCGATGCGGTTGATGATTACCGTCAGGGCCTCGGCGAGTTCGTCGTCGCTGAACTTCACTTCCATCGTCGTCCCCTCGCCTACTGCTTGACCGTTTCGTACCAGCCGCGGGACTTCACGCGGCGCTGGAACTTCGCATCGAGGTGCTTGTTCATCGCCTTGTTCAGGTCGTCCGTGAGCTTCGCGATCTCGGGGCTGCCCTCCGGCCGGTCCGAGCGCCAGCGCCGGATCAGCTCTTTCGCCTCTTCCGAGATGTCCGCGTTATCGATGGCGACGGCGCTGGTCACCATCATCAGCGACCATGCCTCCGGCTCTTCCAAGAGCACAAACATTCGTTACTCCCCCGTGAACACCGGTGCGCGCTTTTCGAGGAATGCTCGCACGCCCTCGGCGCGATCTTTCGTGGTCTGCAGGAGCAAGGTCAAATCGGTCTCGAACCGCAACGCCTGCTCCAATGGCTGCGGCAGCCCTCGCCACACCGCTTCCTTGCCCAGCCGGGTCGCGATCGGCCCCCTCCCGGCGATGACGCGCGCGATGTGCAACGCCTCCGCCAACGCTCCCCCCGGCTCCGTCAGCGCCGAGACAACCCCCCGCGCGAACGCCTCCGAAGCCGTCAGCATCCCGCGCGCTTCGCCCACGATCGCGTTAGCGCGCTCCGCCAGCTCCCCCGGGAATTCGCCGGGCAAGACAACCGAGGCCTCCCGCGCCGCGACCCGGATGTCCGCCGCCATCGCCAGCGCAACCGCCGTCCCCGTGATGCCGCCCTCGACCGCCGCCATCACGGGCACCGGAAACCAGCGCGCCAGCCACGCGGCATCGCTTTCGCCGGCTCCGTCCCCGGCGAGCGCCAATACCACGCAGCGCGTCTCGTAGCCGCCGGTCAGCGCGTCCAGCGCGGCGCGAAGCTCCCCGGCGGCGGCGTCCGCCGCGCCCTCCACCACCACCACATCGCCATCACGCGTCAGCGAAAGCGCCATCCCGCTAGCCTACGGCACCCGCGCCGGTTGCGGGCGATGCCGTCGCGCCGGATGATTGGCGCCGAACTTCACCATCCGCCCGGCCTCGCCGGGGAGGGACAGCATGGCCAATCTCACCGCGAAAGCACCCGTCGAAACCGACAAGAGCGGCGCCTACCTCCACGACCGCAGCCGCATGCCCGAGCCCCCGGCCGAGACCCGCGCGCAGCTCCTCAAGCGCAATGCCGGCCTCATCGCCGGGCTGCTCCTCGCCCTCGGCCTGACCGCGATGATGATCCAGACGCGCGCGGCCTGGGAAACCCACCGCGACTGGGTCATCGCCGCCGCGCTCGTGCCCATGGCCGTCTCCGGCGTCGCCCTCGGCTACCTCTTCGCCCGCAACAAGAGCGAGCTCGCCGCCCTCGGCGCCGTCGCCTTCGTCCTCGCGGGCGTCGTCATCACCTTCAACATCCTCCGCGGCGTCGATACCGAAGGGCAGGACAACCTGCGCGACGCCATGACCATCATCACCGCCGTCTTCCTCGGCATCGGCGTCGTCTGCTCCGTCGCCGGCTACTTCCTCGCCGAAATCAAGGACCCCACGCGCGCCCCCGAACCGCAGATGTAGTTCGCGCCGCACGTTCGCACACCACGGGCCCCCGCCATCACGCGGGGGCCTCGCTGTTCCCGGCACATGCCGCCATCGCCGCGTAGAATCGCCACCACCCCGGAGGCAGCGCCATGAAGTTCGGCCTGAGCATGTTCCCCACCGATTACGCCATCCCCGTGACCGAGCTCGGCCGCGCCGCCGAGGACCTCGGCTTCGAATCCCTCCTCTTCCCCGAGCACACGCACATCCCCACGAGCCGCCGTTCGCCTTGGCCCGGTGGCCCGAACCTGCCCATGGAGTACTCCCACACGCTCGACCCCTTCGTCGCGATGGCCGCCGTCGCCGCCGTCACGAAGAGCCTCAAGGTCGGCCCTGGCATCTGCCTCGTGGTCGAACGCGACCCCATCACCCTCGCCAAGGAGGTCGCCAGCGTCGACCACCTCAGCGGCGGGCGCGTGCTCTTCGGCATCGGCGGCGGCTGGAACCTGGAGGAGATGGAGAACCACGGCACGAAGCCGTCCCTGCGCTGGAAGATCATGCGCGAACGCGTCCTCGCCATGAAGGAGATCTGGACGAAGGACGAGGCCGAATTCCACGGCCGGCACGTCGATTTCGACCCCATCTGGAGCTGGCCCAAGCCCGCGCAATCGCCCCACCCGCCCGTGCTCATCGGCGGCGATGGCCCCCGCACCCTCGAGCGCGTGGTCGAATACGGCGACGGCTGGCTGCCCATCGTCGGCCGCGGCAGCGACCGCCTGGCCGCGCGCATGGCCGAACTCCAGGCGATGGCCAAAGCCGCCGGCCGCGGCACCATCCCGGTGACCCTCTTCGGCGCCGTCCCCCGCCCCGAGCTCATCGAGCAGTGGCAGGCGCTCGGCGTCGAACGCGTGCTCCTGACCCTCCCGCCCGCGCCCGCGAGCGAGACGCTCCCGCGCCTGCAGCACTACGCCGAGGCGATCAAGCCCTACACCGCCTGAGTCCCGGCGGGCAGCCGGGCCGCCTATACTGGATGCATGGCAGCCCGGCCGTCCTCGCTCGAAACGGATGCACCCGCGCGGTCGCCCTACCACGGCCGGCGCATGACGCTCGCCGCGTTCGAGGCATTGCCGGAGCAGCGGCCCTACCTGCAGTGGTGGGACGGCGTTGTGGTACAAAAGGCCGTGTCCCGGATCCCTCACGGTATCGTGCAGCTGTACCTCGCGGCCGTCCTGGACCAGTACACCCGGGCGATGAACGCCCACGCCGCGACCGAAGTCCACATCTGGTTCGAAGGCCACGGGTACCTCGTGCCCGACCTCGTGTACTGGGCGCCCGGGAGGCCGCTGGCCGAGGGTGACCGCGCGCTCCCGCCGTCGCTCGCTATCGAGATCCGTTCGCCCCGCGAAAGCGCCGCCTCGCAGCGCGAAAAGTGCCGCCGCATGCGCGCGAACGGCGTGGCCGTCTGCTGGCTCATCGACCCCGCGGCGCGCTCCGCGGAGTGCTTCGACGCCACCCGCGACGGCGAACGGGCCGGCCCGCGGCTCGAAGCGGCCGCATTCCCCGGCCTCGCTATCGACCTCGAACCGCTCTGGGCCAGGCTCCCTTCGTCCTGATACGCGCCACCGCACCGGCCGCGGCGTAGGATACGCACCGTCCCCGAATCACTCGCACGGGAGCGTTTCGTGACCTACTCCACCATCGAATACGAAAAGCAAGGCCCCATCGCCTACGTCACTCTCAACCGGCCCGAGAAGGTCAACGCCCTCTCCAACGACCTCCAGCTCGAGGTGCGCGACGCCCTCGAGGACGCCGGCTGGGGCGACGACGCCATCCGCGTCATCGTCCTCCGCGCTAACGGCCGTGCCTTCAGCGCCGGCTTCGACCTCAGCGGCGGCGGGGGCGGCGGCCCCTCCGATGCCTACACCGTGCGCTCGCGCTTCATGCACGGCAAAGGCTTCAGCGCCTCCGCCTGGTGGGACGTCTTCTGGAACAACCCGAAGCCGATCATCGCCCAGATTCACGGCTTCTGCATCGCCGGCGGCTGTGCCACGGCGACCTTCTGCGACCTTCGCATCGCCTCCGACGACGCCATGTTCGGCGCCCCCGAAATCCGCACCGGCGGGCCGTACGTCCCCGCCGTCTGGCCCTGGATGATCGGCCCTTCGAAGGCGCGCGAACTCCTCTACACCGGCAACCTGATCGACGCCCAGGAGGCCCATCGCCTCGGGCTCGTGAACCAGGTCGTCCCCCGCGACCAGCTCGAGGAGGCCGTGCGCGCGATGGCCCTCACCATCGCCAAGCTCCCCGCGCCCACGGTCGAATACAACAAGAAGCTCGTGAACATGGCCTACGAGCAGATGGGCATCCGCCAGGTCCTCGAACGCTCGCTCGAATTGGAAGCGATCGCGCTCGCCAGCCCGGGCTCCTCGCCCGAGATCACCGAGTACAACCGCATCCGCGGCGAACAGGGCCTCAACGCCGCCCTCAGCTGGAACGCCGCCCGTTTCGAGGCCGAGGATGCCTGGTTCCGGGGCGCGCGCAAACGCCAGTAACGCCCCGCTTCGTGCCGAAGGGAAGGGTGATTAGCCGCCCGCGACCGCGTCGCGCAGCCGTTCGAAGAGGCCCTTGCTCTTCCCCTTCGGCAACACGGGCGTGCCCATCGTCTCCGCGAGCTGCTCCAGCAGCGCGCGCTGGGCGTCCGTGAGCTCCTCGGGCACGACGGCGTGCACGCGCACGACCATGTCGCCGCGGCCGCCCCCCCGCAGGTGCGGCACGCCCTTGTTGCGAATGACGAACTCCTCGCCGCTCTGCGTGCCCGCCGGGACTTCGAACTCCATGTCGCCATCGAGCGTGGGGATGGTGATGCGCGCCCCCAGCGCCGCCTGCGCCAGGTTCACCGGCTGCTCCAGCAGGATGTGGTCCTCGACGCGTTCGAACTTCGCGTGCGCGGCCACGCTCACGGCCACGTAGAGGCTTCCGTATTCGCCGCCCCGGCTGCCCGCTTCGCCTTCGCCCGTGAGCCGGATCTGGGCGCCGTCATCGATGCCGCCCGGGATCTTCACGGAGATGCGCCGCGCCTTCTTCTCGCGCCCGCTCCCCCGGCACTGGGTGCACGGGTTTTCGACGATGCGGCCCTCGCCCTGGCACCGCCCGCAGGTCGCGACGTTCACGAACTGCCCGAAGATGCTCTGCTGCGCCCGCCGGATCTCGCCCGCGCCACTGCAATCGGGGCAGGTGATGAGTTCCGTGCCCGGCTCCGCGCCCTTGCCCGCGCAGCGCTCGCAGCGCTCCGGCCGGTTGAACTCGATCTCCTTCTCCGTGCCGAAGGCCGCTTCCTCGAAGGAGACCCGCAGGTTGTAGCGCAGGTCCGCCCCGCGCGCCGGCCCGCGCCGCCGCCGTCCGCCGCGTGACGCCCCCCCGAAGAACGCGTCGAAGATATCGCCGAAGCCCTCGAAGCCGCCCCCGAACCCCTCGAACCCCTGCCCCGCACCCGAACCATCGACGGCGGAGTGGCCGTACCGGTCATAGGCGGTGCGCTTGTTCGGGTCCGAAAGGACCTCGTACGCGTGGTTGATCTCCTTGAACCGCTCCGCCGCGTCGGGCGCCTGGTTGCGGTCCGGGTGGTACTCCATCGCGAGCTTCCGGAACGCCTTTTTCAGCTCATCCGGGCTCGCGGAGCGCTGCACGCCGAGCACGTCGTAGAGGTCACGCTGTTGGGCCGCCATCACTTGGCAGTGTAGCAGCCAGAGTGCTAATCCGGGGGAAGTGCGCCTTCACCCGCGTACGCCGCCGCAGCATCCGCACCCCCGTCCGCCGCCGCGGGGATACGCCCCGGCGCGTTACGCTGGCAGTCGTGGGCCGCCCTTTCCTGATAGCCGCCGCTGCCGCGTTCGTGCTCGCGGGTTGCTCTGGCGGTGCCTCGTCCGCACCCGCCGCGTCTTCTCCATCGCCGGCGGCCGGGGCGAGCGCCGTGCTCCCCGCGCCCCTGGTCGCCGCCACGGCCATGCCCGCCCTGCCGCGCATCGACCCCGAGCCCATGCGCCCCCTCCTGCCCCCGCCCGTCCCCTGGGGCCTCCCCCCCGCGAGCCGCGGCCTGCCGCCGCCGGCCATCTCCGCCGCCGCCGCCATCGTCATGGATGAAGCCTCGGGCGCCGTGCTTTTCGCCCACCAGCCGGACCTGCCGCTGCCCCCGGCCAGCCTCACGAAGATCGCCACCGCCGTCGCCGTCATCGAAGCCGGCTACCTCGAGACGCCCGTCGAGGCCCACCCCGACCTCGAACGTCAGTGGCTGGAGGACAGCCAGAGCATGGGCCTCGAGCCCGGCGACGTCTTCCTCGGCCGCGAGCTGCTGTACGGCCTGCTCCTCGCCTCGGGCAACGATGCCGCCGAGGCGCTCGCGACCGCCATCGACGGCGGCCAGGAGCCCTTCGCCGCCCGCCTGAATGCGCTCGCCGCCCGGCTCGGGCTCGGTGGCACGCACTTCGTCAACGCCCACGGGCTTGAGGCTCCCGGCCACCTCAGCACCGCGCGCGACCTCGCCCTCCTCACCCGCTACGCCATGAGCCTCCCCGATTTCCGCGCGATCGTCGCCACCGAGAGCTACACCGCCCGCGGCACGCGCGAGCTGCCGCTCTACAACCTGAACCCGCTGCTCAACTACACCGAGGGCGTGGACGGCGTGAAGACCGGCTACACCGAGGAGGCCGGCCGCACCTTCGTCGTCACCGCCACGCGCGGCGGCCACCGCGTCATCGTCGTGCTCCTCAACGACCTCTTTCGCACCCCGGACGCGATCGCGCTCATCGAATGGGCGTTCCAGGGCTGGGCCTGGTAGGTCCCCTCCGCCGCCATTTTGGACTATCTCGAACCCTGTCTATGCTGACGGGGCATAGCGATGGCAGTTTAGGCAGAATCATCCGGTGAATACCGTTTGTAAGGGTTTTCCCGCGCCCCCCACAGGGGAATCCCCGTCACGATTCGCCGCTTTGGCTCCGAACAATCCCCGTACAACATCCCGCCATACCGCCGGGAACACGAGGAGCCGCCATGTCCACTCCCCTCAGCACCGTTCTCGGCCTCGACGCGGAAGACCGCTCGCTCCGCCTTCGCTGGAACCGCATCAGCGAAAGCGACGCCGCCCGCATCCGTGCCGCCGCCCCTCACGTCACCCCCCACCTGGACGAGATCGTGCGCCGCTTCTACGACCACGCCTTCGCCTTCCCCGCCGTGGCCGCGAAGATGGCCGAGGCGGGCGCCACCCGCACCGGTCTCGAAGCGACCCAGAAGGCCTACCTCCAGCTCCTTCTCCGCGCCGACTTCGATGCGGCCTACTTCGAGCACCGCCTCCGCGTCGGCGCCGTCCACGCCCGCATCAACGTCGAGCCCCGCTGGAACGTCGGCAACTACGCCGTCTACGAAGAGCTCATCCACGAAGTCCTCGCGCGCAAGCTCAAGGGGCGCGACCTGCAGGCCGCGTTCCTCGCCTTCGCCAAGGTCTTCCTCCTCGATGTCACCCTCGCCGTCGAGACCTACATCAGCGAAGGCGTCCTCGTCCGCCTGGTCGAAGCGAACACCGCCCTCGTCGATGCCTCCACCGCCATGCGCGACGGCGGCGTGCAGGTCGATGCCGCCGCCAGCGCCATGGCCCGCGTCATCCAGGACCTCGCCGAGGGCGCCAGCGGCCAGTGCAGCGCCGTCGTCAGCCTCGATACCGACCTCCGCGAGCTCGGCCGCGCCGCCGGCAGCGTCGCCGATGGCGCGAATGCCCAGCTCGCCAGCGTCGAACAGGCGCGCGCCGCCGCCGCCGGCGTCCGCACCGCCCTCGAACACGTCGAGACCGCCGCCGAGGGTGCCGCCGGCGCCGGCCAGCGCTCGCTCGAAATCGTGCAGGCGGGCATGGCCAGCGTCGAAAAGACCGTCGATGCCATGGACACTATCCGCGACGCGGTGCGCGCCACCGCCCGCGAAGTGGAGGCCCTCGGCCGCCGCGGCGACGAGATCGGCGCCATCGTCCAGGTCATCGGCGATATCGCCCGCCAGACCGACCTCCTCGCCCTCAACGCCGCGATCGAGGCCGCCCGCGCCGGCGATCAGGGTCGCGGCTTCGCCGTCGTCGCCGAAAATGTCCGCTCCCTCGCCTCGCGCACCGGCGACGCCACGCGCGAAATCGAGGAGCTCATCACCGCCGTGCAGCGCGGCACGATGAAAGCCGTCACCGCCATGGACGCCTCCGTGCGCGATGTCGATGCCGGCGCCCACCTCGCCGCCGATGCCGGCGCCGCCCTCGGCGGCATCGTCCAGAGCGTCGGCGACGTTTCCGCCGGGATCGACGCCATCGGCGAGGCCGCCCAGCGCATGGAGGCCAGCGCGGGCGGGCTCCAGCGCATCATCGACGACGTCGCGCGCGTCGCCGGGGACCTCGCCGGGCTCGCCGAAGGCATGGCCGCCGCCAGCGAACGTGCCGCCCGGGCCGTCTCTGTGGCCGCCACCAGCTCCGAGCAGTCCGCCGCCGCCACCGAGGAGGCGTCCGCCGGCGTCCAGGAGATCTCCGCCCAGATCGGCGAGCTCGCGACCATGGCCGGCGGCCTCTCCGGCCTCTCCGTGGAGATGTCCGCCTTCCTCGCCCGCTTCGGCAGTCTCGCCCACGACGCCCGCGGCACGACCTACCGCGCCGCCTGAGGTACCCGGGCCCACAGCGCGCGCGGGCGCTAGAATCCCCGCGTGCGCGGCATCCCGGCGGAATACCTCGACCTCTTCAACCGCTACACGCGCGGCCCCGCGCTCATCCGCGAAGCCGTCCGCGGCATGGCCTTCGGCGCGATGAACGCCCGCCGCCCCGGCGACGACTGGTCCACCCGCGACATCGTCATCCACCTCTCCGATGCCGACATGGTGGGCGGCGTGCGGCTGCGCAGGCTCATCGCCGAGGAGCGCCCCACCCTCGAAAGCTTCGACCAGGACCTCTGGAAGCGCCGCCTCCAGACCCTCTGGCGCGATACCGACGGCGCCATCGCCTCCTTCGAGCTCATGCGCTGGCAGACCGCCGAGATCATCGCCCACTGCGACCGCACCGCCTGGACGCGCGAAGGCGTCCACGCCGATCGCGGCGCCGTCACCGTCGCGGACCTCATCCTCGCCGATACCGAACACGCCGAGCAGCACGCCGAACAGATCCGGCGCATCCGCGAACACCTGGACGTCTGAGTCAGCCCGCCAGCGCCGGGTCGGCGACCCCCGCCTCGGCGAAGCCGGCTGCCCGCAGCAGGCACGAATCACACGTCCCGCAGGGCACGGCGCCGCCCGCGTAGCAGCTCCAGGTGAGGTGCAACGGCGCCCCCAGCGCGACCCCGTGGGCCACGATCTCCGCCTTCGACATGCGGATGATCGGCGCCTCGATGCCGATGCCCACGCCGTACGCGCTGCCCAGCTTGCTCCCCAGCCGTAGCACCGTCTCCAGCGCCGCGTAGAACTCCGGCCGGCAGTCCGGGTAGCCCGAGTAGTCGATCGCGTTCGCCCCCACGAACACGGCCGCGCGCAGGCCGGCGGGGTCCACGCCCTCCTCCTCGATGCGCGCCAGCATCCAGCTCTCCAGGGCGGCCGCCGCCGCGGTCACGAAGAAGGTGTTCCGCAGCGGCACGTACGTCACCGGGATCGTCTCCGCCATCGCCTCCGGGTCGCGGCCCGAGGGCACGGCGTGCGCGCCGCTCGTGAGCGCCGAATGCGCCGCCAGCCCGCCGTAAAACGCCGCGTCGGCGACCTGCAGCGGCACCCCCAGGGCCGCCGCCACCGCCTTCGCCGAATCGAGCTCGCGCGCGTGGCGCTGCCCGTAGCCGATGCACAGGGCGCGCACCTCCCAGCCCTCGCGCAGGGCGTGGGCGGCCACCGTCGTCGGGTAGCCCGCCCGAGAGCAGGACCAGCGCGCGTGCTTGCTCATGGCCGGAAACCTTGGCCGCGCCCCGGCCAACGTTGCGCCAGCGAATTCCGCCCTTTCTTCCACGCGCGCCGCGCCGAGACACTGGCTCCATGTTTGCGGAGATGCTGCACCTGCTGCAGCTGGCGGCTGCGGCGCGCGTACGCCCGCGAGGGCTCGCGCCCGCCGTCCTCGCCCTCGCCACCGCGCGCGATGGTCACGCCGCCATCCTCCGTGCCTTCGGCGCAAGCATCGCCCCCGGTGGCCATCGCCGGCTTCCCTCGTCAACGCCGCCGCCTCGTTCGCGAACCTCACCATCGGCGCGCGCGCGGCCCTCGGCAGCGAAACGCACCTCGATCTCGCGGCCGCCGTGGAAATCGGTGCCGGTGCCGTGATCGAGCCCGTGCCGCGCTGCTCACGAGCGCGCGCGCCGCCGGCGCCGCCCCGGCGCCCTCGCCGATGGCCCCGTGCGCATCGGCGCCAGCGCCCGCATCGGCACCGGCGCCACCATCCTCTCCCGGCATCGTCGTGAGGGCGCCGTCGTCGACGCACGCGCGCAGTCGCCGCCGATGTCCCCGCGGGCGCGCGCTACCGCCCCGGCACGAAGCCGCCGACCTCGCCACAGTCACACCCGATGACGGCCGCGCCGCCGCCGCGCGCAGCCGCCGCGCAAACGGCGGCGGCCGCGCGTCCTCATCCTCGGCTACTTCCGCTGCGGCTCGATGCTCGCTGCGCCTCTGCAGGCGGAGCACGGCTGGGACGCCCGCTTCGCCCACCACCCGGGGCGGGACCCCCTCGGCTGGGCCCGACTGGTCCCCCCGCCGTCCTCCGCGCCGACGTCATCTACACGGTCTCCAGCGCCTCGATCGCTTCAGCTGCCGGGCGCTCCTCGTCGCCTGCGCCGCCGCCCAGGTCGTCATCCACTGGGTCGGGACCGACGTCCTCATCGCCCTCGGCCGAACACGCCCTCGGCCGCGCCTCAAGTCGGCGGCGCGCCGCCTGTGCACCTCGGTCGATGCCCACGGCTCGCCGACGAGCTCGGCACCATGGGCATCGCCGCCGAGCACGTGCACAGCTGCCGGTCGAGGGGCTCTCGCAGCGGGCGCCGCCCCTGCCCGCGCGCTTCACCGTGCTCCTCTACCTCCCCGTCGATGCTTTCGACCGCGAAGTCTTCGCGCTGGAGACCCTCCTTCGCCTGCCGTTCCGCTTTCCCGGAGGCGCGCTTCATCCTCATCCCCTCGCCCGCGGCCACCCTCCCCGGCCCGCTCCCCCCGAGGCTGGAGACGCCCGGCTGAGTGAGGACGCGGACGCCCTCTGGCGCGAAGTGACCGTGCAGGTGCGCCTCACCAGCCACGACGGCACCTCGTTCGCCTCGGCCGCTCTCAGCGCCGGCGCTCCTCCACGATCGGACCTACCCCATCGACGGCGGCATCGCCCGCGCATTACGACGCCGTGCACGCCGCCCTCGTCCGCCTCGAACGCGAACGCCGCCGGCCGCCTCGGCCTCAACCAGCCCGGCATGGCCCACGCCCGCGCCGCCCCGACCCCGCCGCCCGCCGTTGACGCTCAGGCTTGAGAGTTGCGCGCGGTCGCGCGCCCGGGGCCGGTAGTGCCGGTTCCCCTTTCCCGGGGGCGTACCCGCAGGGTGGCCTGCCACCCCGGGGTTGCCCCGCCCATTCCTCATTCCTCATTCCTCGCCCGCCCTTTTCTCCTTCCTCTTTTCTCTTATCTCTCCAACACCATCAGCGCGTGCAACCGACCCCCGTTCGTACATCGCGACGAGGCTGAGGTGGTCGAGCTGGCAGGTAGCCGCGCGTGCCGTGGCGCGCCTCGGTGCGGGCGGCGGGCGACGAGCTCGGCCTCGCAGCGGCATGGTCGCCAGTGCTTCGGCCAACGACGAAGCTGGTGCAGGCGACCGCCGGCTATTCGGCCATTCGTCGAGGAACACCTCGGTATACAGCCTGATGGGCGCGGGAAAAGCTACAACCCGAGGCAGAGGGTCGCGTCCGCCGCCCGCGCCACGCGGCATCAGCTCCGCGCGGGAAGATGCTGCTCTCCGGGCACCAGACGCTCGCGAAGGCGCCGTCGGCGAAGGGCGAGCGGCGCGCGTCCGCCGTCACCGAAGACGTCGCCCGCCTTCCAGCACCGACCCGCGGCGAGGAAATCGGCCACGACATCGACCGCGACCGCGCGCGCGCCGCCGGCGACGCCGCCGCCCGCGGCCGCTCCACAACGCCCCCGCATCGAGCATCGCCGCCCCGCGGACGAGCCGCGCGCTCCAGCAGCCACTGCGTCGCCTCCGCCCGCCGGCGTGGTTGTGCTCGCCGAGGAGGTCGACCCACCAGGCGGGATAGGCATCGGCGAGGGCGGCGAGCGGGTCCAGCGTGGGCGCCTCCTGGCGGTCTTCCCAGATTCCTACACGCGCCGCCGCCTTCGTGCTAGCCTGCGGAACCGTGTAACCCGGAGACCGCCATGGCCGAGGAACTCACCCCGAAGATGCTCGCCTCCCTGCGCGCCCGGCTGGGCTCTCCCGAGGCCGCCTTCGCGCTCGCCTCGGCGTCCGCCATGAACCGGTGAGCGAGGCCAGGGAGACGGGCCCCGCTGCGCCCCCGCGGCGCGGGCGTGCGCATGCTCCGCATCCTCGCCGAGCGCACTGACGCCAGCCTTCACCCCGCGAGCCGGCTCGCGGCGGTACCGCCGCCGCCGTCATCCTCGATGCGAACGAGGCCGCCCTCGCCGCGCGCTGGGCCGCCGGCGAACGCCACCCTCCGCCTCGAGGACATGCGCGCCTCCCCACGTCATCTTCCCCGGCGTGCCCGGCGGCGGCGCCGGCGCCGATTTCACCGGCGCCGTCCTCGACGCCGGCGGCGACCTCCGCGGCGATGTCGAACTCCACCTTCGCGCCAGCGGCCTGGGCCGCCCACGGTCATGCCGCCGGCGGCCTGGCCTACCCGCCCGCGTCGTCCTCCACGCCGTCGCCCAGAACGACACGGGCGCCCTCGTCACCCATCACGCCAGCGCTCGCGCCATCCCCGTGGTGGTCCTCCCCGCGCCGGGCAGGCGGCCTTTCCGCCGCCCTTCACGCCTCCCTGCGCGCTGCGCGCGGCGAAGCGCCCCGCCGGAGTCCTCACCGCCTCGGCCTGCGCCGCCTGCGGATGAAGCGGCGCGTGCGCAGCCGGTAGTGGCCGCCAGGCCGGCAGGGCCCTCCACCAGCTCGGCCTCGAAGTGCTCGGTGGGAGCGCGGCGCTGCGCCCTTCGCCGCGCTCGCCCGCCGTTTCCCTCCTGGCCGCCCTGCTCGAACGCGCGGGCATGCCGGATCAGTGGTATTCCTGGCCGGCGGCGCTCGAGGCGGGCGCGCGCTCGGTGGCGCGCAGCGCAGGGCTGCGCCCGATGGCCGCGCCCGGCCGCCGCCTCGAAGCCGCGGGCGCGCTCTGGGCACGCCTCTGGCCCGGCGCCGAACCCGCACGGCCACGTCCTCCTTGGCCGGCATCGCCGCGCTGCGTGCCCCGGCATAGGGCGCGCGAGCGCGATCGAGTTCGCCACCAACGCCATCCTCCCCGCTGCCCTCGCGGCCGGCCTCCTGGTCGAAGACGAAGCCGCCGCCGCGCTCTCACCCTCCCCTCGCCCGGCACCTACGGCCGCCTGCGCCGCCTCGAAGGCTGGCTCGCCGCCCCTTCTACGCCACCGCCACCCTCGGGGCGGCCTCCTCCACCACCGACTACTGCACCCGCGGCCTGCGGACGCTGTCCGTGGTCCTGACGGAAGAGAAAGGAGAAGAGGAAGGAGAAAAGGGGCTCGAGGTTCGAGGCTCGAGGCTCAAGGCGGGGGCAACCCACGGGGAGTCCTCCCCCGGGGTAGCCCGCAGGAACCGGGAACTGGGAGAACCGGGAACTCCTCAGCACTCAGCACTCACTTGGTGTACGGTTTGCCACTACCGCGGAGGGCTGTGCCTCGATGGCGACCGATGGGCAAGGTGGCAGTGGGCCGGTGATGGACTCGCGCGGGCGCGTCAGCCGCATCCGCGTCGAACTCCCGCACGCCGGCCTCGTCCCGGCAGCGAAAGCGGCCGCCTCGAGGCCACCACCTCGAGCACCACCAGTCTTCGGCAATGCAGCCATCCGCGTGCCTCCTCGGCACGAGCATGTCCAACGCCCGCCTGCCGAGGGCGTCCTCGGCGAGGTCGCGCTCGCCATCTCCTCGATGCCCTCTCCTCCACGGCCTACGCCACGCAGGAGATCCTCCTCATCCTCGTGCTCGCCGGCTCCGGCTCGATGACTGCCTCGCCTCCCCATCTCGGCCGCGATCGTGCTCCTCCTCGGCATCGTCGTCGTCTCCTACCGGCCAGGTCATTCGCGCCTACCCGGCCAGCGGCGCGCCCTGCGCATCGCCCACGAGAACTTCGGGCACTGGCCTTGGCCTCCTCGCCGCGAGCGCCCTCCTCATCGACTACGTCGCCACCGTCGCCGTCTCCATCGCCGCCTGCGTGGAGGCGATCGTCTCCGCCTTCGAGTGTCACCACGGCCGTGCCGCTCGCCGCGCCGGCCTCGTCCTGATCATCGCCCTGGGCAACCTGCGCGGCATCCGCGAATCCGGGCACGGCCTTCTCGATCGACCTACGGCTTCATCTTCATCCTCAGCGGCACCCTCATCGCCGGCGGCGGGTCCTCCTCGGCGACGACCCGAACATCTTCGCCACCGGGCCCAGTCGCTCGACGTCCACGTCGAGGCGAGCCTGACACAGTTCCTCATCCTCCGCGCCTTCGCCCAGGGCTGCACGGCGCTCACCGGCGTGGAGGCGATCTCGAACGGCGTCTCCGCCTTCAAACGCGAATCGCTGCCCCGCCGGCACCACGATGGTGGCCATGGCCCTCATCACCTCGGCGCCCTCTTCCTCGGTACCCTCCTCGCCACCATTTCGGCCACTCATCTGTCCACGGCGACAAAAGAGGCAATTTGATGTCGCAGATCGGCGACGTCTTCGGCCGCGCTTCTTCTACTACACGCTCCAGTTCTTCGGCCAGCATCCTCTTCCTCGCCAGCGAACACCCGCCTGCAACGCTTCCCCATGCTCGGCGCCATCCTCAACGCGCGATGGCTACATGCCCCGCGTCTTCCACCAGCGCGGCAACCCGGCTTCGGCTCGTCTTCAGCTACGGCATCCTCGCCCTCACGGGGTTCTCCCGTCCTCCTCCTCGTCGCCTTCGGGGCCAGCACCACGCCTCATCCCGCTCTACGCCTCGGCGATCTTCCTCCTTCACCCATGTCGTTGGCATGGTGCAGCGCTGGATCACACAAGGACGAAGGCTGGCAGCGCTACCGATCATCCAGCGCCATCGGCTGCGCCGCACCTTCGTCGTCATGATCATCGTCCTCGACGAAGTTCCATGGATGGCGTGGATGGTCGTCGATGTCCTCCCCATCCTCGCACGATCGCCCTCTGGGCATCAGCGCTTCCTCACCGCCTGCGCCGCCTCCACGTCGCCGGCATCGTGCTCGATATCCGCCCCCACGGCGATGCCCCGAGCACGCCGTGCCGTCGAGGAGATGGTACTGGCCACCGTCATGGCTCTCCGCGCCTGCGTCTACCGCGACGTCACCGCCGTGCACGTCGCCTTCGACCCCGATGCCCCCTCCGAGGTCGAACGCCGCTGGCGCAGCCAGTTCCCCGGCATCCCCAGTCGCGTCGCTCGAGCAGCGCTTCCACCACCGTCGCCGACCCCATCGCCGTCTGGGCAGGAGCATGCGGCGGCCAGGATAGTCGTGATCGGCGGATTGAAGGGCAGGGTGAGTACGCTCGCCGCGCTCGTAGCCAGAGCCTCGGCGACGCAGGCGGGCCTTCGCGGCGGCGCCGTCCGCGTCGAGCAGTTCCCGTTCCAGCCCGGCTCGCTCCGCCGTTCGGCCAGGTTTATGAACCGCAGGCCGGCACCGGCCGCCGCTCGATCCGCGCCGCCTCGTCGATGATGTGCCATTGGCAGCCCGGTCCTTCTTTCGCCGCCGTGATCGCCCGCGCCGTCCGCCGGGCCGATGGCGCCGTCACCACGAGCAGCTCAGCTCGTCGCGGCGGTCTCCTCGATGATCTCGCCGAAGGCAACACCACCGTCGAGCACGAGATCCGCGGTACTCCACCGTGCCGGGCGCGACCGCCTCCGTGGCCGCGTCAAGGAAGCGATGCGCGATCGGCGCCTCCAGGCCGCAGCAGTACAACGTGTAGGGCCGCCGCTCCAGAAGTAGCCGTCCGAGAACGACCCCGGCACCACCGCCACGGGCGTCATGAACGCCCCGCGCCGGCGAGCAGAACGGCGCGCATTGCATCAGCCCCGGCGCGCGCAGCACCAGCGTGCAGGCCTGTTCCGCCAGCTCCATCGTCCGCTTCCGCTGATCGGGCGAACTGGCCTGCAAGGTCGCGCCAGTTCATCGCGGGCGTATGCTCTGGCTCCACCATCGGTTGCAGGTGGATGCGGACCCTGGAACGACCTGTGCCGGAGAAGCAGGGCGGGTCGCGGATGCTCCGCCATCGGCACCCGCGAAGAACGCCTGGTCGACATCGGCAACCGACCTCGAGCGAGGACTACGGCGGCAACGCCTGACCGCTTCGCCGACATGGTCGGCGCATCGCCAGCTATCCGCCTGGCGTCGGCGATGTTCTCCGCGGCGCGGACCTCGGCTGTGGCCTCGACGGCGCCCAGTTCTCGGCGTCGCCGCCCGGCTTCGGCGGCTACCCAAGCGCATGCCCATCTACAAGCCGATCATCGCCGCGATCAACGGCTATTGCCTGGCCGGTGGCCTCGAGCTCGCCCTCGCCTGCGATATCCGCATCGCCGTGCCCGAGGCCCGCTTCGGCCTGCCCGAGGTGCGCTGGGCGATCATGCCCGGCGCCGGCGGCACGCAGCGGCTGCCCCGCGCCATCCCCCAGGCCTGGGCGAACTACCTCATCCTCACGGGCGAACAGATGGACGCCGAGACCGCCTTCCGCCTCGGCCTCATCTCCCACATCGTCCCCCGCGAGGAGCTCATGGACCGCGCCCTGCAGATCGCGAACCTCATCTGCGAACGCGGCCCGCTCGCGGTGAAGACGGCCAAGGAGGCGATCCTCCGCGGCCAGGACATGCCCCTCGACCATGGCCTCGCCTACGAGGACGTGCTCCTTTCGCGCCTCATGACCACCGACGACGCCAAGGAAGGCCCGAAAGCCTTCGCCGAGAAGCGCAAGCCCGAGTACCACGGGCGGTGACCGGCGCGGGCGGCCCGTCCCGCCGCGGGACGGGCACGGCCCGCGCGATGGCCGCGCCTCGCCGCCGTTGGCGGGCGCTCGCCGTGCCCCTGCTCGCCGCCCTCGCCGCCTTCGCCGCCCTGGCCTGCGGCGGCGGCAGCAAACCCGAAGGCCCCCTCCCCGGCATCGCCGAGGCGAAGGCCGAACGCGACATCACCAGCGACGGCGCCGCCACCCTTTCCACCACCATCACCGTGCGCTTCGACCGCACCGCCGCCTTCGCCGAGGCGAAAGTGCCCCTCGCCTCCTTCTTTGAACTCGCCATCGACCTCGGCGGCGGGCAGACGAAGCGCGTGCTCGTGCGCAAGGCGGAGCAGGCGAAGGAGAACAGCCGCCTCGTCACCCTCAACGTCGATGCCCTGGTCCCCGATGGCACTGAGCTGCGGCTCGAAAAGCGCGCCTTCCAGGCGAAGGCCGAGGGGCGCATCACCGCTCCCGTGGCGAGCGAGCTCGACGGCGTCGCGACCGTCTTCGCCTCGGTCGCCCTCGCGCCCACGAACCCCGCCTTCGCCGCCCAGGTGACCACCGCCCCCCTCCGTGACGCCGACCGCGACGCCGCGGCCATGCGCGCCGCCCTGGAGGCGCACCTCAAGCAGCGCGGCGCCTCCGCCGACCTCGTCGCCCGCGCCGTCGCCCGCTACGAAAACCTCCCCGCGACGGTGCCGGCGCCCAAGGCCCGCGCCGCCCTCGCCGCCCTCACGGGCACCTTCGCCGAGCCCGCCATCGATGCCCTCGTGGGGACCGGGAACTGCACGGGCAAGCCCGCCAGCCGCATCGTCTTCGCCGAGATCCCGGAAGCGCCCGGCCTCGCCGCCCGCGTCACCTTCGCCAGCGACGGCGCCCGCATCGTCCGCCTCCGGGCCGACCTCGAGGGCGAGCGCATCGAATACCTCATGCCCGTCCTCGCCCACGAAGCCATCCATTGCGACCGCTTCGACGGCCGCTTCGAGGAGGTCGCCGCGACCGGTTTCGACACCCTCCTCTACCTCTACCTGCTCGCCGCCATGCCCGAGCTGGGCCAGGGCACGACCACCCTCGGCCGCGAATACAACCTCCTCGCCGTCGCGATGCTGAACAGCGGCCGCCGCTACCCCGAGGGCCCGGGCCTGCTCAAGAGCCCCGGCGTGACCCGCGCTCTGCCCGGTAGCAACGCCGCCGCGCCCTCCTTCGCCGACGTCGTGGTCGCGAAATACGAAAGCACGACCGGCGACCGCACCCCCGATGAAGCGCTCGCGCAGGCCTACGTGCGCAACCTGGCCGCGCCCCTGGGGCTGCCCGAAAGCTCCGCCTTCAACCTGGCCTACCTGGATATCCTCATCTCCCAGTCCCTGCCCATCGAAGCGTTTCCGCCGATCATCGCCGCCCTCGGGCTGACGCCGGGCTGAACGGGCATCGCCTTCGCGCCCGCCGGTTCGCGCGTCGGCCGGGCATCGGGTAGGATCCGCTCACTTTGGCCCCGCCCTGTCCGGGGCGAGCCCACTCGGTGTGTAACAGGGGACGTAGAGGATGACTAACCACCTTCGGGGACAGTTCCGTGGCTAGCCGGCCCGCGAAGAGCGGCCGCTTCAACGTGAGCCTGGGTGGCCTCGTCATCCCGCTCGCGGTCATCGGCGGCATCGCCGCCATCGAAACCGCCCGCACGGGATCGGCGCAGCGCCAGGTGTTCTACAACATCCACACGCCGATCATCATGTACTTCATCTTCGCGGCCTCCGTCGCGATCATCCTCGGCGCCCTCGTCCAGCGTGCCCGCATCTGGCGGCTGGGCAAGCCGCAGGGCGTCTTCAACGATGTCGGCGCGCGCCTCACCAACGCCCTCACCATGGGCGCCGGCACCTCCCGCGTGAAGAACGACCGCTACGCCGGCATCATGCACGGCTGCATCTACTCGTCGTTCCTCATGCTCACGCTCGTCACGGCCATCCTCGCCGTCGATGACTACCTGCCCCTCATCTTCGGCAGTGATGCCGAGCACGCCTTCCTCAAGGGCGGCATCTACCTCGTCTACAGCCTCGTCGGCGATGTCTTCGGCGTCGTTGGCCTCGTCGGCATCGGCATGGCCGTCCATCGCCGCTACATCGCGCCGCCGCCCAAGCTCACCTGGGACCGCCGCTCCACCGAGGACGGCATCATCGTCGGCGTCCTCGGCATCACCCTCTTCACCGGCCTCATCGTCGAAGGCTTCCGCCTGCGCGGCGACGAGCTTGTGAACGGCCACGAGGACTGGGCGCGCTGGTCGCCCGCCGGCTACCTGGTGGCGAAGATCTTCTCCGGCATGAGCCCCGAGACCGCGCTCGATATCCACCGCGTGCTCTGGTGGTCCCACATCGTCCTCGCCTTCGGCCTCCTCACCCTCATGGCGCTGACGAAGTTCCGGCACATCATCTTCGGGCCCGTGAACGGCTTCCTGAAGCGGCCCGGCGCCGGCCCCGCCTACCTCGCCCCCATGGGCGACTTCGAAAAGCTCATGGAAGAAGGCGGCAGCCTCGGCGCCAGCAAGCTCCAGGACTTCACCTGGAAGCAGCTCTTCGATGCCGATACCTGCGTCCGCTGCGGCCGCTGCACCGATGCCTGCCCCGCCTGGAACGCCGGCCAGCCCCTTTCGCCGATGACGATCATGCAGGACCTCAAGACCTACATGAACCACGCCGGCCCGCTCGCCATCGCCGGCAAGGACCCGGCCCAGCACCTCAAGGGCGAACTCGTCGGCGACTACATCAAGGCCGAGTCCCTCTGGGCCTGCCGCACCTGCATGGCCTGCGTCCAGGCCTGCCCCGTGATGATCGAGCACGTGCCCACGATCGTCGATATGCGCCGCTACCTCGTGATGGAGAAGGCCGAAGTGCCGCCCACGGCCCAGGCCGCCCTCCAGAACATCGAACAGCGCGGCCACCCCTGGCGCGGCACCCAGCTCACCCGCACGACCTGGATCGACCAGCTCCAGGCGGAGGGCGTCGACGTGCCCATCTTCGATGGCTCCCAGGACTACCTCTACTGGGTCGGCTGCTCCGGCGCCCTCGTCGAACGCAACGTCCCGATCACGAAGTCCGTCGTCCGGCTGCTTGTCGAATCCGGCACCAGCTTCGGCGTGCTCGGCCAGAGCGAGACCTGCAACGGCGACCCGGCCCGCCGCCTCGGGAACGAATTCCTCTACGCCACGCTCGCGCAGACGAACGCCGAATCGATGAACGAAATCGGCGTGCGCCGCGTGATCACGGCCTGCCCGCACTGCTTCAACACCTTCGCCAACGAATACCCGGACTTCGGCGGCGAATACGAAGTCACCCACCACTCCGAGTTCCTTCGCCAGCTCGTCGAACGCGGCAAGCTCAAGCCCAAGGCGATGGACAAGGGCACGACGGTGACCTACCACGACTCCTGCTACATCGGCCGCGGCAACGGCATCTACGATGCTCCGCGCGACATGCTCGAGGCGATCCCGGGCGTGAACCTGGTCGAGATGCCCCGCAACCGCGCCAACGGCCTCTGCTGCGGCGCCGGCGGCGGCAACATGTGGATGGAGGAGAAGGGCACCCGCGTCAACCACCTGCGCGCGGCCGAGGCGGCCAACACCGGCGCGAGCATCGTCGCCACCGCCTGCCCCTTCTGCATCCAGATGTTCGAGGACGGCATCCCCGGCGTGCAGCCCGACGAAGAGAAGCGCACCATCCGCGCCTTCGACATCGCCGAGCTCCTCGAAGTCAGCGTCAAGCCCGCCGCCATCAGCATCCGCGACGGCGGCACGGAGCTTCCAAGTGGCGTGAGCTGACGCCGCTGCGGCGGCGTTAGCTCACGCCACAGTAATCAGTTCCCGGTTCCCAGTTCCCAGCGGCAACCCCACGGCTGACACGTCGACCGTGGGGTTTTTCGTTTTGAGCCCCGGGCCTCGAGCCTGCCCACCCGGGGTCGATCCCCTGGGAACTGGGAACTGACTACTGGGAACTCCGATACCCAGCGGCAACCCCACGGGTGACACGTCACCCGTGGGGTTTTCCGTTTGAGCCCCGGGACTCGAGCCCGCCCACCACGGGGCCGATCCCCTGGGAACTGGGAACTGACTACTGGGGACTCCGATACCCAGCGGCAACCCCACGGGTGACACGTCACGCGTGGGGTTGCCCATTTGAGCCTCGGGCCTCGAGCCTGCCACCCGGGGCCGATCCCCGGGAACTGGGAACACGGTACTGGGAACTCCGACGCCCAGCGGCAACCCCACGGGTGACACGTCACCCGTGGGGTTGCCCGCTCGAACCTCGAGCCTCGAGCCTCGAACCCCGCTCGTTTCTCTTTCCTCTTTTCTCTTATCTCTTCGCGAAGCGACCGCTCGCCACCAACACCACCGCCACCGTCGAGACCGAGACCACGAGGAAGGTCACGGCGAAGCTCGCCATGATCGCGAAGACGTTGTGCGTATCAGGGTTCACGGCCACCCACACGGCCGAGGCCAGGGCGAGCGTCACCGCCGCCACGACGCCGTGCGCCTGGTAGGTGTCCCGGTCCGGGTCCGGCCGCGATGTCACCCAGGCCGTGACCGCAGGCCCGAAGAGGAAGAGCACGAGCAGCCCCAGCGGCGGCACTACCCAGAGCGCCCCGATGGCGATTCCCGCCTGCACCAGGCTTCCCGGAAGCGAACGCGGCACATCCTGACTCTAGCGGCGCCGCCGCCTACGTACCCCTCGCGCGTTCGCCCGGGGCCGCCGGTTTCGCCGCCGCCACGAAGAAGAGCGAGCCCACCAGCGCCACCGCGAGGATGTCGAACCCCCGGATGTAGCTCCCCGTCGTGTCGTAGAGCACGCCCGCCACGATTGGCCCGCTGATGCTCCCGACCATGACGATGATCATCGAGATGCCCATGATGCTGCCGAACGACGCCGCGCCGAAGTAGTCCGCGCGGATGGCCGTCATCTGCGGGCCGCGGATGCCCCATGCGAGGCCGTGCAGCACGCAGAACCCGGCCACCATCGCGAACCCCGTCGCGTGCGCCAGCAACAGGATGCCCGAGGCGTGCATCACCATGCAGGCCACCACCAGCAGCCGCTTGTTGATGTGGTCCCCGAGCCAGCCTCCCGTCAGCGTCCCCGTGAACTGCAGCATCGTCATCAGCGTGATCACGCCCGACGCGCCCGCGAGCGAATAGCCCAGGCTCTCCTTCACGTGCGCCACCGTGTGCACCTGCACCGCCGACACGATCACCAGCGCCGACCCGTGCCCGAGCGCGATGAACCAGAACGACGGCGTGTGCAGCGCCTGCCGGAGCGTGAAGTCGGGGCCGCCGCGCGCCCGCGCCGCCGCGTGCGCCGCGTGCCGCGGGTCGTCCGGCGCGATGCCATCCGGGTGCTGGCCGTACGGACCGGGGCGATGCCGTACCGCCTGCACCAGCGGCAGCCCCAGCACCAGGATCGCCACCCCGGACCCGAACGCCGTCGCCCGCCAGCCGAACGTCTCCAGCAGCTTCACCGTCCCCGGCACGGCCATGCCGCCGAGCGCGAACCCCGCCGTCACCAGCCCGATCGCCGTCGACCGCTTCCGTTCGAACCAGTTCACGATCGCCGTCGTCGCCGAAAGGAACCCCGCCATGCCCGCGCCGATGGCGATGAGGATGAAGGTCACGAAGAAGAAGAAGGGCGTGTGCACCTGGCTGAACGCCATCAGCGCCAGCGCCGAGATCACCACCCCCGCTCGCATCACCGCGCGCGGCCCGAAGCGGTCAAGCAGCACCCCGGTGACCGGCCCGATGGTCCCGCTCTCCGCCTGCGCGAACGAATACGCCGTCGAGAGCATCGTCTTCGACCAGCCGAACTCGTCGCGCAGGAGCACCACGTACGCCCCGTACGCCTGCCAGAAAAGGCCCGAATACAGCCCTTGCAGGCTCGCCGTGGCGGCGACGATCCACCAGCCGTAGAAGAGGCCGCCGCGCCGCGCTGCCCGGGCCGCGACCGCGCTCTCCGCCTCCGTCATGCGTGGCGGCCAGGCGTCGCGGTGGTCATCCAGCGAGTCTAAAGGCCCTTGGCGGGTGGGGGCGAGTTCGCGGTTTCTAGTTCCCGGTTCCCAGGGGCTACCCCGCGGGAAGACGTTTTCGTCGCCGCCGGTTGGTCGCGAACAGCGCCAGCGTGCCGACGCCCGCCGCGAGGAGCGCGGCCTCCGGCCAGTCACCATCTTCGTCGTGGCCGGTGCCCGCGTTCGGCGCCCCCGGCGCCGGCCGCGGCGCGCTCCCCGGCTCCGCCCACGCCGACGCCATCGTCAGGATGCGCTCCTCGAACGGCAGCTCCGCGAACGCCGCCTGCGCCGCGAGCACGTTGACGTTCCCCTGGTTCACGCACGCGCCCGGCGGCACGGGCATCCCGAAGGCGAAGGCGCCGTCCGGCCCGGGCGTGACCACCGTGGTCCACGCCTCGGCGCCGGCCACGCGCAGCACGATCGCCTCCCCCGGTTCGAAGCCCTGGCCGCTGAGCTCGATGCCGCCGTCGCAGAAGAACGGGGTCGCGATGACGATCTCCGGGTACGGGTGCGCGCTCCCTGTTCGCCCCAGGATGGTCGGCGCCGCCACCGCCGCGATCCCGTTCAGCGGGTCGCCCTCGGCCCGCACGAGCGCCTGCACGAAGTAGTCCGCGAAGGGCGCCCACCCCGGCGAGCGGCACGCCGTCACGGCCACGCGGGTCTCCACGGCGAAGGCGCCGTCGCCGCCCACGTGCACGACGCCCTCCACGCGCCGCGGATACCACAACCCCGAGCGCACGACGTACGTCCCCGGCGCGAACCGCTCGCCGCGAAGGCGCACGCGCTCACCGCAGACCGGTTCCGCCGGCTCCGTCCGCAGCGAAGGACGCGCCGGGTTGCTCCCCGTCATCACCTCCGCCACCGCTGTCGCGCTCTCGTATTCCGCACCGCTCGCATCGAGGCCGAGGAAGATGAGCGCCGGGTTCCCCGTGCCGGGCTCGAAGGCGCCGATGAACCACTTCCCCAGCGAGTCCGCCTTGAGTTCGGGCGACGGGCACGGCTGCGGGTACCCCGGCTGGAGCACGTCCAGCGTCGCCGTCAGCCGCTCGCCCACGGTCACGCCCCGGTACGCCTTCGAAACCTCGACCGTCACGCGGTACGGCCGCGGCCCCTGCGTCGCGGGCCCGTTCCACGGCAGCGGGTCCAGCCCGACGATGCGCGCCTCCATCACGCGCGGTGCGTACGGCAGCACGGAGGAGGGCCCCGGGCCCGTGCACGCCCGGGCCGTCCCCGGCGCGCGCCCGAACGCCGCCACTCCTGCGACCACGACGGCCATCGCCACCAGCAACGTCACCCGCGCGTGCATGCTCGCCTCCCTTTTTCGCCTCCCGGCCTACGGTCCCGTTCGCGACGTCCCGGCCGGTTTCGCGACCGGCTCGCCCGGGTTCGAAGGCACGGGCAGGAGGTTCTTTTCGTCGAACGCCGGGTCCATGCTCTTCGCCAGCGCCAGCAGGTCCGCCCGCTGTTTGGAGAAGTCGGCCTTGAAGCCCGCGACGTAGTATTCGCGGCCCTTCGCATCCTTCCAGTAGAGCGTCTGGTACTCGATGTTCGGGATGTAGGCGTACTCCGGCGGCCGCGGCCCCGAGAACACAGCCGCTTCGACCAGCCCGCCGGCGGCTTCGCTGAAGTACATCCACTTCGTGATGAAGCCCGCGGCGCCGCTCCCGCAGCCCGCCGAGGGTGCCGTCGTGAGCGCCTGCCGAGTGCCCTCCTGGCGGTACCCCTGTGGCGGCTTCGGGTCGCTCAGCCCGAGCGCCGCGAACTGCGCATCCGTCATGTTCGCGATATCGACCACGCACGCCTTCGCGAATTCGGGGTCGAGCGCGGAGGCCAGCGCCCGGGCAACGGCATCGCCCAGCGCGGGGTCCCACGACAGGTAGAACTGGAGCTTACCCGTCGTCCAGGCGCCGTTGCCGCTGCCGAAACGCCCGGCGCTCGCGGCCGTGCCGCCCGGGACCGACGTGATATCGGCGCTGAGCATGCGGTCGCCGTTGAACCAGTGCAGGCTCACGCGCGAGGAGGGCCACCCCTCGGGCGCGGGCGCGCTCGCGCAGCCGGCGTCGGGCGTGAGCAGCCGCACGATCTCCTTGTTCGCCTCCGCATATCCCGCCGGCACCGCCGGGCGTGGGTCGCCGATGCCCATCGCCGCGAGGTCGGACCAGTCGCCGCGCTCTTCGCGGTAGAAGCAGCCCATGGGCAACCCCGGTGCGAGCTGCGCCACCGCCGCCTGGATCACCGGCAGCGTGTTCACCGGCGTGGGCGGTGCGGGCGCCGCCGAGCCGCCGCTCCCGCTGGAGCCGCCGCTCGTCGCGGGCGTATCCGCCGCCCCGCCCGTGGTGTTCGCGTACACGGGGTTCCAGATGACCGAGACGTCGTATTCGAACCCGTTCGCCGAGAAGCGCGCCGGCCCTCGGTGAGCGTGTTCGGCACGGCTGTCGCGTTTTCGCGCTGGTTTACCTGCAGGCCGATGCCGCTCGAGTGCAGCCAGCGGCTTTCGAACGCGTGCGTCGCCCCGCCGGTGCCGGTGTCGCCGCTGCCCGGGCAGGGCTGAAGCGCCATGAAGCCGAACCCCGAGAGGCCGAATTCGCCGCCCGGAGCGACGGCTTGAAGCCCCCTAGCCCGCCATCGATGACGCCGTTGTTCAGCACGCCCGTGAGCGGCGCCGGGCAGCCGTAGCCGCCGTAGAGCGTGTCCAGCCGGACCCTCCGCCGAAGCCCGTCGCCGCAGCGCCATCCGCGCTCCGCGTCCCATTGCCCGGCTGCGGCGCGACCGATGCCGTCCCGGTGGTTTCCCCGGCGGGCGCCGGGCTCTTCGATGCCTTGCCGCCGCCGCACGCGGCCAGCAGCAGCAGCGCCGCCCCCGCCGCGAGTGTCAGTGCCGCTCCCCTGGCGGTCCCGCCATGGGGGACCGCCGCGATTCGCGTTCGTTCGCGCATAGGTACTCCTCGTGGCACGCCGCGACGGCGGGCCATCGCCATCTCCAACGACACCATGCCGTGCGCGGTTCCCGCGGGGAAAGGCGGCTTTCGCTCAGGCCGTGAGGAGCCCGTGCCGCGCCAGGTCCTCCGCCTCGGCGGCGACGGCATCCGGCGTCATTCCCAGCGCGCGGGCTACCTCCGCGAGCGTGCTCGTGCCATCGAGCGCCGCGAGCACGCGCGCGGCATCGCCATCGACCGCGACGCCTTCGTGCAGCAGGTTCACCACGCGCCCGTTGCCCGCGAGCTGGCGCGCCCAGGCGCTTGCCCGGGGCCGTTCGCTCACGTCCGCCACGACCGCCGGTTCGAACAGCCGCAAGGTCACGACACCGGCCGCGAACGCGCGATAGACGGCCTCCGCGAGCGTCTCCGCGGCGGCTTCGTCCAGCCCCGCGGCCAGCGCGGCGAACGGCACCGAGGCGGGATGCGCCGCCGCCACGCGGTCCAGCGCCGCGATCGTGGACGCGTCGTCCGTCGCGAGCACGCTGCCGGCCGCGCTCCGGTATTCGACCCCCGCCGCCGTCTCCGCGCGCGAAAGCAGGCCCGCCACCCGGAACGGCCACAGCCGTTCGAGCGAGACGGCCCGGTCGATTGGCGCCTCCGCCTGGCAGAGGAGCGTCTGCCGGAAGCCGCGGCAGCGCACGTAGTCCAGGTACTGCTCGCGCGCGATGAGGTCCCGTTCGCCGAGAGCGCCCAGCGTGCGCGCGAGCGGCTCCGGCAGCGCGTCCAGGCTCATCTCGGCGAAGTTCGCCTCGGCCAGGAACGCGAGCCCGTGCGCCGCCGCCTCGGCCACGAAATCCGCGAAGTAGAACGCCTCGTTCACCTCCGCCAGGTCGTCGTGGTAGAGGAGGTAGTCGGAAGAGCGCGCCGCCACGCCCACCTCGGATTGCAGCAGCGAACGGTATCCCTCGCCCGCGGCGTCCGGCGCGAGCTGGAGCATCGCCAGCAACGCCCGCGCCTGCCGGATCTTCTCCGCCGGGTCGGCGATCGCCGCCGTGTGCCGCCGCATCATCGTCCGCAGCGCGCCGCGGAAGTGGCCCCCCGGCAGCGCGTTGTAGCTCACGAAGGCGATGCCTGCCGGCGCCATCCGTTCGCGCAGCAGTGCCAGCAGCGCCTCCCGCACCGCCGGCGGCACCCACGAGTACACGCCGTGCGCGATGACATAATCGAAGTCCGCGAACTCCGCCGGCAGCGCCGCGAGGTCCGCCACCTCGAAGCGCGCGTTCGCGACCCCGGCCGCCTTCGCCGCCGCGCGCGCCTTCGCGATCGCCGTGGGCGCGAGGTCGATCCCGAGGAAGTTGCTGCCCGGCAGCGCCACGGCCATGGGGATAACGTTGCCGCCGTCGCCGCAGCCGACTTCGAGCACGCGCTGCGTTTGCCCTGGCCGCCGGCAGCCGAGCAGCCGCCCCGTCGCCTCCATGCGCAGCGGCGAGGGTCGAAGTCCGCGCCGTCGAGACGTACGGCACGGTGTCGTAGGACGTGGCTGGTAGATCGTTCACGACAGATATGTCATGGGAAAAGGCCTTTCCGGGCCTATCGGATAGGCGTTATAGTCCGCGCATTCTAGCGAACGGAGCACGTCATGGAGAAAATTCCCGATTCGCCACGGCGCAGGGTGCTGAAGCGCGGCGCCGTCCTGGTGGGCGGCCTCGCGGGCTTCGGGCTCCTCAGCCGCAACACCACCGAAGCGGTCACCGGCTACCGCGCCCCCGAAGCCGGCGCCCTTGCCTTCACCATCCACGGCCGGAACTGGCAGACAACCTACCCGGACCGCCGCCGCGGAGTGCTCCCGTCCCCGGGCGAGCGCTCCACCACCTTCGGCCAGCTCTTCGCCCGCGCCACCGATGCCGCGGGCAAGGTCGGCGAGTTCTACGCCTCGGCGTTTGCCTTCGGCACCCCCTTCGGCCCCAGCGCCGTCGCCGCCGCGAGCATGGAGATGCACCAGTTCAACCTCGCCGACGGCACCATCGTCGGCATGGGGACGGTCGCGTCGCTCACCGGCGGCGAAAGCGTGCACGCCATCATCGGCGGCACCGGCCGTTACGAAGGCGCCTCCGGTTCCTACACCGCGCGCCAGTCCCCCGTGGAGATGGGCGGCGATGGCACCGCCGAGTTCTCCTTCACGATCACCTTGAGGAGTGCCTGATGGCCAGCGACTACCTGCTCGAACTCGACGGCATCAAGGGCGAAAGCCGCGACCGCCGCCACCCCGGCGCAATCGACCTCGGCTCCTTCTCCTGGGGCGCAAGCAACGCCGGCAGCCCCTCGGGCGGCGGTGGCGGCACCGGCAAGGTCGTCTACCAGGATTTCCACTTCACGAAGAAGACCGACTCCAGCTCGTCGCCCCTCTTCCTCCGCTGCGCGACCGGTACCCACATCAAGAAGGCCACCCTCTTCGTGCGGAAGTCCGGCAGCCAGGGGCAGGACTACCTGAAGGTCACGATGGAGGACATCCTCATCAGCTCCTTCCAGTCCTCCTCCTCCTCCTCGGCCGACCCGGCGGACGAGGTCACCCTCAGCTTCTCCCAGATCACCTTCGACGGCGCCTCCCCGGGCGGCGGCGACTGACATCGCGAATGAGGGGCGGGCGCCGCGCCCGCCCCTCATTCGCTCAGCCACCCTCGCAATACGCCGTGCTACACTCCTACCCCGGGGGTGAGCGCCATGAAGTTTGCTGTCGTCCGGTTCCCGGGCACCTGGAGCGATCGCGATTGCCACCACGTCCTCGTGGATGTGATGGGCCAGCAGGCCGACATCCTCTGGCACCGCGAGACCGACCTCTCCGGCTACGACGCCGTGGTCCTCCCCGGCGGCTTCTCCTACGGCGACTACCTGCGCTGCGGCGCCATCGCCCGCTTCTCCCCTGTGATGGAGGCCGTGGGACGCTTCGCCGCGCGCGGCGGCCCCGTCATCGGCATCTGCAACGGCTTCCAGGTGCTGTGCGAAAGCGGCCTCCTCCCCGGCGTGCTCATTCGCAACGAGAGCCTCCAGTTCCGCTGCGAATGGACCTATCTCCGGCGCGAAGGCGGTACCTCCCCGTGGCTCGGCGCCATCCCCGATGGCGGCCTCATCCACATCCCCATCAGCCACGGCGAAGGCAACTACTTCGCCGATGAGCGCACCCTCGACACCCTCGAGGACGCCGGCCGCGTCGCCTTCCGCTACGTCGATGCCGCCGGCGATGCCACCCCCGCCGCGAACCCCAACGGCGCCGCCCGCAACATCGCCGGCATCCTCAACGAAGGCGGCAACGTCCTCGGCATGATGCCCCACCCCGAGCGCGCCGGTGAGCTGTTGGTTGGGGGAACCGACGGCAACCGTATCTGGCAATCCCTCATTGAGAGCGCCTTGACGATGGCTGTATAACTCGCGCGATGGCGGTAAAGACCGCCGTTGGCGCGGGGCATTCACGCCCGGCCGCAAGAGAGTCCCCATGGCCACGATGGCTGCATCCGGATCGGTGAGCGGTTCCTACCCGGTCGATCTCCAGGTCGACCCGCCACAGTCGCAAAGCCGCCTCACCGTCTTCTTCCGGGGCTATATGCTCATCCCCCACTCGATCATCCTCGCGGCCCTCGCCCTCGTCGCCGGCATCGTCCAGTTCATCGCCCTCCTCGCCATCCTCTTCACCGGCAAGATGCCGGCCGGGCTCGCGAACTTCCTCGCCGGCTACCTGCACTGGAGCGCCCGCGTCAACGGGTACCAGTTCCTCCTCACCGGCGCATATCCGCCGTTCTCCATGGACCCGGTCTCGAACTACCCGGTCCGCCTCATGATTGAACCCAAGCTCGAAGGGCGAAACCGCATCACCGCCTTCTTCCGCGGCTTCCTCATCATCCCCAACATCATCGTCCTCGCCGTCGTCGCCATCGCCGCGCTGTTCGTCTATGCCATCGCCTGGCTGGTCGCGCTCTTCACCGGCAGCGTGCCCGTTGGCATGCACAACTTCATCGCCGGCTTCGTCCGCTGGTTGACGCGCGTCAACGCGTACATCTACCTGCTCGTCGATGACTACCCGCCCTTCAGCATGAGCTGAACCGGCCCCGGGGCGGGCGGCTGCTTTTCCCAGCCCGCCCGCTCCGGTACCGTTCGCCCATCACCGGGCGCGCATTCGAAACGGCGGCCACGAAGGCGATCGCGTGACACCAGAGCAGGAGTTCCACCTCGCACGCCTCGCCGCCCTGCGCGACCGTGGCGTGCTCACCCAGCGCGAATTCGAGGAACGCCGTCGCGAACTGCTCGGCGATGCTTTCGCAACCGCCCCCGGTGAACCCCTGCGCATCGGCGACGAATCGGACGGCCCGCCCCCCATCCCGCCGGCACCCGCCGCACCGGAACCATCCCCCGTCGCGGGCGAACCGCCGCCACCACCGCCGGCCGTGCCACCACCACCCGCCGCGGGCGCGCTCGAATGGCCCCCGCCGCCCACGGCCGAGCCTTCCGCCGCCGAGCCGCAGTCGGCTGCGACGACTGAGCCCGCGCTCCCCCCGCCGCCACCTCCATGGGCGACCGCGGAAACCGCACCCCCCGCGACCATGCCCGCGACTCCGCCGCCGCCCGCCCCCTGGGCCACGCCCGTGGAGTCCCTGGCCATCGCCGCCCCCGCCACCCCGGGCAGCGGCGACGTCGATGCCGGGACCGAGTGGCCCGGGCCCGCGGTCGAGCCCGCCATCCCCGGCGATTCCGCCGCCGTCACCGGGTCCGAGCCCTACCCCGTCCGCTTCGAGGTCGAATACCCCGAGAGCCTCAACCGCCTCACGACCTTCTTCCGCGGCATCCTCGTGCTGCCCGCGCTCTTCCTCACCTACCCGCTCTCACTCGTGCTCTACGCCACCGTGCCGTTCGGCTGGCTGACCGTGTTCCTGCGCCGCTCCTACCCGGGCTGGCTCTTCGCCGCCAACACCGGCATCTTCGGCTTCACCGCGCGCACCCACTCCTACGCGCTCCTCCTCACCGACCGCTATCCCTCCTTCGACGCCGCAGGCAGCCCGGTGCAGCTTGCGTTCGCGCCACCTCCCCAGGGGCGGCTGAGCCGCTGGCGCGTGCTCATCTGGAAGGCCGTGCTTCTCCTCCCGAACCTGTTCGTGCTCCAGGTCCTCTTCTTCTGCGCGCTGGTCGTGAGCGTGATGGCGTGGTTCGCCGTCCTCTTCACCGGGCGCTACCCGCGCGGCCTCTTCGGCTTCGTCACCGGCGCCGGCCGCTGGTACTACCGCTCCGCCGCCTACTTCCTCTCCTTCAACGACCGCTACCCGCCCTACGCGCTCTCCGCCGATGCCGGCCCGGGGAGCGGCGGCGCGGTGATGCTCTCGGGCATCATCGGCGCGCTCATGGCCGGTGGCCTCGCCGCCGCGATCGGCACCGTCGCCTACCTCGATAACGGCGGCCAGGACCAGGACGTCAACTACGCCGACCTCGCCGCCGGGCGCGCGAACCTCGCCACCATCTACTCCGGCCAGGAGGGCGCCGAGGACTTCAGCGTCCGCCTCCTGCGCGCCTACGACCCCGGCCAGGACCTCATTCGCGTGCTCGAACCCCCCGCCGGCTCGCGCGTCGCCGTCATCGATTGGCTCGTGGTCAACAGCGGCTTCGATAACGAACTGCTCGAGGACGGCATCGCCCGCCTCACCTACGACGCAGGGGGCGAACGCCATTCCGCGCGCGCCGAGCTCATCACCGCCGGCGGCCATGTCGCGCCCGTTGTCATCGAGTCCACGGCTCAGGTGCGCGTGCGCGCCGTGTTCATCATCCCTCGCGAGGCCACGCCCGTAAGCCTCCGCCTCGAACCGCCATGGGATTCCCTCGGCGGCATCACCTACCACTTCCGCTAGGCGGCACTGGGCGGTGCGCATCCGCTACGGGATACTGCCCCCATGACCGGATTCCGCATCCCATTCTTCCGGCCTTCCGTCGGCGAAGGCGAAATCGCCGCCGTCACCGAATGCCTGCGCAGTGGCTGGCTCACCACCGGCCCCAACGTGAACGCCCTCGAGGCCGAGCTCGCGGCCTACACCGGCGCCCCCCACATCAACGCCGTCAATTCCGCCACCGCCGCGCTCCATCTCGCCCTCGCCGCCTGGGACCTCCAGCCCGGCGACGAAGTCATCACCACGCCCTACACCTTCGCCGCCACCGCGACCACGATCATCCACGCCGGCGGCACCCCCGTCTTCGCCGATGTGCGCGACTTCGACGCCAACATCGACCCCGAAGCCATCGAACGCGCCGTCACCCCCCGCACGCGCGCCATCGTCCCCGTGCACTTCGCCGGCGAACCCTGCGACATGGATGCGATCAACGCCATCGCCGCCCGCCACGGCCTCAAGGTGCTCGAAGACGCCGCCCACGCCATCGGCACCCTCTACCGCGGCCGCATGGTCGGCACCCTCAGCGATGCCGCCGCCTTCAGCTTCTACGCCACCAAGAACATCACGACCGCCGAGGGCGGCGCCCTCGCCACCGCCGATCCCGAACTCAGCGACCGCGTCCGCCGGCTCACCCTCCACGGCATGTCGAAGGACGCCTGGAAGCGCTACGACGCCGGCGGCAGCTGGCGCTACGACATCGTCGAGTTCGGCTTCAAGGACAACCTGACCGATATCGCCGCCGCCCTCGGCCGCCAGCAGCTCCAGCGCCTCGACCAGTTCATCGAAGAGCGCACGCGCGTCGCCCAGCGCTACTTCGCCAACCTCCGCGACGAAGAGGCCCTCATCCTTCCCGGCTTCAGCGAGGGCAACCGCCACTGCTGGCACCTTTTCATGGTCCGCGTTCGCAACGAAGTGAGCGCCGCCCCCCGCGACGACGTCATTCGCAAGCTCAACGAACGCGGCATCCAGACGTCCGTGCACTTCATCCCGCTGCACTCGTTCACGGCCTACAAGGCGCACGGCCGCTGGCAGTGGGGCGATTTCCCCGTCGCCGAGGGCATCTTCGAAGGCGCCATCTCGCTCCCCATGTTCCCGGACCTCACGAACGCCGAAGTCGATGACGTCTGCCAGGCACTGCGCGAAATCGTGCGGGGCGCCGCCTGAGCCGCCGGCCGCCGGGGCCATGACGAACGGGTCGCTGCGGGCCGCGGTCCGGCGATGCGCTACCGTGAGCATCGCGCTCGCGGCCGCGGTCCTCGTGGCGGCCTGCGGTGGCGAACCGCATCGCGCGGCCCCCACGGCGACGCCCACCGCGCATCCGGCGCGACCCACGCCCGCGTTCACGGTCGTGCTCCCCGGCATCTCCAACGGTTCCGGTGACATCACCGGCAGGGGAGGGCTGCCCGCCGCCTGCACGGCCAACGCGCTCGAACTCGCCGCCGGGCCGCCCGTGGGCGCGACCGCGATGATGACCCTCAGCCTCACCATCCGGAACACCGCCGCCGCGGCCTGCACCCTCCGCCCGCTCGCCATCCGCTTCGACGACGGCACCAGCACCTTCGCCGCCACGGACTGGCCCCGGCCCGCGCTCACCATTCCCGCGGGCGGCCGCGCCTACGTCACCCTCGTCTGGAGCTGGAAAGCCAACGCCGAAGGCCCCTGCGCCCGCCGCGAACCCGCCGCCGCCGAGGCCATCATCGCCCTCCCCATCGCCGCCACCGCCGACCTCCGCACCCCCATCACCATCCCCCTCGCCCCCTGCGACGGCACGATGACCGTGCTCGACTCAGGCCTCGCCCCATAAGCGCTGTCCGCCTCCCGGGGCGCACGCCACCCCGGGGGTAGCCCCTGGGAACTGGGAACTGACCACTGGGAACTAGTTGACCTTCGCCACGCGCTCCGCCACCACGACGTCCCGGCTCACATATTCCTGGCCCGTGGAATCGAGTTCGCCGCCGCAGGTGATGAGCGTGATCCATTCCTTGCCGTTGCGGTTCGGCGGCCAGATCACCTCGCCCGTGGGGAAGTTGTCGCGGTGGTAGCGGCTCTTCGTGATGACCTGGTAGGTGTACTTCGTCCCGTCTTCCATCACCACGTCGATCTCGTCGCCCACCTTCAGCGAGCTCAGCTTCTGGAACGGCGCCGGGATGCTGTGGTAGTAGATGTGCGCCGAGAACACCGCGTTCCCGCCCCAGCCCGGCCGGTCCCAGATCGAGTACCAGCCGACGTGCGTGTTCGTGTTCTTGGGCGTGTCCATGTAGTTGTCTTTGGTCAGCCCCAGCTCCTCGATCGGCGAATCCACCTTCAGCGTCGGGATCTGGAGCTTGCCCACCTTGCCCGAAAACGGCGTCGGTGTCGGCGTCGGTGTGGACGTCGCGGTCGCGGTGGCGGTCGCCGTGGGGGTGGCCGTGTCCGCCGCGGTGGGCTCGGCCGTCGGCGCCGGGTCCTTCTTGTCGCCGCCACACGCGGCCGCCACGGCAAGGAGCGAGATGCCCGCGACGAGCGTCAGCACGGGCAGGATGCGGGTGAACTTCACAGGGGACTCTCCGGGATGCTTCAGGTTCGAAACCCACGCCCCGCGGCGCGAGCGGTCAGGGAACGCGTTCGGCCACCACGACATCGCGGTGGAGATACTCGCCCGGCCCGCCTGGCGTCGCCGAGACGAAATCCCCCCCGCAGGTGATCAGGGTCACCCATTGCTTGCCGGCCGGCCGGTCCTGCGGCCAGATCAGGTCGCCCATCGGGATCGTCGAGACGTCGTACCGCTTCTTCCGCACGACCTTGTAGCGGTACTCTTCCCCGTTCTCCATCTGGATCACGATCTCGTCGCCGGCTTCGGTGTTCTTCAGGTTATAAAACGGCCCCCGGATATCGGGCCAGTAATCGACGTGCGCCGAAAAGACGGCATTACCATCCCACCCCGGCCGCGAATACGGCGTGTACCAGCCGCTGTTGTGCGGGTCGTGCGGCACGTCGAGCTCGTTGTTCGGCTTCAGCCCGATCTCCTCGACCGCCGAATCCACCTTGAACCGCGGGATGCGCAGCCGCGCCACCTTGCCATCGAACGGCGTCGGCGTGGGCGTGGGCGGCACCTCGGCCGTGCTCGTGGGCGGGGCCGGCGTCGGCGTGTCGGCCGCCGCCACGAGGTCGAACTCCTGGACCGGCTTCTCCTCGTGCTTGCCGCTCCCGCCCGCCGTCAGGACCCCGAACAGCAGCATCGTCGCGCCCGCGACGAACGAGAAGATGGCCATCGATTGGAGGACACGCATGCTGCCGGGGGACCCTTCCCGGCCGGTAGCGTACCCGACATGCGGGCAAGGGGGGATTAATCCGGCCCGCCGCCCCCTCGCGGTTTTGCCCTCTGGCGCGCGAGCACCACGCCCCCGGCAGCGCCCCCTGCCACCAGCAGCGCCAGCCCCCCGAGCAGGTACGGCAGCCCGCTGCTTTCGCCATCGCCGCCCTCGTTCGCGCCCGGGACGGCCGTGCCGCCGGCTTCCGGGGTCACGCTCCCCGCGCCCGGCGCCCGCGGCGTCACGCTCGTCCGCGCCGCCTGCGAACCGAACGGCAGCGGGATGTCGTCCGTGGGGATCGCGCTCGCCACGATCGGCGGCGGCTGGATCGGCGTCCCCGGCGTGCCCACCCGCGGCGTCGCGGTCGGCGATGGCGCCGGCGGCGTGGGCGTGGCCGTGGGCAGCGGGAGCGGCGCCCCCGCACCCGCGTTCAGGTTCAGCTCCTGCACGCCCGTCTTCCAGACCGCCGATTGGCCCGTCTCGCGCCCCCCGACCGTGAAGGTCACGGTCTTGCCCTCGCGCCCGCAGCCCGGGGCCTGCGTTTCGTGCATGACATGGATGACGTACTGCGCCACGCCGTTCTCGATGAACACCGGGGTGGTGCCGCGTTCACCCTGCGTGCAGTCCCGGCCATCGATGTAGCCGCGCACCTCGGCGGTCGGCGGCGGCAGCTTCGCATCGATGCTCGCCGTGCCATAGAAGGTGGATGGCAGCGAGGGCTGCGCCGACGCCCGGCCGCCCATCGCCACCAGGGCGCCGAGCGCGAACAGGCCCGCCAACAGCAGCCGCATGCACCCACTTTCGCGCACCCCCACCCGATGCGCGAACCTGCCGGGAGCCGCCGCCCCCGTGTCGGGTGTCTCCCCGATAGCGCATTTGACGCAGGGGGGTTAGTTTATGTCCCATTCTTCCCGGGGAGGCGTTCCCTGGCCCTCATCGGCAAGAGTCTCCGCGACGCGCGTGTCCACCGCGGCATCTCCATCGAGCAGGTTGCCCAGGAGACCCGCATCTCGCCGCGCTTCCTCCAGGCGCTCGAAGACGAACGCTTCGACGAACTGCCCGCGCCGGTCTATGTCCGCGGCTTCCTCCGCTCCTACGCCAATTTCCTCCAGCTCGACCCCGAGCCGCTCGTCGCAGAACTAACCGGCGTGGGGCCACGCGGCGCCTCGCCCGACTCCTTCGTCCCCGGCCCCGCCGTGCCTGCCGGGCAGCGTGTTCGCCGCCCCAACGGCCGCTCCTCGCGCGACCCGTTCGCGCGCCAGGCGCCCGCCCGCTCGGGCAGCGAGCCCATCGCGCCCGTGCCCGAGCCCCCCATCGTCCTCCCCCGCCCCTCGACCATCGAAGCCGAGGCATGGGCCCCCGAGCCCGAGGACGACGCCGGCGAGCCCGCCGCCTTCCGGCCGCGCGGCGTCGCCGTCGCCCCCCCGCCCGAGATCGCGGACGAGGATTTCGATGACGAAGCCGGCTTCGCCCCCGAGGAGGAGACCTACCGCTCCCGCCGCGTCTCCGGGATGCTCGTCGAACGACCCGAACCCGCCGATAGCTCCGGCCGCATCACCCGGATCGTCGCGCTCGTGGGCATCGGCGTGCTCGTGCTGATTGCCGGGCTCGCCGCCGCCGTCTTCCTCACCCGCGGCGGCGATGACGGCGACAAGGCTGCCTCGACCACGAGCACGGCCACGCCCAAACCGACGAACATCATCGCCATAACCGGGTCGCCCACGGCCTCGCCCTCGCCGGCGGCCTCGCCCTCCGTGTCGGCCACCGCGAGCGTCTCGGCCACGGCCTCGGTCTCACCGTCGCCCACCGGCACCGAGACCCCCTCAGCCACCCCCGGCACCCCCGCCCCGACCGCGACGCGCGCGGCGAACACCCCGGCGCCAACCCAGCCGGCCGCCACCGCCACCAACGCCCCCGCGCCCACGAACACCCCAATCCCGCCCACATCCACGCCCACGCGCATCCCGACGCCGGCCCCCACGCCGACCACGCCCATCATCCAGCCGGGCTCCCAGGGCTATTCAGAATGCGTGAATGGCGATTGCGGACCCTCCCCCTACCGGGTCGTCTGCGCGCCCAGCGGCTGGTTCCTCGACCGAGAGCCCTACTTCGATGCCGCCAAATACGGCTGGGTCGTCGTGAGTGTCGACAAGACCGGGCAGGCCCAGTTCATCTGCGGCGGCTGAACGAGAGAAAAGAGAAAAGAGGAAGGAGAAAAGGCGGCCGCCTTCGCTGTTCGGGGTTGCCCGGCTCACGCCTCGAACCTCGAGCCTCGCACCCCGTGCACCCCGTTCTCCCCCACACGAAAAAGGAGACCCCCGCTCCGGAGGCCTCCTTCCCTCTTTCCTCTTTTCTCTCGTCTCTCCCCCCGGGGTTGTCCCACTCGAGCCTCGAACCTCGAACCCGCTCCTCCCAGACGAAAAAGGAGGCCCCCACCCCGGATGCCTCCTTCTCTCTTTCCTCTTTTCTCTTTTATCTAATATCCCGGCAGCTCCGTGACCTCGTACGGCGGCTTCACGTCCCCGTCCGAGGCCGACTTCTCGAACTCCTTCAGCCGGATCGAGCCCTTCGCCCCGCGCAGTGCGCCTTCGTACATCAGGAGGGTGCCGTCGCTGTCCGCCACGCAGATGGTCGCGACCACGTTGTTCCCCGTCGCCTTCCAGCAGTGGCCGCTGCGCCCGCCCGCGCGATAGCCGTTCGCGGGCGCGAAGGTCGCGCTCGAATCGTCCGCGAGCGCCTGCAGCATCGCCGGCAGCTCGAGCGCGACCGGCAGCGGCACCGGGCTAATGGCGTCCGGCTTCGTCTTCAGGCACGCCTGCTGTCCCTGCCCATCGATGCAGAGGTAGTCCGCCCCGGGCTCGCGCGCGACCGCGATGGCGCCATCGTGGCCCGCGTACGTGCCTTCGAGCGTCGCCCGCGAGCGCGCGCCCTTCGCCGCGATGGTGAGCGTGCCCCCGACCGTGCCCAGCCCGCGCTCCTCCATGTTCACGAGGAACGCCGCCCGGAAGGGCTGATGGCTGAACGAGTCGGCGGCGCGGGCGATCGCTTCGCGCGGCTCCGGTGGCAATGGAGTGGCCGTGGGCGAGGCCGACCGGCGCAGGTCCGCCTGCTCCGCGCCGTCGCCGGCCGTGAAGAGCGATGAAACGGCGGCGGGTGAGTCGCCGCCGGATGATACGCCAGTGTCATTATTGGTGCCGCCGCACGCCCCCAGGAGCAGCGCCGCGGACGTGGCCGTGACCCCGGCCAGGGGCAGAAAACGCAGCATCTTCGGAACCCAAACACCTCCCCGCACGCGCATCGTGGCGAGGTTGTGATGGCAACGCAATATGTGGTGAAGGAACTGCAAGCCGCCCTTATCGCTTGTGCCTTAACCGCCCGCCCACACGCCGCTCACTCGCCCTCCATCCCCCCGCAACCGCGGCTCCCTACCGTTCACGGCACATCCACCGGGCGTTCCGAACACCCGGGGCCGGTCAGCCCCAGGACGGAGCACCCGGGAGTGGTTTCCTTACCTCGGTTGGTCGGACGAGCCCGGCGCAGCGCGAATGGTCAGCGCTCCCGGGCTTTTTCCTGCCTGTCATAACGCCCTCGCACACGGGCAACCCATCACCAGAATGTAAAAAACTCCCTCTTTCGCTTGACGCTGTCCCGGGTATCGGCAATAAAAGCCCTAGTCGTTCCGGTGGGTCGAGCCTCCGGACGGCGAGGCGTGACCTGTCACGCCGAATTCGGGCTCGAACGTCCGGCGGGGTCTCGGGTCCGATGGGGGTTGCATGGCGACGCTCTACCGGCGTCTTCTTCTCGGTGTATTGCTAACCGCGTTCGTCCTCATTGCGACGGACGCTCCCTTCCCCTCCCCGGGACGCGTCCCGGTCGCAGCGGCCACCACGCCGCTGGAAGTCTTCAACACACCCGTTCCCACGAAGCTCTACGCGGGCGTTGCGTCGCACACCGGCGTCGCCCAGGGCAACTCCTCCCTCGGCCTCCGCGGCTACTGCGTCGACATCCAGACCGAAGGCCACGTCGGCGTTGGTGGGGCCGTCGATACCCTCCCCATCGAAGAGCCCGCCAAGGACACCGGCTTCGAAGTCCTCAACGGCGAAATCGTCTCCGTCGACAAGTTCGACAACGGCTCGGCCACCACCATCGACGACGTCTACTGCATCGTCGTCCGCCAGCCCGTCGTGATTGGCGCCAGCTCGCCCTCCACCGCGTCCCGCCCGCCGCTCACCATTCGCTGGCGCTACAAGGACACCGGCTCCGCCACCGAGCACGAGCCCCTCACCCTCACCCTCCCCGTCGTCTACGTGAACCTCAAGGGCATCACCGGCGTCGTCGGCGGCAGCGCCGCGGTCTGCACCGAAGGCTGGGACCCGACCTTCCTCACGGGCCGCGCCTCGAACACGCCTCCCGGCACCCCGAACGCCCTCGATGTCGTCGCCACCGCCGACTGGAGCGTCCTCTCGCCGCCGGGCGTGAGCATCGTCGGCGTCTTCAAGCAAGGCAACGAACAGTGCGTCACGCTCCAGAGCAACACGCCGCAGAACAACATCTCCGTCCGCCTCGATTTCTGGGCCGTGTTCGAACGCACCG
>JAXLWZ010000006.1:0-176099 GCA_046328225.1 Dehalococcoidia bacterium | reverse complement strand
GGATGCTCATCTCGCGGCGAGCGTACCACCGTGGCGGGGTTCGTTGACAGCCCGGCGGGGGTGCCTACCATGGGGGCGCGCCCGGGCGCCGCGAAGGCCGCCGGGAGAGGGAGCGACAGACGTGGCAGATCTGCAGGCGACGGCGGAGCAGTTCGCGAGGGACCTGATCGCGCAGAACATGGGCGGGCTGATGATGGTGTTCACGCCCAACGGGCTGATGCAGGCGATGACGCTGCAGCAGGAGCTGGCGGCGCAGCCGGGCGGCCAGCCCCAGGCTACGGGTTCGAAGGTGGAAGTGCTGGGCAAGGACGGGGAGGACAGCCTCGCGGAGGTCACCCTCCTCGGCGCGGACACGGCGGTGACGCTGAGCACGCGCTGGAAGGAAGACGCGATGGGCTGGAAGATCGACCAGATCGCGGTGAAGCTCTAAGCCACGCGCGGGTGAGCGCGCGCACCGGGTATCGGCGGCGGATGCGCACCCTTCCTGTACCGAGCCGGGCGGCACTGTAGGCTGTCGGCGATGGCAAGGTCATACACCGGCGCAAAACCTCTTCCCCTGCACCACCGCGCGCAGCGATTCGCGATCGTCGGGTGGAACTTCCTCGTCGTGTACCTGCGGTACAAGCGGGTGCAGAAGAACAAGAAGCTGACGCCGGAGGAGCGCGAGCGGGCGTATTCGCGCGAGCACCAGCGCAACGCGGAGCGCATCTACCGGACGGCGGCGCGGCTCGAGGGGCTGCTGATCAAGACCTGCCAGTTCATCAGCAGCCGCGCGGATGTGGCCCCGCCCGAGTATGTGGCGGTGCTGGGCCGCCTCCAGGACCAGGTGCCGACGCGGCCCTTCGCGCAGATCGAGGACCAGATCGAGCGCGAGCTTGGCCGGCGGCCGGACGAGCTGTTCGCGACGTTTTCGCGGAAGCCGGTGGCGTCGGCGTCGCTGGCGCAGGTGCACCGGGCGACGACGCACGCCGGCCGCGACGTGGCGGTGAAGGTGCAGTACCCGGGCATCGAACGGACGGTGGAGACGGACCTGCAGAACCTGTCGCTGCTGGTGCGTCTGCTGGCGAAGATCGAGAAGAACTACGACTTCCGCTGGCTGATGGACGAGGTGTGCAAGTACACGCCGCGCGAGCTGGACTTCGTGATGGAAGGGCAGAGCGCGGAGCGGGTGGCGAAGGACCTGAAGCACCGCACGGACATCCACATCCCGGCGGTGCTCTGGGAGTACACGGCGCGGCGCGTGCTGGTGACAGAGTTCGTGAAGGGGATCAAGATCTCGGACATCCCGCGGCTGCTGGAAGCGGGCATCGACCCGAACCAGGTGGCGCTCATCATGACGGAGGCGTACTGCGAGCAGATCCTGGTGCACGGGTTCTTCCATGCGGACCCGCACCCGGGGAACCTGCTCGTGCTCCCGGGGCCGCAGGTGGTGTTCATCGATTTCGGGCTCTCGAAGGACCTGCCGGAAGGGTTCCGGGTGAACTACGCGCGGCTGACGATGGCGATCATGCAGCAGGACGACCAGGGCATGGCGGACGCGTTCCGCGCGCTGGGCTTCCGCACGAAGTCGGACGATCCGCAGTCGCTGATCGCGCTGGGGCGTTCGTTCTTCGAGGCGGCGGGGCCGGAGGCGAAGCCCTACGTGGATGCGGACGTGATGCCGGAAGTGAACGAAAGGCTTTCGCGCATCCTGACGGAGAACCCGGTGACGGCGATCCCGCCGGACATCCTGATGATCTTCCGGGTGATCGGGCTGATGAGCGGGTTGCAGAAGCGGTTGGACAGCACGGTGAGCATGTTCGACACGATTGGGCCGTACGCGCGGGAGCAGGCCGAGAAGCATGGCAGGGTGCCCGCCGGGGAAGCCGCCGGCTGACGGCGGCTCCCCCGGGTCCCCCTCCGGGCCATCACACGAGATACTTCTTGAACCATGCGAGGGAGTCGTTCCAGGCTTCGAGAGCGGCGGCGGCGTTGTAGTTCGTGCCCGTGTCGTTGAAGAAGGCGTGGTTGGCGTTCGGGTAGATTTTGACCTGGTAGGTCTTGTTGGCGCCCTTGAGCTTCTCCTCGGCGGTGGGGGCCTGGGCACTGACGCGGGTGTCGAGGGCACCGTAGACGGCGAGGATGGCGGCGTTGGTGGTGCCCAGTTCGTCCATGCGGCGAACGGTGCCGTAGTAGGGAATCGCGGCCTTGACGTCCTTGGCGGAGATGGCCATCTCCCAGGTGTAGCCGCCGCCGAAGCAGTAGCCGATGACACCCAGGAGGCCGGCCTTGTAGTTGGGCTGGGCCTTGATGTGGTCGAGGCTGGCCTGGAGGTCGGCGATGAGGTCGTCCGGGTTGGCGCGGCCGAGAAAGCCAGTATTGAGCGCGACGTCCGATTTCGTGCCCCCATCGCGGGAGACGAGGTCGACGGCGAGGGCCACGTACCCCTGCTTCGCGAAGCGGCGAGCGACGTCCCGCGTGTGGTCGTTGAGGCCGCGGTTCTCGTGGATGACGAGCAGGCCGGGGTAGGAGCCGGCGGCACTCGGGCTGGCCAGGTAGCCCTTCATCTCGGAGGAGGGGCCTTTGTAGGTGACGTCGGCGCCCTTGATGGCGGGGTCGTTCGCGGCGACGGCACCCGGCGGGCTGCCGGCGGCCGGCGATGCCGCCACGGATGGTGACGCAGCGGCAGAGGGCGAGGCCGCGGCCGTGGTGGGCTTCGCCTCGGTCGCGGCGGGGGAGGCGCCGGGCGTGTTCGTGCCCGCGGCGGTGGGCGTTTCCTTCTCGGCGTCGTCACCGCCGCAGCCCATGGCGACGAGCAGGCTGGCGGAGAAGGGGATGCTGCCGGTGATCAGGACGACGCGGCGGAGCAGGTCGCGGCGCGCCATGTGGCGCTCCTTGTACTCATCGACGAACTCCTCGATGAGGTACTGCTGGTGCGCGTTGAGTTGTCGCAAGGATCGCCCCCGGGGATGGGTGTTTGCCCTTGGTACGACACCGGCGCGCGGCTGGATGTTTCGCGGGGCGCTCACTACGCGGCCGTGCGGAGCGGGCGGACGCACGACGCCGGCGCTTCGAGCGCCGGCGTCGCGGGTGGAGGCGGGGGTGGGGAGTGGTTAGCCGGCGGCGCCGGGCACGAGCGGGCCGAACACCGACGCAGCGGCCTCGACGACGTGCTCGCGGCCGAGATAGGCGAGCGCGCCGGCCTGCGCGACCACGACGAGCAGCAGCGCCGAGAGGACGACGCGTTGCATCCACTGGCGGCGGCGAACGAAGCGGGTGCGGGCGGCGATCTGAGCCTGGCGCTCGCGGGAGAGGAAGACCGTGTCGTATTCCCGGCGGAGCTTCGGCGTCGAGAGGACGGCGTAGGCTTCGTTCACCCGCTTGAGGGCGTCCTTGTGACCGTCATCGAGGATCGAAAGCTGTGCCAGCTCACCGGAGAGGCGGGCGTAGGCCGTTTCGATGCCCAGGAGGTCGGCGGACGAGGGCAGGTTGAGAATCCCGTAGTAATCGATGACCGCTGTATCCGACATGGCGAACCCTTCCTGCCGATCAGTTCGGCGCGAGGGCAGGCCCGGGACAGGCGCTGTTACCGTGCTGCACCCAGTCCCGTAACGAAGTGGCGCACCTGGCGGAGGGGGGCATCGCGATCGATGGGGGCGCCGCCGAAGACGTGGGCAAGGATGAACATATTGAGGATGCCGGTGATGGCGGTGGCGCAATCAAAGACGTGGTCACGCTGGAACGCGCCGCGGTCCATGCCGGCGCGAAGGATCTCATCGAGGGGCTGGCGGACCTGTTCGCCGAGGGCGAGGCTGAAGGTCGCCATGGGGGCGCCGCCGAGGCCGAAGACTTCGCGCAGGACGAGAGCGATGATCTCTTCCTTGGCGAGGAAGTGGTCGAGGTAGCGTTCGCTGTAGGCAAGGACCTGGCCGGCGGGGGGAAGCTCGGGATCGACGTGGGAACGGATGGCGTCGGCCATCTCCTCGAGGATCTCGCGGACGATGCTGCCGTAGAGGCCCTCCTTGGAGCCGAAGTAGTAGTAGATCATCGGCTTGGTGGTGAGGGCGTCCTCGGAGATTTCGCGGAGGGAGGTGGCGGCGAAGCCCTTCTGGGAGAAGTGGCGGAGCGCGCTCTGGAAGATCCGCTCCCGGACTTCAGCTTCGCGAACGCCGGTGCCGGAGGAGAGAGCGCTCAACGATAACCTCGCATACGCGTCCCAATGGGGGGCCGGACGGCAATCGCGAGTATAGAACTCCTCTACCCTTTCATAACAGCGTTGCCGCGGGATGGGGGCTGCGGTAGGGTTGTTCGAACACCCTTTAAGCCGGTCCCGTGAGGCTGGCAAGGGAGGAGGGCCGGACCATGACCGGCATCACCAGGCACCTGACTGTTTGCGCCTGCCCGGGACGGGGGAGGCGTTTTTCATGACCGGCGAATTGCTCCTCGGCCCGGATGAAGTGGCGCGCACGATGCGGCGCCTGGCCCATGAGATCGTCGAAAACAACCACGGCACGGATGGGCTGATCATCGTCGGGCTGCTGACGCGCGGACATCCGCTGGCGCTCCGGCTCGGGCGGCTGATCAACGAATTCGAAGGGGTTGAGGTGCCGGTGGGGAGCCTGGACATCGGGCTCTACCGGGACGATGTGGCGCGGCGCGGCCAACCGACGCCCCTGCGGCCAAGCTCCATCCCGGCGAACATCGATGGCGCGACGGTGGTGCTCGTCGATGACGTGCTCTTCACGGGACGAAGCATTCGCGCGGCGCTCGATGCGCTGCTGGACTTCGGGCGGCCGGCGCGCGTGCGGCTGGCGACGCTCATCGACCGCGGGCACCGGGAGCTGCCCATCCGGCCGGACTTCGTGGGCAAGAACATCCCGACGGCGCTGGTGCAGGAAGTCCAGGTGCTCTTGAAGGAGACCGACGGCGAGGACGCCGTCTACGTGCTGAACGCGGAGGCGAGCCATGCTTGATGTGCAGGAACGCCCGGCGGCGGGCGCGGTCGAGGCGCCAGCATGGCACCGCAAGGACCTGCTGGACACGGATGTGCTTTCGCGGGCGGAGGTCGAGCTCGTGATGGAGACCGCCGACGCGATGCTCGAGGTGCGGTCGCGGCCGATCGGCAAGGTGGCGACGCTGCGGGGGGCGACGGTGGTGACGCTCTTCTACGAGCAGAGCACGCGGACGCGCGCCAGCTTCGAAGTCGCGGCGAAGGCGATGGGCGCGGACGTGGTGAACCTCACGGCGTCGGGCAGTTCGGTGGAGAAGGGCGAATCGCTCATCGACACCGTGCGCACGCTGGAGGCGATCGGCGCGGACCTGCTGGTGATGCGGCACGGCAAGTCCGGTGCGCCGTATCTCGCCGCGCGGCACACGAAGGCGGGGGTCATCAACGGCGGCGATGGCACGCACGCGCATCCCACGCAGGCGCTGCTGGACCTGTACACGATGCGCCGCCACCTGGGCGGGCTCGAAGGCAAGCGCGTGGTCATCGTCGGGGATGTGCTGCACAGCCGCGTCGCCCGCTCGAACATCTGGACGCTGCTGACAGCGGGCGCGGATGTGACGCTCTGCGGGCCGGCGACGCTGCTGCCGCGAACGCTCGCGAGCGCGGGCGGCGAACTCGGGCGCGTCACGCTGACGGCGAACCTGGACGAGGCGATGGCGGACGCGGACGTGGTGATGGCGCTGCGCATTCAGAAGGAGCGGCAGGCGACGGGGCTGATCCCTTCGCTGCGGGAATACATCAACGGCTACCAGGTGAACGCGGCGCGGGCGGCGAAGGCGAAGCCGGGGGCGCTCATCATGCACCCGGGGCCGATGAACGAGGGAATCGAAATCGCGCCGGACATCGCGCACGGGGTGGATTCGGTGATCGAGGAGCAGGTGGCGAACGGCGTGGCGGTGCGCATGGCGGTGCTCTATCTCATGGCGACGGCGAGGACGAAATGACGGACCTGCTGATCGCGGGGGGACGGCTGATCGACCCGGCGAACGGGCTCGATGCACAGCTCGACGTGCTGCTGCGCGATGGCCGCGTCTCGGCCGTGGGCAGGAGCCTCTCGGCGAGCGACAGCGTGCGCTACGACGCGAGCGGCTGCATCGTCACGCCGGGGTTCGTGGACCTGCATGCGCATCTGCGGGAACCGGGCTTCGAACAGAAGGGGACCATCGCGACGGAGACGCTGGCGGCGCTGCGCGGCGGATTCACGACGATCTGCGCGATGCCGAACACGGTCCCCGCGCCCGATTCGGCACCGGTGGTGGCGGCGCTGCTGGAGCGCCTCGCGCGCGACGCGAAGGTGCGGGTGTTCGCCATCGGCGCCGTCACGCGCGGCCGCGACGGGAAGGCGCTCGCGAACCTTTCGGAGGCGGCGGAGGCCGGGTGTGTCGCATTCAGCGACGACGGCAGCCCCGTGGCCGACGGGCAACTCATGCGCAACGCACTGGCCTTGCTGGGCGCGCTCGGGCTGCCGCTTTCGGAGCATAGTGACGACCCGGTGCTGAACGCCGGGGGGGTGATGAACGAGGGCCGCGTGAGCGAACGGCTGGGACTGCCCGGGCAGCCGGCAGCGGCGGAGGTGACGGCCATCGCGCGGAACCTCGCGCTGGCCGAGGCGACGGGCGGGCGGCTGCACGTGGCGCACATCACGACGGCGCGCGGGCTCGAGCTGGTGGCCGAGGCGAAGGCGCGCGGGCTCAACGTGACCTGCGAAGTGACGCCGAGCCACCTCTTCCTGACGGAGGACGCGGTTTTCGGCAGCGGGCCCGAAGCGGCGTACGACACGAATGCGAAGATCAACCCGCCGTTGCGCACCGAGGCCGACCGGCTGGCGCTCATCCGGGGCATCAACGAGGGCATCATCGATGCCATCGCGACGGACCACGCGCCGCACGCGCGCGAGGACAAGCTCTGCGAATTCGACCACGCGGCGCCGGGCATCGCCTGCTTCGAGACGGCGGCGGGCACGCTCCTGACGCAGGTCGCGCGGGGGGAATTGGACCTCGGGCGGGTGGTGGCGGCGCTGACGGTGGGTCCGTCGCGGGCCTGGAAGCTGGACACGCGGGTCGCGGGCCTGGGGACGCTTTCGCCGGGCGCGCCGGGCGACATCGTCATCCTCGACCCGGCGCGGCGCTGGACGGTGGATACGGCGGCGTTCGCGACGAAGGGGAAAAACACGCCCCTGCAGGGGAGCGAGCTGCTCGGTGGCGTGCGTGCCGTGATTACGGGGGGCGTGCTGCGACACGAACTGGAGGTGGCCCATGGCTGAGGAAGCGCTGCTCGTGCTCGCGGACGGTTCGGTGTTCCCCGGGCGCTCGGTCGGCGCGGACGGCCGTGCCGACGGCGAGGTCGTGTTCAACACCTCGATGACCGGGTACCAGGAGATGTTGACGGACCCTTCGTACGCGGGCCAGCTGCTGACGCTGACCTACCCGATGATCGGGAACTACGGGATCGACGCGAAGGTGGAGGAATCGGGACGGATTCAGCCGGCGGGGCTCATCGTGCGCGAAGCGGCGGCGTTCGCGAGCCATCTGCGGTCGGTTGGGAAGCTGGAGCCGTACCTGAAGGCGCGCGGCGTGGTGGCGATCGACCAGGTGGACACGCGGGCGATCACGCGGCGCATCCGGCGCCACGGCGTCATGCTCGGGACCATTACCACCGGCGAGACGGCGGAGCAGGCGCTCGCACGCGTGCGGGCGATGCCGGGCTACGACGACACGAACTGGGTCGACACGGTCACGACGGATGCGCCGTACGACTGGGATGCGCCGGGCGAGCCGCGGTACCGGGTGGCACTGCTCGATGGCGGCGTGAAGCGGAACATCATGCGGTCGCTGGCGACGCGGGGGTGCGCGGTGCGCGTCTTCCCTTCGCACGTGACGGCGGAAGAACTGCTGGCGCAGCGGCCGGACGGGATCGTGCTTTCGCCGGGGCCGGGAGACCCGCGGCTGCTGGAGGCGGTGGTGGACGAGGCGCGCAAGCTCATCGGGAAGGCGCCGATCCTGGGGATCTGCCTCGGGCACCAGGTGGCGGCGCAGGCGCTCGGCGCGGGGACGTTCAAGCTGCCATTCGGGCACCGCGGCGGGAACCACCCGGTGAAGGACATGGTCTCGGGACACGTCACCATCACGGCGCAGAATCACGGGTACGCGGTGGACGCGGACCGTCTCGACGCCTCGGCGTACGTGAGCCACATTAACCTGAACGACCGCACGGTCGAAGGCATCGCCATGAGGAGCGAGCCGCTGATGACAATCCAGTACCATTCGGAAGCCTGCCCCGGGCCGCTGGACAACACTGAGATTTTCGACCGGTTCATAGCAATGATGGCAGCAGTGCCAGGAGGGGTTTCATGACACGGCCAATCGACCTTCGACGGGCAACGGAACAGGACGCGGACGATGTGGCGGCGATCGCGCGGTCGCTGGAAGGGACGAACACGGCGCTGGCGAAGAACTTCGACGCGGAGCGCGCGCGCCAGTGGATCAAGCGGCTCGGCGACAGCGGCGTGATGATCCTGGCGGTGGACGGCAGCATCCCGGTGGCGTTCGGCACGCTGGACTTCGATACATCGGAGCCGGAGACGGGCGTGCTCGGGGTGTGGGTGGCGCCGGAGCACCGGCGGCGCGGGCTGGCGACGGACATCGCGGAGGAGCTGGTGGAGTTCGCGCGGGAGCATGGCTACCGGCGCATCCGCGGGCGGCTGCCCGATGGAAACGAGCCGGCACTGAGCTTCCTGTCGTCGATTGGGGCGATGGTGCCGCTTCGTAACCCGGACATGAGCTTCGAGCTGCCGTTCTAGACGATGCTGATGGCGCGGCACCGGCAGGATGAGTACGTGATTGACGCGACCCGGAGGAACCCGGGGCGGCGAAACAACGCACCCATCACCGGTGGCCCGCGACGGCGATCGCGCTTCATCCCGGAGCTGCTGATCACGTTCGCGGTGATCGGGTGGGTGATGGCGATCATCATCGCCGGGGCGTCGTTCGCCGATGACAGCATCACCTCGGGCGAAGCGGGCCAGATGCTCGCACGGGTGTTCGCGAGTGCGCTCGGGATCGCGGCGCTGTTCATCTTCCTGCTGGCAGTGGCCGTACTGGGCGAAGACCGGGGCCGGCAGGAGCATTATGTCCTGCCGGTAACGCTGGGCGTGCTCATCGGGGTGCCGGAGGCGCTCTTGTTCCTGGCTCCGGCGGGGCGATACCTGCCGATCCCGTTCGTGCTGCTGCTCCTGCTCGTCCGGCCGGTGCGGCGCCTGCTGCTGGGGCTCCTGCCGGCAGGGGGACGGTAGCCGCGATGCGCATGCAGCGAATCACCACCCCCCGCGCGCGGCGAGGGGGAGCCTTTCCACGAATTCGAATTCAGCGTCCGGCGGGAAGCCGGGGAGGACGACCGTGAAGCCAGCCAGCGTACTCATCATCGGAAGCGGGCCGATCGTCATCGGCCAGGCGGCCGAGTTCGACTACGCCGGTACGCAGGCGTGCAAGGCCGTGCGCGAGGAAGGCGTGCGCAGCATCCTCGTGAATTCGAACCCCGCGACGATCATGACCGACCTCGAAGTGGCGGACGCGGTGTACGTGGAGCCGCTGACGGTGCCGGTGCTGGAGCGGATCATCGCGAAGGAACGGCCGGAGGCACTGCTCCCGACGCTGGGCGGGCAGACGGGGCTGAACCTCGCGGTGGCGCTTTCGAACGCGGGGGTGTTGGACAAGTACGACGTGCGGCTCCTGGGCACGCCGCTCGAAGGCATCCGCCGGGCCGAGGACCGCGAACTCTTCCGGGACATGCTCGCGAAGCTGGGCGAGCCGGTGCTGGAGAGCGAAATCTGCCACACGATCGACGAGTGCGTGGCGGCGGCCGAGAAGATCGGACTGCCGGTGGTAATTCGCCCGGCGTACACGCTCGGCGGCACGGGCGGCGGGATGGCGTTCACCTGGGAGCAGCTGCGGGCGACGGCGGAGAGCGGCCTCGAAGCGAGCCCGATCACGCAGGTGCTGGTGGAGAAGAACCTGCTGGGCTGGAAGGAAGTCGAGTATGAGGTGATGCGCGACGGCGCGGGCAACTGCATCACCATCTGCAACATGGAGAACCTGGACCCGATGGGCGTCCACACGGGGGACTCCATCGTGGTGGCGCCATCGCAGACGCTGAGCGACAAGGACTACCAGATGCTGCGCTCCTCGGCGCTGCGCATCATCAGCGAGCTGGGGATCGAAGGCGGCTGCAACGTGCAGTTCTCGCTCGCGCCGCGCAAGGACGTGCGCGACTGGCAGGGCGACCCGGACGAGCCGCTGCCGTACTACGTGATCGAGGTGAACCCGCGCGTTTCGCGGTCCTCGGCGCTGGCATCGAAGGCGACGGGGTACCCGATCGCGCAAGTGGCGGCGAAGATCGCCTGCGGCAAGACGCTCGATGAAATCCCGAACGCGGTCACGCAGAAAACCACGGCCGCCTTCGAGCCGGCGCTGGACTACTGCGTGGTGAAGATCCCTCGGTGGCCGTTCGACAAGTTCGCGCTCGGTGACCGGCGGCTGGGCACGCAAATGAAGGCCACCGGCGAAGTGATGGCCATCGATCGCTGCTTCGAGGCGGCGCTGAACAAGGCCGTGCGATCACTCGAGGTGGGCGGCCGGTCCTTGCTCTGGGAGCGGCCGGAATGGCGAAACCCCGAGCACGAAATCCCGCTGGTGGCGACGGACGAGCGGCTCTGGGGGCTGATCGCGGAGCTGCGGCGCGGGACGCCGGTGATGGATGTGGCCCACCGCTCGAACGGGGTCGACCCGTGGTTCCTCGAGCGGCTGCTGACGATCGTGCGGATGGAGCGAAGACTGCTGAATGAGCCGCTGCACCCGGAACTGCTGCGCGAGGCGAAGCGGCTCGGCTTCAGCGACGAGATGGTGGGGCAGCTCGCGGACCGGCTGCCCGAGCAGATTCGCGCGTTCCGGCACGAGAACGGCATCCGCCCCGTGTACAAGATGGTGGACACCTGCGCGGCGGAGTTCGATGCCGCGACCCCGTACTTCTACAGCACCTATGAGCAGGAAAACGAGGCCATCGCCGAGCCCGGACGAGGGGCGGTGGTTGTGGGCAGCGGCCCCATCCGCATCGGGCAGGGAATCGAGTTCGATTACGCGAGTGTGCACGCGGCGTGGGCACTCCAGGACGCGGGCCTGCGCTCGATTATGGTGAATTCGAACCCGGAGACGGTCTCGACGGACTTCGACACGAGCGACCGGCTCTACTTCGAACCGCTGGATGAAGAGGCCGTGCGGGACATCATCGAGAACGAGCAGGGGAGCGAGCCGGAGGCACCCGCGAGCATCGTACAGTTCGGCGGGCAGACGGCGATCAACCTCGCGGAGCCGCTGCGGCGTGCGGCGCTGCCGATCATCGGGTCGAGCGCGGAGGCAATCGACACCGCGGAGGACCGGCGGCTGTTCGAGCGGTTCCTGCAGGACCTCGGCATCCCGCAGCCGCCGGGGGCCGCCATCTTCACGCTCGACGAGGCCCTGAAGACGGCGCAGACGATCGGCTACCCGGTGCTCGTGCGGCCTTCGTACGTGCTCGGCGGGCGGGCGATGGAAGTGGTGCAGAACGCGACGGAGATGGTCGGGTTCCTCGCGCTCGCGACGGAGGCGGCGCAGGGGAAGCCCGTGCTCATCGACAAGTTCCTGGAGGGCCGCGAAGTCGAGGTCGATGCGATCTGCGACGGCGAACGGGTGCTCATCCCGGGGATCATGGAGCACATCGAAAGGGCGGGCGTGCACTCGGGCGATTCGATGGCCGTGTACCCGCCGATGCACCTCGATGCCGATGAGAAGGATGTCCTGCGCGACTACACGGAACGCATCGTGCTGGGGCTCGGCGCCATCGGGCTGACGAACATCCAGTACGTGGTGCTGCCACGAGAGGCGGGCGATGCGCCGCGCGTGTTCGTGCTCGAAGTGAACCCACGGGCGAGCCGCACCGTGCCGTTCCTTTCGAAGGTGACGGGCGTGCCGATGGTGCAGCTCGCGGTCGGGGCGATGCTCGGGCGAACGCTGAAGGACGCCGGCTTCCCCTCGGGGCTGTGGCCAGAACGCGACCTGGTGGCGATCAAGGCGCCGGTGTTTTCGATGTCGAAGCTCGTGGGCGTGGACACCTACCTCGGGCCGGAGATGAAGAGCACGGGCGAGGTGATGGGCATCGACCGGACGTTCGAGGGGGCGCTCACGAAGGCGCTGATGTCGAGCGACCTGGCACTGAAGCCCAACGCGTCCATCCTCCTGAGCATCAGCGACCGCACGAAGGCCGACGCACTGCCCCTGATTCGCAAGCTCGCCGACGCGGGGTACACGATGTATGGCACCGAGGGCACGGCGGCGATGATCGCGGCGCTCGGGATCCCGGCGAAGGCGGTGACGAAGGTGCTTTCGGGGGAGCATCCGAACGTGGTGGATGTCATCCAGGATGGCACCGTGCAGTGCGTCATCAACACGCCGGAAGGGCGGCTCACGGGGTCGCTGCGGGACGGGTTCCACATCCGGCGGGCGGCGGCGGAGAAGCGCATCCCGTGCTTCACCTCCATCGACACAGCAAGGGCGGCGATCGAAGCGCTCACGCACGGGGCGGAATTCGAAGTGGCGACGCTGCGGGAGTACCTGGCGACATGATCATCGAGACGGCGACGGTGCTTTCGACGGAGCGCGCCTACGAAGGCGCGTACATCACGTGGTTCCAGGGGCCGGGGCTTTCGACGAACGTGGAGCCGGGGCAGTTCGTGATGGTGCACTGCAGCGACGAAGGGGTCGACCCGCTGTTCGCACGCGCGTTCAGCTATCACCGGGTGGAGAAGGACCGGTTCGCGTTGCTGTACCAGGTGGTGGGCAAGGGGAGCGGTTGGCTGGCGCAGCGCCAGCACGGCGACCTGGTGCGGATGTACGGACCGCTGGGGAACGGGCTGCGGCTGCCGGAACGCCCGGGGAACCTGCTGCTCATCGGCGGCGGCGTGGGCATCGCGCCGATGGTGGATACGGCCGAGCGCGCGGTCGCGGCCGGCCACCAGGTGGTTGCGATGATGGGCGCGCGGAGTGCGGCGCACCTGCTCCCGGCCTCGGCGTGGCCGCGCGAAGTCGAGTACGTCACCGTGACGGAAGACGGCAGCGCCGGGCCGAAGGGGTTCGTGACCCAGCACCTGGGCAAATACCAGGAGTGGGCGAGCAAGATCTACGCGTGCGGGCCGAACCCGATGTTCATCGCGCTCGCGGACGCACTGCGGTGGAACGGGCGGCGGCAGCAGCCGGAGATCCTGATGGAGGAGAACATGCCGTGCGGCTGGGGCATGTGCTACGGCTGCGCCATCTTCACGAAGCACGGCGTGCGGCTCTGCTGCAAGGATGGCCCGCGCTTCAACCTGTTCGACGTGTTCTAGGGTCCTCGACCAGCGGCGGCCTTACCCCGGGCCGGCGAGGGAGCGGAGGCGAGCGACGATCTCGGGGAGGACCGAGAGCACGCGGTCGATGTCGGCGGTGGTGTTGGAGGCGCCGAGCGTGAGGCGCAGGGACGCGTGGGCGAGGTCGGAATCGATGCCCATAGCGGTGAGCACGTGCGAGGGTTCGAGGGCGCCGGTGGTGCAGGCGCTACCCGATGAGGCGGCAACATCGGCCATGTCGAGCGCGAGGAGCACGCTTTCGCCCTCGACGTTGCGGAAGCAGCAGCTGAAGTTGTTCGGCAGGCGGCGGACGGGATCGATCGGGCCGGTGATGACGGTGTCCGGGATGCGCTCGGGGAGTTCGAACAGCAGGCGGTCGCGAAGGCCGGCGGAGTGGGCGTTCCGGGCTTCGCGTTCGTCCCATGCGAGCTTCATGGCGGTGGCCAGGCCGACGATGCCGGCGACGTTTTCGGTACCGGCGCGGCGCTCCTTCTCCTGCGAACCGCCGAGGAACATCGGCTGCCAGGGCGTGCGGTTCTTGATGTAGAGCACGCCCACGCCCTTCGGCCCATAGAACTTGTGCGCCGCGAGACTCAGGAGGTCCACTCCGAGCAGGGATGGGGTGATGTCGAGCGCGCCTGCGGCCTGGACGGCATCGGTGTGGACCACGGTCCTCGGGTTTCGCGCCTTGACGATGCGGGCGGCTTCGGCGACCGGTTGGATGGTCCCAACTTCGTTGTTCGCGGCCATGATGCTGACGACGGTGGTCTCGGGGGTGACGGCGGCTTCGAGGTCCTCGAGATCGACCACGCCATCGCCATCGACGGGGAGGTAGGTGGCGTCGAAGCCTTCGCGCTCAAGCTGCTCGACGGTGTGGAGCACGGCGTGGTGCTCGATCCGGGTGGTGATGATGTGGTTGCCGCGGCCGAGGGCGCGCTGGGCGAGGGCGGCGCCACGGATGGCGGCGTTGTCGGCCTCGGTGCCGCCGCTGGTGAAGGTGATCTCCTTCGGAGTCGCGCCGAGGAGGTCGGCGACGAGCTTGCGGGCGGCATCGAGCGCGCGGCGGGCTTCCTGTCCTTCGAGATAGATGCTGGAGGGATTGCCCCAGAAGGCGGTGTAGAAGGGCCACATCGCCGCAAGGACGCGCGGGTCCGGTGGCGTGGTCGCGGCGTGGTCGAGGTAGATACGGGCCATGGATTGAGCGTAGTGATCTCTGCGAACGGAGGGAAGCGCGGTCCGGGGCGGAAACGGCCTTTCCGCACGGGCGGGGCGGATGCGGTACCCTCTGGGCGATGCGGAGACGGGCATTCCTGGGTGTGCTGCTGGCGGTGCCGCTCCTCGTGGAGGTGCCACGGCGAGTGTTCGCGCCGGGCGGTAAGCCGCGGGCCGTCGAAGCGCAGCAGGCCGCACCCGCCGGTCCCGTGGTTGGTCCACGGCGGTTGCCGCAGCTCGCGGCGGACGGCCCGGCGCTGCGCTATGGGCTTTCGAAGTACGAGGCGTACCAGGCGGGCGCCGTGCGGGCGTGGGTCGACAACGCGGTCTCGGGGACGGTGAGCGTGCTCGGCCGGACCTACCCGATGGAGCCGATTGCGGGCGGCATCGAAGGCTTCGTGGGGATCGGCACGGAGGACCCGTTGGGCCTCACGCCGGTGACGATTTCGTACGTGGACCTGCTGGGGCAGCCCGGTTCGGTGCGGTACGACCTGCGGGTGCTGCGGACGCAGTGGACCGTGTACTACTTCACGCCGGGCGAACTGGACGCGGACGACCCGCCGCCGGACCCGAACCCGCCGCCGCCACCGCCGGACGAGGGGCCATTGCTGCCCGGGCTCTATGCGCTGCGCACGCCGCGAAAGTGGTCGGGAGCGTGGCAGGCGCCGCTCGAGGGTGCGCTGGATGTCACGGGGTATTTCGGCGAGCAGCGTTCGTTCAGTGGCGGCACGCCGACGGGCCATCACGGCGGGACGGATCTCGGGGCGAAGACGGGGACGCCGGTACGGCCGGCGAACGCCGGGACCGTGGTGCTCGCGGGGCGGTACCTGGTGCGCGGGAATCTCGTCGTTGTGGACCACGGCGGCGGCGTGCTTTCGCTGTACGGGCACATGAACGAGCTCGCGGTCGTGACGGGACAGCCGGTTTCGAAGAACCAGGTGCTCGGGTACGTGGGTTCGACGGGGCTTTCGAGCGGGCCGCACCTGCACTGGGAGCTTTCGGTGAGCGGGGTGCTGGTGGACGGGCTTCGCTGGCTCGACGGGACGCAGGGGTTCTAGGCCGGCACAGCGGACTAGGCATCGCGAGCACGCTCCCCCGGCTCGACGGGACGCAGGCGTGCCAGGTCGAAGCAGCGGACTTTGCATCGCGAGCACGTCGCACCATACTTTCGCAGCCCGGCGAGGCTAAGGGGGGAGAGTATGGCGACGTTCGAAATCGCGTTCCTGGGGACGGGGAGCCCGTTGCCGAACCCGGACCGCTGTGGCGCCGGGCAGGTCGTCATCGCGGGCGATGCGCATGTCATGGTGGACTGCGGGTGGGGCGCCGCGCGGCGGCTCGTGCCGGCCGGGGTGCTTCCTTCGTCCATCGACACGGCGATCTTCACGCACATGCACACGGACCACATGACGGACTTCCCGGACTTCCTCTTCCAGCGCTGGACGTGGGGCGCGAAGACCCCGCTGCGCGTGTACGGGCCCGAGGGCACGGCGGAGATGGTGGAGGGATTCCTCCTGGCCCTGCGGCGGGACATCAGCTTCCGGCAGGCGCACCACGGCGACAAGCTGCACCCGGACGGCATCCGCTGCGAGGTCACGGAGGTGCCGGTGCCGTCGCAGCCGGAGCGCTTCCTCACGGTTGGCGGGATGACGGTGGAGGCGTTCGAGGTCGACCATTTCCCGGTGGTGCCGGCATTCGGCTACCGGTTCGGGTTCGATGGCCGGACGGCGGTGCTTTCGGGGGATACGTCGTTCTACAAATCGCTGCTGCACGCCTCGGAGGGGGCGGACATGCTGGTGTGCGAGGCGATGAACGTGCCCATGCTGCAACAGCGCGTGGTGGCGCTGCGGGCGATGGGGCGCGAGGTCCAGGCAGGGCTTTTCGAGGACGTGCCGAGCTACCACATCCCGACGGACGAGGTGGCGAAGCTCGCAAAGCAGGCGGGCGTGGGCGAACTCGTGCTGTCCCACCTCATCCCGCCGATCCCGAACGACGGGCCGCAGGTGGAGGAGTTCGTTCGCGGGATGAACGACCTCTACGGCGGGAACATCCGCGTAGCGAAGGACAAGGAGCGCGTGCCCGTGACATCCCGCAAGCAGCGATAGCACGCACGCGGACGAGGTCGACTGGAACCTCTGGGAACTGGGCGCTGGGAACCGGGAACTAATTCACCTTTCGGTCCTTGCCTTCCCAGTAGGGCTTGCGGAGTTCGGTCTTGAGGATCTTGCCGGGGCCGGACTTGGGGAGCGGGGTGTCGCGGAAGAGCACCTGTTTGGGGCATTTGTAGCCTGCGATAAGCCCGCGGCAGTGCTCGATGATCTCCTGCTCGGTGGCGGTGGCGCCGTCGCGGAGGACGACGACGGCGAGGACGGCTTCGCCCCAGCGCTCATCGGGGATGCCGATGACGGCGGCTTCGAGGACCGCCGGGTGGTCGTAGAGGGCGTTCTCGACCTCGGTGGAGTACACGTTTTCGCCGCCGGAAATGATCATGTCCTTGGCGCGGTCGACGATGTAGATGAAGTTCTCGGCATCGATGGTGGCGACGTCGCCGGTGTGCATGTAGCCGCCGCGGAGGGCTTCGGCGGTCTCGTTGGGACGCTTCCAGTAGCCCTGCATGACGTTCGGGCCGCGGGCGATGATCTCGCCAACCTGGCCCGGCTTCACATCCTCGCCGGTATCCTGGTCGACCACGCGGACATCGACGCCGGGGACCTGGCGGCCGCAGCTCGCCATTCGGGCTTTGTCCTTTTCGCTGCCGTCCCAATCGAGCCAGCGCGCGTGCATGACGGTGAGGAGGGGGGCGGTCTCGGTCATGCCGTAGCCCTGGGTGAACTTGGGGCCGAAGGCTTTCGCGGCGGCCATGAGGCGGTCGACGGGCATGGGCGAGGCGCCGTAGAGGACGCAATCGAGGCTGCTGGTGTCGAACTGGTCGTGCCCGGGGAAGTTGACGAGGAAGTTGACCATGGTCGGCACAAGGATGGTCTTGGTGACCTTCCAGCGCTGGATGGCTTCGAGCACGAGCTGAGGCGTGAAGGCGGGGACGAAGGCGTGCGTGCCCCCGGCGGCGGTGACGGCATAGCAGGCCCACGCATCGGCGAGGTGGAACATGGGCGCGACGTGGAGCCAGGTGTCGGCTTCGGTGAAGCCGATGGCCTGGACGGCGTGCTCGGCGTTCGAGACGACGTTGCGCTGGGTGAGCATGACGCCCTTGGGCAGGCCGGTGGTGCCGCCCGTGTAGCAGAGGTTCAGCATCTCGTTCTCGTCCCATTCGCGGACGGAGCGGGCGAGCGGTTCGTTGGCGGCGATGAGGCTCTCGTAATCGATCGCGCCCTCGGCCGCGCCTTCGAGGAGGATGACGTGCTTGAGGCCGGGCGCGTTCGCCTTGAACTGCTCGAACAGCGGGAGGTACTCGAGGCCGAGGATGAGGGCCTTGATGTCGCCGTCGTTCACGATGAACTCGAGCTCGTGCGCGGCGAGGCGGATGTTGAGGGGCGCGAGCGGCATGCCGGCGATATCGGCGACGAAGTAGGTCTCGTAATAGCGGTGCGAGTTGTTGGCCAGAATAGCGATGTTGTCGCCGGGCTGGAGGCCGAGGGAGAGCAGACCGGACGCGAGGCGGTGAATGCGATCGGAGGCCTCGCGGTAGGTGAAGGAGCGGTCGCCATCGAGGAGGCCGGTCTTGTCGGGATACAGCTTCACGGCGTGGGCGAGGATGTCGCGGAGCAGCACGGGCGGACCTCCGGGGCGATTGTGGGATCGAGGCGCATCCTACTACGCGGGCACCGGGGAGGACGATTCGCGCGCGCGCCGGTGGGTCCAGGGTAAGCGAGGTGAAGCATGTCGCGCCGGGTGGACCTGGCGGACACACCCGGCGCGACCGGGAGCGGCGCGAGTTCGATGCCGCGCCGCGTCCCGCGAACCCGGCTCGCCCCGCGCCGGATTGGGAGTCCTGCTCCCGGCCGTGGCCGCCGTGACCCGGGTGGGCGAGCGCCGGGCCGTGGGTTCGGGGCCTCTGTGGCGGAGCCAAGGGTGCGCCGCGAAGGTGGCGGCAAGAAGGGCCACAGGGCCCGGCCGCGATGGATCCATCGGCTCGCGAGCGAGCGGTCGCGCTCAGGCGGAGAGCGGCGGCCGCCCGCGCTGGCGCTGCTGGTAGGCGCGAACCTTCGCGCGATTGCCGCAGGTGGCCATGTTGCACCAGGTGCCGGTGCGGTTGCGGCTGGAATCGTAGAAGGCGGCGCGGCAATCGGTCGCGGCGCAGAGGCGCAGGCGCTGCCAGGTACCCGTGTTCATGGCGTCGAAGGTGATGGCGAGAATCCAGCCGATGGCCACCCCGGCACCTTCGCCCAGCGGCGTAAGAAGGGTGGCGTTGTCGGCATCGAAGCGGACGGCCATGGGGACACCGGAGGCGATACGGTTGAGGGTTTCGATGGCCGTCGGCGCGGAGCGGCCGGTGAGGTTGCCTTCGGCGATCTCGCGGAGGGCGGTGCGCAGCTGAAGGACGCGGCCGAACTCGGCGTCGTCGAGCTCCGGCGGCTCCTCGGCGATGGGCTGGCCGGGACGCGCGAAGAGGCGGCGCTCGCCGAACCAGGCGGTGACGTCGGCGGGCGTGCGGAGGGCATCGGTGCCGGAGACGATGTCGATGGAGTTGAGGAACTGCTGGACGAGCCCGAGCGCGCCGGGGGCCGGGGCGCGTGACGCGGAATCGCTACTCACGGGGAACCTCCCGCCGGATTCTGATGCCATTCGGCGGCGTATGCAACACCCGCTCAGGTAAAACGCGGGTTAGATCGAAACGGGCGACATCAGGAGGCGGCGGATGCGGCCGCCGCGCGCACGCGGGCGAACTCTTCCGGGACGGCGCGGATGACGGCGTCGATGTCGGCCCCGGTGGTGGCATCGCCGAGGCTGAAGCGCACGCTGCCGACGGCGCGCCGGATGGGGACGCCCATCGCCATGAGCACGTGCGAGGGCTCCCAGGTGGAGTTCGAGCAGGCGCTGCCGGAGCTGGCGGCGATGCCCCGGGCATCCAGCGCGAGCACGAGGCTTTCGCTTTCGATGCCATCAAAGGCGATGTTGAGGTTGTTGGGGACGCAGGCTTCCTGGCAGCCGTTGACGGCGGCGCCGGGCGTGGCCGCGAGGATGCCATCGCGGAGGCGGTCGCGGAGGGCGCGCACACGGGCGGCGCGTTCAGGGATGCCGGTGCTGGCGGCGGCGAGGGCGACGGCGGTCCCGACGATCCCGGGGACGTTCTCGGTGCCGGCGCGCTTCTGCATCTCCTGGCCACCGCCGAGAAGCAGCTGATGGAACGGGGTGGCGCGTCGCAGGTAAAGGATGCCGCTCCCCTTGGGACCGCCAAACTTGTGGGCGGAGAGGCTCAGGGCGTCCACGCCGAGGGTGTTCACATCGAGGGGCATCCAGCCGGGGGCCTGCACGGCGTCGGTGTGGAGGAGCACGCGATGCTGCTGGCGCCGGGCATATTCGCGCAGCACGGCGGCGAATTCGGCAATGGGCTGGATCGTGCCCACTTCGTTGTTCGCGAGCATCACGCTGGCGAGGACGGTATCGGGACGGAGCGCCGCCGCGAAGGCATCGACGCGGACGTGGCCGCGATGGTCGCAACCGACGTAGGTGACATCGAAACCGGACTCTTCGAGAAACTGGGCGGCGTGGAGGCCGGCGTGGTGCTCGATCGCGGTCGTGATGACGTGCGCGCCGGCGCCGGCGCGGCGCATGGCGTAGGCGATGCCCTGGAGCGCGGTGTTGATGCTCTCCGTGCCGCCGCTCGTGAAAATGACCTCGGACGGGCGGGCGCCAAGGCAGGCGGCGACGGTGTTGCGGGCGGCATCGACGGCGGCCTGGGCTTCGCGACCGACGGCGTAGAGGCCGCTGGGGTTGCCGAAGGCGGATTCCAGGAAGGGGAGCATCGCCGCGCGCACCTCGGGACGGATGGGCGAGGTCGCCGCGTTATCGAGGTAGATCACGGGGTCATCTTAGCAGTGGCGAACCGGGGCGGGCGCCTCAGCGGCGGCGGAGGCGGGCCGCGAGCGCCATGGCCGACGGCGACGGCGCCACGAGCAGGGCGGCGCGGATGGCGGCGGCATGCTCGAGGTCGTGGGCGGCCCAGGTGGCGAGGTACGAGCGCACGGAAAGCGTGAGGTCCTGCCCCCACGCGCCGCCGCCGGGGAGTACGAGCGAGGCATCGAAGGCGGCGTACGGGAGTGCCGAGAGGGCGCGCAGGGCCTCCTCGCGCCGGGCGACGAGGACGGTGCGAAGCGCGCCGGGCGTGTTCGTTCGCGCATCGGCGATGGCGGCGGCGCGCGCTTCGGCGAAGTGCGTGAGGGTTTCGGCCATCAGCACCATGCCGGGGGAAGAGGGGAGCGCCCGGAAGAGGTCCGTCGCGGCGGCATCGGCGGCGGCGACGTGCGCGACGTGGGTGTGGATGTCCCAGGCATCGCCGGACGCCTGGCGGATCCATTCGCCGTCAGGGACGACATCGAGCAGCCCGGTGAGCTCCTCGCGGGCGCGCGCGGCGCGGCCGGCGAAGACGGCGAACTCGGGGGGCGGATTCACGGCAGCGGGCCGAGGCGGGCGGCGACAGCATCGGCGGCGCCGGGGAAGACCTCGGCGTAGGCGCGGAGGAGGCCGAAGCAGCCGCCAATCATCATGTCGCCGAAGGGCGCGGCAAAGTAGGGATGGAGCGACGTGTCGCGGATCTTCGAACGCTGAGGGCCGGTCGCGGCGACCATCGCGGGGAGCGCGGCACCGACGATGGAGCGATCGTGGTGGTAGGCGCCGTGGCCCTTCGACTCAAAGACCTCGGCATGGGCGAGGGTGCCGGCGGCGAGGGCGTGCGTGAACTGCTCGACCTGCGCAGCCGTGACCTCGCCGGTGTGATGCTCGAACAGGCTGGCGACCTTCCTGCCGCGAAGGTGAAACCCGAGCAGGTGCATGTTGCCCAGGTTCAGGACGACCTGCTCCCCGGCGGCGCCAACCGTTTCGTCGTGGAGCGCACCGAGGGCCGCGGCGGGGCCGGTGTCCATGAACGCGACGTCGCCCTCGCCGAGCGCGGAGCCGCAGAGCGCGCGGGCGCGGGTGAGGTAGGGCTCGAGGTCCGCGGCGCGGCGGGCGAACGCGAGGAGGTCGTTGCGGGCGGCGACCGTTCGCTGGAGGTGCTCGAAACGGAAGAGCCGGTCCGAGACGCCGGGCGGGGCATCGCCATGGTCCAGGCAGCCGAGCGCGAGGCCATCGAACATGACGGGCTCGTCGAATGCGGCAAGGGCGCCGCGGACGGCTTCGAGGTCGAGGTCGCGGAGCTCGACCGGTTCGCCTTCGATGGTGCGGGCTTCGTCCTCGGAGACGATGGTGACACCGGAAGCGCGAACCTCGTCGAGGTCGTCATTGAAGGTCCGCGCCGCATCCGGGGTGGCGAAGGCGGGGAGGCCATGGCGGATGTGGTCTTCGAGCGCCCATGAGCAGGGGCCGCCACCGGCGATGACCCCCGTGAGCACGACCGGGACATGGTCGAGGGTGGCGTGCCGGATGCGGCGAGCGGCGATCTCGGTGGCCGAGGGCATGACCATCTTCACGCAGTTTTCGATGGGCCGTTCGGAATCGAACAGGAGGATGTCCTGGGTGCCGGTGCCCATGTCGATGGCGAGGATGCGCATGGTCCCAGTGTACGGGACGGCCGACCCGGCGGCGGACGCGGAACGAGGCTCCCTTGCGGGAGCCTCGCCGATTGGGGGGCTTGGTTGGACGGGATTCTAGACGGCGCACTCGCCTTCGCCGCGCTGGAGCTGGTAGAGCTCAAGCTTGCCCCAGTCGATGAACATGCCCTTGTTGTCGTCGGTGAAATCGCCGGGGAGGCAGAGGTCCTCGACGGCGAGTTCGAAGGGCTTGGGGCCGACACGGTCGAAGTAGGCGATGAAGGTCTCGCCTTCGTTGCGGTACCGCTGGTAGAGGTTGACGAAGCGCTCGACGGCCTCGGGGCCGCGCTTGGCGGGGAGGCGCACCTTGAGCTGCGTGGCGAGACGCATGCCGCCATCGCCGTAGCTGCCGCCGAGGAAGACGTGGTAGGCGGGAAGCTGCTGGCCATCGACCTTCATGGCGGCGCCGTGGAAGCCGATGGTGGCGATGTGGTGCTGGCCGCAGCTGTTGGGGCAGCCACTCATCTTGATGTTGATGCGCTTCGTGAGTTCGTCCTCGATGTTGAGCGATTCGACGCGCGCCTGGATGGCGGCGTTGAGGCCCATCGAGCTGGTAATGCCGAGCTTGCAGCTATCGGTGCCCGGGCAGGAGACGACGTCGGTGATGGTCTGGGCGCCCGGGTCGGCGAGGCCGAGCTCCTTGAGGCGGGTCCACACTTCGTAGAGGGACTCGTCGCGCACCCAGCGGAGGACGATGTTCTGCTGGACGGTGGTGCGCGCCCGGCCGCCGCAGTATTCGCGCATGATGGCGGCGAGGCCGCGGAACTGCTCGGGGCGAAGGTCGCCGCGGGTGACCTTCACTTCGACGGTGCTAAAGCCCTGCTGGCGCTGCGCGCGGGCGTTGGCGGTCACGAACGCGGCGAATTCGCGCATGTCGCCGTTGGCGGAGGCGTAGGTCGCACGGCGTGCGGGCGCGGTAGCTTCTTCGTCATCGATGAAGAGGAGATGGTCCGGGCTGAAGTTGCCCGTGCGGGCCCAATCGCCCTGCAGCTCCTCATCGACCATGCGCTTGAACTCTTCGAAGCCGATGCGCTCGACGAGGAACTTGATGCGGGCCTTCGAGCGGTTCTTCCGGAGCTCGTCGGCCTTTTCGAAGATGCGGATCACGGCTTCGGAGATCTTCAGGTACTCATCGAGCGGGGAGAATTCGCGCAGGACCTGGGCGTTGCGGGGCATGATGCTGAGGCCGCCGGCGACGCGGATCTCGAAGCCCTTCACGCCGTCCTTGATGCGGGGGATGAAGCCCATGTCGTGGAGGCCGGTGATGGCGATGTCCTCGTCGCTGCTGCTGAAGCAGACCTTCCACTTACGGGGGAGGAGCTGCGAGAGCGGGTTGCGCAGCCAGTAGCGGGCATAGGCGCCGGCCCAGGGCGTCGGGTCGAAGGGCTCGTTGACGTTGACGCCGGCCCACGGGTCGCCGGTGACGTTGCGGACGGTGTTGCCGCAGGCCTCGCGGGTGGAGATGCCGGCGCGGCCGAGGACGAAGAGGGCCTCGGATGCCTTGCGCAGGGGGACGTGGTGGAACTGGAAGTTCTGGCGGGTGGTGATATGGCCCTTGCGAAGGGGGGCGTACTTCTCGGCGATCTCGCCGAACGCGTCCATCTGCTCGGGGGTGACGCCGCCGAAGGGGAGCTTGCAGCGGATCATCTGCACGCCGGGCTGGCGCTGCCCGTAGACGCCCTGCTTCAGGCGGAAGCCGATGAACTGGTTCTCCGGCACCTGGCCGTCGAGGAAGCGGCCGGCTTCGGTGGTGAAGTCCTCGAGCTCCCTTTCGAGCACAGAGAGGACGCGGCCGGGCTCGTTCGTGAAGACGGTGGTTTCGACATCAGGCATGGCGGACCTCCGGGGAAAAAGCGGCGAAGTAGAGCGACGTTATCAACAATCATGGTTGCCCGCAACGGACGTTGTTGATATTGTCGAGCGTATCACTCGACTTTAGGCGTGGTCCCCATGACTGCACTCGCCCCGACCTTTACCGAGCAGGAGCTGTCGGCGCTCTCCGATCGGTTCGAAACCGCGGACCCGCGCGAAATCGTGCGCTGGGCCGTCGATACTTTCGGCGATGGCCTCTCGGTGGGTGCGAGCTTCGGCGGCGCGAGCGGCGCGGCCATCCTGCACATGGTGGCGGCGCTGAAACCGGCCGTGCACGTCTTCGTCCTTGATACGGACTACCTGTTCGAGGAGACGCACGAGAACATGCGGGAGAGCGTGCCCGCGCTGGGGCTGACGAACCTCCAGGTCTACAAGTCGAAGCTGACGCATGAAGAGCAGGCGGCCCGGTATGGTTCGGCGCTGTGGATGCGCGACCCGGATCTCTGCTGCGAGCTTCGCAAAATCGAACCGAACCGGCGCGCGCTGGAAGGAAAGACGGCGTGGGTGAGCGGCCTTCGGCGCGACCAATCGGAGGGGCGCGCGGACACTCCCATCCTTTCGTGGAACAGCAAATTCGGGCTGGTGAAGATCAACCCGCTGGCGACGTGGGACGAGAAGCGGACGTGGGAATACCTGCTGGAGCACGAGGTGCCCTACAACGTGCTGCTGAACCAGGGGTACACGTCGATCGGTTGCTACAACTGCACGGTGCCCGGGGTACAGGGGCGGGCGGGCCGCTGGCAGGGCTTCGAAAAGGACGAGTGTGGCCTGCATACGTAGGCCGGGTGGTGGTGGTCGAAACGGGGCGGATTCGTCGGAGGAGATGCGTGGAACGTGAGTAGTGAGCAGGGAATCGTGGTGTGGTTCACCGGCCTTTCGGGCGCGGGCAAATCGACACTGACGGACGCTTTGGCGCCTGAGCTGCGGGCGCGCGGACGGCGGGTTGAGGTGCTGGACGGCGACGAAGTGCGGACGAACCTGTCGAAGGGGCTCGGGTTCAGCAAGGAAGACCGCGACACGAACGTGCTGCGCATCGGGTATGTGGCGAACCTGCTGGCGCGCAACGGGGTGGTGGCGATCACGGCGGCGATTTCGCCCTACCGGGAGATCCGCGATGCGAACCGCGCGCTGGTCGAACGCGACGGGGGCGCCTTCATCGAGGTCCATGCGGCGGCGACGTTGCAGGAGTGCGAGGCGCGCGACGTGAAGGGGCTGTACGCGGAGGTTCGCGCTGGCAAGCGGACGGGGTTCACCGGCATCGATGACCCGTATGAGCCGCCGCTGGCGCCGGAGGTGACGGTGCCGACGGGGAGCGAGCCCATCGCCGCGAGCCTGGAGCGCATCCTGGGGTATCTAGAATCGCGGGGACTGATCACGCCGGCGCGTGCGGCGGCGGCGGAGGGAGCACGATGACCGTGGAACCGCTGGCGCGGAGCGCGCACCACACTGAACTCGAAACGCTCGAGGCGGAAGCGATCTTCATCATGCGCGAGGTGGCCGCGGAATTCGAACGGCCGGCGCTGCTGTTCTCGGGCGGCAAGGACTCGATCGTCCTCCTGCGCATCGCGGAGAAGGCGTTCTGGCCGGCGAAGTTCCCCTTCCCGGTGATGCATGTGGACACGGGGCACAACTTCCCGGAGGTAATCGCGTTCCGGGACCGGCGCGTGGAAGAGCTGGGCGCGCGGCTGATCGTGGGCTCGGTGCAGCAGGCGATTGACGAGGGGATGCTCACCGAGGAGCGCGGCATCCGGGCTTCGCGCAACCGGCTGCAGACGCCTGTCCTGCTTGGGACCATCGCGGAGCACCAGATCGACGCGGCGATGGGCGGGGCGCGCCGCGACGAGGAGAAGGCGCGCGCGAAAGAGCGGGTGTTCTCGTTCCGGGACGAGTTCGGACAGTGGGACCCGCGCAACCAGCGCCCCGAGCTCTGGAGCCTCTACAACGGCATGCACGTGAAGGGCGAGCACATGCGGGTGTTCCCGCTTTCTAACTGGACGGAGCTCGATATCTGGCACTACATCGAGCGCGAGCGGCTTGAGGTGCCGTCCATCTACTTCACGCACGAGCGCGAGGTCTTCGAGCGCGACGGGATGCTGATGTCGGTGTGCCCGTTCCTGCAGCAGCTGCCGCACGAGACGACGTTCCGCGCGGCGGTGCGCTATCGCACGGTCGGGGACATGACCTGCACGGCGGCGGTGCGCTCGGAGGCGGCGGACATCCAGTCCGTCATCGACGAGATCGCGGTGGCGCGGGTGACCGAGCGCGGTGCGAGCCGGGCCGACGACCAGTTCTCGGAGGCGGCGATGGAAGACCGCAAGCGCGAGGGGTACTTCTAATGGACCTGCTGCGTTTCGTGACGGCGGGATCGGTGGACGACGGCAAGAGCACGCTCATCGGGCGGCTGCTCTATGACTCGAAGCAGGTGTTCGAGGACACGCTGGCAAGCATTCAACGGGCGAGCGAGGCGCGCGGCCTCGACGACCTCAATCTCGCGCTGCTGACGGACGGGCTGCGGGCCGAGCGCGAGCAGGGCATCACCATCGATGTCGCCTACCGCTACTTCGCGACCCCGAAGCGGAAGTTCATCATCGCGGACTCGCCGGGGCACGTGCAGTACACGCGAAACATGGTGACGGGGGCCTCGACGGCTTCGCTGGCGCTGATCCTGATCGATGCGCGCAAGGGTGTGGTTTCGCAGACGCGACGGCATTCGGCGCTGACGTCGCTGCTCGGCATCACGCACCTGGTCTTGTGCGTGAACAAAATGGACCTCGCGGACTGGTCGCAAGCGCGGTTCGAGGAAGTCGGCGCGGACTTCCGGGCGCTGGCGAACCGGCTCGGGGTGCCACAGGTGACCGTCATCCCAATGGCGGCCGTCTCGGGCGAGAACATCGTCGAGCGGGGCGAGCACATGCCCTGGTACACGGGGCCGACGCTGCTGGAGTTCCTGGAGACGGTGGAGACGCCGGACCACGTGAGCCACGGCGCGCTCCGCTTCCCGGTGCAGTACGTGCTGCGGCCGCATACGACGGAGTTCCACGATTACCGCGGCTACGCCGGGACGGTCGCTTCGGGGACGGTGAAGCCGGGCCAGGAAGTGCTGGCGCTGCCGCTGGGCGTGCGGACGACGGTTGCCGGCGTCGATCGCTTCCACGAGGCGTGCGCGACGGCATCGAATGGCGACGCGGTCTCCATCCGGCTGTCCGAGGAGATCGATGTCGGGCGAGGGCACATGCTCGTGGACCCGGCACATGCTCCGGCGGCGGCGACGCGCTTCACGGCCGACCTCTGCTGGATGAGCGACGGCACGCAGCTTCGCCCGCGGCAGCAGCTCTGGCTCAAACACACGACGCGGCGCGTGCGCTGCATGGTGGAATCGCTCGATGACCTGCTCGATGTGGAGACGCTGGACCGCAACGGCGCGCCCGGCTCGTTCGGGCTGAACGACATCGGGCGAGTGACGCTGAAGACGCTGGAGCCGATTTTCGCCGACCCGTATGCGGTGAGCCGGGACACGGGGAGCTTTATCCTGGTCGACGGGAGCTCGCACCAGACGGTGGCCGCCGGGATGGTGCGCGAGGTGCTCGCGCAGGCCGGGGCCAGCGCCTGATGGAGCAGGAGGGCGCCGCCTCTCTCGTGGTCGCGGAGTCCCCTACGGCGGAAGCGCGCCTGGACCGGCGAAGTCGCGGGGCCACGGGATGCGCCTTTCGCGCGCGGTGGTGGTGAAGCCCATCGCGGCGGTGGCGGGCGTGCTGCTGTTCGTGTTCGCCTTGCAGCTCATCAAGGCGGGCGCGAAGGGGCTGGTGCCGCTGCTCGACGGGCTCGAAGTCTCGGGACCGGCGAACGCGACCGGCTTCGGCTGGCTGCTGGCGTACGCGGCGCTCAGCGGGTCGCCGGTGGCGGCGATCGGGATCACGCTGCTCGCGGGCGGGGTGTTGAGCGAATCCGAGGCGTTCGGCGTGGTGGGCGGGTCGCGGCTGGGGGCGTCGTTCATCGTTCTCGCGGTCGGTTTCTTCCTCTATGTACGAAAGCGGCGGAACAGCGACGGGCTCTACATCGGCGTGGTGGCGCTGCTGACGACGTTCACGACGCAGGGGCCGGCGCTCCTGCTGGGATTGATTTCGCTGCACTACGGATGGCTCGACGGCGTGCGGTTCGAGACACCGGGCGGGCTGCTCGACGTCATCGACACGGTGTACGGCCCGCCCGTGGATGCGCTGGTGGACCTGCTGCCGCGGTGGGCGCTCTTCGCAACGGGCGTGGGCGTGCTGCTGGGGAGCTTCACGGTGTTCGACCGGGCCCTACCGCAGCTGGAGTCGGAGGGCGAAGGGATCTCGCGGGCGCTGCACTTCCTGCACCGGCGGCCGCTGATGTTCCTGATGGGCTGCCTCATCACGGCGACGACGATGAGCGTGTCGATTTCGCTGACGCTGCTGGTGCCACTGTCGCTGAAGGGGTACATCAAGCGGGACCAGATCATCCCCTACGTCATGGGGGCGAACATCACGACCTTCATCGACACGCTCGTGGGGGCGGTGTTGCTCGGCGGCGCCGCCGCCTTCACGGTGGTGCTGACGGAGATGCTCTCCGTGGCCGCGATTTCGCTGACGGTGCTGCTGCTGCTCTACGGGCCGTATGCGCGCATGGTGCTGGCGGTCGCGGGGCACGCGACGCGGAACCAGCGGTCGCTGGCGGTGTTCCTCGGGTGCATCGTGGCGGTGCCGGCGGCGCTACTGGTGCTGTAGGGGCACAGTGCTTTGGCGCTAAGGGGGGCCTCGGGTATCATTCTCGGGTTACGTCTGGAAGGATCGACAGCCATGGCCTACGAACTCGACACACTCACCGCCACCCAGGCGCGTACGGATATCCCTGAATTCGGCAGCGGCGACACGGTGAAGGTGCACGCCAAGGTCATCGAAGGTGACAAGGAGCGCATCCAGGTCTTCGAAGGGGTCGTCATCCGGAAGCGGATGAAGGGGCTCGTTTCGAATTTCACCGTGCGCAAGAACGCCGCCGGCGGCATCGGGGTGGAGCGCACGTTCCCACTGAACAGCCCGCGCATCGACAAGATCGAGGTGGTGCGGCGCGGCAAGGTTCGCCGCAAGAACCTGTACTACCTGCGCGGCCTCACGGGGAAGGCTGCCCGCATCAAGGAAAAGCGCGTCTAGGCGAAAGCCGGCGCCCACGACGACGCCGCCTTCGGGCGGCGTTTCGCTTTCAGGGCCGGAATTGGGGGGAAGCAGATGATTTCGGGGATCGTGCTCGCGGCGGGAACTTCGTCTCGCATGGGGGAGCCGAAGGCGCTCCTCGACTGGGGCGGCGTGCCGCTCATCTGCTACCAGGTGCGCCAGCTTCGCGAAGCGGGGGCGGACGAAGTGATCGTCGTGCTCGGCCACCGTTCGGACGAGATCAACCGGCGGATGCGGCGCGAGAACTGCCGCGTGATGAACAATCCCCGGTATCACGCTGGGCGTGCGGGCTCGTTGCGCATCGGCGCGAAGGCGGTGAACCGGGACACGGACGCGATCGTCATCGTGAACGTGGACCAGCCGCGGCCGGCGGAGTTCCTGCGCGCGCTCCTCGCTGCGCACGACCCGAAGCACGCGGCGACGCGGCCGACGTTCGAGGGCCACACGGGGCACCCGATCGTGGTCTCGGGGTGGCTGCGGCCGGAGCTGCTGGAGGCGAAGGACGAAAACGACGGCCTCCGGGGCATCCTCCACGCGCACGTCTCGGAGCTGGGTGAGTTCGTCGCGGGCGAGCTCGCGGTGCTGGATGTGAACACGCCCGAGGAGTACCAGGCAGCGGTGGCGCGGTGGGCGCCGGTGGCCTCGGCCTGAGGCGATGCCGGCCGTTTCGCACCGGCCGCGGCGCTTTCGCGCGATCCTCTTCGACCTCGATCAGGTGCTGCTCGCGCGCGAAACGGCGTGGCGCTACGCGATCGAGGAGGCCGTCATCGCGGTCACGGGGCGGCGCGTCGATGCGCGGGCGCTCGCGGCGGAGTACCACCTGCGGCCGTGGCGGCACGCGCTCTCCATCCTCGTGTCCGATGCCGATGAAGGCGCGCGGTGCGAGACGCTCTGCGTGGAGATGTTCCGGCGGAGCGCGATGAAGAAGCTGCTCGTGCACGAAGGGATCGGGATGGCGCTGGACGCCGTGCGCGGGGAACGAGTGGAGATGGGGGCGATTTCGCGGGAGCCACATGTGGTGGCGCTGCGGCAGGTGCAATCCACGGGGCTGGATCGCTTCATCGCCGTGCTCTCGGCGACGCCGGAGGGGGAGCCATGGCAGCCGGGCGAGCGCATCGCGGACTGCCTCGCCTTCCTGGAGGCGGAGCCGGCGCGGGCGGCCTACGTGTCGGGCGATGGGTTCGATCTCGCGGAGTCTGCGAGGGCGGGGCTGGAGCCGGTGTTCGCGGCCTGGACGGGCCAGCCCGCCGTGGAGCGGGTTCGGCGACTTGAGACGCCGGGGGCGCTCGGCGGGCTGGCGGCGGAGGGGGGTTAGCTCGCGAGCGGCTCGACCAGCTGGTGGCAGCCGGGGCAGAAGGTCTTTTCGCGGCTGGAAGTGAACTGGAGGTTGCAGGCGGGGCAGGTCACGGGGCGTCGGTTCACGGTGGGGTCACCTCGGTGCGGATTTCGATATGAGGTTCAAACACCGGCAGGTACGGGGGTAGTACGAACTTGATATGGTTGACCGACTTCGTACAGCCTGTACCTATGGATGTACAGTTTGCCTTTATGGATGATTCGATTCATGGCCCGGCAGCAAGGTAGAATAGCGTGCAAACCGCGCGTAAACCGTTGGCGGCAGGAATGCAATAGGGCCAGTACCGAGTAATCTGGCGGCGTGCGGTCTAAAAAGGCGGTTATGGGCACGCAAACCGTCCCGATGGGTACAAACCCCTATACCGCTAAGGGAACTCAGCGTTCAAAATGTGGCCGGGAAGTGGAGGATGCGTGTGACCGGTAACGGTTCGAAGCGGAGCGAAGCGCGGGTGCGCTGGCAGGTCCCGGTTGGGGCTGCGTCGCTCTGTCTCGCGCTCGGCGGCCTCGGGCTGCTCCTGAATTCGGGTGGTGGCTCCCTGCCGAAGGGGATCGAACCCGATGCGGTGGCGGCCGCGCTCACCGAAGCGCGCACGGTGCCGGCCAACGACCATGCCTACGTCCTCGCGCCATCGACGGCGTTCCCCAGCGCGGAAGCGCAGCTGACCGAAGAGCCCACCCTCGAACCCACGCCCGAATCCCGGGTGATGGCGGCATCGAGCGGGGGGGTACGGTCGCTGCCGCCTCCGCCACCGACGGCGACGCCCACACCCGTGCCCCCGACTCCCACGCCCACGACGCCCACCGCGGTGCCGACGGCGACCGTCCCGACGGTGGAGCCCACGGCAGCGCCTTCAACGACGCCCGATGCGGGTACACCGCCGGGGCCGGGTCCGATCACGACACATGAGCCAGGTCCGGGCGGGATCATTGGCGGGGGCCCGACCGGGGTGTCGGCCGGCGGCATCATCATCCGCTAACCCGGCGTCATTCGCTCCCGGACAGCGTGGCGCCCCCGCAGTGGGATGCCCGTGTGTGACGCCGCCCTTGGGGATGTCGCGGCCCGCTTCGCTATACTCGTTGGCCCATGGATGTCCCCAGCAACCAGCACGAAGCGCGCCTGCGGAGCGAGGAACTTCGCTCCCAGCTGAACTACCACAACTACCGGTACTACGTGCTCGATGACCCCGAGGTCTCGGACGCGGACTACGACGAGCTGCTGAACGAGCTCCGGGCGATCGAAGCGCGGTACCCGGAGCTCATCACGCCGGATTCGCCGACGCAGAAGACGGGCGCGGAGCCGCTCGCGGCGACGTTCGAGGTCGTGGACCACAAGGTGCCGCTGCTGAGCCTCTCGAACTGCTTCAGCGACGAGGAGCTGCGGGCCTGGTACCGGCGTGCGATGGACCGCCTCGACGCGGGCGACGCGCGGCTTGTGAGCGAACCGAAGATCGACGGCCTGGCGATGGCGCTGGTGTACGAGCACGGGCAGTTCGTGCAGGGGGCGACGCGCGGGGACGGCGCGCACGGGGAGAACGTGACCGCGAACCTCCGCACGATCGCGAGCATTCCGAAGTCGTTGACGGGGCGCGTGCCCGAGCGGTTCGAGGTCCGCGGCGAGGTGTACATGAGCCGGAGCGGCTTCGAGCGGATGAACGAGGCCATCGGCGACCTGAACATCGAACGCGAGCGGGAGGGCCGCAAGCCGCTGCCCATCTACGCCAATCCGCGCAACGCGGCGGCGGGCTCGGTGCGCCAGAAGGACGCGCAGGTGACGGCCGGGCGGCCGCTTTCGATGTTCGTGTACCAGCTGGGCTGGGTCGAAGGTGGGACGCGGCCGGACAGCCACCACGAGACGCTCCTCTGGCTGAAGGAGCTGGGCTTCCCGGTGAACCCGGAGGCGCGGCTGCACGAGACGCTGGACGAGGCGGCGGCGCGCATCCGCTGGTGGGGCGACCAGCGCGAACGGATCGACTACGACATCGACGGCACGGTGCTGAAGTTCGACGACATCGACAGCTGGGCGTCGCTGGGCGCGGTCGGGCGCGAGCCACGGTGGGCGACGGCGTTCAAGTTCCCCCCGCAGCAACGAACCACAAAGCTGCGGGACATCGCCGTCAACGTGGGCCGGACGGGCGTACTGACGCCGTTCGCGGTGCTGGAGCCGGTCGTGGTCGGGGGTGCGACGGTCAGCCTGGCGACGCTGCACAACGAGGGGGACATCCGCCGCAAGGACATCCGCGTGGGCGACACCGTGATCGTGCAGCGCGCGGGTGAGGTCATCCCGCAGGTGGTGGCGCCGGTGCTGAGCCTGCGAACCGGGGCGGAAGTGGAGTTCGCGATGCCGGCGGCGTGCCCTTCGTGCGGGACGGCGGTTTCGCGGGACGAATCCGAGGCGGCGGTATACTGCCCGAACCTCTCGTGCCCGACGCAGCAGGTGCGGCTGCTGGAGCACTTCGCATCGCGCGGGGCGATGGATATCGAGGGGCTGGGCGAGAAGATGGCGTACCTGCTGTTCCGCGCGGGGCTCGTGCGAAACATCGCCGATGTGTACGACCTGACCGCCGAGCGGCTCGCGGTGGAAGATTTCCGGACGAAGGACGGGCGGCTCAGCAAGGTGGCGGAGAATCTGCTGGCGGGCATCGCGAAGAGCAAGGCGCGGCCGCTTCCGAACGTGCTGTTTGCGCTGGGCATCCGCCATGTCGGCTTCGAAACGGCCCGGGTGCTGGGCGAGCAGTTCGGGGGGCTCGGCGCGATCGTGGCGGCGGAGGCGGAAGCGCTCCAGGGTGTCGAAGGCATCGGTCCGGTAGTGGCGCGGAGTATCGCCGACTGGACGGCGCGGGCCGAGAACCGCGCGGTGGTCGAGCGGCTCATGGCGGCGGGCGTGGACCCGCGCATGGCGCCGAAGGCCGAGGATGAGGGCGGGCCACTGACCGGGCTCACTCTGGTGGTAACGGGGCGCCTGGGGGGCATGTCACGAAGCGAGGCGGAAGAACGCATCCGGGCCGCCGGCGGCAAGGTCGGGAGCGTGGTCTCGAAGGGCACGACGGCGCTGGTCGCGGGCGCGGACGCGGGCAGCAAGCTGGCGAAGGCGGAGCAGCTCGGGGTGCGGGTGATCGACGAGGAGACGTTCGTGCGGCTGCTGGCAGAGGGTCCGGCGGGTTCGCTCCAGACAGTGTGAAAACGGTGGCGCACGTTTTCGAAGCGGCAAATGCACCCAAAGTACAATGTGCGTATGATTACGGCTACGCCAGGGCGCTGACTTAGCCAGCAACCCCCCGCCGGGACCGCACCTTGGGCCTGTTCAACCCATTCGCCCGCATGTTCGGGTTTCTCTCGCACGACATCGCCATCGACCTTGGCACGGCGAACACGCTCGTCATGGTCCGCGGCAAGGGGATCGTCATCGACGAGCCCTCGGTCGTGGCTATCGATCGCCAGACGAAGAAGATCCTCGCGATTGGCGGTGAAGCGAAGCGGATGGTGGGCCGTACGCCGGCGAACATCATCGCCGTGCGGCCTCTGCGAGACGGGGTGATCTCGGACTTCGAGGTCACGGAGAAGATGCTCGCTTACTTCATCAAGGCGGTGCACGAGCGCACGTTCCTGGCGCAGCCGCGCGTGGTCGTGGGCATCCCCAGCGGCGTGACCGAGGTGGAGAAGCGGGCGGTGCACGACGCGGCCCTGAACGCGGGCGCGCGCAGCTGCTACCTCATCGAGGAGCCGATGGCGGCGGCGATTGGGGCGGGGCTGCCGGTCATCGAGGCCGCGGGCTGCATGATTGTCGATATCGGCGGCGGCACGACCGAGGTCGCGATCATCTCGCTCGGCGGCATGGTTGTGAGCACGTCCATCCGCGTGGCGGGCGACGAAATGGACCAGGACATCATCGCCTACGCCCGTCAGGTGCATAACCTCCTCATCGGCGAACGCACGGCGGAAGAGATCAAGAAGGTCGCGGGGTCGGCGGCGCCGCTGGTGCCGGAAGAGACGGTCGACCTCCGTGGGCGGGACCTCGCGACGGGGCTGCCCAAGGCGGTGGAAGTGAGCACCGTGGAGATTCGCGACGCGCTGGCGGGTTCGATCAGCGCGATCGTGGAGGCGGTGCGTTCGACCATCGAGGTGACGCCGCCGGAACTGGTGAGCGACCTGATGGCGCACGGGATCGCGCTGGCGGGGGGCGGGGCGCTGCTGCGCGGGCTGGACCGTCGGATTTCGCAGGAGACGCGCTTCCCCGTGTATGTCTCGGAGGACCCGCTGTTGTGCGTGGTCCGGGGTGCTGGCGAAGTCCTCGAGGAACAGGGACTTTTACAGAAGGTTCAATCGCAGCTGGCATCCCGAAGGACCGGACGCTAGCATCGAAACGGCGCCCGGGTACTGCTTATGCTGATTTTCTCGCGCTACACGTGGTGGGTCGGGGCCATGCTCGGCTTCGCCGTGTTCCTGACCGCCGCGGGCCAGGTGGGGGTGCTCCACCCGGTGCAGGGCGCGTTCCTCGTGGTCACGCGGCCGGCGGAGGAGCTGCTCACGTCGATCTTCCGGCCGATCGCGGGGTTCCTTTCGGATGCCGGGGCGATTAGCGACCTGCGCGAGGAGAATCGCCGTCTGCGGCTTGAGAACGAGGAACTGCGGACACAGTCGATTTCGCTGCAGACGGACGCCGAGCGGGTGAAGCAGCTGGAAGAGGCGCTGAAGATTTCGCAGGGAGCGGCGAACGAGCGGTACCTGGCGGCGAACGTGGTGCATCGCGACTCCTCGGCGTTCACGGACGTGATCAGCATCGACCGCGGTTCCAACAGCGGGGTGCGGGTGGGCATGGTCGTGCTTTCGTCGCAGGGGTCTCTCATGGGGACGGTGACGGAGGTGTTCGCGAGCCGGTCGTTCGTGCGCCTGATAACGGACAGCAAGAGCAAGGTGGCGGCGCAGGTGCAATCGTCGCAGGCGGACGGGATCGTGAAGGGCGCGGCCAACCGCACGCTCACGTTCGACCTCGCGCAGGCGGACATCAAGGTCGGGGACATCATCGTCACGTCGGCGCTGACGGGGCGCTACCCGGCGGGGCTGCCAATCGGCAAGGTGACGGACGTCGGCGGGACGCAGCAGGACCTCTTCCGCAAGGTGACGCTGGAGCCGTTCGTGCGGCTTTCGACGGCGAGCACGGTGCTCGTGCAGACGAGTTTCATCCCTCAGAACCTGCTGGAGGCGGGGGATTGAAGGCGCTGCTCGTGGGGGCGGCGCTGCTGCTCGCGGCGCTGGGACAGGCGGCGGTGGCGCCCCTGTTTCCGCTTTCGGCCGCCGTGCCGGACCTTTGCCTGCTCGCGCTCGTGCTAGTGGTGGTGTTCGGCGGGCCGCGCGAGGCGATGGTCGCGGTCCCCGTCGTGGCGCTGACGTTCGCGTTCGCATCGAACCGGTCGCCGGCGCTGGCCCTGCTGGCGTATCTGCCGTTGCTGCCGCTGGCCTACTACCTGGAGGACGGGCGCGTGCCGCTCAACCGCTTCGCGCAGACGCTCGTCGCGGCGGCGGCGACGGGAGCGTGGGCGCGTCTGGCGCTGGCGCTCGGGGCGATGGCCGACGGCGCCGCCCCACAACCGGGGATCCTGGTCGCCGCGATCCTGGTGCCGGGCGTCATGCTTGACCTGCTGTTGGTGACGATGGCGTACCTTCCGTTGCGGGCGTTCGGGGTCGAGCCGCGGGCGCTGGAGATTCCGCGATCGAGGTATGGCTGGTCGTGAGCGTGCTGGGGGAGGGATTCCAGTCGCCATCGGGGCGGAGCCGAAACCGGCCGCACGGGAACCTGGCGGCGTTGCGGATCGCGGTCATCCTGATGTTCGGGGTGCTCGCGGCGCAGCTGTTCAACATGCAGATCATCCAGGGTGGGGACTACGCGCGGCGGTCGCGAGAGAACCACCTGACGCGCAAGGAGATCCTCCCGCCGCGGGGGCTGGTCCTGGACCGCAACGGCACGCCACTCGTGAAGAACGTCGGGATTTACACGGCGACGATCACGCCGGCATTCCTGCCGGAGGACGCGAACGCGCGCTACGCGCTCTACCTGCGGCTCGAGCAGCTCCTCGGCGTGCCCGCGCTGGAATCCGGTCTCGCGGTGAAGGAGAAGGAAGCGGACGGCAAGGGGGACATCGAATTCCCCATCAAGGAAGGGCTGACGAAGGACCAGGCGCTCGCGCTGGAGGAGCTCACGGCGGACATGACGGGCGTGGCGCTGACCATCCAGCCAGGCCGGGAGTACGTCGGTGGGGACGCGTTCAGCCACATCCTCGGGTACATCGGCAAGCAGACGCCGGAGGAGTACGCGACCTTCGCACCGGGGGTATTCGCTCAATGAGCCCGTGGGCAAGGCCGGTGTGGAGCTGACCTACCAGGACGTGCTGCGTGGGGAGAAGGGCGCCACCGCGGCCGAACAGGATGCGCAGGGACACCTGCTGAAGGCGCTGAAGAGCCGGGATGCGGTGCCGGGCAGCAACCTGCGGCTGGCCATCGACATGGACCTGCAGACGTACATCGCGGAGATGCTGGAGGCGTCGCTGCCGAACCCGGCTTCGATGAACCAGAAGAACGCGACGACGGCCGCGGCGGTGGTGATGAGCGCGAAGACGGGCGAAGTGCTCGCGCTCGTTTCGGTACCGACCTACGACAACAACATTTTCGCGCAGGTGGCGCAGCGTGGGGCCGAATACGAGGCGCTGGCCACGGACAACAAGACGCGGCCGCTGACGAACAAGGCGCTTTCGCAGGCGCTGCCGGGTTCGACGTACAAGCTGATCACGGCCTCGGCGGCGCTGCAGGAAGGGAACATCACGCCCGCCACGAGCCGCGACATCCCGAGCCGGATCCTCGAGATCAAGGGCGAGAACGGGGTCATCTACAACCTGATCGACTGGCGGGCGCACGGCTCCGGGATCGACCTGACGCAGGCGATCGCGTGGTCTTCGAACATCTACATGTTCATGGCGGTGTGCGGCATTCCGAACGGGAGCCTGCAGCCGCACAAGGCGCTGGGCAAGGACGTGGATTCGTCGGCGAGCATCTTCGCGTACTACCAGCGCGGGTTCGGGATGGGGCAGGCGACGGGCATCGACATCCCGGGCGAGGACATCGGGCGGGTGCCGGACCCGGCGTGGAAGGCGCGCAACTACGCCGGGCCGGAGTACACGGACAACGACCGGGACTGGTACTACGCGGACACCTGCTTCACCGCCATCGGGCAGCAGGACGTGCTGGCGACGCCCATCCAGATCGCCCGGATGACGGCGGCGGTGGCGACGGGGAAGCTGTTCACGCCGCACGTGGCGAAGGACATCCTCGACGCGGACGGGAAGGTCATCAAGACGATCAAGCCGGAGTGGAAAAGCGTGCCGGTGGACGAGGCGAACCTCGCGGCGGTGCGTCGTGGGATGCATGAGTCGGTGCTGGCGGGCGCGGGGCTCAAGGCGCAGGTCTCGGGGATGGATATCGCGGGGAAGACGGGCACGGCGGAGTTCGGCACGCAGCGCGGGGACGGTTCGTACGACCAGCACGCCTGGTTCACGGGCTACTACCCGTACAACGACCCGGAGTACGTCGTGACGGTGTACTTCGATTACGGCGTGGGTGGCGATAAGGCGGCGCCGGCCGCGGCGAACATCTTCAGCTGGATGAACCAGAACCTGGGGAAGTGATGGCGACGACGTTCGGGCCGGGACGGCAAGGCGGCGTTTTTCGCGGGTGGGACCGCTTCGACTACGTGCTCGTGCTGAGCGCGGTGGGGCTCGTCGTCTTCGGGCTGCTGCTCATCTATAGCGGGACGTATCGCACGTACGATGGCCCGCCGGCGAGCTTTTCGAACCCGGTGACGAAGCAGGCGATCTTCGCGATCTTCGGGATCGTGATGATGCTGGCGGTTTCGAAGCTGGATTATCACTACCTGACGCACTACTCGGTCGTGCTGTGGGGGATCTCGATCCTGTCGCTGGTCGCGATCCTGCTGATGGGGCATTCGGCGTACGGTTCGACGCGCTGGTTCAACCTCGGGCCGATCCAGATCCAGCCTTCGGAGTTCGCGAAGCTGGCGACGATCCTGCTGCTGGCGAACTTTTTCAGCGAACACGGCGGCGACGCGAAGGACCTGCGCACGCTGCTGATGTCGCTGGCGATCGTGGCGCCGTGCGTGGGGCTGGTGTTCATCCAGCCGGACCTGGGGACGAGCATCGTGTTCATGGCGATATGGCTGGGCGTGGTGCTGGTGGCCGGTGTGTCGCGGCGGCACCTGTTCATCCTCGCGGCCGTGGGACTGGCGGTGCTCCCGTTCGTGTGGACGTTCGCGGTGGCGGACTACCAGATCGAGCGCATCTCGGTGCTCGTGGACCCCGAGGAAGACCCCCTGGACGCGGGCTACAACGTGATCCAGGCGCAGATCGCGGTGGGTTCGGGGCAGCTGACGGGGAAGGGGCTCACGAACGGCGAGCAGACGCAGCTGGGGTACCTGCGCGTGGCGACGAAGGACTTCATCTTCAGCCTGCAGGCCGAGGAGCTGGGGTTCGTGGGATCGATGGTGCTGTTCGGGCTCTTCATCGTGCTGCTGATGCGGGGGATACGGGCGGCGCAGATCGCGGGCGACATCTCGGGGCAGCTGGTGGCCGTCGGGATCGTGATCCTGATCTTGATGCAGGCGTTCATCAACATCGCCGTGAACCTGAGCCTGTTCCCGGTGACGGGCATTCCCCTGCCGCTGGTGAGCCAGGGCGGGTCGTCGCTGGTGAGCATCTTCGTTTCGCTGGGCGTGCTGCAGAGCATCATCATGCGGCACCGGGCGTACCGGCAGACCTGAGCCGGCGGCCGGTCACTCTTCAGCGGCAGAGCCGGCCGCTGCGGGACGGCGGCGCGCGACGGTGGTGAGGGCGTCGCGGACGTTGGCGACGGGGATGAGTTCGATGCCGTCGACGGGCTGCGTGCCATTCGCGACGACGCAGCGCTGGAAGCCGAGGCGGGCGAGCTCGGCCAGCCGCCGCGCGGGATTGGTCACGGGACGGACGGCGCCGGAGAGCGCGACTTCGCCCAGGTAGGCGGTACCGCGCTCAAGGGGGCGGTCCTTCACGGCGGAATCGAGCGCGGCCAGCACGGCGAGGTCGGCGCCGGGGTCGCGGAGGCGCATTCCGCCCGAGACGGAGGCGACGATATCGAGGTTGCCGGCCTGGAGCCCGCCGCGGCGCGCGAGGACGGCCAGCAGCAGGTGCAGCCGCGAGACTTCGAGCCCGGATGCGATGCGGCGCGGGTTCGCGAGGAAGCTCGGCACGGCGAGCGCCTGAACTTCGACGGCGAGCGGCCGGGAGCCCTCCATGACGGCGGTGACGGCACACCCGGAGGCGCCATCGTCGTGCGTCTCAAGGAAGGCGATGCTGGGGTTCTCGACGCTGCGGAGGCCGGTGCCGGTCATTTCGAACACGCCGACTTCGTCGGTGGCGCCGAAGCGGTTCTTGACCGCGCGCAGGACGCGGAGGGCGCCGTTGTCGGCGCCTTCGAAGTAGAGAACGGCATCGACGAGGTGTTCGAGCAGGCGGGGGCCCGCGATATCGCCGCCCTTGGTGACGTGGCCGGTGACGATGGTGGCGATGCCGGTGCCCTTGGCGAAGGAGACGAGCCGGGCGCCGGCTTCGGCAAGCTGCGCGGGGCCACCCGAACGCGTATCGAGGCCTTCGACGGAGACGGCCTGGATGGAGTCGACGATGACGACGGCCACCCCGGCGGCTTCCGCGGCGGCGAGGGCGGCATCGAGCGAGCCTTCGGGGATGAGGGTCACGGGGGCGCTTTCGAGGCCGAGGCGGGCGGCGCGCAACCGCACCTGCCGTGGGGATTCTTCGCCGCAGACGTAGGCGACGCCCTGGCCGCGAAGGGCGATCCGTGCCGCACCCTGGAGCACGAGCGTGGACTTGCCGATCCCGGGGTCGCCGCCGAGGAGCACGAGCGAACCGGGCACCAATCCGCCGCCGAGGACGCGGTCGAGCTCCGGGACCTCCGTCGTCATGCGTTCGGCGGAATCATCGGGGACATCGGGGAGGGAGAGGGTGCGGGCGGGAGCAGCCTCGGCGCGGCGGCGCGCGGCGGGGGATGCGGCCACGGCGGCGGCGCCGAACGCCTGCTCCATGCTGTTCCACGCCTGGCACTGGACGCAGCGCCCGGCGAAGGCGGCACTCTCCCAGCCACATTCGCGGCAGCGGTACCCGGGACGTTTCGGCATGCCGGCCAGTCTACGCCCGGGCCACCGTTGTCGCGGATGGCCGGGCGTCAGGCGTTCTCAATCGAGGCGGCGGGCGACGGCGCAGAGGATGTCGCGCGGGTTCACGTAGACGGCGGCGCGGTCGAGCCCGGCGACATCGATGCCCTTGCCGAGAAGTTTCGCGGCGGGCCCGGCATAGATGCTCAGGCGGCGGGCGAAGAAATCGAGGGCGACGTCCTTGCCGATGGAGGTCACTTCAAGCACTTCGAAGCCGGCCTTTTCGAGCGCGAGGCTGATGGTGCGCTTCGAGAAGTAGTAGAGGTGCTCCTCGGCGAGCTTGAAGCCCATCCAGCGCGCGCCCGTCATTTTCGCGACCAGGCTCGCGACATCGGGCGTGCTGATGACGATCAGGCCGCGCTTTTTGAGGAGGTCGCGGCAGTACTTGAGCTCCGTCACGGGTTCGGTGACGTGCTCGATGACGTCCCAGAGGGTGAGGACGTCGAAGGTGTCCGCCTCGAAGCCGGCTTCGCGGAGCATGCCGCAGCGCGCGGGGATGCCGAGCTGCTGGTTCGCGTATTCGACGGCGTGGGCGGAGATATCGACGCCATCGACCTCCCAGCCGCGGCTGCGTGCCTCTTCGAGGAAGAAGCCGAGGGCACAACCGACATCGAGCAGGCGGCCGCGCGCGGGTGTGTAGCGCTCGATCGTGTCGAGGCGGCGGCCGGCGGTTTTCATGATGCAGTAGCGGTCGCGGGCGTAGTCGTCGTAGCCCATGAGGGCGGAGTCGTGGCTCTTGAAGTAGTCCTCGCTGTAAACCTTGCGAAGCTCTTCGGGGTCGGGGAAGTGGCGAACGCTGACGAGGCCGCAGGTGGCGCAGCGGCAGAGGTGCGCGAGCTTGCGGTCGCCGACGGATTCGAAGAGGTCGTTCTGGCAGAGCCCGCAGGGCCGGGAGTTGCGGAAGCGGGTGGTCATTCGGGCAGGGTACCAGACCGGCGAGCTACATCTGCGTCAATCGCGCGCGGGATGCCTCGCAATGGAGGAAGGGCGGCCGGGGGGTGCATGCTACACTCGGACGAGCATGAGCAAGAGCGTCGTCATCGTCGATTACGGGGCCGGGAACATCCGCAGCGTGGCGCGCGCGGTGGCGCACGTCGATGGCGCGCCCGTCGTTTCCGCCGACCCGGACGACATCGACCGCGCCGAGGCGCTCATCCTGCCGGGGGTGGGCGCGGCAGCGGACACGATGGAGAACCTGCGGTCCCGGGGCGTCATCGGGCCGGTGCTGGAGTACATCGCGGCAGGCCGGCCGTTCCTCGGGGTGTGCATGGGGCTGCAGGCGCTGCTCGACTGGTCGGAGGAAAACGGCGGGACGGACTGTCTCGGTGTTCTTCCGGGCCGCATCCTGCGGTTCTCGTCCGAGGGGCGGAAGGTGCCGCACATGGGCTGGAACACGGTCGATTGGACGCGCGAGCACCCCATCGCCGGGGGGATCCCGACCGGGAGCGCGTTCTATTTCGTGCACAGCTACCACCCGACGGTGGCTGATGCCTCGCTGGCGCTGGGGATGACCGAGTACGGCGTGACGTTCCCGAGCGCCGTGGGCCGGGACAACGTGGTGGCGACGCAGTTCCACCCGGAGAAGAGCGGCGAAGTCGGGCTGAAGCTGTATTCGAACTTCCTGCAGTGGGCGCGAAGCGCGGCGTTCGTGTCCTTCGCCGGGGCCGGGACCAGTTCGTGACGTTCCAGGTGATCCCTTCGATCGACCTGCGCGACGGGCGATGCGTGCGGCTCTTCCAGGGCGATTACGCGAAGGAGACGCGGTACGAGGGCGACCCGGTCGAGGTGGCGCGGCGCTGGGAAGCGGCCGGCGGCGCGATCCTGCATGTGGTGGACCTCGATGGCGCGAAGGCCGGGGAGCCGCGGAACGACCGCGTGATGGCGGCGATCTGCGACGCCCTCCGCATTCCCGTGGAAGTGTCCGGCGGGCTGCGGACGATGGCGGACATCGAGGCGGCGTTCGCCTACGGAGCGGGGCGCGTGCAACTCGGGAGCATCGCGGTGCGGGAGCCGGAGCTGGTGCGGCGGGCCTGCGCGGCCTTCCCGGGCAAGATCGTGGTCTCGCTCGACGCGCGGAACGGCGAAGTGATGACGGATGGCTGGACGGCGGGCGGCGGCGTGAAGACCGAGGAGATGGCGCTGCGGATGGTAGCGCTCGGGGTGCCGCGGCTGATGTTCACGGACATATCGCACGACGGCGCGATGCGAGGGCCGAACGTGGAGGCGCTGCGCGCGTTGGCGGCACTGGTGCCGGTGCCGGTGGTGGCATCGGGCGGGGTGACGGCGATCGAGCACCTGCGGGCGATCGCGGACGCGGGCTGCGAAGGTGCGATCATCGGGCGGGCGCTCTACGAGGGCGCGATCGACCTGCGGGCGGCGATCGAGGCGTTCGCGACCGCCTGAGGCGCATCGACACTTCCCCAGCGCTCACCCACAATCGAGCCATGCTGATGCGCCGGATCATCCCCTGCTTCGATGTGAACAACGGGCGCGTGGTGAAGGGCGTGTCGTTCGTGGAGCTGCGCGATGCCGGCGACCCCGTGGAGCTGGCCAAGATCTACGAACGCGAGGGCGCCGACGAGCTGGTGTTCCTGGACATCACCGCTTCGAGCGACGACCGGGCGACGGTCTACGACATGGTGGCGGCGACGGCGGACCAGGTGTTCATCCCGTTCACGGTCGGGGGCGGCATCCGGAGCGTGACGGACATGAAGATCATGCTCGAACTCGGGGCGGAGAAGGTGAGTATCAACACGTCCGCCATCCAGACGCCGGAGCTCATCAGCGATGGGGCCTACCGCTTCGGGAGTCAGGCGATCGTGGTCGCGATCGACGCGCGGCGCGTGCCGGACGAGCCCGGGACCTGGGAGGTCTACACGCACGGCGGCCGCAACCCGACGGGCATGGACGCAGTCGAATGGGCGAAGGAAGCGGTCTCGCGCGGGGCCGGTGAGCTGCTGGTGACGAGCATGGACACCGACGGGCACCGGAAGGGGTACGACCTGGGGATGCTGCGCGCGATCAGCGAGGCGGTGACCGTGCCCGTGATCGCGTCCGGGGGGGCGGGCGGCCCGGAGCACATGGCGCGGGCACTGACGGACGGCGCGGCCGACGCGGTGCTCGCGGCGAGCATCTTCCACTTCGGAACGTACTCGATCCGGCAGGTGAAGGAGCATCTCGCGGCGGCGGGCATCCCGGTGCGGCTGGACCCTCGGCACGCCTAGCGGGCGCCGCCGGGGGAAGGCGCGCGTCCGCTTCGAAACGATCCCTCGCACGGGCGCCTTTCGCCCCCAATGAGACAGGAGATGCGCCGTGAGTGAAGTGGAAACAGTTTCGTTCGACGCCCAGGGGCTGATCCCGGCGGTGGTCCAGGACGCGGACACGAACGAGGTGCTCGTGCTGGCGTGGATGAACCGCGAATCGATCGCGCACACGTACAAGACCGGGCACGTGACCTTCTGGTCGCGCAGCCGGAACGAGCTGTGGGAGAAGGGCGCGACGAGCGGGAACGTGCTGAACTTCGTGAGCATCGCCAAGAATTGCGAGGCGAATTCGTTCCTGGTGAAGGCGCGGCCGGTGGGCCCGACCTGCCACACGAACAACCAGTCGTGCTACTACCGTCCTTTCGACCCGGAGACCGACCTCCGGGACTGACCCCACTGACGGCGGCCGTGCGACGTGGCACGATCGGTGGTGATGGACAACCGGGAACTGGGGTTGCTGGTGGCCGCCTTCGGGCTGGTGGCGGTCGCCATTGGCGGTCTGATCGCCGCCGGGGCGCTGTCGTGGGCCGGGCGCTTGCCGGGCGACCTCCACTGGACGAGCGGCGGAACGCGGGTGTACGTGCCGATCACGACGATGATCCTGCTCTCGGTGGGGCTGTCGCTGGTGTCCTACATCGTGCGGCGGTTCCTCCCGTGAGCGCGCGGTGGCGAGGGAGCACGACGCCATGAAGCCCGATTACACCCGGCTCGAGTTCGGCACGGCGCCGCTGAACCGCCCGTACGTGATCCTCAACATGGTGAGTTCGATCGACGGCAAGGCCGTGGTCGAGGGGTCGGAGAAGGGGCTGGGGTCGAAGACGGACCAGCGGCTCATGCGGGAACTGCGCACGAACGCGGACATGATCCTGAACGGCGCGGGGACGCTGCGCGCGAGCGGCACATCGCCACGGCTGGGCGGCGATGCGGCGCTGGAGGCGATTCGCACGGCGGCAGGCAAACCGCGCTTCCCGACGGCGGCCGTCATAACGCGGTCGGGGAACCTGCCGCTGGATGCGACGTTCTTCCGAGCGGCCGATTTCGAAGCCGTCGTGTACCTCTCCGAGGCGGCGTCGAAGGAAGCGCGAGATGCGCTTATCGCGGCCGGGCGGCCGGTGGTGCCGGTGCCGGACGGGCACGAGATCCACGTCGCGCTCGCGCATATGCGGCTGGAGATGGGGGCGGAGGTGCTGCTCTGCGAAGGCGGGCCAGACCTCAACGGGCAGCTGTTCGCGATCGATGCCGTGGACGAGTTCTTCCTGACGATGGGTCCGGTCGTCGTGTCGGGGCGATTCTCGAAGACCGTGGTGGAAGGCGACCTGCCGTTCGCGCGCGAGAACCTGCCGCGATTCCGGCTGGTTTCGTGCCTGCCGAACGAGGGGACGGACGAGGTGTACCTGCGGTACCGGCGGGAGCGCGCGGCCCCCGCCGGCTGAGGCGGTTCAGGGGAAGCGATTGAACCAGGCGAGCGACAGCCCGCCGGCGACGAGGACGAGCGCGGCGCCGAGACCGGCGAACCAGTAGGTGACTTCGCGCTGCTCGGTGTCGTAGCCGATGCGTGAGCCGAGTTCGGCGTAGACCGACTTCAGCTCCTTTTCGCTGGGGGCGGAGAAGAAGTTGCCCCCGGTGATATCGGCGACCTGCTGCAGCGTCTCCTCATCCGGGGGGACACGCACGCGGCGGAGGCGGCCGGCGTTGTCCTCGACCTCAGCGATGCCCTCCTGCGTGCCGACGGCGACGGTGAAGAAGGGCACGCTGAGGTCGCGCGCCTCGGCGGCGGCATCGAGCGGCTGCGCGTTGCCGGCGGTGTTCGCGCCATCGGAAAGGAGGACTACGACGACGGGAAGTTCGTCACCATGGTTGGCGGAGGGCGCCGGGGTGGGCGTGGGCGCCGCCCCCGGGAGGGCCGCCGGCTGCTGCGGGCGGGCGATATCGAGCGCGGCCATCATCGCGTCGCCCATGGCGGTGCCACCCTTCGAACGCAGCTGGAGGACGGCGTCTTTCACGGCCTGGTGGTCGTCGGTGGGGGAGACGTTGACCGTGACGCCGGTGGAGAAGCTCACGAGGGAGACGCGGAACTTCGCGGGGAGCTTGTCGATGAGCGTGATGGCGGCTTCCTGGGCCGCGGCCAGGCGCGTCGGCTGGACATCGGTGGCGAGCATGGAACCGCTGACGTCCATCACGAGGATGACGGTCGCCTCCTCCCGGGGGACGCGGGTATCGCGTTCGGGGCGCGCGAGGGCGAGCACGAGGGCGGCGATGGCCAACATGTAGAGCGCGGCGGGCAGGTGCCGGCGCCAGTTCGGGGTGCGTTCGACGACGTTCGCCAGCAGGTCCAGGTTGGTGAAGCGCACGGCATACTTCGGGCGGCGAAGCTGCACAAGCAGGTACGCGACAATGCCCAGCGGGATCAGCAGCAGCGCCACCAGGAACCAGGGCGAGGCGAACGAGAAGCCTGCCACCAGCGTCGGAAGTGCGGGGGTCACCGGCGGTCTCCCTTCTGGAGGAGGAACGTGGCGAACGTCCGGAGCCAGTCGCCGCGGGTGCCGAGGACCACGTGGCGCGCGCCGGTACGGACTATGGTAGCGGCAACCTCGGCGCGTTCGGCTGCCGCGGCGGCGGCGAAGCGTTCGCGGAGCCGCTTCTTCGCGGTATCGACACGGAGCTGGCGGCCGGTCTCGGGGTCGACGAGCCAGAGTTCGCCGACGTTGGGGAGTTCCTGCTCGCGCGGGTCGCGCACTTCGGCGGCAAGGACCGGGTGGCGGCCGGCGAGCTCGACGAGCGGCCGCTCCCAGTCGCGCGGGCCGCGGAAGTCGGAGACGACGACGACCAGGTTCGAGCGCGCGGACAGGCGGTTCACGCGGCGAATGGCCTCGCCGAGCGTGGGGCCGCCCTGGCCTTCGGGCGCGGGCTGGCGGCGAACGGCTTCGAGCAGGCCAATCATCCCCGAGCGCCCCTGCCCGGGCGGCACGATGGAGGCGTGGTCGAGGCCAAAGCTCATGACGCCCAGCCGGTTGCCCCGGCGCGTGGCGATGTGGCCCACGGCGAGCGCGACACCTTCGGCGACATCGGCCTTGCGGCGGTCGGCGGTGCCGAAGTGCATGGAAGGCGAGAGGTCGAGCACGAGCCACGTCGTGAGCACGCGCTCGGCGACGTGGACGCGCACGTGCGGTTCGCCCGTGCGGGCGGTGACGTTCCAATCGATCTGGCGGACGTCGTCGCCGGCGACGTAGGTCCGAATCTGCATGAGCTCGGTGCCGGCGCCGGGCGATGACGACCGGTAGTCACCGGCGAGCAGCCCCATCACGCGATGCCCGATCGTGATATCGAGGGCGCGCAGGATGCCGTCGGGCATCGGCCCTGGGCCGGGAGCGGCGGGTGTGCGCACCGGGCGCAGCCCATGGGCGGCGGTGGTACTCACGCGGACGCCTCGTGGCTGAGATCGATGCGCGGGACCGGGACGGCGGCGAGCACGGCTTCGAGGATGACATCGGAGCTGATGCCTTCGGCGAGCGCCTGGTAGGTGAGGACCATGCGGTGGCGCAGGACGTCGCGGGCGAGTTCGTTCACGTCCTGGGGCAGCGCGTAGCGGCGGCCGCGGATGAGGGCGAGCGCGCGGGCGGCATGGACAAGGTTGATGGAGCCACGGGGGCTCGACCCGAAAGCGATGTGCTCGGCGTGCTGGGCGAGGCCGTGGCGTGCCGGCTCCCGGGTGGCGGAGACGAGGTTCACGGCGTAGTCGGCGACCATGCGGTCGACGTAGACGTTGCGGGCGAGCTCCTGGTACGCGGCGAGCTTTTCGAGCGAGATGATCTGGCTGACCTTCTCGGGGAGGCCGAGCGAACGCTGAACGACGCTCATCTCCTCGCCCTTCGAGGGATAGTCCACGAGCACCTTCATCATGAAGCGGTCGACCTGGGCCTCGGGCAGCGGGTAGGTGCCCTCGGACTCGATCGGGTTCTGGGTCGCGAGCACGAGGAACGGCGCGGGCACGGGGAAGGTCGTGTGGCCGATGGTGACCTGGTGCTCCTGCATCACTTCGAGCAGGGCCGACTGCACCTTCGCCGGGGCGCGGTTGATTTCGTCGGCGAGGAGGATATTGCAGAACACGGGCCCGGTCTCGGTTTCGAAGGACCCGAGGTCGGGGCGCCAGATGCGGGTGCCGACGAGGTCCGAAGGGACGAGGTCGGGGGTGAACTGGACGCGGTGGAAGGTGCCGCCGAGGACTTCGGCGACGGTCTTCACGGTGAGCGTCTTGGCGAGGCCGGGAACGCCTTCGAGGAGGATGTGCCCGTTGGAGAGGAGGGCGACGAGAACCCGTTCGAGCATGGCGTCCTGGCCGACGATGACGCGCTTGATTTCGAACATGGCCGCCTCGAAGGTGGCGTGGGCCTCGGCAACCTCGGGATGGGGCGAGTTCTGCTCCAAGAAAGCCTCCGGGCGCGGCGCGCGGGCCGTGCGGGTGTGTCTGCCGCTTACGATGCGCCCACGGGTTGAAATCGAGGGTAAAAGGGCGAGGGATGCACCGGTTCCGGCAAGGATCCGTGCAATGTTGTCACCGTCGCGCGTTCGCGCCTATGCTGGCGGCTCCGGGGAAGGCCCGAAAGGACGCATGACAGAACAGAAAATCACGGTCCGGGCGCCAGGCGAGCCGCCGGTCGATTACGTCCTCGGGGAGGGCGCGGTGGTGATCGGGCGGGACCCTTCGTGCGATATCCGCGTGCCGAGCCAGTATGTTTCGCGGCGGCACATCCAGCTGGAGCCGCGCGAGGGCGAGATCGTCCTGACGGACCTCGGCGGACGGAACCCGGTGTACGTGAACGGCGGCGCAATCACCGGGAGCGCGACGGTGCTCCCCGGCGACAGCATCGGCATCGCGGATGTGGTGATCGACCTGGAAGGCGACCCCGCGGGCAGCGGGACGGTGGTTTTCGCACCGCCGCCCCCGGCCTCGACCCAGGCGAAGGCGGCCCCCGGGACCGATTCGGGCATCCGCAGCGTGTGGCGCGGGCAGGACCTCGGGCCCGGTGGCACGCTCTCGATTATGTTCACCGACCTCGAGAAGTCGACGAACATGGTGACGGAGCTCGGCGAACGCGAGGCGTACCAGGTGCTGAAGCTGCACAACCAGGTGCTGCGGGAGCAGTTCCAGGCGTATCGCGGGCACGAGGCGAAGCGCATCGGCGACGGCTTCCTGGTGCTGTTCGCGAGCGTCCGGGACGCCCTGAACTGCGCGGTGAGCATCCAGCGGCAGCTCCTCGCCACGCATTCGCCGGAGCCCATCCGGGTGCGCGTGGGCATCCACATCGGCGAAGTGCTGTGGGACGAGAACGACATCTTCGGTTCGGCGGTGAACTTCGCGGCACGCGTCTCGGCGCAGGCGGAAGGCGGCGAAGTGCTCATCTCGGCGCTGCTGCGGGAAGTGATCGCGCCGTCGGGCGAGTTCGGTTTCGATGAGGCGCGAACGGTGCCGCTCAAGGGCTTCAAGGGCGAGCACAGCCTGACGCCGCTGCGCTGGCGCGATTAGCGCGGCGGCTTCGATCCCCGGGATACGGTTCGGTCAGGCGCGGCGGTAGAGCGCGAGGCTGATGTTGTCCGTGCCGCCACCTTCGTTCGCGAGCGCGACCAGGCGCTGCGCGGCCTCTTCGGGCAGGTTCGCGGCGACGGTCTCGGCGATGCGCGCGGGCGGCACGAGGCGATAGAGGCCATCGGAGCAGAGCAGCAGGGCATCGCCGGGCACGAGCGCGGTGCGGACGATTTCGCCCGGGTCGAGGACTTCGTCCACGCCGACGCCCTTGGTAATGGCATTGCGGTAGGGGCTGCGCTCGGCTTCGTCGCGCGTCATCACGCCGGAGGCGACCTGGTGTTCGACCCAGGAGTCGTCGGTGGTGAGCGGGTGGAGGGCGCCGCCGGACGCGAGGTAGGCGCGGCTGTCGCCGACGCTGAGGATGGTCGCGCGGCCGTGGTCGACGATCGCGATGACGAGCGTGGTAGCCATGCCGGTGAGGGCGGGGTCTTTCGCCGAGAGGCTGAAGACGCGCTGGTTGGCGGCTTCGATGGCGCCGGCGAGGGCGGCCTCGGGCGTGGTGCCGTCGGGGGCTTCGCGCACGGCGGCGACGGCGGCGTGCATCGCCTCGGCACTCGCGACCTCGCCGGCACGGGCGCCACCCACGCCATCGGCGACGAGCAGGAGGACGCGGTCACCGGGGAGGGCGACGGCGAGGGCATGGTCCTGGTTGATGGGCCGCACGCGGCCGCGATCACGCAAGGCGAAAAACGGTTGGCCCACGCGCGTTTTCCCCCCGGCCGCCGACGGGCGCCGCCGGGCGAAGCATTGCAGGAAGTACGGGCTGCGATCAACGGAGCGGGCCACGAAAGGGGACGAGCGGGGCCACGGGAGAGCACCGATCGGACGTGGCGAGTAAGGAACCAGGGAAAGAGCAGGATGTGGGCGATCTGTTTCTTGTTCGGGGCGTTCCTGCTAGGTTGCGCCTGATCCCCCGGGGCCGGGTGGCCTCGCGGGCAGGGGTTGAACGGCCGTATGGATAGCTCGGAGGACCAGGTCCCCGGTCCGGGAACGGTGCTCGGCTCGTTCACGATCGACGAGGAGATCGGCGCGGGCGCGATGGGCTCCGTCTTCAGGGGCACCGATCGCCGCGATGGAAGCCGCGTGGCGATCAAGGTGATGAACCCGGAGCTGAACGCCGACCCGACATTCCGGCAGCGGTTCGAACGCGAGGCGCACCTCGCGACGCTGCTGAAATCGCCGTACACGGTGCGCGTGTTGGACTTCGGGCGGGCGGGCCGCTGGTACTTCCTCGTTATGGAGTTCGTCGAGGGCGACTCCGTGGGGGCGATGCTCCAGTCGGGGCCAATTCCGCTGCTCAAGGCGATCGAAATCGCGTGCGACGGCGCGCGGGCGCTGGAGGCGCTGGCGACGCAGAACATCGTCCATCGCGACCTGAAGCCGGGGAACATCATCGTGAACCCGGACGGCGCGGCGAAGCTGGTGGACTTCGGCATTTCGCAGCAGGCGAATTCGCGCGACCGGCACGCGAGCTTCGTTGGCACGGTGCAGTACGCGGCGCCGGAGCAGCAGGACGGCCGCGCGGACCAGCGGACCGACATCTACGCGCTCGGTGCGACGCTCTTCCACATGCTCGCGGGCAGGCCGCCGTACACGGGCCGGACCGACGAGGAGGTGCTGCGCCAGCACGTCCACGCTCCGTTCCCGGCGCCGTTGCTTTCGTGGCACCCGGAGCCGGTGGTGGATGTCGTTCGGCGCTGCATGCAGAAGGACCCGGAGGACCGCTACCAGACAGCCTCCGAGCTGGCGGGGGCGCTCGACCGGCTGCTCGCGCGGCTGGCGACCTACACGCCGCCACCGTCGCGGCTGGGCGCGCCGGGCGGGCCCGCGCTCGTGCCCGAGCCGGAGGAAGAGGACTCGGGCGGCAGTGGCACGCTCGTGCTCGCGCCACGCGCCGCGACCCCGAACATCACCGTGCCGCCGCCGCCGAGGACGCCCACCCCGCCGGAGCCAGAACCGGCCGCGAACCCGGGGACGGTGGTGTTCCCGGTGCCGCCGCCATCGGCCTACCCGACGGTCGCGCCGGCGGCGTCCGCGCCGACGATCGTGCCGCCCACGGCCTCCGGCACTATCGCGCCAACGCCACCTCCGGTGCCCGAACCGACCGGCGGGGGAAGCAAGAAGGGCCTCATCGCCGCCGCGGTGGGCGTACTCGTGCTCGCGGGGGCGGGTGCGGTCGCGCTGCTGCTGCTCGGCGGCGGGGGCGGGGACGACGAAGCCTCAGCGGGCGAACCGACGGCCACCACGGCGGTCGCGACAACCGTGACGGCGGTGGCATCCGCGACGGTGGCATCGCCAACCGCGGCGGCGACGGCCACGCCCACGACGGAGCCCACGGCCACCCCCGCGCCCACGGAAGCGCCGACCGCGACCCCCGTTCCTGCAACGCCGACGCGCGCGGCCGCGACCACGCCTCCGCAACCGACGCCGACGCCGGTGCCGGCGGGTGGGTCGATCTCGATTAAGGGATTCGTGATCGGTGGCAATGTGAGTTCATCGCCAGCGGTGGGCGCGAATGGCGGTTCACTCTCAGGCACGTGCGGATCGGACCTGCGCGTCTTGCTGAGTTTTGCCGGCCTGCCTGCCGGGACCGTTCTTTCCAGCTCGTGGACAAGGGACGGGGGCGCAACCGGGGCGTTCACCGGGCCCTTGCCTCCGGTCACCGGGGATGGCAGCGCGAGTTTCCCCCATCCGGCACAGGCGCCGGGGTTATACAGGGTGTCGATCAGTGGAGGCGGAGCGAGCGCCTCGGGGAGTGTGAGCTTCAGCTGCTAAGTGCGGCGCGTGGGTTTGACCCGAGTGGCGCGCGAAGTGACGATTCACCGCGGCCACACTACTTCGGCCACGAAGGAGCACTCCATGACTCGCCGTCTCGCGGTTGGCATCCCCTGGCAGTTCGACATGAAGAAGGAGGATGCGATCGCGCTGGCGAAGATCGCGGACGAGAGCGGCATCGATTCGTTCTGGGTGCCGGAGGGCTGGTCGCACGATGCGTTTTCGCTGCTGATTTCGATCGCGGAGAAGACGAACCGGCTGAAGCTGGCGACGGGCATCGTGAACGTGTACTCGCGCACGCCGGGGGCACTCGCGCAGCACTTCGCGACGCTGGACCAGTGGAGCGGCGGGCGGGCGATCATCGGGCTCGGGGCTTCCAGCGCGAACGTGATCGAGCACTTCCACGGGATGCCATTCCAGCCGGCCTTCGCCCGCATCAAGGAGACGGTGGAGATCATCAACATCCTGATGCGCGGCGAAAAGCTCGTGTACAACGGGCGCTGGTTCAAGATGGACCGCGGCTTCACGCTGCGGCTCACGCCGGAACGGCCGCATATCCCGATCTTCATCGCGTCGCTCAACGACAAGAGCACGAAGCAGACGGCGCAGATCGCGGACGGCTGGATGCCCGTCTGGATCCCGATGACGGCGCTCAAGGAGAAGGTGGACGAGTTCCGCGGCTGGGCGGCGGAGGCGGGACGCGACCCGAAGAGCGTCGAGGTGAAGTCGCCGGGCGGCGTGACCGTGAGCACGAACCCAAACGCGATCGATGCCGGGCGGCCGATGTCGGCGTACTACATCGCGCGCATGGGCGACTTCTACTACAACCACCTTTCGAAGCTGGGCTACGCGGACGAGGTCGCGCGGGTGCGGCGCGTGTTCAATGAGCAGGGCTCGGAGGCCGGAGCGGCGGCGCTGAGCCGGCCATTCCTGGAGGAGTTCGGTATCGCGGGCAATGTAGACATCTGCCGGCGGCGGCTCGAAGAGCAGGAAGCGGCGGGCGTCGACATCCACTCGGTCTCGATCGACACGAAGGATCCCGTGGAGTTCGGGCGAGCGGTCGAGGGGCTCCTGCGGTAGATCAGGCGGCGGGCGTGCCGTGCCGGGACGCGGGCGCGCCCCGGAGCAGCCCGGCCGTGCTCAGGTCCTCATCGATATCTGGCCAGTGGATACCGAAGCCGCCGCCGGCGACTTCCCACCGCGCGCGTTGCTCCGGCGTGGCATGCAACAGACGGGGATACCAGGCGAGCGGGACCGTGATGGTCCTCCCGTCGCGCAGGTCGACGGTGAGGGTGTCGGAATCGACGCGAACATCCTTCACGGCCTCGCCGGGGTTCGGACCGGAAGTACTCATTCCACGCCTCCAGCTGCCATGCTACAGGCCCTTCCAGGCCTCCAGACGGCGCATGCCTTCTTCGAGGCGGTCGTCGGGGGTGGTGACGGAGAGGCGGATGTAGCCCTCGCCGTTGAGGCCGTAGCCGCGCCCGGGCGTCACGACGACGCCGGTGTCCTCGATAAGGCGGGCGGCGTAGTCGGCACTGGTAACGCCCGCGGGGAGTTTCGCCCACACGTACAACGAGGCTTTGGGGGTGTCGACTTCGAGGCCGACGCGGCGAAGGACCTCGACGATGCGGTCGCGGCGGCGCTGGTAGATGGCGTTGTGCTCATCGATGCAGTCCTGCGGGCCGTAGACGGCTTCGATGGCCATGCGCTGGACGGCCTGCGGGATGCCGCTATCGATGTTCGATTTCACGCGCATGAGGGCGTCGATCATGGTCTCGTTGCCGACGACCATGCCGATGCGCCAGCCGGTCATGTTGTAGATCTTCGACCAGGAGTTGAACTCGATGGCGACGTCGCGGGCGCCGGGGACCTGGAAGATGGAGACGGGCTTGTAGCCGTCGTAGGCGACGTCGCAATAGGGGTTGTCGTGGAGGATGGCGACGTCGTACTTCTTCGCGAAGGCGACGGCCTTTTCGAAGAAGGCGATATCGGCGACGGCACCGGTGGGGTTGTTCGGGTAGTTCAGCCAGAGGATCTTCGCTTTGCGGGCGATGTCCTCGGGGATGGCGTCGAGGTTCGGCTTCCAGCCGGATTCGCGGGTGCAATCAAGCTTGTAGCTGGTGCCCCCGGCGAACATGGTGCCGATTTCGTACACCGGGTAGCCCGGGTCGGGGACGAGGGCGATATCGCCGGGATCGATGAAGCAGAGGGCGACGTGGGCGATGCCTTCCTTCGAGCCGATGAGGGGGAGGGTCTCCTTCATCGGGGTGAACTTCACTTCGAAGCGGCGGTCGTACCAGTCGGCGATGGCCTTGCCGAGCTCGGGGAGGCCTTCGGATTCGGGATAGCGATGGTTCGCGGGGTCATCGGAGGCGCGATGGAGCTCGGCGAGGATGTTTTCGGGGGTCGGGAGGTCGGGGTCGCCGATACCGAAGGTGACGATATCGACGCCGGCGGCGCGCTTGGCGGCGATCTTTTTGGAGATCTCGGCAAAAAGGTACGGCGGCAGGGACTCGACGCGCTTCGCGAGCTTCATCGGATACTCCGGAGTGGGTTCGTGGGAGCGCCGGGACGCGGCGGAGCATCGGCCCCCGGCCGTCCGCGGCACGCGCCTGATAGTACCATCAGTTCCCGGGAGGGCCACCTTCGCCATCGAGGGCGGCGAGCATGCCGGCGACGGAGCTGAATTTGACGCGGGGGCAGCCCGCGCGCGCGCCGGCCTCGACCTCCATGGCGTCGAGCCTCAGCCAGTCGGCGAAGGACACGGGCCGGGTGCAGCACGAGCCGATGTAGGCGTCCGCCTCGGCGGCGGTGGCATGCGAAGGGTGCATGCTGATGCCCCCGGCGGCGTCGGCGAGCATCGCGGCGACGGTTTCCACGGCGTCGGCCTTGTTCGTGCCGATGACGCCGGAAGGGCCGCGCTTGATCCAGCCGGCGGTGTAGAGCCCGGGGACCGTCTCGTCGGACACGGGGTCGCAGACGCGCCCGCCGGTATTGGCGATGACACCCCAGCGGGTGTCGAAGGGGACCCCGGGTAGTTCGACGCCGCGATAGCCGACGGAGCGGAAGACGAGGCCGGCCGGGATGGTCTCGCGGCGGGTGGTCGGCTTCGCGCTCAGGCTGCCGGTGCCGCTCGCGACGAGTTCGTTGCTGACGACGCGGACGGCGCCGACGCGGCCGTGGCCGTCATCGAGCAGCTCCTCAGGCGAAACGAGGAAGCGCAGGTGGAGCCGCCTCGGCCGGCCGGCGAGGGGGCGCCCGGCGAGCGCCTGGATCAGTTCGACCTTGCGCCGGAGCACGGGGTCGTTCGCGCGTTCGAGCTCGGCGGCGCTCAAGGGGTCGAGCGCGGCCTCCGCGGGGTCGATGACGAGGTCGACGTTGGGGAGTTCGCTGAGCTCCTTGAGCTCCGGTGTGGTGAAGGCGGCCTGGGCGGGTCCGCGGCGGCCAAGGACGTAGACGTCGCGGACATGGCTGCGGGCGAGCGCGGCGACGGCATGGCGGGCCATGTCCGTGGCGGCGAGCTCGTGCGGTTCCAGGGAGAGCATGCGCGCGACATCGATGGCGACGTTGCCCACGCCGACGACGACGGCGGCCGGGGTTTCGAGGTCGAACGCTTCGTCGCGGAACGACGGGTGGCCGTTGTACCAGGCGACGAACTCGGTGGCGGGGTGGCTGCCGGCGAGGTCTTCGCCGGGGATGTTCATGCGGCGGTCGGTCTGGGCGCCGGTGGCGAAGAGCACCTGGTGGTAGTGAGTGGCGAGCCCTGCGAGGTCGATGTCGCGGCCGTATTCGACGTTGCCGAAGAAGCGGAAGCGCGGGTCGCCGGCGACGGCGGCGAAGCCCTTGACCACGCTCTTGATCTTCTGGTGGTCCGGCGCGACGCCGTGGCGGACGAGGCCGAAGGGCGTGGGCAGGCGGTCGAACATATCGACTTCGGCGGATGGCGCCTGTGTGAGGAGGTGGCCGGCGGCGTAGAAGGCGGCCGGGCCGGCGCCGATGATGGCGACGCGCAGGGGAAGGCCGCTCATTCGGCGCCCCCGGCCATGACCTGGTCCTCGAGCGTGACGACGTGGCCGCGAAGGGTGTCGAGCTCCGCGCGGACGAGGTCGCCGGTGGTGACGATGCCGACGAGGCGGCCATCGAGCACGACGGGAAGGTGGCGGAAGTGGTGCGCGGTCATCGTATCGAGGACGGCGGCGACATCGTCCCCGGGCTCGCCGAGGACGACCTCGTGGGTCATGAGGGCGCTCACGGGGAGCGACGGGACGTCGGTATCGCCATCGACGGCGCGGGCGATGTCGCGCTCGGAGATGATGCCGACGGGGCGTTCGCCATCGACGACGACGAGGGCGCCGACGTTCGCGGCCTTCAGGCGGGCGATGACATCACGGACGGTGTCGGTGAGGGCACAGACCTCGATGCGCGAGCCCTTGGCGGCGAGGACGTTCTCCAGCTTCACGGCGGCCTCCTGGATCGAGTCTAGCCGGGAGCCGGGAACGCGCGGTACCACGGGGCGCGGAATCGGGGGACGACTGGCGAAGGATCAGGCTTCGAGCCACTCGGCGTCGAACACGCGGGTCGCGGGGCCAGTCATGAAGACGGAGCCCTTGCCATCCCATTCGAGCACGAGGTCGCCGCCGGGGAGGGAGTCGACGACGCGGTCGCCGGTGAAGCCGCGCAGGCGGGAGGCGGCGGCAACCGCGGTCGCGCTCGTGCCCGAGGCCAGCGTGATCCCGGACCCTCGCTCCCAGACGCGGTGCTTCACGTGGCCGCGATCGACGACCTGCACGACCTGGAAATTCACGCGCCGCGGAAAGAGCGGGTGATTCTCGACCTGGGGCCCGATGCGTTCGAGCGGGAAGGACGCGGGATCGTGATCGATGTAATGAATGGCGTGGGGGTTGCCGACGCTGACGAGGGTCAGCCGGAGGTCCATCCCATCGACGGTGACGGGCAGATCGATGACGGGGCCGGGGCCTTCGACGCTCGCGGGGAGCGAGGCCGGGTCGAAGTTCGGGGGGCCCATATCGACGCGCGCGGCGGTGACGATGCCGTTTTCGCGGAAGACCTGGAGCGTCTTGATGCCGGCGAGGGTTTCGACGGTCACGGACTCTTTCGTGGCATCGACAAGCCCCTCTTCGAGGGCGAACTTGACGACGCAGCGGATGCCGTTGCCGCACATCTCGGCCTCGGAGCCATCGGCGTTGAACATGCGCATGCGCATGTCGGCGATGGCGGAGGGAAGGGCGAGGATGAGGCCATCGCTGCCGACGCCGAAGTGGCGATCGCTGACGCGGCGCGAAAGCTCGGGCCAGTCGCGGTCGGCGGCGGGCATGAGGTAGACGTAGTCGTTGCCGAGGCCGTGCATCTTGGTGACGCGCATCAGTCGAGTAAAGCGCAGGCCCCGGCGGTTGGCAACGTCAGGCGGTGGCGGGAGCCGCTGATGTGCGACGGTGGGCGCGAGCTTCGGGGAGGAACAGGAGCGCTATCGCGGCCAACCCAAGCAGGATCGAGACGGTGGCGCTCACCCCCAGGAGCGCCTCACCGGGGTCCGCGAAGAAGGGGAGCGTGAGCACGACATTGAGCGCATTCACCACGACGAGGGCGATCCCGCCCCAGCGGGGGGCGGTTGCCGCAAACCAGCACGCAGCGAGGAGGACCGCCGTGATGATGGAGCCCACAACGATCATCGTGCCCCTGTCCTCGAGGTCGGGTAGGACGAAGACCAGGAGGAGGCCGCCCACGGCGTTGATGACCGTCAGGATGATGGCCCAGCGAACGGGAGCGGGCAGGTTTGACAGCGAAAGGTCCATGACAACCCCTCATAGCGACGGTGCGTCGGCCGCAACGCGTTTGATGGGCGGGACTATACGCCGGGAGAATGGCCGAATGGCAATACTGAAGGGACCATACGGCCATTGCTGTTAGCTGGCTGCAACCATTTCCCCGTTTGCCATTCATCCTTCTACGATGGATCGGCAACCAACCGATGAGGTGATTACTTGGCTGAAACCGCGACGTTGAAGGTGGGCGATGAGGCCCCGGATTTCGAGCTGCCCTCCAGCCCCACGGGGGAGAAGTTCAAGCTGAGCGACTACCGCGGCAAGAACGCGGTCGTGATCAATTTCGTGCCGGCGGCGTTCTCGGGCGTGTGTTCGACGCAGCTGCCGCTGATCGAGAAGAAGCGGGCGGAGTTCGAGGCCCAGGGCGCGATCCCGGTGGTGATCTCGTGTGACAACGCGTGGTCGCTGAAGGCGTGGAAAGAGAGCCTCGGGGTGGACCTTCCGCTTCTTTCGGACTTCAATCCGCACGGCGCCACGGCGTCGGCGTACGGCGTCTTCCTGCCTGCGCGAGGCATCGCCAATCGCTGGGTCGTGGTCGTCGGCAAGGACGGGCGCGTGGCCTGGGTCCAGCCGACGGATTCGAACGTGAACCTGCCGGACTACGACCCCGTGATGGTGTGCTCGAAGGACTGACAGCGGCTGTCGGCTGTCGCCTGTCGGCCGTCGGCGGATGGCCCTGTTCAGGGAATCGAAAAGCGGGGGAGGATGACCTCCCCCGCTTTCGTGCGCCCACGGCGGCCCGGTTCCCAGCCCGGCACCGCGGGCGCAGGCTCACTTCCCGGATTCGTCACCCGGGGGAAGGACGCGATAGACGCAGGATTCGTCGCCTTCGAGGCGGTGGGCGACGCGCTCGACGGGCTGGCCGGTGGCGCAGCGGAGGGCGCGCTGTTCGGCCTGGCAGACGATCGGCTGGTGCGCCGCCAGGTTGCGCAGGGGGCAATGGCGCAGGTCAACTTCGTCGCCAGTGACGCGCGGGAGGAAGCCGCGGCGGGCGAATGCGCCGGTGACCACGGGCCAGCGGTCGCCCAACGCCGGTGACGAATCCTTGAGGAAGCTAAAGATCACGGCGTATGCGTCGTTCGGGGAGCCGGCGAGCGCCATCCGCGCGACGAGCAGGGCCGTCTCCTCACCGAGGCCGGGGAAGAGGCTCTCGCCCGCGGGGCTGATGGCGTGCAGTCGGCGGCGGCGGCCGGGGCCCTTGCCGGTCTCGCGGAGGGTGATGTAGCCCTCGGCCTCGAGGATCGCGAGGTGGGGGCGGAGGGCGCTGCTCGTGAGGTGCAGCCGCGCGGCGAGGTCGTCGATGGAGGCTTCGCCTTCGACGCGAAGGGAGAGGAGGATCTCGCGCCGGGTAGGAGCGAGGAGGTCGACGGGGACGAGGCCGGCGGCGTCACGCGCCCAGAGGCCAGCACCAGCGAAGTCGTTCACGAGAGCACCTCCTCCGGGACCTGGACCGCGAAGGTCGTCCCGCGTTCACTTGAGGCGACGAGGGTGAGGTCGCCGCCGAGGCCGAGCATGGCGGAGCGAGCGGAGGCGAGGCCGAGGCCGGAACCGCGGCTGCGAGTCGTGAAGTAGGGCTCGAAGACGCGGTCGCGGAGGGCATCGGGGATACCGGGACCTTCATCGGTGACGGAGATGACGTGCATTCCGTTGCCATACCGGTAAGTAAGGCGAACGCGGCCCCCGGGGGGATTGGCCTCAAGAGCGTTGAGGATGACGTTCAGGAGCGCGCGCTGGAACTCCGTGCCATCGCCGCGCCCGCGGGCTGATTCCGGCGCGGCCGGGAGTTCGATGGCGGACGCGGCGCGGCAGCCCCGCGCCAGCCGGACCGTCTCGGCGATGATGCCGGGAAGCGCGAACGAACCGGCCGGGCCGGGCGCCTGCCCGGCGAGTTGGCGCAAGAGCCCGGCGGCGCGAAAGACCCCGGCGAGGGCGTCGCGCAGGGGTGCTTCGGCGGGCGCGCCGGGGCGCAGGTCGGCGAGAACGCCATCAAGGCTCCCGGCGATGCCGGCAAGGACGTTGTTCAGGTCGTGGATGATCGCGTCGGTGCGCGGGGTGGCGATGGCGCCCGGGGCTAGGGTGGATTCGTGCTGGGACACGTGGACATCCTAGAGTTCGCGCCCTCTGAAGGCGCTTGCACCAATTGGACGCGGGGATGCGCCGGCGATTACCAAAAGCGCGCAAATAATGTTCTTTCTTGTTCGGAGCGGCCGAAATCGTGGCATGCCGGGTGTGGAGCGAAGGCGCCATCGGCCCGTAGCATGCGCGCATGTCACGTTCGCAAGCGTCGCTGCGGGGGCCGCTGGATGGGGTGCGGGTGCTCGATTTCACCTGGGCGCTCGCGGGTCCGTTCGCGACGATGCAGCTGGCGGACCTCGGCGCGGAAGTGGTGAAGGTCGAGTACCCGGAGACGGACGAGAAGCTGCGCGGCTTCGGGCCGTACCACGATGGGATCTCGACGTTCTTCTTCAGCCCGAACCGGGGGAAGCGGGGCATCTGCATCGATTTCAAGCACGCCGAGGGGCAGGACCTCGTGCGGCGCCTGGCGGCGAAGGCCGATGTGCTCACGCAGAACTTCCGTCCGGGCGCGATGGAGCGCCAGGGGCTGGGCTACGAGGACCTGCGGCGGTTCAATCCCGGGCTGGTGTACGCGGCGCTTTCGGGCTACGGGCAGACGGGGCCCTACAGCGCGATGACGGCCGTGGACGCGGTCGCGCAGGCGATGGGCGGCACGATGAGCCTCAACGGGGAGGCGGACGGCCCGCCGATGCGCGTGGGCGTGAGCATCGGCGACATGGTGGCGGGGCTGTACCTGGCGCTGGGGGTGCTGGCGGCGCTGCGCGCGCGGGATGTCACGGGCGAAGGGCAACTCCTTGATGTGGCGCTCATGGAGGCGCAGATCGCGCTCTGTGAGAACGCGATCGTGCGGCAGTCGGCGTTCGCGGACGAGCCCACGCGCATCGGCAGCCGGCATCCCCTGCTGACGCCGTTCGGGCCTTATCCGACGAAGGACGGCTACATCGTGATCGCGAACGTGAAGGAGTGGGAACTGTTCTGCGCGCTCCTGGGTCGCGACGAGATGGCGCTGGACCCGCGATTCGCGGCGAACCGGGCGCGGATGGAGAACATCGACGCGATGGAAGCCGAGCTCGCGGCGGCGCTGGCGGAGAAGACCACGGACGAGTGGTTCGCGATCCTCGAGCCGGCGAACGTGGCCTCGGTGGGGAAGGTAAACACCATCGCGGACCTCTTCGAGGACCCGCATGTGCGGGCGCGAAACATGCTGGTGGATGTGCCGATGCCGTATGGGAAGGCGGGATCGCTGAAGCTGCCCAATTCGCCGATGCATCTTTCGGGCACGCCCACCGTGGTGGGAAAGCCGATGCCGGAGCACGGCGGGGATACGACGCCGGTACTGGCCGAATGGCTGGGGATGGACGCGGCCGAGATCGCGGGACTGCGCCAGCGGGGCGTCATCAAGTAGGATTCGCGGCCAGCAGCTCACGGAGGCGGTGCCGGTGCGAATCGACGCGCATGTCCATGCTTTCCCCGAACGGTTGGCGCTGCGGGTGCGCGACGCGCTCAGCCGCAACGGCCCGTTGCCCGGCAGCCCGCTGCTGGCGCCGGTGGCCGAGCGCGTGCGCGGCGATGGCTTCGATGCCGCCTGGATCCTCCCCTACGCGCACAAGGCGGGCGTCGCGGAGAGCGTGAACGAATGGTCGGCGGCGGAAGTGACGGCGTACCCGTGGCTCGTCGCGGGGGCAACCTTCCATCCCGATGACGCCGAGTTCGGACGGCTGGTGGAGCGCGCGCTCGTCGAGCTCGGGCTGCGTGTGGTGAAGCTGCACTGCTCGGTGGGCGGGTTCGCGGCATCGGACCCGCGGCTGGAGCCGCTCTGGGCCACGGCCGAGCGGCTGGGCGTGCCCATCGTCACGCACGCAGGGCATCGCTCGGGCGGGGGCACGGAACCGGACGAGCTGGACCAGGAAGTCGTGCCGGTGTTGAAGGCGCACCCCGGCCTCCGCTTCGTGCTCGCGCACGCGGGCCATCCGAACACCGGACACGCGCTGGGGCTGATGGAGCAGTTCGACAACCTGCGCGTGGATGTGACGCCGGTGTGGACGGCGCCCATCGCGGTGACGGCGGATGACCTGGAGCGGTTCGCGGGCCGGATTCTCTTCGGGAGCGATGCACCGAACTGCCCGCAACCGACGCCGGAACAGGTGGCACGGTTCACGGCGATGGGGCTCTCGCCGTTCGCGCTGGAGCAGCTGCTCGGCGGAGCCGCGGCGGCGCGATAAGCTGACTCGCGGGCCGCGCCCTTGCGGGCGGGAGTACACTCGGGGCAGCCCCCGAGCCCACCGGCCCATGAGGGAGTCGCGGGGGTCTGCCCGGCCAAGGAAAGGGCTTCAGACGGCCGCGTTTGCGGCGGGAGGAGCCTGATGGCGAGCACGTGGAACCCGAACCAGTACAACCGCTTCCAGGATGAGCGAAGCAAGCCGTTCCACGACCTGGTGGCGATGGTGGAGCCGATCCCGGGTGGCCGCGCCATCGACCTCGGTTGTGGCACCGGCGAACTGACGAAGCTCATGCATGAGCGCGTGCGGGCGCGGGCGACGGTCGGGCTCGACAACTCGGAAACGATGCTGGAGAAGAGCGCGGCGTTCGCGGGGCACGGGCTGACGTTCAAGCTCGGGACGATCCTGCGGTTCGCGCCCCGGACCCCGTTCGACCTCATCTTCTCGAATGCGGCGCTGCAGTGGGTGGATGGCCACGAGACGCTTTTCGAACGGCTGGCGGCGGGGCTGGCGGAAGGCGGACAGCTGGCGGTGCAGATGCCGCTGAACCACGATCACGCCTCGCACATGGTGGCGGACGCGGTCGCGGGCGAGGAGCCGTTCGCGACCGCGCTCAAGGGATACGTCCGGCGCGTGCCGGTGGAATCGCCGGAGTGGTATGCGGAGAAGCTGGACGCCCTCGGCTTCGGGGAGATGAACGTGCGGATGCAGGTGTACCCGCAGCACCTCGGGGGGCCCGAGGACGTGGTCGAGTGGGTGAAGGGCACGTACCTCACGGACTACCAGTCGCGGATGCCGGCGGAGCTGTTCCCGGCGTACCTCGCGCGGTATCGCGAACGGCTGCTGGCGGTGCTGCCGGAAAGGCGGCCGTACTTCTACCCGTACAAGCGGCTGCTGCTCTGGGGGCGAAAGTAGCCCTCGTCAGCCGCCGAAGTGCGCGACCGTGACATCGGTGGTGATGCAGACGCGGCCGGCGGCGTCCCGCGTGCCGCCTTCGATGCGCACCGATGACGCCGGCCGGCCATCGCGAAGGACGTTAACCGCGAGGCACATGCCATCCGTGCCGGCCTGCTTCTGGATGAAGAGGCGGTAGTCCGAGCCGGTGCCGGCAGCGGCGACCATCCAGCGGAAGGTGACGGTGCGCGCGCTGTCGGCGGGGAGCGAGAGGAGCGTGCCGAACCAGTCGCGGCCCGATTCGGTTCCCGTGTCCTCGATGGTGCCGGGCTGGCCCATCGACTTCGACCGAGGGGTGGGCGAGCCCGGCGGGCCCGAACACGCGAAGGTAGCCGCCGTACAGCCCGCCCAACATCAGCTGGGCGACGAGCGCGGGCGGCTTATCGGCGGCCCACTTCGAAAGGGGGTTGCTGTAGTGAAGGTGAGCTCGTGGCGGGCGTCGCCCAGCTCGGTCACGTCGATGGTGTAGGTGCCTTCGGGTTTGACGATGAGGTTCAGCTTGGTCGAGAGGACGCTGGCTTCGTTGAAGTGCAGGTAGTCGCCCTTCGTGGCCTCGAGGCGGCCATCCCAGCCGATATCGCGGAGGACGGTCTGCTCCTCGGGGCGGTAGGAGAAGACCTCGATGTGGCGCTGCCGCCGAGCTCGCTCACGGCGTTGATGGCGTCGGCCCACTTCTCCGAGGGGAGATGGAGCATGTCGGCGACGACTTCGCGGGCGAGGTCGCCAATCACGGACTTGCGGTCCTCGGTGGGGTCGAAGGCCTGCCGGGTGAGGGCTTCGAGCTGAAGGACGGCGTTGCTGGCGGTGAAGGTGATGTCGCCATAGCCGGCGACGGGAATGGTCTTCGGGCCGGTCACGTTGAGCAGGCGTTCGAGCACGATCAGGTCGACGGCGACGATGCCATCGACGCGCTGGGGGCCCTCGACCATCTCGTGGAATTCCTTCGCGGTCTGGGCCCAGCTGGTGAAGTCGGGGTCCCAGTTGGAGACGAGCAGATTCCAGGAGAAATCGCGCAGGAGGTAGCGCTTGAGCGGGCCGGGGGGTTCGATGTAGTGCCCGCCCCGGGTCTCCCAGCGGCCCATCCAGGTGGTGGAATCGACGAACTCCAGGGTGCCATTGACGCCGTTCGTGACGGGCATGATGCCGGATGAGGTGACGAGCCCACCGCCCGGGAGGAGCTCTTCGTTATTGAGGGCGAGCAGGAGGTAGCGGCGTTCGCCATCGAAGCCGAGGAAGCCGGGGAGGAGCCCGCGGGCCTGGCGGGCCTGCTCGACCGCGTTCGCGATCCGGGGAAGCTCTTCATCCAGCCGGTCTCGAACGCGGGCGAGCGGCGCGAGCAGTGGGCGATCGCCGAGGGCGCGCCGCTGTTCGACGAGGTCACGGGAGAGCGCGTCGATGCTGTCGAGTTGGGGGGCCGTCTCGTCGAGCATGTCGATGAGGGAGCGGGTGAGCGGCTGGTCCTTCGGGGGGTTGTCGCGGTAGCGAACGGCGACATCGGCGGCGGCGACGGCCTCCTGGCCGATGCGCGCGAGGGTGGCGGCCATGTCGAGCATGTCGTAGATGCCGTTGGCCTGGTCGCGCGTGCCGGGGAGGACGCGAGCGGTCGCGAGGAAGGGGTCGAAGCGGGCGTGGGTGCGGGCGGAATCGATCTTGCCGCGGGCGGCGTCGATTTCGCGGCCGGCCGTGGCGATGTCCGCGGCGGTGAAGTCGAAGCCAGCGCCGGTGAGGGCGGATTCGGCGGCTTCGAGGTCGGCTTTCGCGCCGGTGGCGGCGCTGTAGATGACCCAGTAATGCCACCCGAGGATGGCCACGGCGAGGATCACGATGCCCGCGGTGATCGCCCTCCGCCGGCGAACACGTGGATTACTCATGCACAACCATCCCCACTTACCAGCGGGCAGGATACGGGATAGACTCGAACCGCGACATGCGGAGCGTATTTTCGGCCATCGGGCGGCACCGCGGGGCCGCGATCCTCGGGTTGCTGGCGCTGTTTGCGGCAGTGGGCGGCTTCGTGGTCTTCGCCAATCTGCCGGGCGATGCGCCTGCGGCGTCCACGGCCTCGCTGTACGACGACCTCGACCAGCACCGGGCGATTCGCAGCGACGTGCGGGGCGAGGAATCGCCGCCGTCGGTGCGTTCGCGCGAGGTGATGCCGACGCCGACGCCGGTGAACCAGCGGTACGAGTCGGCGGTCACGCGGATACGGATCACGCGCATCGGGGTGGATGCCTCGGTGGTGACGATGGGGCTGTTGCCGGACGGGACGATGGAATCGCCGCCGAAGCCGGAGCTAGTGGCGTGGTACGGGTTCACGACGAAGCCGGGCATGGGCGGCAACGCCGTGCTTTCGGGCCACTCGACTACCGGAACTACGGCCCGGCCGTCTTCGCGAACTTGAAGAAGCTGGTGGCCGGAGATGTGATCGAAATCGTCCTGGCCGATGGGACGGTCATCAGGTACGAAGTGACGGGCGTGAAGCAGTACCCGGTGGAACTGGTGCCGATGCGCGAGGTGCTCGCGCAGACGGCGGACGATTCGCTGACGTTGATCACGTGCGGGGGCGCGTTCGGGGGCGTGAGCTACACGGACCGGCTGGTGCTGCGGGCCGTGAAGACGGGCGTGAGCAGCGTCCTGGGAAGGGCGCCCGCGGGAGGTATCGCCGTGGAGAAGATGCCCAAGCCTTCGGAAGCGACACTGAGCGCGTTCGCGGCCGTCGCGCCCGGCGGCCCTGGTGCGGTCAAACGCAAGATGTTCGGCCAGGAAGCGGCCTTCGTGAACGGGAACATGTTCATGGGGCTTTTCGGAGATGCCTTCCACGTGCGGCTTTCGCCCTATGACCACGCGGAAGTGCTGGCGCTCGGGGGCAGGCCGTTCGCGCCCGGGGGCGGCCCATGAAGGAATACGTGGTGCTGCTCGCTGGCATCGTCGCGGACGAGGCGGCGCTGCGAAGCTGGGTCGGGAAGGCGTACGCGTACGGCGCGTCCGCTGCCGGCGAAGGAAGCGAAGCCGCGGCGGCGTTAGCGTCAACCAGGGCCCAGGTCATTCCGCGGGCTGGTTCTGATTCGAGCTTCTTGCCCCGGAGGATGTCCCACGCTGCGCGAAGGGTGACCGGCAGCTCCTTCCGGTGCACGAACAGCAGGACCAGGCAGAGCACCGAGTAGGCGGCGGCGTAGTAGATGCGCACCTGTTCGCTGGTGATGAAGAGCTGCGTGGCGAAGAGCACGAAAAGCGCGATCGCTTCGTTGCGGCCCATGCGCAGGTTGGCGAAGACGGCGATGGCGAAGGCCGACTGGGCAGCGGTGAGGAAGATCTCCTCGCGCTGACGATGGTCGAGCGGCAGGCCGCCGGTGAAGTGGAATTCGCCCGCGGAGACGGCGAAGGCGATGGGCAGGGTGCCGATCAGGAGCGTCCATTGGTTGACCTTGGAGGAGATGAGGGCGCCCATGCCGACCGCGGCGCGGCCCCGCCAGGCGAGGAGCCCGGCCACCAGCACCTCGGGCGATTCGCTGGCGAGGGGGGCGAGCCACTGGATGAGCAGGAACTCGGAGACGCCAAACTTCTCGCCGATCTCGACGAGCGACTCCGCGAACGGTTCGGCGGAGGCGAAGATGACGGCGGCGCTGTAGACCAGCACGAGGATGACGAGCGAGCGGCGCTGGGCATTCGGCAGGGAGCCCATGGCCTGCGCGGGGCCCACGAGCTCGACTTCCTCGGACTCCTGGCGGGAGGTGAAGAAGAGATAGCAGAAGAAGAGCGACACCAGGATCATCGAATCGAGCAGGGTGATGTGGTGCCGGAGCGGGATGAGGATGACGTAAAGCGTGGCGACGCTGAGGAAGACGAGCTCGAGCGCGCGCTGGCGGTCGACCACGAGTTCCTTGATGCGCGAGCGGTAGAAGAAGAGGGCGAAGACGATGGGCCAGCCCACGCCGATGAGGAGCCGGTTGCCGCCGGTCATGTTGGCGACGGCGAGGCCGCGGGCAGCTTCGTGGGGGTCGGCGCCGGCCTTCCAGGCGAGCACAAAGTCGACGGCGTATTCGGGCAGGACGGCGATGAAGGCGATGACGGCGAGGGCGAGGCCCTGGGAGATATCGACTTCGGCGGTCTCGGCGGCCCAGCTGAGGAGGAAGGCGGCGGCGAGGATGCTCATGCCGAAGATGGCGGCATCGAATTCAGGATTCGGGTGAAGGTGGAAGACGCGGAAGATGATCCCGGGGAAGCCAAGGGATGCCATCAGCAGGATCAGGAGCCAATGGCGCGGGCTGCCGGCGGCGTCGGTCATGCCGTACGTCTCCACGGATGGGCCATGCGAGGCATGGCGCGGGCTGGCGGCGCCGGCCGGGATGCGGCCGGCTCACGCGGTCGGGAAGCGCCTACTCGTAGAAGGGGACGGGCTCGGCCGTTTCCCAGTAGTTGTTGAGGGTGCCATCGGGCAGGCCGCGGCCGGGATGGAAGCGGCCGAGATGCATCTGGCTGACCATCTGTTCGGTGGTCTCGATGGTCTCATCGAAGACGGCGGTGAAGTAGCCGATGCCCTGGGTGGAGTGGGCATCGGAGCCGCCCGTGCCGGGCTTGCCCATGATCTTGGCGACCTGGAGGGCGAAGTAGTTCTCGCGCGGCGTGTTGCAGCCGTTGAGGACTTCGATGCCGTGCACGAGCTGGAAGACGGGGAGGTGAGCGGCCTGTTCGGGGTAGAGGTCGAACGGCTTCTTGCCTTCGCGCTTGGCGGTCACGGGATCGAAGAAGTGGCGAAAGGGGTGGGCGACGACGAGGAAGGCGCCCTGCTCATCGGCGATTTCGCGCAGCTTTTCGAGGCGGCGAATGCCGGAGGCGTAGCCCTTGAGGCCGATGGCGAGGATGTGGCCCATGTCGGTGGACACTTCCATGCCGTTGTTCACGAAGATCTGGGTGTGCTTCTTGCGAAACGGGTTGAGGTCCCACGACTCCCACATGCGGTCGTGTTCCGTGATGTTCACACCAGTAAGGCCGACGCGCGTCGCCTCGACGATCAATTCGTCCGGGTCGAGCATTGAGTCGGAAGCGCCTTTGGTGGTGTGCAGGTGCATATCGATGATGGTACCCGGCACGCACGCGCCTCCCTGCCCCACGATTGTTCCGTTTGTCACGAACCGGGGGAGTATATCACCGGCTGGCCAAAGCGGGCATCAGCCAGCCAAAGCATAGCAAGAAGGCGGCGGATTGGCTGGCGAAGAGCCACCAGCGCCGCGGCCAGAAGATGAGCAGCAGGGGCAGCGGCATGACGGCGAGTGCCGCCATCGCGATGAGGAAGACCGGGGGCGCGAGACCGAGGACGATGCTGTCGTCGCGCCATCCGGCCATGTGGTAGGCGGAGCCGGCGAACAGCCCGAACATCGTCCAGCCGAGGAACGTGCCCACCGAAAGCGGCACGGCGAGCAGAAGCGGCGAGGTCCCACCTTCGAGCCAGCGGCTGACGAGGCGGCTGTCGCGGCCGATGTAGGCGAGGTAGGTGAGCGCGAGGGTGCTCACGATGGCCATCACGTACCCGGCCATCCAGCCGGCGATTATCGCCACAGCGAGGGCACCGTCCGGGTACGAATGGTGGTGCAGGGGAGCCCTTCGCCGGCCTCGGCGATGCGGGCGGCCTCGCTTTCGGGGCCAATCCAGAAGAGCGTGGGCCCGGCGCCCGCGAGGTGGATCGGCTGGCCTGCGCGTTCTTCGAGTGCTTCGTAGAGGCGGCCCAGGCCGGGGAAGGTATCGAAGGCGACGCGTTCGAAGGCGTTGTAGATATCCCAGCCGGTGACCTGTGTGGCGGGCCGGCGGGCGAAGAGCGCGCTCACGCCGCCGGGGTCGAACGGCATGGCATCGAGGGCGGCAAAAAGGCGGGCGGTCTTCCGTTCGAGCGTGCCCGGGGGGACGAAGAGGACGACGGCCGCCGGCGGGATATCCGGGAGCGGGGTCACCCGTTCGCCACGGCCGGTCGCCCAGGCGGTGCCGCCCACGAGGAAGAAGCTCTCATCGCTGCCGACCGACTCGGCGGCGAGCTGGAGCGCGGCATCGGGAACGCCCCACGCGCGCTGGAGCAGGCGGAGGACGGTCGCCGCATCGGAGGCGCCGCCACCGAGACCGCCGGCGGCCGGCACATGCTTTTCGAGATGGATATGCAGGCGGGAGACATCGCGGCCGGTGCGCGCGGCGAGGGCGTGGGCCGCCCGGAGTGCCAGGTTCGTCGCGTCGGCAGGAACGCCGCCGGCGCAGGGGCCATCGACGGTAATGCCGGGGCTGTCGCTCTCGAGCGCGACGGTGACCGTGCCGGCGAGTTCGAGCGTCTGGAGGATGGTTTCGAGTTCGTGGTAGCCATCGGCGCGGCGGGAGAGGACCTCAAGGGTGAGGTTGACTTTCGCCGGGCTGGGAGCGGAGAGCGTCTCAGGCACGGGGGGCGACGGCCTCGCAGGCATCGAGCAGCCGGAGCCAATCCTCGACCGTAAGCGTCTCGGCGCGGCGCGAGGGGGCGATGCCGGCGGCTTCGAGGGCCTCGTCCGCGCCCCCGGGCGGCAGCCATGTGCCGCGGGCGAGCGAGTTGTGGATCTGCTTGCGGGGGTTCCGGAAGGTGTTCGAGACGAGCCGGAAGAACGCTTCGTTGCGTGCAGGGGGCACCAGCGGCGTCGCGCGCAGGGTGAGGCGGACGACGGAAGAGACGACCGCGGGCGGGGGGTCAAAGGCCTCCGGGGCGACGTCGAAGAGCAGCTCGGCGGTGGCATAGACCTGGACGGAGATGGCGAGGAGGGAGGCATCGCCCGGGGCTGCGGCGAGTTCGCGCCCGACTTCGCGCTGGACCATGACGACGGCTTCGGTGGGCCGCGGTTCGCGCTCGAGGAGGCGGCGGATGATGGGGTTCGCGGCAAAGTAGGGGAGGTTGCCGCATGCGGCGAACGGCCTCCCGGGTGGCAACAGGCCGCCGAGGTCCATATCGCGGGCGTCGCCGTGGAGGAGGTGGAAGCGGGTTTCGTCGCGAAAGCGGTGGCGCAGGTGCGGGAGGAGGCGCTCCTCGATTTCGACGGCCCAGACCTCGTGACCACGTTCGAGGAGGGCGGCGGTCAGCTGCCCGGTGCCGGCGCCGATTTCGAGCACGAATCCGCCCTCGGGGACGCGCACGGCGGAGGCGATATCGGCGAGGACGCCGGTATCCCAGAGGAAGTGCTGGCCGAGGGCCTTGCGCGGGCGCGGGCCGGAGATACGGGGCATGGAAGTGATGGTAGGTGAGGCCGCCGGGCCGGGCGAGCGGCGGACTACTCGACGATGTAGATATCGACGACGCGCCGTCCCCAGCCCGGGTCGCCGACGGATTCGGGGAAGCCGAGGTCGATGATGGCGCCCTTGATCGCGCCACCGGTATCGGCGGCGACGCACATGCCGTAGTCGGGGACGTAGAATTTCGTGCCCATGGGAATGTACGAGGGGTCGGTGGCGCAGATGCCCCAGTCCAGGAAGGCGCCGGAGGCGGTCCGGCCGTAGTTGGGGTCGCTGCGGGCCCAGCCGCCGTGGCTGGCGTTGTACCAGGTGGCATCGACGGTGAGCTTGCGCTTGTAGGCGCCGTTGTAGCCGGGGGCGCTGAGCGTGGGCTTCGTCCCACCGCCCGCGGCGGCCGCCTTCGTGCCGGTGATCTGGCGGGTGGGGATGGGCTGCGTGGCTACGACCGAGCCCGAGGATTCCTGCCGCGAGACTTCGACGCCGTTCTTGTAGGTGACCGTGAACTTGCGGACGCGAGCGCCCGGCGTGCCCTGGACCACTTTCACGGTGCCGGTGGCGAGGGTGCTATCGGTCTCGTAGACGGTCGGGGGCGAAATCGGCTCGCTCACCTCCTCGATAACCTGGCGGGTGAGGGCGATGGCGATGGACATGCCGTTCTGGAGGTAGCTCTCGGGTGCTGGTTCGACGCTGTCCTCGGGACCGAGTTCGATGCCGAGCACGGCGAGGACGTCGGCGACCGTGGTGGCATGGGTGTAGAGGAGCTGGTCCTTGCCATCGACGCGGACGTTCACGGTGCGGGCCTTGGCGAGGCGGATGACGGTGCCGGCGGTGACGGGCGCATCGAGCGCGGGCCGGACGAGGTCGCCTTCGCGGACGGTCATGCCGAGGTCGGCGAGGACGGCGGCGACGGTATCGCCGGCCGAGGAGATATCGACGCGCATGGTGTCGACGTACACGGAGACGGGCTTGCCGCGGACGATGGCGACGCGGATGGCGTCGGCCGGGACCCCGGGGTTCGCGGTGACGGCACCGGGCGAACGCGAGGCATAGGAAACGGCGCCGTAGAGCGGGCCGCGCGCGGTGGCAAGCTGACCATCGAGGTAGACGCGGTCACCGGGGCGCAGGTCGATGCCGGCTTCGGCGAGGGCGCCGGAGATGGTGGTGGCCTGGGTACGGAGCTGGATGGCCTGGCCATCGCTTTCGACAACGATCGGGCGCGCGCGCTGAACGGCGAGGCTGGTGTGCCGTCCGCCGGTGCCCAGCAGGACGCGATCGCCAGGCTCGAGGTCCACGGCGGCGGCGGCGAGGGCTTCCTCGCGGGTGTCGAAGGTCGCGGAGACGCGGTAGGACTCGCCACTGGAGAAGACAGTGACGTCCCGTTCCGGGAACAGCCGGAATCCGAAGACAGCAAGCAGTAAGACCACAAGAATGGTCGCTGCATGATGCCGACCTCGGAAATGGCGGGGGTGGGGGAAGAGGTCGGACCGGGTGATGCGCTGTCCTGCGACTCCCGGACGCCCGCGCGTGCGAGGCGGCCGAAGTGCCTGGGCCAAACTCACTCCTCGGTGCGAAATTGTGGGCTCCGCGCTGGCTGCGAAGAGCGGGTTGTGGCCGTGCACCTGCCTTCGATCTGGGCTCCGGGCTTGTCCGTTGTCAGCAAGCTCGGACCCGGTTGACCTGCGGCACCCGAAGCAAACCCCTTATGGCTGCTTCCTTCCGGACCTGACCAGGTTCGAAGCGCTTCGCCGCGCAGGACCAGATCGTCAACACCGCTTGACAGGAACAGTCCCCCGAGAACCAGCCCTCTGGCAGGGATTCAACCCCGCTGTAGCGGATTGCGGGTTCAGGGCACCGCTAGCTCCCCGTCTAGCACGGCCAACGGGTACCGTACGCAACGCCGTGGGGCGGGGTCAATACGTGGATGGCCCCGCATGACAGGCTGGCTACCCCGCGGCGGTGCGAATGGCGACGAGCAGGTCGTTCGCTTTCACCCGGGTGCCGGCCGCGACGGGGATGGATTCGACCGTGCCGGCGGCGGGCGAACGAAGCTCGTTATTCATCTTCATGGATTCGATGATGAGCACGACCTCGCCCTGGGCGACGGCCTGCCCGGGCGTGACGCGGACTTCGACGATGGAGCCCGTCATGGGCGCGTTGATGCGCACGAGGCCGGCCGCGGCGCCGGCTGCCTTGGGGCGGCTTGAGCCGGGACGCCATGGGCCAACGTCATAGGAAAAGGTGTGGCGGCCGATCACGACCTCGGCGCCGCCGCGCCGGCGCTCCATGTAGAGCTCCGTGGGGCGGTTATCGATCATGAGGACGTAGAGCCCGGAATCGCCGACCTGCTCCAGTTCGACGTGGCGCCAGGTCTCTTCCCCGGCGCGGCGCACGAGCGTTTTGCCCTCTTCCTGGCTGAGTTCGAGTTCGACTTCGTCCTCGTCGTCGTGGACTACGAATTTCTGGACCATGCGCCGGAGCCTTTCGAGGAGCTGGAGCCGCTCATCTGGCGACGCCACGCGGAGATGCCGGCGTGGCCATTCGTGGTGGACAGGGACAGCTGGGGCCGATCGGCCCCGGGAGCGGTGCCGTTGTTCACGAGGAGCAGCGAGGCGATCTGGGCGACGGCTTTCTGCTGTTCGAGCGGCTCCGAAGGGAAGACCTGGTGCCGATCGAGGAAGCCGGTGTCGACGGTGCCGGAGACGAAATCGGGCAGGTCGAGGATCTCCTGGAGGTAGGGGATGTTCGTGGCGACGCCGACGACGCGGAATTCGGCGAGGGCGCGCTTCATGCGCTGGCGGGCGCCTTCGCGGTTGCGGCCCCAGGCCGTCACCTTCGCGAGCAGGGAGTCGTAGTAGGGCGTGACTTCGATGCCGTCGTAGAGGGCGCTTTCGACGCGGATGCCGGGCCCGGCGGGTTCGCGCGCGAAGACGATGCGGCCGACGGACGGGAGGAAGCTGTTGAAGGGGTCCTCGGCGACGATGCGGCACTCGATCGCCCAGCCGCGGGTGAGGAGCTCGGTCTCGTCGTAGGGGAGCTCTTCGCCGGCAGCGACGAGGATCTGGTCCTTCACCAGGTCCGTGCCGGTGGTGAGCTCGGTGACGGGATGCTCGACCTGGAGGCGGGTGTTCATTTCGAGGAAGAAGTACTCGCCCGTGGCGGTGAGGAGGAACTCGACCGTGCCTACATTATGGTAGTTGGCGGCGCGGGCGATCTTGACGGCGGCGCGGCCGAGGGCGCGGCGAAGTGCCGGGCTGACGGCGATGCTGGGGCACTCCTCGATGATTTTCTGGTGGCGCCGCTGGATGCTGCATTCGCGTTCGCCGACGGCGACGATGTTGCCGTGGCGGTCGCCCAGGACCTGGACTTCGATGTGGCGGACCGGGGCGAGGTTCTTTTCCACATAGATGGTGGGATTGCCGAAGGCGGCCTGGGCTTCCTGCATGGCGCGGCCGGCGGCATCGGCGAAGTCTTCGGCACGTTCGACCAGGCGGATGCCGCGCCCGCCACCGCCGGCGGCCGCCTTCACCATCACGGGGTAGCCGATGCGGGTGGCGAGCTCGACGGCTTCATCAAGAGAGGTGACCTCGGGGCTGCCGGGGACGACGGGGAGGCCGGCTTCGATGGCCATCTGGCGGGCGGCGATCTTGTCGCCGAGCTTGCGCATGGAATCGGGCGATGGGCCGATGAAGGTCATGCCGGCGGCTTCGCAGGCTTCGGCGAAGTCGGCGTTTTCGGCGAGGAAGCCGTACCCGGGGTGGATGGCATCGGCGCCGCAGGCACGGGCGACGGCGATGATCTTGTCGCCGTTGAGGTAGCTCTGGCGGGCATCGGCGGGGCCGATGAGGTGGGCTTCGTCGGCGTAGCGGACGTGCTGGCTGAGGCGGTCGACTTCGGAATAGACGGCCACGGATGCGATGTCGAGGTCGCGCAGGGCGCGCACGATCCGGAGGGCGATTTCGCCGCGGTTCGCGACGAGGACTTTCTTGAACACGAAGGGCCCACCCCGAAGCTGGATGCGGTGGCCAGCATACGAGCCGGGAACCCAGTGGTGAAGCAGCCAGAAGCCGGGCCTATCCTTCTATAGGGAACATCGCTGGGCCAGATATCGATTCAGCAGGCCCCATTCGCGGCGCCCGTGGGAATCCTGTAGAGTCGCGCGCCATGCAGATTCGTCTTACGAAACCGTGGCGGCCGCTCACCGCGGAGGAAGTACGGAAGCTCCCGGGGCAGCTCGGCGTGTACGAGCTGGCGGATGCCTCGGGGGCCGTCGTGTACATCGGGTTCGCGGGTGCGAAGGAGCTGTTTGGGCTGCGAAGCGCGCTCCAGCGTCACGCGGACGCGGGCACGGGCGGCGCCGTGTCGTTCCGGGTTGAGGTGAACATGCAGTACACGAGCCGCTTCAAGGAGCTGCTTATGTCGCATCGGATGGACCACGGCGACATCCCGCCGGTGAACCGCACGGAGCCGCCGGTGAAGGTCGGGCGCCTCAGTTAGGGGCGAAGGAGCAAGAATTGGACCTCGAGCTTTCGGACGAACAGGGCCTGATTGTCGATACCGTGCGCAAGTTCGTGCGGAACGAGATCGTGCCGCTGGAAGCGGACATGGACCCGGACGCGAGCGACCTGGACGAGGAGAACCACGAGCGGCTCGCCTCGCAGGTGAAGCAGATGGGCTTTTACGGGCTCGACATCCCGCCGGAGTATGGCGGGCCGGACATCGACATCGTGACGCGCACGCTGATGGCGATCGAGATGGCGCAGCACCGGGCGGGGCTCTACAACCCGTGCTACGGCGTGTTCGGGGGCGCCGGCCTCGCGCAGCTCTTCGAGGCGAACGAGGACCAGAAGCAGCGGTACCTACTCCCCACGCTGCGCGGCGAACGGCACGGCTTCTTCGGGCTGACGGAGCCTTCGGGCGGGAGCGACCCGGCGCGCGCGATCCAGACGACGGCGGTGAAGGACGGCGACGACTGGGTGCTCAACGGCGGCAAGATCTTCATCAGCGGCGCGGACCGGGCGGACTACGGGATCGTGTTCGCGCGCACGGACGCGGCGAAGGGCCGGGGCGGCATCACCTGCTTCATCATCGATGCGGATATGCCCGGGTTCCATGTGCGGCGCATCGTCCACACCATGCGTTCGACCAGCTACGCGACGGAGCTGCAGTTCGACAACCTGCGGGTGCCGCCGAAGAACATCCTCGGCGAAGTGGACAAGGGGTTCGCGATCGCGAATGACCGGCTGAGCCGCCAGCGCATACCCTACTCGGCGGGCTGCATCGGCGTGGCGGTCAAGGCGCAGGAGATGGCCATCGCCTACGCGAACCAGCGCACGACCTTCGGGGACCTGCTGGCGACGCGCCAGGCGATCCAGTGGATGATCGTGGACAACGAAATCGACATCCGCACGAGCCGCTGGCTGACGCTGGCGGCGGCCGATAAGGCGAACAAGGGCCAGCCGTATCGCACCGAGGCGGCGATGGCGAAGCTCGTGGCGAGCGAAGCCGGCGGCCGTGTGGTCGACCGCGCGATGCAGATCCACGGCGGCTATGGCATGACGAAGGACCTGCCGCTGGAGCGGTGGTACCGGGAGATCCGCATCCGGCGCATCGGCGAGGGGCCGAGCGAGGTGCAGCGGCTGATCATGGCGCGCGACCTGCTCGGGGGGAGCTTCCACTGATGGCATTCGAACGGCGGCTGGCGCTTTCCGTCGCGTACGACATCCCGTTGCCGGACCACGTCGCCCTCGCGGGCGAAGCGGAGGCGCTGGGGTACCGGGACGCGTGGTCGCTGGAGGTGGACGGGCTGGATTGCTTCAGCCCGCTGGCGGTGGTGGCGCAGGCGACGAACCTGCGCGTCGGAACGGCCATCGCGAACGTATTCACGCGCGGGCCGGCGACGCTGGCGCAATCGGCGGCGGCGGTGGCGGAGATGGCGCCGGGGCGGTTCGTGCTCGGGATTGGCGCGGGCTCGGCGCCGATCGTGGAAGGGTGGAACAGTGGCCGATTCGCGCTCTCGGCGACGCGCGTGCGGGAGATGGTCGCCTTTCTCCGAACGGCGTTCGCGGGCGAGCGGGTGGTCACGCAAGGGAAGACGCTGCAGGTGAATGGCTACCGGATGACGCGGCCGCCGTCGCAGCCTATCCCTATTTATGTCGCGGCCCTGCGCGAGGGGATGCTGCGCGTCGCCGGTGAAGTCGCGGACGGGGTGATCCTGAATTGGCTCTCGGCGGAGGATGTGCGGAAATCTGTGGCGGTGGTGCGGGAGGCGGCGGAACGCGCGGGCCGCGACCCGGGGAGCATCGAAGTCACGGCGCGGCTGATGGTGGGCATCGACCCGCCGGGGCCCGAAGCCGATACGAGCCTGCGCCGGTACATCGCTTCGTACTTGAACGTGCCGACCTACCGCGACTTCCATCGCTGGCTGGGGCGCACGAACCTGCAAGGCATGTGGGACGCGTGGGACGCGGGCGACCGCCGGGGAGCGCTCGCGGCACTGAGCGACGAGGCCGTGAACGAGGTGATGGTGGCTGGGAGCGCGCAGGCGAGGCGGGAGCATGTCGAGCGATTCTTCGATGCGGGCGTGGACACGGCGTTCCTGGCGTTCACCTCGGCGGAGAAGGACCCCGCGAAGCTGAAGGAGCTGGTCTGGACCGCGATGCGAGAGCATGCCCGCCCGGCCGGCTGACGATCCCCCGGCGGGGCGTGAACATGCCCTATAGTGGGTGAGGAATCGCTCTTCGAGCCGGGAGGCAGGGATGCGCGGGAAGCTGGTGGTGGTGACGATGGTGGGGGGTTCGCTCGCGCTCGTGCTGTTCTTCCAGGCGGTCAACCAGTGGACGTAGTGGGTGGCGAAGGGGCGCTAGAAATTACACAGGGTTTACAAGGCGCCATGGGTCGGGTGTAGATTCCCGTTGACCAAACGTTGAGTCGCATTGACACTTTGGTCGATGAGGAGAGTATCTATGCCGCGAGTACGAGTCCGAACCCTGGCGCTCGCCGCAGCAGCATCCGCGCTGTTGCTGGGAGTTTCGGCAGTCCCCACTGTCTCCGCCAAGTCAGGCCGCACGCACGATGTGGTGATGGAGCGGGCCCTCCCGAACCGGCTGGCCCTCCCGGCGCTTCTGCCGAACAGCCGTGAGAACACGAGCGCGATCGCGCAGAACAACGGCACCGCCCCCGCAACCATCGCGATGGACATCTACACGCCGGCGGGCGTGCTCATCCCCTCGGCGAGCCGGGTGGAAACGAATGTGCCGCCGGGTGGGACGCGAACGTTCGCGCAGGCGGTGAACACGGGCCTGACGCCGGGCTTCCGCGGCGTGGGCGTGCTTTCCAGCGACCAGCCTATCAATGCGTTGCTGGCTCGCGATATCGAGCAGAACGGCACGGGCCGGAAGTCGTATTCGCTGCACAACGCCTACCCGACGGGCGGCAACACGATCACGCTTCCCTACATTTCGAACAACCTCAGCGGCCAGTACAACACCCGCTTCGCCATCGCGAACACGGGCACGGCGACGGCCTGCGTGACGGTCGCCTATGCCTATGACGGCGGCGGCGGGATGACGGACACGGGCCCCGGCGGCAGCGGCTGCGCGACGGGCTACCCGGTGCCGGTCGGTGGCCAGGTGGCCTTCGGCCCGCAGACGGTGACGGCCGAAGCGACGACGGCGATGCCCGGCGCGACCGCCGGCAAGCTGATGGCGGCGACCGTGACCTCGACGGGTTCGCCGGTGACGGTGGCCGTGGATGCGTACCTTTCGAGCGGCCTGCGCAAGCTCGCTTCCTACGACGGGTTCGTGGTCGGCGGCGCGGCGAGCGACATCGGCACGACGCTGGCGATCCCGCTGGCGATCAAGCTCGACGGCTACTACACGCAGATCCTGCTTTCGAACCCGAACGGCACGGTGGCGAACGCGACCGTGACCTACAAGGGGACGACGGGCACGCACACGACGGCGCTTTCGGTGCCGGCGAACGGAACGGCGAACCACAGCGTCTACCAGGACGCGGTGGTGCCGGAAGGCTTCGCGGGCGCCGCAACGGTGACGTCGGACCAGCCGCTGGCGGCCGTGCTCTTCCGCGTGAAGATGACGAGCCCGGGCAGCTTCATCGATGAGGACCTGTACACGGCCATCAACGGCGTGCCCACGGCCCGCGCGACGAACACCGCGAAGTTCCCGCTCATCTTCCGCCATGCCTATAGCTCGGGCGGCGGCGCGAACGGCTACGACAGCGCGGTCAGCGTGGCGGTGGCCGATGGCGGCGCGGCGACCGTGACGCTCACGACCGTGGCCGACCCGACGACGGGCGCCCCGGGCTGCACCGGCGGCACGTACACCACGACGAAGACGATCACGGGTTCGTTCATCTTCTACCAGGGCCTCACGGACCCGGCGGTGAACGGGCTCGGGGCTTCGCCCTCGTGCCTCTGGGGCGGCATGGTCATCACGAGCGACAAGCCGATCATCGCGACGGCGAACGTGACGAATGACCTGAACCTCGGCGACAACGACGGCATGTACAACGCCTTCGGCCAGTAGGCCGGAGCAGCGGCAAGATAGGGAGAGGCCCGGCGCACGCCGGGGCTTTCTGTTGGCCGACGGGCGCCGGGTGGGGGCCTGCTGCTCGCGCCTTCTGGCCGATTTGGGTAGGGTGAAGCCACGGGCCCCCGTAGCTCAGCTGGCAGAGCAGGCGACTTTTAATCGCGAGGTCGAAGGTTCGAGTCCTTCCGGGGGTACCACCGCCGTTGGCGTGCGAAGGATGGCTCGCGATGGGGAACAGCACCGCGCGCGAACTCGAAGGGGTGCACAACTTCCGGGAGCTCGGGGCCTACTCGCTCGCGGGCGGGGGCCGGATCCGGTCGGGGATGATCTACCGGTCGGGAGCGCTGGAACTCATGACCGCGACCGACTGCGCCTGCATCGGCGACGAGATCGGCATTCGCACCATCCTGGACCTGCGCCACCCGGAAGAGTTCGCGCACATGCCGGACGGCCACGCGCTGAACGAACGCGTTCGCCCGCTCTCGATCTTCGAGGCGGCCCGCGGGATGGATGAGCTCATCGCGGAACTGAACGGCCTGTACGGAACGGGACCGACGCCGGGACGCTACCTGCACTACCTGGATGTTGGCGGCGAGCGGTTCGTGGAAGCGTTCCGGCTGCTTGCGGAGGCGGAGACCTACCCCGTGCTGGTGCACTGCACGGCGGGGAAGGACCGCACGGGCGTGCTCCTCGGGATGCTGATGGAGCTGCTCGGCGCGGGCGACGAGGACATCGCGAACGAGTACGGGCTCAGCGACGCGAGCATCGACCGGCTGATCGCGTACCTGCGGTCGACGGGGCGCGCGCTCGCGGGGACGGATGCGGAGATCCGCGCGCGGCTTTCGACGCCGGCGGAGCGGATGGCGGGCTTCATCACGCTCATGCGCGAGCGGTACGGGAGCACGGAGGCGTTCCTCTCCGGGCGAGGTGTCCCGGGCGAGGAGATCGGACGCATCCGGGAGCTGCTGACCGAGCGCGGCTAAGGCGAGGAGACGCCGCGGAGCCGCGGCCTATACTGCGCGCATGGGTTTCTACTACGGCTCGAGCCAGCCTCCCCCGGACGAGGACAAGGGCGGCGGCGTGCGCGAGGTCGTGGCGATCACGTTCGCCGTCTTCCGGGTGCTGGCGCTTCCGCTGGGGATTTTGCTCGGCGGGATGTTCTACCTGTTCTTCGTGTTCTGGATGTTTACAATTCAGGTGCTGCTCGGTTTCGCGGCCATCGGACTGGTGGTGGCGGTGGTGGTGGGCCGCGGCATCTGGGAGTTGAAGCACCCTCCGGAGATTCGATGACGCTTGCCCCCGGGATGATTGACGCGATCGGAGCGCGGCTCGCGCACGTGCGCGAACGGATGGCGGCGGCCTGCGCACGGGCGCGCCGGGCGCCGGACTCGGTGACGCTCGTGGGTGTCACGAAGACGTTCTCGGCCGAAACGGTGGCGGCCGCCTTCGACGCCGGGCTGCGCGACTTCGGCGAGAATTACGTGCAGGAGGCATTGGAGAAGATCGCCGTCCTCCGCCACGGCCGCCCGGAAATCGTGCTCGGGGCATCGGGGACGGAGCCGGCGCGCTTCCACTTCATCGGGCACATGCAATCGAACAAGGTGCGGACCGCCCTGACCGCGTTCGAGGCACTGCACGGCATCGATTCGGAATCGGCGCTGGACGCCATCGCGGCGACGGCCCCGGCGAGCACGGTGCGAGTCTTCCTGCAGGTAAACATCGCGCGGGAGGCCTCGAAGCGGGGGGCGCTGCCGGACGAAGTGCGGGGCTTGCTCTTGCGGGCGCAGCAGATTCCGCGCGTGGAAGTGCTGGGGCTGATGGCCGTCCCGCCGCAGAGCACGAACCCGGAGGATGCGCGGGCGCACTTCCACCGGCTGCGGGAGATGGCGGAGCGGCACCGCCTGAAGTGCCTCTCGATGGGCATGAGCGACGACTTCGAGGTCGCCATCGAGGAAGGGGCGACGCACATCCGGGTTGGCCGGGCGATTTTCGGGGAGCGTTCAGGATGAAGGTGGCGATCATCGGCGGTGGCGTGATGGGCGAGGCGATCCTCGCGGCGGCGCTGGAACGGGGTGTGTTCGATGCCGGGGACGTGACCGTCTGCGAGAAGGTGCCGCAGCGCGCGGACCAGCTGCACGGCGTCTATGGGGTGCAGGCCACGCCTTCGCCGGAACTGGCGATGGACGCCGCGGATCTCGTGGTGCTTTCGGTGAAGCCGCAGGACATGAACACGGTCCACGGCGCGATCAAGCCGGACGGGCTGCTGCTCTCGATCATGGCAGGGGTGCGCATCCGTTCGATCATCAACGAGTTCCATCACGACCGGGTGATCCGGGTGATGCCGAACACGCCCGTGGCCGCGAAAGCCGGCATGAGCGTGTGGACGGCGACGCCGGCCGTGAGCGCCGAACAGCGGGAACTCGCGCGTGGGCTGCTTTGCGCGATCGGCCGCGACATCTACGTCGACGACGAGAAGAAGCTGGACATGGCGACCGCCGTGAGCGGCAGCGGGCCGGGGTATGTGTTCCTCTTCATCGAGGCGCTGATCGAAGGCGGCGTGGCCGTCGGGCTGACGCGAGCGGAAGCATCGGAGATGGTGCTGCAGACAGTGTACGGCTCGGCGGTGTACGCGCAGGAGAGCGGGCGGCACGCGGCCGAACTGCGCGGCCTGGTCACCTCGCCGGCAGGCACCACGGCGGCGGGGCTGCTGGAACTGGAGAAGGGCGCGGTGCGGGCTTCGATCATCGAGGCGGTGCAGGCGGCTCACCGGCGGGCGGTCGAACTGGGTGGCCCGGCTTGAACGACACCGTGGCGGCGCTGTTCACCGTGTTGATCTACGCGCTCATCCTGCTCGTGCTGGCGCGTTCGCTCCTGAGCTGGTTCCCGCTGGGCCCGGGCAACCCGGTGGCGCGGTTCCTGTACCAGGCGACCGAACCGCTGCTGGCGCCGGTGCGGAACATCCTCCCGAGGACGGGGATGATCGACCTGAGCGCGATGGTGGTGCTGCTCTTCCTGTACATCATGCTGATGGTGATGGACCGGGCCTCGGCCGGCTGAGGCGGGAGCGTTCGAAGGGCCTTCGTTCCTCATTCCTTTTCGGGCCGCTCTGCTACGATGGAAACGGTGCCCCGGGAAGGGGTGCGTGAGGTCCCGGCTACGAATCCCTACGTTGCACAGTTCACGCTGGTCTTCATCCAGATCCTGACCTGGGCGATCGTCGCGCGGTCGCTCCTGAGCTGGTTCCCGATCGACCAGTCGAGCCCGTTGTACCAGATGCTGTTCCGGGTGACGGAGCCGATCATCGAGCCGCTGCGGCGCGTGATGCCGAACACGGGGATGATGGACCTGAGCCCGATGGCGGCGATCATCATGCTGATCGTGATGGGGCAGCTCGTGGCCAGCCTCTCGGTCGCGAGCTAGGCGCGCCGCGGGGTGACGGGCGCAGGACAGCACCGGCATGGCTGAGACCGTCGTCGAAGCGCAAGGGATCGTGCATCGCTATGGCGAACGGCGGGCGCTCGATGGCTTCACGCTCGAGGTGCCCGCGGGCTGCGTCTTCGGGCTCCTGGGGCCGAACGGGAGCGGCAAGAGCACGTTTATCACGATGGTGGCGGCGATGGAGCGCCCGGCCGAGGGTGCCCTCCGCGTGTTCGGGGAGGAGCCATCGCCTTCGCTGCGCGCGCGTACGGCCACAGTGTTCCAGGAGAACGCGCAGGACCCGCTGATGTCGGCGGGCGAGACGCTGCGGCTCGCGGGGAAGCTGTTCGGCATGAGCGGGAGCGCGGCGGCGGACCGGGGACGGCGCCTGCTCGGCACCTTCGGGCTCGCCGGGCGGGAAAAGGACCGCATCGGTGCGCTTTCGGGGGGGATGCGGCGGCGGCTGGAGATGGCGCGCGCGCTGCTCCACGACCCTGAACTGCTGCTCCTGGACGAACCGACCACGGGCGTCGATCCCGAGGAGCGCCGGGCGCTGTGGGACGCGCTGCTGAACGCGGAGCGCGGGCGGCGAACGGTCTTGCTCGCCACGAACGACCTCGCCGAAGCCGATGGTGTGTGCGAACAGGTCGCGTTCATCAAGGATGGCCGAGTGGTGACGACAGGGACGCCGGCGGAGCTGAAGGCGGGCCTTCGTCGCGAGGCCGTGCGCGTCGGGTGGGAGGGCGTGACCGAGGCGCAGCTGGCCGAAGTTCGCACCTGGCCGGGCGCGGGCGAAGTGACGACCGACGGTGAGGTCGTGCACCTGGCCTCGGACGACGCGTCGGCGCTGGTGCCGCGGCTGTTTGCGTTCGCGCCCGGGACGATTCGCTCGGTCACGATCGACCGTTCATCGCTTGAGGATGCGTATTTCCAGCACGTGAGCCGCCGTCCCGCGGTGGTTGAGGTGGTCCGGTGAGCGCGTTCGGCGCCGCGATGGCGCTCTTCGAACGCGATATCCGCGGCGTGCTGCGGTCGCGGTCGCAGCTGTATTCGTCGATGGTGACGCCGCTGCTGTTCCTGGTGTTCCTGGGGAACGGGGTTTCGAGCGGGCTGGAGCCGACGGCGCTGAGTGCGGGCAACTTCACGGCGTACCTGGTCGCGGGCGCGGTGGTGATGACGGCGGTGTTCTCGTCGACGTTTTCGAGCGCTTCGTACTATCGCGACCGGGATAGCGGCGTCTTGCGGATGCTGCTCAGTTCGCCGCACCGGCCGCGGACAATCCTGCTGGGGAAGTCGCTGGCGGGAGTGACCATCGGGGTCGTGCAGGCGCTGGTGGTGCTGCTGGCGGCGGCGCCGTTCGTGCAGTTCGATTGGCAGTTCGGGGTGCCGGCGGGTATCGCCATCGCGCTCGCGGCGGTGGTGCTGCTGAACCTGCTGCTGGCGGGCGTGGCGCAGGCGTTCGCTTCGCGCATCCAGACGATGCAGGGGTTCCACCTGCTGATGAACCTGGCGCTCTTCCCGCTGCTCTTCTTTTCGGGCGCATTCTTCCCGGTGGCCGGGCTGCCGGCGTGGCTGGAAGTGCTCGCGCGGGTGAATCCGCTTTCGTACGCGGTGGATGCGATGCAACTGGCGGCGTACGCCGATGGCACGGATGGCTACTTCGGGCTGGCGATGGACTTCGGCGTGCTGACGGCGGTCTCGGTGCTGGTGTACGTCGCGGGGCTGGCGCGCATGCCGCGGCTCACGTGGTCGGGGTCGTAGGCAAACCACGGCAAGACGGGCCGTGTGCTAGATTCAGTTCACGACGCAAAGGCAGGCAGGAGGGAAGGCAGCACATGGCAACGAAGGACCCGCGCGAACCGTTCACCCGGATCTCGGTGAGCGAGGCGAAGGAGAAACTCGACAAGGGCGAGGCCGTCATGGTCGACGTGCGCGAGCCGAACGAGTACGTGGAAGTGCACGCGTCGGGCGTGCGGCTCATCCCCGTGAACACCGTGATGGGCGAAATCAAGCAGCTCCGCGACTTCGCCGGGGGCAAGGAAGTGCTGTTCATCTGCAAATCGGGGGCGCGGAGCGCGCTCGCGGCGGAGTTCGCGACGGCCGGCGGCGTGACCGACATCCCGCTGTACAACGTCGAGGGCGGCACGCTGGCCTGGGTGGAAGCCGGGTACCCCACGGGCGACTGACGCCGGGGTGAGCACGGAGCCGCACGAACGCTGGTTGGACCTGCCGGGCGGGCGCTTTCGCGCGCTCGAATGGGCGGGCGCGGAGCCGGGCGTCCTCTTCCTGCACGGGCTCACGGGCGTGGCCGAGGCCTGGCAGGAGACCGTGGACGCGCTCGGCGAAGACCGGCCGCGGTGTGTGGCGATCGACCAGCGCGGGCACGGCGGGAGCGCGCACGACGGGCCGTACCACGTGCGGCAGCTCGTGCGGGATGCGCTGGCAGCGGCGCGCGCGGCCGGGTTGGAGCGCCCGCACCTTGTGGGGCATTCGATGGGTGCGCGTGTCGCCATGGCAGCGGCGGCGTGGCATCCGCGGGCATGGCGCAGCGTCGTGATGGCCGACATCGGACCGGAGGCGTGGGCCGCGAACTGGCGCGAGACGGTCACCTCCGTGGACGCGATGCCCGAAACGCTCACGCGCGACGAAGCGGTGGCGTTCTTCACCCGGAACCGGCCGACGCCGCCGGAACGTGTGCACGGGTATCTCCAGCGGATGCGCGACGCGAGCGATGGGAAGCTGACCTGGCGCGGCAGCCGCGAGGCGTGGAAGGCGATGGTGCGGCTGCACCGCGGCCGCAACTACTGGGCCGAATGGGACGCCCTCGGGGTACCGCCGGCGATGCTGGTGCACGGGCTGCGTTCGAACGAGCTGCGGCCGGCGGTCGCGGAGGAAATGCGGCGGCGCAACCCGCGGGTGCGGTACGTCGCGTTCGATGGCATCGGGCACAACATCCCGCTGCTCGCGCCGGTGCTGCTCGCGGAGACGCTGCGGGAGTTCTGGGGAGCCATCTGAGGTGACTTCGAAGACGCGAACCGGGCGGCGGGCGGCAGCCATCGCGCTGGTCGCCGGGATGGGACTTGCGATGCTGGCGGCGGCGTTCGCGGCTCCCGGCGAAGGCCCCGCGTTGCCGTATCGCGCCTATATGCCACAGGTGAGCCAGGCCGAATTGCCACCGTTGCCCATCGCGACACCGACGCCCGTCCCGCGGCCGGAGACGCCGGATGGCCGGGTGACGGCGCTCTACCTGGGCTCGGCCGGGATCCTCGGGAGTGCGCCGATCGAAGCGCGCGGGACGCATTACGTGGGCGGGCGGGAGCTGTTCGAGGACCCATCGGCGCCTCAGTACATCAGCACGTACCCGCAGTGGGGGACAGGCCGGCCGGGACGCACGGCGCCGGGCGCGGGCGGCATGAACACGATCTTCGCCGCGCACGTGAATTACGTGAATTACGGCAACGGGCCCTTCGCGTACCTCCACCAGGCGGCGGTGGGTGACGCCCTCTATGTCACGCTCGACAACGGCACGCAGCTGGCCTACACGGTGGCGGCGGTGGAGATCGTGCCGGTGGCCTCGCTCAACATGGACCGCATCGTCTTCCCCACGCTGGATGGCACGACCGAACGGGTCACGCTCATCAGCTGCGGCGGCACCTTCGTCCCGGCGGCGGTAGGCGGCGAATACACGAGCCGCGTCATCCTGATCGCCGAACGGTACGTGCCGTGAGCGCGACGGCTCCCCGCGATGGCTGAGACGGCGCTGGCGAAGAAGCTGAAGCTCAAGGACGGGCGCGCGGCGGTGCTGAAGGCGCCCGAAGGCTACCTTGCGGAACTCGCGCCGGGGCGGGAGTTCGCGACGACGCTCGATGGGACGTTTGAGTGGCTCCAGGTGTTCGTGACGAACAAGGCCGAGCTGGATGCGGTGATGCCTCAGCTGGTGGTTGCGCTCGCGCCCGGCGCGCTTCTGTGGCTCACATTCCCGAAAGGCAGTTCGAAGGTGCAGTCGGACCTCACGCGGGACCGGGGATGGGAATCGGTGCCGGAGGACCGGCTGCGGTGGGTGACGCTGGTCTCGATCGATGCGAAGTGGTCGGCGTTCGCGCTGCGGCCATACCGGGAGGGGGAGGAGCGGAGGCTGCGGTTCGGGGGTGAAGACGAGGCGAACAGGCGTTCTTGACAGCTTGCCGGGGGCTTGCTACCGTGGAAAAGGCGCATTGCGCCCTTTTTCCGTCCCCGTTTCGCAAGCGCCCCGGAGGTTTGGTTCCCGAGCATGACTGAAGACACCCTGACCGAAAGCACGTCCGCCGCGACGAGCGCCGTCGACTCCGTCCTGGCACGTCTCCAAAACCAGGACGACAGCTACGACGAGGAAGAGGAGAACGAACCGAGCCTCAACGAAGAAGATGAAGAAGGTGGCGTCGAGGCCGCGGAGGAAGAGGAGGAAGAGGCTTCCATCGCGCTGCTGACGGAGGAATCGGAAGGGATCGATGACCCCGTCCGGATGTACCTCCGCGAAATCGGCAAGGTGTACCTGCTGACGGCCGACGACGAGAAGCACCTCGCGCGGCAGATGGAGGAAGGCCTCCACCTTGAGGAGATCGAGAAGGAGTATCTCGAGCGGTACGGCCAAAAGCCGAAGGCGGCGCACGTCGCGGTGCGGCTGCTGGAGCAGTGGACGGCGGTGAAGCCGGTCCACGATGCGGCCGTGCGGTTCATCGACAATTTCGAGACGCTGACGGCGCGGCGCGCGACCGACGAAAACGAGGAGCCGCAGCGCGTGCCCCGCTGGCGCAAGCCGGATGACACGCTCACGGGCCTGACCCTTTCGCAGACGATCGCGAACGCGCAGTTCCGGGGCCTCATCGATGGCGAGATGAGCCTCGACTTCAAGCGGTACGTCGAAGAGCAGCTGGGCGGGGCCGAAAGCGGCGAGGAGTCGCAGGCGGCCGAGCTGATCGTGCGGCTTTCAATCGTGACGCACATCCTGAACCAGGACCTCGTCGAGCAGATGGGCGAGGAAGCGGGCGGCGAGGAGTTCCTCGTGCCGCCGAAGGATGGGCTCGTCGAGGACCTGACGCCGCTGGAAGAGAAGCTGCACTACCACTTCTCGGCGATCAAGGACAACGGCCAGCGCGCGGAGCGGCGGCTGACGGAGGCGAACCTGCGCCTCGTGGTCTCGGTGGCGAAGAAGTACATCGGGCGAGGGATGTCGCTACTGGACCTGATCCAGGAAGGCAACATCGGCCTCATCCGCGCGGTCGAGAAGTTCGACTACCGCAAGGGGTTCAAGTTCTCGACGTACGCGACGTGGTGGATTCGCCAGGCGATCACGCGGGCGATCGCGGACCAGGCGCGCACGATCCGCATCCCGGTCCACATGGTGGAGACGATCAACAAGCTCGTGCGCGTCAGCCGGCGGCTGGTGCAAGAGTATGGCCGCGAGCCCACGAGCGAGGAGATCGCACGCGGGATGACGGAGAGCGGCAAGCCGGAGACGGCGGCGGCCTACACCCCGGAACGCATCCGCGAGATCCAGAAGGTCTCGCAGGAGCCGGTGTCGCTGGAAACGCCGATCGGCGAGGAGGAGGACAGCCACCTCGGCGACTTCATCGAGGACCCGAGCGCGCTCGCGCCGGCGGAAGCGGCAAGCCAGCAGCTGCTGCGGGAGCAGGTCGAGGACGTGCTCGCGAGCCTCACGAGCCGCGAACGGCGGGTGCTCCAGCTTCGTTTCGGGCTGGAGGACGGCCGCAGCCGCACGCTGGAGGAGGTCGGCCGGGAGTTCGGGGTGACGCGCGAGCGCATTCGCCAGATCGAGGCGAAGGCGCTGCGGAAGCTTCGCCACCCGAGCCGCAGTCGCAAGCTGAAGGACTACCTCGACTAAGCGCGAGGCAGGACACCACACACGAAGGGGCCGGCTCACGCCGGCCCCTTCGCACGCCCAGACGGATCTCAGGCGACGGGTTCGCGACCGAGGTGGCGCCGGCGGGCGTCGCGGATGGCGCGAATGGGCGCGAAGTCGCGGACGGCGTACCAGGCGCGGGAACGGATGAACCGATCGCGGGGGCCCATGCGCCAGAACGCGAAGGCGAGGACGGGCTCGCCGAACATGGCCGTCTCCTTCGCGTAGCCGCTCACGCGAAGCGAGGCGAGCGCGGCGCGGTAGGCGGGCGCGAACGTGCGGCCGCAGAACAGGACCTTGTTGCCGCCGGTCGCGAAGGGGACGAGGCCGGCCCCGGGGTTCGCTGCGAAGAAGGCGCGGACGCCGTCGGAGACGCCCGGCCACTGCTCGTGGAAGTAGTCGTCGACGATGATGACGCCGCCGGGTGCGAGCGCGGCCGCCGCGGCCGCCATGTCGTGCGCCGCGACCTGCTCGGTGTGGCCGCCATCGATATGGACGAGGCGGAGCGCCCCGCTCGCGGCGGCCATGAGGTCGTGCCCGGAGAGCGTGAGGGAGTCCGCCGAGAGGATGCGGATGCGGTCGAGGTCGCAGCCGTGGCGGCGGCAGTTGCGCTCGAAGATGTCGCGCACGCCGCGGCCGGAACCATCGACATTCAGGTCCTGCCGTTCGAAGACATCGACGGCGACGGCGAGTTCGGTGGGCCGGGTGAGGAGATGGAGAAGGATGAAGGCGCGCCCCTGGTGCACGCCCACTTCGCAGACGCCGCCATGGACGCCGAGATCCACCTGCTTGCGGGCGATGGCGGCGATGAGCGTGGCAGCGCCATCCGTGAGAAAGCCATCGACCTGGCGGAACCCGCCGGCAAGGTAGGCTTCGAGGGGGTCGCGTGTGTTCGTCGCGCGCGATGGGGCGTGGGCCCCGCGCAGCACCATCCGGTTCGCCATATCGAATGCTCCGTTATGGTTCTCGGCCGGGACGGCGCGGGAATTGAGTCACACGCGAGCGACGGGCACCGATGGCGTTCGCTCTGGTACGATGGCGCGCGAGTTCGCAACCCCGGGGCAGCAGGATGCATCGCGACGGTGCCTGGGACATCCTGGTCGAGTACTCGCGCGAGGAGCGCACGCGCAAGCACGGCCTCGCCGTGGAAGCGACGATGCAGGCCTACGCCCGGCTGCTGCATGAGGATGTCGAGAAGTGGGGCATTGTTGGCCTGCTGCACGACTTCGACTGGGAGATTCACCCGACGGAGGAGTTGCACCCGCGCGAAGGTTCGAAGCTGCTGGAAGCGCGCGGCGTGCCGGCGGACATTCGCTACGCGATCCTCTGCCACGCGCCCTTCCTCGGGCTGGAATACACCTCGAAAATGGACCGCGCGATCTTCGCGTGCGATGAACTTTCGGGCTTCGTCACGGCGTGCGCGCTGGTGAAGCCGAACAAGTCGCTCTCGGAGGTCGACCCGGCGTCGGTGCGGAAGAAGATGAAGGACAGGGCGTTCGCGCGGGCGGTGAATCGCGACGACCTCGTCCGCGGGGCAGCCGACCTCGGGGTGGAACTCGATGAGCACATTCGCTTCGTCGCCGAAGCATTGAAACCCGTAGCCCATCAACTTGGAGTGAACCCGTGAGAAACGAACAGGTCCCGGATCGGAATATCGCGATGGAGCTCGTCCGCACGACGGAAGCCGCGGCGCTGGCCGCGGCGCGTTGGATGGGGCGCGGCGACAAGAACGCATCGGACGGCGCGGCCGTGAACGCGATGCGGATGATGATGGACACCGTCGACATGGACGGCGTCGTCGTCATCGGCGAGGGCGAGAAGGACGAGGCCCCGATGCTCTTCAACGGCGAGCGCGTCGGCAGCGGACACGGGCCGCAGGTCGATGTCGCGGTCGACCCGATCGATGGCACGCGGTTGCTTTCGCTGGGCCGGCCGAACGCGCTGAGCGTGGTCGCGGTGGCGCCGCGGGGCACGATGTTCAACCCGAAGGACATCTTCTACATGGAGAAGATCGCCGTCGGGGCGGCGGCGAAGGGGAAGATCGACCTCTCCGCGCCGATCGCGTGGAACATCGAGCAGGTGGCGAAAGCGAAGGACCTGGCGGTGGAAGAAGTCACGGTGGTGATTCTCGACCGCGACCGGAACACGGAGATCGTGGACCAGATCCGCGCGGCGGGCGCGCGCATCCGCTTTATCACGGATGGCGACGTCGCGGGCGCGGTGATGGCGGGTCTCGCGGGGACGGGCGTCGACATGCTGCTCGGCATCGGCGGGTCGCCGGAGGGCGTGGTGGCGGCGGTGGCGATGAAGTGCCTCGAAGGCGACATGCAGTGCCGCCTCTGGCCGCGCGATGACGGCGACCGCAAGCTCGCGATCGAGCGCGGGCTCGATGTGACCAGGGTGCTCGCGATTGACGACCTCGTATCAAGCGACGACGTGTTCTTCGCGGCGAGCGGCATCACCACGGGGGACCTGCTGAAGGGTGTGGAGTACGTGGCCGGCGGCGCGACGAGCGAATCGCTGGTGATGCGTGCACGGTCGGGGACCATTCGCCGCATCCAGACCGAGCACCACTGGCGGAAGCTGGAGCAGATCAGCGGGGCGCGCTACACGAACTGACGCGATCACGCGGCAAAGGACTTGCGAGGCGAACCGCGTGCCCCCAGACTCCGGGCATGCGGTTCGCCGTTTTTCAGCCTCCCCGTTAACTCGCGGCGCGACCCCGGGGGCCGCCACGTTCCCGTCTCGACCGGCTAACGACGCCTACCAGAGAGACGGGAGTTTTTCGTGTCCGCACCTTCCATGACGCCGCGGCGCCGTGCCGCGCTGATCGCATCGCCCGCGTTCGTGTTGCTGGCGATCGAATTCTTCGACGAGCTCGCTTTCGGGCTGCGCGAGGCCGCCTGGCCGGCGATTCGCAACGACCTCGGGCTGACGTACGGCCAGGTGGGTGTGCTGCTCGCGGTGCCCACGGTCGTGAGCGCGGTGCTGGAGCCGCCGCTGGCGCTGCTGGGGGATACGGGGAGACGTCGCGCGCTCATCGTGACGGGCGGCTTCCTGGTGGCGGCGACCCTGTTGGCCTCGGCCGGGGCGCCTGGCTTCGCCTGGCTGCTGGTGGCCTTTTCGGCGCTGTACCCGGCGTCGGGGATGTTCGTTTCCACGTCGCAGGCAGCGCTGATCGAGGCTTCGCCGGGGGAGTACGACGGCGCGATGGCGCGCTGGACGCTCGCGGGGTCCATCGGCGTGGTGGGCGGGCCGTTGCTGTTCGCGGCGGCCTACGCAGGCGGCGCGGGCTGGCGGTGGCCATTGGCGGCGATGGGCGTGCTCGCGGCCGTGCTCGCGATGGGGGCATGGCGACGGTTGCCCGAGAATGCCCCGGAGGATGACGAGGCGCCCGGCCTGCGCGAGCTGGCTCTCGAGCTGCGCGCCGCGCTCCGACGGGGCGAGACCTGGCGCTGGCTCGGCCTGTTGGCGATGGGCGACCTGTTGCTCGACGGGCTGTTCGGGTTCCTCGCGCTGTACTTCGTGGATGTCGCAGGGGCGAGCCCGGGCCAGGCAGGGCTGGCCGTGGCGGTTTGGACCATCGCCGGGCTGGTGGGCGACGCGGCGCTCGTTCGGCTGTTGAAGGACGTGCGCGGGCTCGTGTACCTGCGGGCGAGCGCGTTCGCGATGCTGGCCGTGTACAGCGCCTTCCTGCTGACGCCGGGGTTCGCCTGGAAACTGGCGCCGGTTGCCGTGCTCGGGCTGCTCAACGCGGGGTGGTACGCGATTCCGCGCGCTCGTTTCTACGCCTCCATGCCGGGCCGGCCGGGCACGAACGAGGCGATCGCGGCTTCGTTCGGGCTCGTCACGGGGCTGATCCCGGTGGGGCTGGGGATGGTGGCGCAGCGGTGGGGCCTCGCGGCGATGATGTGGCTCATGCTCGCCGGACCGATCGCGCTCATCGTGGGATTGCCTCGGGACGAGCGGCCGGTCCGCGCCGGTGGCGATTGAACGGGAACCGGTGGCGCGCGGCCCCGGCGGTGTCACACCATCCCGGGGCCGCAGCTCAGCGGCGAGGGGGACGACCATGCCGGGCCAGCTCACGCCGGTGTACGCGCTCGCAGACCGTTATGTGGAGGAATCCGCCGCCCTCGACCCTATCGGTGCGACCGCGAACGGCATCGCCGGGTACGATTCGGAGCTGACGGACTATTCGCCCGACGGCATCGAGCAGCGAGCCGGGCACACGCGCGCCATTCTCGCGGCGCTCGAGGGCGCGGCGATTACGAACGAGCGCGACCGCGTGGCGTCGGCGTTCATCGGCGAGCGGCTACGGGCGCAGTTGGCCCAATTCGACGCGGACGAGGGGCTGCGCGCGCTGCGCATCATCGGCAGCCCGCTGGGGAGCATCCGCTCGTGCTTCGACCTCATGCCGAGGGAGACGGCGGAGGACTGGGAGACGATCGCAGCGCGCATGGAGAAGGTACCGGCGGCGCTCGGCGGCTTCCGGGCTGCGCTCGATGCGGGCCGCGCGAAGGGGGTGCTGGCGGCGCGGCGGCAGGCGCTGGAATGCGCAAAACAGGCGGCGACATGGTCGGGTGATGGCGCGGAACCGTTCTTTCCGAAGCTGGTCGAGGGAGCAAAGCCGGAGGTCGTGCCCGGCGCGCTGCGCGGACGGTTGGACGCCGCCGCGACGGCCGCGACCAACGCGTATGCCAGGTTCGCGAGCTATCTCCGGGACGAGTACGCACCGGGGGCGCCGCTGCAGGACGCGGTGGGCCCGGACCGGTACCGGGTGATGGCGCTTTCGACGCTCGGGGCCACGATTGACCTGTTCGAGACGTACGCGTGGGCGTGGGAGGACCTGCACCGCATCGAGGCGGACATGCGGGCGACGGCGCAGCGCATTCGCCCCGGCGCGACGGTGGAGCAGGCGAAGCAGCTATTGGAAACGGACCCGGCGCGTTCCATCGAGGGCGTCGAGGCGTTCCGGGCGTGGATGCAGGAGCTGCAGGACCGGACGATCGCGGAGCTGAACGGCAAGCACTTCGATATCCCGGGGCCGGTGCAGCGCGTGGAAGCGATGATCGCGCCGCCGGGCGGGGCCGCGGCGATGTACTACACGGGCCCGAGCGAGGACTTCAGCCGGCCGGGGCGGACGTGGTATCCGACACTCGGCAAGACGCGCTTTCCGCTGTGGGGCGAAGTCTCCATCGCTTACCACGAGGGCGTGCCGGGGCACCATCTGCAGGTCGCGCAGGTGCGGTACCTCGCGGAGACGCTTTCGCGGTTCCAGCGCACGGTGTTCGTTTCGGCGCACGGCGAGGGCTGGGCGCTGTACGCGGAGCGGCTGATGGACGAGCTGGGGTACCTGGAGAACCCGGACTACCGCCTGGGGATGCTGCGCGCGCAGGCGATGCGGGCCGTGCGCGTGATCGTGGACATCGGCATGCACCTGCAGCTGGAGATCCCGGCGGCCGACGGCTTCCACCCGGGTGAACGCTGGACGCCCGAGCTGGGGCAGGCGTTCGTGGACGAACGGAGCCACTTCCCGAAAGACTTCATGGCGAGCGAGATCGTGCGGTATCTCGGCTACCCGTCGCAGGCGATCTGTTACAAGGTGGGCGAACGGGTCTGGCTGGAGGCGCGGGATGCCGCCCGTGCGCGCGCCGGGAACGCGTTCGACCTGAAGGCGTTCCACGCGAAGGCGCTGGACCTGGGCCCGCTCGGGCTGGACCAGATGCGGGCGGAGCTGGGCAGGCTATAGCGTCTCGTAACGGGGTTGTAATGCGAGGCGCGCGTCCGGGCACCACCAGGCGGGAACGGCGCGCGTATGCTCGCGAAATGCTGTTGCAGTATGGCCTCTACCTCGTTCTCGTGCCGATGTTCGCGTGGATCGGGGTGGTGGCCTACCTCGTGCGGCGCATGGACGTGCCATCCATGAGTTCGGACCCGACGTGGTCGCGTGCCCAGCTGGCGATCGCGGCGGCGCTCTGCCCGCTGCCGGTGGAGGCATGCGGCAAGGCGGCGGTGATGGCCATCGGGCCGGGTGGCCGCGACGGGCTCATCTGTTTCGAGGCGATGCTCGGTGCGGCGGTGCCGCGGCATTGCAGTGCGGCCAGCCGGGCGAGCCACCGGCTCTCGTAGGCAGGATTAGCCGGTCGCGGCGTGGATGAGCCGGGCCTCCGTGGCCGCGCGCCAGGCCGGGTCGGCGACTTCTTCCAGGTGGCGGGCGGTCTCTTCGTAGAAGGTCGCGACGCGTGCGTTGCCTTCAACCAGGCTTGCGTGCCAGACCCATGCACTGCCAAGGCGGCTCTGCCACCAGAGCTCCATGCCGGCGTGGCACTCCTCGGGGGTGAGCGTGACGTGGCGCCGGTACGCGGCCAGGTACGGCTCCAGCGCCGGGCCGCGGAACAACCCGCAGAACGCGAGCGCGCGCACGAGGTCCCAGATGCGCGGCCACGGGCGGCAGAGTTCCCAGTCGGTGATGGCAGCGATGGAGCCATCGGGCGCGAAGAGGGCCTGCTGGTCCTGGAAGTCGCCGTGGGCGAGTTGGCACGGCAGCCAGGCGAAGTCCGCGGGCAGGCGAAGGGGTTCGCGCGCGAGCAGTTCGGCCTGCCGCCCGATCGCTTCGACGACCCACGGGGCGGCGTTCTGCCGGCCCGCGGCCTCGGCGCAGGCGGCCAGGGTGGCCAGCGACTGCTCGCGGTCCCAGGTCATATCGAAGGTGGCGGTCGCGCTCGCGGGGTGCGCGGCGAGCGCGGCCTGGGTGCGGCCATGCATGTCGCCCAGGGCCACGGCTTGCTCGTGGGTCAGCGCGTGCGGGGCGACGAGCGTGCCGGCGATCCAGGGATAGGCCGACCAGATGCCGGATTCTTCCGCGACCGTCGTGCCGCCGGCGGCCGTGCGCAGGGGGAGGGGCACCGGGATGCCCCGGGCCGCGACGAAGGTCAGGATCTCGTGCTCGGCGAGGATGCGGTCGTGGTCGTAGGACGGGCGATGGAGCCGCAGGAAGAGCGCGCCGCCGGCGGTGGGCACGCGGTAGTTCGCGTTCAGGGTGCCGGCTTCGACACGGTGCGGGTGACCGGCGGCCGTGCGTCCATAGGCGGCGAGCACACGCCCGATCTCGTCCTGGCGCGAAGGATCCGGGTCGGTGTCCACGCCGGTCAGGCGAGGGTGAGGGCGTCGATGGGGTCGCCGCGCAGGGAGAACGCGCCGGCGTGGGCGATTCGCACATCGAGCAGCGCGCCCACGCGGGCGGGGGCATCGAGATGGACCAGGTGCCCGGCACGGGTGCGCCCAAATGGCTGGCCGTTCTTGATGCCTTCGACCAGGATCTCCTGCGTCGTGCCGACGAGGGCCGTGTTCAGCTCGTGCGAGATGCGGCCTTCGATCTCCTCGACGCGATGGAGGCGGGCGGCTTTGACGGCGGCGGGCACGTCATCCGGCATTTTGCGCCAGGCGATGGTGCCCGGGCGGGGGGAGTAGGCGGCGACGTGCACCTTGTCGAAGCGGAGGTCTTCGAGCAGGGCCGCGGTCTCTTCGAAGTCGGCATCGGTCTCGCCCGGGTAGCCGACGATGATGTCGGTGGTGATGCCGGCGGCGGGCATGAGTTCGCGGACCTCGGCGATCTTCGCGAGGTACTCGGCTTTCGTGTAGCCGCGGCGCATGGAATCGAGCACGGCGTCGCTGCCGGCCTGCACGGGGAGCGAGAAGCACTCCATCACCTTGGGAAGCCCGGCGACGGCTTCGAGGATACGGCGCGTCATGTCCCGGGGGTAGGAGGTGAGAAAGCGGATGCGGTGCAGCCGTTCGAGCGCCGAGAGTTCGCGCATGAGGTCGCCGAGGTCGGGCTCGCCGGTGAGGTCGTGGCCGTACGCCTCCACGGTCTGGCCGAGGAGGGTGACTTCGCGGACGCCGTGGGCGGTGAGGTAAGCGACTTCGCGCACGATCTCGTCCATCGGGCGGCTTTTCTCGCGGCCGCGGCGATAGGGAACGATGCAGTAGGTGCAGAACTTGTTGCAGCCGTGGACGACGGGGACGTAGGCGGTGGGCCCCTCGGGGACGGCGTAGGTGGAGGGCCAAAATTCCCCGCCGAGGTCCTCGGCCTTGCCTTCGACGAGGTCCATGATGGGTTCGAACTGCTGCGGGCGGGCGAAGACATCGACCTGGGGGAAGCGCTTCTCGAGGTCGCCGGTCTTGAGGCCGACCATGCAACCCATGACCGCGACCTTCAGGGCGGGCTTTTCGGCCTTGAGCTCGCGCACGCGGCCGAGCTTGGAATAGGCCCGGTCCTCGGAGCGCTGGCGGACGCTGCAGGTATTGATGACGACGATGTCGGCGCGTTCGATGTGGTCGGTGCACTTGAGGCCGAGGCGTTCGAAACCGGCGGCGAGCTTTTCGCTATCCGCCTTGTTCATCTGGCAGCCGACGGTCCACAGGTAGTATTTCTGGGGCATGGCGAAGGCTCGGGAATCTGGCACGTGGCGCGGCGGGGAGACCGGCCGGTTGGGGCGATGCGCTGGCGGAGAGGGAGGGATTCGAACCCTCGACCGACGTTAACCGCCGGTAAGCGCTTAGCAGGCGCCCGCACTCGGCCACTATGCGACCTCTCCGCGCAGGAGCTTCAGTGTACAGCCGGGCCGGCGGTTGGGTCATCTTCGCGCGGGGCGGCGCCGGGCCGCACCCGGTACGTTCGCCATCGTCGTTTACACTGGTGCGGTGGGCGCGGCCGTTGTCCTGGTCATCTTCGGAGTGGTGCGCGGGCAGCTTTCGGTGCTGCTGATCGAGCGCGCAGCGGAGCCGTGCGCGGGGGCGTGGGCGCTCCCGGGCGGCCTCCTGCGCGAAGGCGAATCGCTGGACCAAGCGGCCGCGCGGAAGCTCGCCGACGAGACGGGCGTGTCCGACGTGTTCCTGGAGCAGCTGTTCACGTTCGATAGCCAGGGCGGGCAGGCGAACGTGGTGGTGACCTACTTCGCGCTGGTGGACGTGGCGCGCACGCGGCTGCGGTCCGACCTGGAATGGCGGCCGGCCTGGCACCCGGTGCGCCGGCTGGGACCGCTCGCGTTCGGCAACGAGCGCATCACCGCGTACGCGGAAGAGCGGCTGAGGAACAAGCTCGAATACACGAACGTCGTGTACAGCCTGCTGCCGGCGCGGTTCACGCTGACGGAGATGCAGCGCGTGTACGAGGCGATCCTGGGCGAAGTGATCGACAAGCGGAACTTCCGGCGGCGCGTCGTCGGGCTCGGCATTGTGCGGGAGACGGGCGAGACGGAGAAGCAAGGCGCGCACCGCCCGGCGATGCTCTACGAATTCACGCGCCGCGAACCGATGGTGCTGTGAGGCATTCGGCGGTGGTGATCCGCCCATAACCGGCGGGGCCCCTACACTGGGATGGTGGACCAGAGCCGCATCCGGAACTTCTGCATCATCGCGCACATCGACCACGGCAAGTCCACGCTCGCGGACCGGCTGCTGGAATCGACGGGGACCGTCTCGAAGCGGGAGATGGCCGAGCAGCTGCTCGATTCGATGGACCTGGAGCGGGAGAAGGGGATCACGATCAAGGCGGCGGCGGCTCGCATCGCCTACCACGCCCCGGACGGGATCGAATACGAGTTCAACCTGATCGACACGCCCGGGCATGTGGACTTCACGTACGAGGTTTCGCGGAGCCTGGCGGCGTGCGAGGGCGCGCTGCTCGTGGTCGATGCCTCGCAGGGCATCGAAGCGCAGACGCTGGCGAACGTGTACCTGGCGATGAACCAGGACCTGAAGCTCATCCCCGTGCTGAACAAGATCGACCTGCCGCACGCGGAGCCGGAGCGGGTGGCGGCGGAGCTCGAGCGCGTCATCGGCTTCGACCGCGACGAGGTGATCCTCGCGAGCGCGAAGGATGGCACGGGCGTGCCCGAGATCCTCGCCGCGATCGCGGAACGCATCCCGCCGCCGAAGGGGAAGGCCGACGAGCCGCTAAAGGCGCTGATTTTCGACTCGAAGTACGACGCCTTCAAGGGCGTGCTGGCGCACGTGCGCGTGTTCGAAGGGCGGCTGGGCGGACGGCGAAGCCTGACACTGATGCAGGTCGGTTCGCAGTTCGAGCCGCTGGAATACGGCGTGTTCACGCCCGCGATGAAGGCGCTGCCATCGCTGGAGTGCGGCGAAGTGGGGTACGTGGCGACGGGCCTCAAGGACGTGGCCGATTGCCGCGTGGGTGACACCATCACCTATCTCGATGAGCCGGCGGCGGACCCGCTGCCCGGGTACCGGCAGGCGAAGCCGATGGTGTTCGCGGGCATCTACCCGACCGATTCAGACCAATACCAGGAGCTGCGCGAGGCGCTGGCGAAGCTGAGCCTGAACGACGCCTCGCTCGTGTACGAACCGGAGTCATCGGCGGCGCTTGGGTTCGGGTTCCGCTGCGGGTTCCTTGGGTTGCTGCACCTGGAGATCGTGGGTGAGCGGCTGGAGCGGGAATATAATCTCAGCCTGCTGACGACGGCCCCGAGCGTGGAATACCACGTCACGGTGACGAACGGCGAGGTGGTGCTGGTCGACAACCCGGCGGACCTGCCGGACCCATCGCGCATCGAAAACATCGAGGAGCCGTGGGCGAAGATCGACGTCATCACGCCGAGCCGCTACATCGGGCAGGTGATGGAGCTCGTGACGACGCGCCGGGGGCAGTTCCTGCGGATGGAGTACCTCGAACCGGAGAGCGAGCTTTCGCCGGGCGAGGCGCGCGTGATGCTCGAATACGACGTGCCGATGGCCGAGATCCTCGTGGACTTTTATGACCAGCTGAAGGGTTCGACGAGCGGCTATGCCTCGCTGGACTACCACCTCACCGGGTACCGCGAGGCGGCGCTCGTGAAGGTGGACGTGCTCGTGAACAGCGTGCCGGTGGATGCGCTCTCGCTGATCACGCACACGGCGAACGCGCAGCGCGAGGGCCGGGTGCTGGTTTCGAAGCTGCGGGAGCTCATCCCGAGGCAGATGTTCGACGTGCCCATCCAGGCGGCGGTTGGCGGGCGGATTATCTCGCGCGAGACGATCCGGGCGATGCGCAAGAACGTGCTCGCGAAGTGCTACGGCGGCGACATCACGCGCAAGCGGAAGCTGCTGGAGAAGCAGGCCGAAGGCAAGAAGAAGATGAAGCGCGTGGGCAACGTCGAGATCCCGCAGGAAGCGTTCATGGCGGTGCTGAAGCTGCGCGAGGAGTAGCGCCCCGCGCTGAAGCAGGGGCCGGATGGCCCGGGAGAGCGGGGTCCTGCGGCGAAACCTTTCGGAAACCCGGGGGTGGTAGGGTGACGGCGGTGGCACTCACACGCGAGCGATTCGCGTATGGGGGACGCTGAACCTCGAACCGGAGCTGCACCCATGTCTGTCAAGGCCTTCGTCCTCATCGTTGTCGACCCCGCGAAGACCGTTACGGTGTTCGAGCAGCTCCGTGCGGTGAGCGGCATCGCCGAGGTGTACCAGGTGATGGGCCCGTACGACATCGTGGCGGTGGTGGAGGTGCCCAACCTCACGGATGTGCCGTCGGTGATTTCGCGGCACATCCGCGCGGTCGATGGCATCGAGAGCACGACCACCTGCGTGAGCTTCCCGGAAGCGGGATAGCGACGACCTTCCCCGGCGGGTAGCACTCGGCGCCCCTGGCATGCCTGCCGGGGGCGCCATTTCGTGCGCGGTTGCACGCCTGGACTGTCGCCTCCAGGGTGCCGCCGGGTGGCGGCGTTCGTGTCCGCGCTGATAGCCTTGTGGCAAAGCGACGATGCGCGCATGCGCGAGGGGGCACCATGCAGGCTACGGGAAGCGGTCACCGGGATGTGCTGAGCCAGGCGGACGCGGAGGCGCGCGCGGCACGGGTATCGAACACGCGCTACCGGATCGCGCTCGACATCACGCCGGGGGCGGAGACGTACCGCGGCGACGTGACGATCGCGTTCGACCTCGCGGGCGCGGGGTCGTTGTTCCTCGACCACCGGGGCACGCGCATTGAGCGGCTTGAGGCGAACGGGCAGGCCATCCCTTCCCCGGACTGGACGGGATACCGCCTCACGATCGCGGCGGAGGCGCTGCGCGAGGGTGCGAACGAGCTGCACATCGTCTACGAAAACGAGTACGACCACAGCGGCGACGGCTTCCACCAGTTCAAGGACCCGGAGGACGGCGAGGAGTACCTCTACACGAACTTCGAGCCGTATGAGTCGCACCGGCTGTTCCCGCAATTCGACCAGCCGGACATCAAGGCGTCGTATTCGCTGACGGTGACGGCGCCTTCGCACTGGGAACTGGTGGCGAATAGCCGCGAGACCGGGCGCAGCGACGCGGGCGGCGGCCGTTCGACGTGGACGTTCGAGACGACGAAGCCGTTCAGCACGTATCTGTTCGCGCTGGTGGCGGGCCCGTACGCGGCCTTTCGCGACCAGCACGGCGACATCCCGCTCGGGCTGTTCTGCCGGAAATCGATGGCGAAGTACCTCGACACAGCGGAAGTGTTCGAGATCACGAAGCAGGGGCTCGATTACTACGCGGAGTTTTTCGATTTCCCGTACCCGTTCGGAAAGTACGACCAGCTATTCGTGCCGGAATTCAACGCGGGTGCGATGGAGAACGTGGGCTGTGTGACCCACAACGAGATGATGGTGTATCGCGACCCGCCGACGGAGAACCAGCGCAGGCGGCGCGCGGAGGTCATCCTCCACGAGATGGCGCACATGTGGTTCGGGGACCTGGTCACGATGCGCTGGTGGAACGACCTCTGGCTGAACGAGAGCTTCGCGACCTTCATGTCGTACCTCTCGATGACGGGCGCGACGCGGTTCACGAACGGCTGGCAGGACTTCAGCACGGCGATCAAGAACTGGGCGTACCGGCAGGACCAGCTGGTGACGACGCACCCCATCGCGGGGGTGGTGAACGATACCGAGGAGACCTTCCTCAACTTCGACGGCATTACCTATGGCAAGGGCGCTTCGGTGCTGAAGCAGCTGGTGGCGGCAATCGGGATGGAAGGGTTCCGGGAGGGGATGCGGCACTACTTCCGCACGCACGCCTATGGGAACGCGACGCTCGCGCAGTTCATGCAGTCGCTGGAGGCGGGAAGCGGGCAGGCGCTTTCGGAGTGGTCACGGCTGTGGCTGGAGACGCCTTCGCTGAACACGCTTTCGGTGCAGTGGGAGGCCGACGGCGACCGGGTGACGAGCATGACGCTCGCGCAGACGGCGCCGGACGAATACGCCACGATTCGGCCGCACACGCTGGAAATCGGCCTGCTTCGCGACGAAGGCGGGCAGATGGAGATCACGGCCATCCCGGCCCGAACGGCAACGGCGGAGGTGGTGATCGCCGAGGCGGAAGGCAAGCCGCGGCCCTCGCTGATATTCCCGAACTACGGTGACCATGCCTACGCGAAGGTGGCGATGGACGCCGACTCGGTGGCGTGGGCGAAGGAGAACATCGACCGCGTGGAGGACACGCTCCTGCGGCAGCTGCTGTGGTCGTCGCTCTGGAATATGACGCGGGACGCGCAGCTGAAGGCGCAGGACTTCCTCGAGCTGGTGAACACGAAGGTGGTGCGCGAACCCGACATCACGGTCGTGGAGTCGGTGCTCGGGCAGGCGTCGCTGGCTCTCACGCGGCTGCTGCCGGACGCATGGCGGCCGGAGCAGGCGCACCGGCTCTTCGAAACGGCATGGAGCGGGCTCCAGGCGGCGTCCGGGGACGCGCGGATCATCTGGGCGCGAGCGCTCTTCGGGGCGGCCGAATCGGAGGCGGACCTGCGATTCGCGGCCTCGCTCGCGGACGGCGAACGCACCGTCGCGGGCCTGAACGTGGACCAGGACATGCGCTGGAGCCTCGCGACGAAGTTCGTGGCCCACGGGCTCGCGGGTGCGGATGCACGGCTGGCCGCGGAGGTGGAACGCGACCCCTCCGACCGCGGTTCGCGGGCGAAGCTGGCGGCGGAGACGTCGCGGCCAAGCGCGGCGGCCAAGGCCGAGGCATGGGACCGGTTCCTCGGCGAAGGGTACGGTTCGTTCCACCTGACGCGCGCGGCGATGGGCGGGTTCAACTGGGTCCACCAGCGGGAGCTGCTCGCGCCCTACTTCGACCGCTTCTTCGCGGACGCGCCGGGGGCGTTCACGCGCGACGAGATGGCGTTCGCGGAGGCGTACTTCCTCACGCTCTTCCCGCGCTACCGCGTGGACGAGGAGACGATGGAACGCGCGGAACGGCTGATGGCCGAGCACGGGGCCAACTCGCCCCTGCTCACGCGGCTCGTGAAGGAAGCGAACGACGAGCTCGCGCGGGCGCTGCGTTGCCGGCGGTTCGCGGAATCCTGATGCCGCGGCGAGGTTCCTGACGGCGGCTGTCAGGAGCCTCGGGCCGGGCGATTCGAACGTGTGTTCGCCCGCCCCGGGTTCTGGCACAATAGCCGGGTGAGTGCCGCGTTGGGTTCGGAGTCCGCGCTGGCGCGGTTTTCGCCGGTCGCGCGGGCGTGGTTCCGGGATGCCTTCGCGGGGCCGACGCAGGCGCAGGAACTCGGGTGGGATGCGATCGCGTCGGGGGCGCATACGCTGCTGTGCGCGCCGACGGGCTCGGGGAAGACGCTCGCGGCATTCCTCTGGTGCCTGGACCGGTTGGCGACGCGAAGCCACGACGAGACGTTCGTCCCGGCGAAGCGGCGCGGCGGCAAGGAGAAGCGCCGGGGCGTGAGCGTGCTCTACGTCTCGCCGCTGAAGGCGCTCTCGTACGACGTCGAACGGAACCTGCGGGCGCCGCTGGCGGGGCTGCACGTGGCGGCCATCCGCGAAGGGTTGGCGCCGCCTGATATCCCGGTCGCGACGCGCACCGGTGACACGCCCGCGCGCGAGCGGGAGGACATTCGCCGGGACCCGCCGGACATCCTCATCACGACGCCGGAATCGCTGTACCTGATGCTGACGTCGCGTTCGCGCGAGGTGTTGCGCACGGTGCACACGGTCATCGTGGACGAGATCCACACGATGGCGGCGACCAAGCGCGGCGCGCACCTGGCGCTTTCGCTCGAACGGCTGGAAGCGATCACGGAGCGGCCGCCGCAACGCATCGGGCTTTCGGCGACGCAACGGCCGCTGGAGGAGGTGGCTCGCTACCTGGGCGGCGACCGCACGGTGCGCATCGCCGACGCGGGGACGCGCAAGGACCTCGACCTGCAGGTAATCGTGCCGCTGGAGGACATGTCGCGGCCGTACGACAACCCCATCCAGCACGCGGCGACGCCGGACGGGCGCGACATCGAGGCGCGAACGTCGGCGTGGCCGGCCATCTACCCCAGGCTGCTGGAACTGGTGAAGGCCCATCGTTCGACGCTGATCTTCGTGAACAACCGGCGGCTGGCGGAACGGCTTGCAGCGCGGCTGAACGAGATGGCGGGCGAGGAGCTGCTGCGGGCGCACCACGGCTCGGTTTCGCGGGAGCAGCGGCTCGACATCGAGGAACGGCTGAAGGCGGGGATGCTTCCCGGGCTGGTGTGCACGAGCTCGCTCGAGCTGGGCATCGATATGGGCGCGGTGGACCTGGTCATCCAGGTGGAGTCGCCGAAGTCGGTGGCGCGCGGGCTGCAGCGCGTGGGGCGCGCCGGGCACCAGGTCGACGCGCCAAGCATCGGGCGCATCTTCCCGAAGTTCCGGGGCGACCTGCTTGAGTGCGCCGTGCTCGTCGAACGCATGCGCAAGGGGCTGATCGAGCGCACGGAGGTGCCAAGGAACCCGCTGGATGTGCTCGCGCAACAGGTCGTGGCAATGTGCGCGGCCGACGACTGGACGGTCGAGGAGCTAGAAAAGGTGGTACGGCGGACGTACACCTTCGCCGACTTGAGCCGCGATGTCCTGGAGAGCGTGCTCGGGATGCTCGCGGGGCAGTACCCATCGGACGAGTTCGCGGACCTTCGCCCGCGCATCCTCTGGGACCGCACGACCAACGTGCTCTCGTCGCGGCGGGACGCCCGCACGATCGCGGTCGTGAACGCGGGGACGATCCCGGACCGCGGGCTCTATGGCGTATTCCTCGGCGAAGGCGGCCCGCGCGTGGGCGAACTGGACGAGGAGATGGTCTACGAAAGCCGCCCCGGGGAGACGTTCCTGCTCGGGGCGACGACGTGGCGCATCGAACAGATCACGCGGGACCAGGTGATTGTCTCGCCGGCGCCGGGCGAACCAGGGAAGATGCCGTTCTGGAAGGGTGACGGCGTCGGGCGGCCGCTCGAATTCGGGCGGGCGATCGGGGAGTTCACGCGCAAGCTCGATGGCATCCGCGACGATGCGGCGGCCGCGCAGATGCTGGCGGAGGAGCACGCCCTCGATGCGCTCGCCGCGAAGAACCTCATCGATTACGTGGCCGAAGAGAAGGACGCGGCGGGGGCGCTGCCGACCGACCGCACGATCGTGGTCGAGCGGTATCGCGACGAGCTGGGCGACTGGCGGACGGTCATCCTGACGCCGTTCGGGGGGCGGGTGCACGCACCGTGGGCGCAGGCGATCGAGTCCGTGCTGGTGGAGCGGACCGGGTTCGACGTGCAGACACTGTGGAGCGACGACGGCATCGCGATCCGGTTCGCGGGCGGCGAGGAGCCCCCGGGCGACGACCTCTTCTTTCCCACGCCGGAAGAGGTCGAGGAGCTGATCATCGGGCGGTTGGCGGACACGGCGCTGTTCGCGGCGCACTTCCGGGAGAACGCGGGCCGGGCGCTGCTGCTGCCGCGGCGGCGGCCGGGGGCGCGCATGCCCCTGTGGCTGCAGCGGCAGCGGTCCGCGAACCTGATGGCGGTGGCGGCGCGCTACGGTTCGTTCCCGATCATCCTCGAGACGTACCGCGAGTGCCTGCGCGACGTGTTCGACCTGCCCGGCCTGGTGGAGGTGCTCGCGCAGGTGCGAGCGCGGCAGGTGCGGGTGCACTCGGTCGAGCTGCAGGAGGCGTCGCCGTTCGCGCGCGGCCTCCTTTTCGATTATGTCGCGGCATACATGTACGAAGGGGACGCGCCGCTCGCCGAACGGCGGGCTCAGGCGCTGACGCTCGACCGGAACCTCCTGCGCGATCTGCTCGGCGAGGACGAACTGCGGGAATTGCTGGACCCGGGCGCGGTCACGGACCTCGAGCTGGAGCTGCAGGCGCTCGCCGGGCAGCGGAAAGTTCGCAACGAAGACCAGCTGCAGGACCTCCTCCGGCGCATCGGCGACCTGAGCGCGGACGAGGTGGCGGCGCGGAGCCGCGAACCGGAACGCGCGCTCGAGTGGCTCACGCTGCTTGAGGCGAGCCACCGCGCCTGCCGCGTGCGCATCGCCGGGGAGGAGCGCTGGATCCCGATCGAGGACGCCGGACGGTACCGGGACGCCCTTGGCGTGGCGACTCCGCTCGGGGTGCCCGAGGCGTTCCTGAAGCGCACCGAAAAGCCGCTGGAGGGGCTCCTGGCGCGATACGCGCGGACGCATTCGCCGTTTGTGGCGGCGGCGCCGGCGCATCGATGGGCGCTGCCGGAGTCGCTGGTGCGGACCGCGCTGGAGGCGCTGGTGGCGGCTGGGACGCTGCTCCACGGCGACTTCCGCCCAGGCGGGAACGAGCGCGAATGGTGCGACCCGGAGGTCCTGCGCGGGCTGCGGCGCCGTTCGCTGGCGAAGCTGCGCAAAGAGGTGGAGCCGGTGCCCCCGGCGGCATACGCGCGCTTCCTCGCCGGGTGGCAGGGGCTCGGAAACGCGCATGGCGGGACCGACCGCGTGCGCGATGTGCTGCTTCAGCTGGAGGGGCTGCCACTGCCGGCCTCGGTCATCGAGCGCGAGGTCTTGCCGGCGAGGGTGGCGAACTACCAGCCGCGGTATCTCGACGAGCTGGGCGCCGCGGGCGAAGTGGCGTGGATCGGCAGGGGCAGCCTGGGCCGCGACGATGGGCGGCTCGCGATCTACCGGCGGGAGCGGCTGTTCGAGCTGCCGGGGCCGGAGCCGCGCGAGCTTTCGGCGCTGGAGTCGGCGATTGTCGCGCACCTGGCGGCGCAGGGGGCCTCCTTCTTCGCGGACATCGCGCGCGGCACCGGTTCGCACCCGAAAGAGGTGCTGGAAGCGCTGTGGGAGCTGGCGTGGGACGGCCGCGTGACGAACGACACGTTCTCGGCGGTGCGCGCGCTGGCCCACCCGCGCAAGGGCGGCCCGCCGTCGGCGCCGCGCAGCCGGGCATCGCTGGTGCCTCCGGAGGCCGCCGGGCGCTGGTCGCTCACCGGCGCGTCCGGCGGCGAATCGGGGACGGCGCGCGCGCATGCCATCGCGACGGCGCTGCTCGAACGGTACGGCGTCGTCACCCGCGAGACGGCGGCGGCCGAGGGCGTCAGCGGCGGATTCGCGGCGGTGTACCCGGTGCTGAAGGCGATGGAGGAGGGCGGTCGAATCCGCCGGGGCTACTTCATCGAGGGGCTCGGCGGCGCGCAGTTCGCGTTGCCGGCGGCAGTCGAACGGCTGCGCGCCGAACGAGAGCGGCCGGAGGAGGCCCGCGTCTTCGTGATCAGCGCGACGGACCCGGCGAACCCGTACGGCGCGACCCTCGCCTGGCCACGGGGCGAGGGCGAGACGCGGCCGCTGCAGCGCGCGGCGGGGGCACGCGTGGTGCTGGTCGATGGCGAACCGGTGCTGTACCTGGAGCGCGGTGGGAAGGGCGCGGTCACGCTCCCGGCCTTCGATGACGCCGAGATGGCCACGGCCGCGGTCCATGCGATGGCCGCGAGCGAGCCGCCGGGCGGCCGTGGGCTCACCTTCGAACGGATCGACGCGATCGAGGCGTCCAAGTCGCCGCACGCCGACGTTTTCGTGCAGGCGGGGTTCGTGGCCGCGTATCGCGGGCTCACGTACCGGCCGGCGCCCCTGCGGGAGGGTTCGCTTGCCCGAGGGCGATAGCCTCTACCGGTTCGCGAACATGCTGCGGCCGGTGCTCGCGGGCGAGGTTATCGAGGCGGCGCGCAGCCACGGTCCGGGGCCGGTGCCGCGCGTGGAACGCATCGTCGGGCAGCGCTGTACGGGCGTGCGTTCGCAGGGGAAGAACCTGATCATCAGCTTCGAGAACGGCCTCGCGCTGCGCGGGCACCTGCGCATGTACGGCACCTGGCACGTGTACGCGAAGGGCGAGCCATGGCGGAGGCCGGAACGGGAAGCGCGGCTCGTGCTGGAGGTGCCCGCGGCGGTGGTGGTGAACTTCAGCGCCCCGGTGATCGAACTCATCGAGGAGCGCGCGCTGGTGGCGCATCAGCCGATCGCGGGGCTGGGGCCGGACCTGCTGGATGAGGGCTTTGACGCGGACGAAGCGTTCCGGCGGCTGCGGGATCCGGCGCGCGCGGGGCTCACGATCGGGGACGCGATCATGGACCAGCGAGCCTTCGCCGGGGTGGGCAACATATGGAAGCACGAGACGCTCTTCCATATGGGCCTGAACCCGTGGCGCACGGTGGGCAGCCTGGATGACGAGACGGTGCGCGGGTTGATTGCGAAGGCGCGCGAGCTGCTTCGTGCGAGCGTGGGCAAGCCCGGCCCGGACGGTACGACGCCGCGACGGCCCACGATGTGGGTATACGCGCGGCCGGGGCAGCCCTGCCGGCGGTGCTTCACGCGGCTTCGCACGAACCGGCAGGGGGTCGACATTCGCTACACGACGTGGTGCCCGAAGTGCCAACCCATCGTCGAGGGACAGCCGCTGCCGCCGGAGCGGGGGCGCGCCCGGACCTGACCGGCGCTACTCCTCGCCGTCCTCGTCGTCTTCTTCGTCCTCGCCTTCGCTGGCGTCACCTTCGACGACGTCCCAGGTGATTTCGCCGCTGGCGATGAGGTCGGCGAGCCAGGCCTGGGCCTCGGACTTGGCTTCTTCCTCGTCCTCGGCCTCGACCACGACGTAGTCCATCACAAACAGGCTGAAGGTCTTCATGTCACTTCCTTTTGTTCGCGAGTATCCGGCATGCGGCGCTTGCGGGCGTTACTTCGCGGCGAAGGCGGGGATCACGGTTTCGGACCAGGCGTGGAGGGCATCCCAATCGGCGGGCGGGCGGATGGCGATGTTGACGCGGGCGGCGCCGGCCTCGGCGTAGCGCGACACGAGGTCCAGCGCCTGGTCCGGGAGGCCCGTGACGACACCACGGGCGCGCATGGGCTCGGCGGCGGCGCCCCAGGTATCGCGATACTGCTGTTCGGCCGCGGCGAGCCCGGAGGCGTTGGCGGCCATGTGGAAGCTGAGGTTGACGTTGCGTTCGATGCTCGCGGGGTCGCGGCCTTCCTTTTCGCACCACATGTCGAGGACGCCGGAGAGGCGCTTGAACTCCTCGGGCGACGTGTAGGGCGTGTTCCAGCCGTCGGCGTGGCGGGCGGCGATGCGGAGGGTTCGCTTCTCGCCGTTCCCGCCGATCCAGATGCGGGGGCGAGGCTGCACGGGCCGGGGATAGCTGGCGGCGTTTTCGAGGGTGTAGTAGTGGCCGCTGAAGTTCGAACGCTCCTGCGTGGTGAGGAGGCGCACGACCTGGACGCCCTCTTCGAGCATGTCCATGCGCTCCTTGATGGGGCGGAAGGGGATGCCGTAGGCGCGGTACTCCATCTCGTGCCAGCCGGCGCCGAGGCCGATTTCGAGGCGGCCGCCGCTGAGATGGTCGATGGTGGTGAGGGCGTTCGCGAGCACGGCCGGGTGGCGGTAGTTCATGCCGAGGACGAGGACACCGATGCGGCAGTTCGTGGTTTCGCACGCGATGGCGGCCATGCAGGTGGTGGCTTCGAAGCAGCTGCCGTTGCCATCGATGGGTGGCGCTTCGTAGAAGTGGTCCCAGACATCGACCCAATCGAAGCCGGCGGTATCGGCCCAGCGCCAGAGGCGGCGGCACTCGTCAATGGATATGTTCTGCTGGCCGATATGGAGACCGAACTGCATGGGGACCCTCGCGCGGTGAGTGAGTCCGCAGAGGATACGCGAAGCGCGTGCGGGCACGCATGCCGAGGCCCGGTCGCGAAGCGCGACAGGGATGCAGCCAGGGTGGGCGAGCAGAGCGGTCAGTTCGGAAGGGGAAGTGGCTGGGGACGGAGGAGTCGAACCCCCACATACAGATCCAGAATCTGCTGTCCTACCATTAGACGAGTCCCCAAGCAGGCTCAGCGAGCATAGCACGGGGGCCGCGAATGGCTCCAGTTGAGGCGGGCTGAGGCTGGCCCGGGCAGTGGTTGAGCGGGTGTTAAGCGGGCGTTGCGGGAAGTGGCGGAAAGGTTAACGGCACCTCACGATCTTTTGCAGAGCGTTTACACGAAGCGCGAATGAGTTTCACATGGGAGTTCTAGTGTAGTGATCAGGGAGACGGGGTTGTCGCAGACATCCTTCCCCGCTCACCGCCACCGGCCCGGTGGCATGCTGCGACAACCCCGCTTCCAAAGACTCAACGTTCCAATCCGCCGTTCCGCCGGTCAGCGGGGCGGCCCACCGTCCAGACCGGCAACTGCGCCCTCTCCTACCTCTCCAGCAGTGCCGAAGACGCCAGGAAGCCCCCGGAAACGGGGGCTTCTTGCTGTGCGGCGCGAACGCAGGCCGGCGTCAGGCGGCGTCGGTGATGCCGGGCACGGGGAAGGGGCGGGCGAACTCGGCGACTTCCTTGCGAACGGTCTCGCGCACGCCGTCGCCGTCCGGGTCCTTGAGCACGCGGAGGATCCACGCGGCGACGCGCTTCATCTCATCGGCGCCCATGCCGCGCGAGGTGAGAGCCGGAGTCCCCAGGCGCAGGCCGCTGCCGATGAAGGGCGAGCGGGTGTCGTAGGGGATGGTGTTCTTGTTGGTGATGATGCCGGCGCCCTGGAGCGCGTTCTGGGCCTTGAGCCCGCTGATGCCGACGCTGTTGCAGTCGGCGAGGATGAGGTGGTTGTCGGTGCCGCCGGAGACGAGGCGAAGGCCGCCGGCCACGAGCGCATCGGCGAGGGCGGCGGCGTTCTCGACGATCTTGCGGGCGTAGGCCTTAAATGCGGGGGTGGCCGCTTCGCCGAACGCCACGGCCTTCCCGGCGATGGTATGGAGGTGCGGGCCGCCCTGGGTGCCGGGGAAGACGGCCTTGTCGACCGCGTCGGCCCACTCATCGGTCGTGAGGATCATGCCGCCGCGGGGGCCGCGAAGGGTCTTGTGGGTGGTCGTGGTGATGATGTCGGCGTAGTCGCGGGGGGACATGTGCTCGCCGGCGGCGATGAGGCCGGCGATGTGGGACATATCGACCATGAGGAGCGCGCCGGCCTCCTTCGCCACTTCCTTGAAGCCGGCGAAATCGATCTTGCGGGGGTAGGCGGTGTAGCCGGCGACGATGAGTTTGGGCTTGCATTCCAGCGCCTGGCGGCGGATGGCGGCGAGATCGAGCGCTTCGGACTCGCGGTCGACAGTGTAGGGCACGAAGTTGTAGAGGCGGCCGCTGAAGTTAACCGGCGAGCCGTGGGTCAGGTGGCCGCCCTGGTCGAGGTTCAGGCCCATGACCGTGTCGCCGGGCTGGATGGTGGCGAAGTAGGCGGCCATGTTGGCTTCGGCGCCGGAGCTGGGCTGGACGTTGGCGTGCGCCATGCCGAAGAGCGCCTTCGCCCGGTCGATGGCGGCGTTTTCGAGGCGGTCGCTGTGCTGGTTGCCGGCGTAGTAGCGCTTACCGGGGTAACCCTCGGCGTACTTGTTGGTGAACACGGAGCCGGTCGCTTCGAGGACGGCGGCGGAGGCGTAGTTCTCGCTGGCGATCATCTCGAGGGTCTCGACCTGGCGGACGCGCTCGTCGGCGATGATGGCGGCGATCTCGGGGTCGCGTTGCGACAGGACGCTCATGGGCGGGCTCCGTGGGCGATGGGTGTCTCACGATGGTAGCAGCGAGAGAGAAATGAGAAATGAGGAAAGAGGAATGAGGCCGGCGCTATGCGTGGGACCGGTCCGAGCGACTGGGAACGGGCGCGCGGGCTCTCGCTGAATACGTGATGCAGACGCAAGGACCGCGCCCGCGGGGTTTGGTCCCCGCGGGCGGCGGCGATGCCGAATCAGGCGTTGAGCGCGACGGCTTCGCCTTCGACGACGGCTTCGCCGTTCTGGTTTTCGGTCCAGACCTTGATGGTGGCGACGGGTTCGCCGTTGTATTCGCCGACGGAGATGACTTCGCCCTTGGAGGTCAGGGTATCGCCGGGCCAGACCTGGCGGGTGAAGCGCACGCCGAACTTGCGGAGCGCGACGGGCCCGAGCCAGTCGGTGAGCATGCGGCCGGTGAGGCCCATGGAGAGCATGCCGTGGGCGAACACGCTCGGGTAGCCGGCGAGGCCCTGGGCGACGCCGTCGTCGTGGTGGAGGGGGTTGTAGTCGCCGCTGGCGCCGGCGTATTTGGTGGTGTGGGTACGGCTGACCTTCTCGATCACGACCGCTTCGTGCTTATCGCCAACTTTCAGCGTCATCGATGTGCTCCTACTGCTCGACGGCCTTCTCGGTCTGCACGCCCACGCTGCGGGCGGTGACGCAGAGGACGCCATCCTGGTTGCGGTATTCGGTGATGGATTCGCTGAAGAGGAGCTTGCCGCCGCGACGGCCTTCCTTTTCCCAGCGCTCGCCGGGGCGGTTGGTGACGGTGAGGACGTCGCCGACGCGGATGGGGTGGTGGTATTCGTAGTGCTGTTCGGCGTGCAGGCCGCGGCCGAGTCCGCCACCGCCGCCGCCGGGGGCATCGCCGCGATGCGCGGGAGCCGGGCCCTTGCGCGGGCGGGTGAGGTCGAGGGCGTAGTCGGGCTGGTAGTGCGCGCTGCACTGCACGAACGTGGGCGGAGTGACCATGCCGCCGAGCGCGATCGTCGCCGGGTCGTGCGGGTCGGTGAATTCGGGGCGTCCATCCAGGACCGAACGCGAGAACAGCATTACCTGCGTGCGATCGACCGGGAACTCGAAGCCGTCAGCCATGAGAGCCTCCCTGTGGTGCTGGCGGCGATGGTACGGAGCGGCGGGTGCGGCGGCAACGCGCGAGGCAGTGCGCGCGGCGAAGGCGGCGCGAACACGAGGAGGATGCGCGGGCGATGTTCAGCCGCCGATGTGGGACATCTCCACGCGCGGCACCGAGCCGTTGGTTTCGGCCGTGCGAATCTCAGAGTAGCGGTCGTCGCGGACGTGCCAGACGGAGGCGAGGAAGTCCGCGATCTCGGCGTCGGTGGAGCCATCGCGGAGGCGCGTGCGGAAGTCGTGGCCACGGGCGGCGAAGAGGCAGGTGAAGAGCTCGCCTTCGGGGGAGAGGCGGGCGCGGGTGCAATCGCCGCAGAAGGGCTGGCTGATGGACGAGATGAAGCCGATTTCGCCGCTGCCGTCGCGGTATCGCCAGCGCTTGGCCACTTCACCCCGATAGTTGGGTTCGGCGGGCTCGATGGGGAGTTCGGCGTCGATGCGATCAGCCATCTCGCGGAGGGTGACGACGCGGTCGAGCTTCCAGCCGTTCGTGGTGCCGACGTCCATGAATTCGATGAAGCGGAGGATGATGCCGGTGCCCTTGAAGTGGCGGGCAAGGTCGACCATGCCGGCGTCGTTCACGCCGCGTTCGACCACGGCGTTGACCTTGATCGGCCCGAAGCCGGCCTCGCGGGCGGCTTCGATGCCATCCAGGACGGTGGCGACGGGCACGCCGACGTCGTTCATCCGCTTGAAGGTGTCATCGTCGAGCGAATCGAGGGAGACGGTGATGCGCTGGAGGCCGGCGTCCTTGAGCTTGCGGGCCTGGGCGCGGAGGAGGGAGCCGTTCGTGGTCAGCGTCAGGTCCTTGAGGCCGGGGACTTCGCGGAGCTGCGCGATCAGGGTGTGAAGGTCGCGACGGACGAGGGGTTCGCCGCCCGTGAGACGGATCTTCTCGACGCCATGCGCGACGAAGATGCGGGCCAGGCGGGTGATCTCCTCGTAGGAGAGGAGTTCGGTGCGCTGCAGGAAGGCGTGGTCGGGGCCGAACAGCTCCTTCGGCATGCAATAGGTGCAGCGGAAGTTGCAGCGGTCGGTGACCGAGATGCGGAGGTCGCGGAGGGGGCGCTGGCGCGCGTCGAGGAGCTGCATGGCCCCTCCAGTTTACGGCATCAGGCGGGGGCGGCGACGACGAAGGTCACGCGCGGGTTAGGTGGCGTGCTCGGCGGCGGTTTCCTCGGCGTACTGCTGGAGGTTGGCATCGTACCGGGCGATGCGCTCGGCGAGTTGGTCACGCATGGTGGCCATCTTTTCCATCTTCTGGTCGATGAGCTGAAGCTGCTGGAGGGTGATTTCGCGCGCGGAGCGAAGCTTCAGGGCCTTGTCGGCGGCGTCGGCGTCCTTGCGCCACTCGGCCTTGATCTGGAGGCGGACTTCCTCGGCGTCGAGCATCTCCTTGATATCGGCGAGGGAGAAGCCGAGGAGCTCGCGCAGCTCCTTGATGCGTTCGAGCCGCTGCAGGTCTTCCTCCGAATAGAGGCGGAAACCGCCCTCCATCCGGGTAGGGGTGCGGAGCAACCCCTTCTCTTCGTAGTAGCGCAGGGTGCGCTGGGTCAGCCCCGTCCGCTCGGAGGCATCGCCGATTTGGAAGAACTCGCGCGGTTCACGGCCCATTTGGCGGCATTATACACAACGCACGTTAACGCGAACGTCAGAATTCGAAGTATTTCAGCCGAGCGCGCGTGCGAGCAGCACGAGGGCGACGACGACGCCGTAGGCGATCACCGCCAGCCGCAGCCAGCGCTTGCCCAGGCGGCGCGCGACACCCACTCCCAGGTATCCCCCGGCAAGCGCCCCCACGGCCATCACGGCGGCGGGCGCCCATCGCACCGGGCCGAAGAAGACGAAGTACAGCACTCCGGCGCCATTGATGACGAGCGAGAGGAACCCCTTGAGGGCGTTCGAGCGCTGGATGTCGTCGGGGAGGAGGATGCCGAGCACGGCGAGGGTGAGGATGCCCAGCCCGGCGCCGAAGTAGCTGCCGTAGATGGAAAGCGCGAATACCGATGCGATCAGCGTGAAGGGCACGTGTTCGGCGTGGAGCGCGCCGAGCCGGTGGGCCGCGGCGAAGCGGCTCAGACGGTCCTGCACGGCCATCAGTCCGCAGGCGAAGAGGATGAGAAACGGGACGATCAGGTCGAAGGCGGATTCGGGCGTCGCGAGGAGGATGACCGCGCCGACGAGCGCCCCGGCGATGCTCGGGAGTGTGAGGGCAAGGACATGGGTGCGCTGGGACGCGACCTCGGCGCGGTAGCCGTAAGTCCCGCCGAGGTAGCCCGGCCAGAGGGCGACGGAGTTCGTGACGTTCGCGGCCTTGGTTGAGTACCCGGCGACGACCAGCGCGGGGAAGCTGACGAGCGATCCGCCGCCCGCGACGGCGTTGATGGCGCCCGCGGCGAAGGCGGCCCCGAAGAGCACGGCGCCGGTCAGGATCTCCATGGGCGAAACAGTCGCGCGGGCGGGCGGTACACGCCACTGGCGCGGGGGCGGGCGTTGCGGGCACACTGCCGGGAACGCTCGCGGCGGTGGAGGTGGATGGTGCGGGTTCTCACGTTCGACCTGGATGGCGTGCTCTGTCACCCGCCGCTGGGTATCAACCCCGGGCGCGGCAGGAACAAGCGCCGGGACACGCCGGGCACGCGCGGGATCCTCTGGCGCACGGAACGATGGCGATACTACGGTCGCGGGCCGATGCCGGGCGCGCGCGAAGGGCTCGCGCAGCTGGCGAGGCGGTTCGAATGCAAGGTGCTTTCGGCGCGGGGCGAAGTGGCGCGGGGGCACACGGAACGGTGGTTGCTGAAGCAGTTCGGGTTCGTGCCGGAACTCCACTTGCGGCCGGACTGGCACGAAACGCCGGCCGCGTTCAAGGCGCGGAAGACGGCCGAACTGGGCGCTGTAGCGCACTTCGAGGACGACCCGCACACGGCGGCGTGGCTCGCGGAGCAGCTGGACGCGGTGTTCCTGGTCGACTGGTGGCGAAACCGCTGGCTGGATGCGCCGCGCGTGCACCGCATTCGGCGGCTTTCGGACGCGCTGGCGACGATCGAGGACCTGGGTATCGGCCGGGAGTAGGGTCTCAGGCGGGGGCGAAAAGGTCCGCGACGCGCGCACCGAGTGCGGGGTCTTCCTTCAGCCGGGCCGAGGGCAGGTGAAACAACTGGTTCACGAGGGCGCGGGCGAAGGCGTCGAGGGTCTCGGCGGGAAGCTCGGGGTGGAGCTTGAGCATGCGTGCGAGTTCGCGCTGGCGGACGCGTTCGACCTCGAAGCGGAGGCCAGCGACGGGCGACCCGGCGCGGAGCGACGCCGCGATGCGGGCCTCAAGGATGGCCCCGAGACGTTCGCGGAGCTCGCCGCGGCGCTTCATCGCGTGGGGGCGGGCGTGCTCATCGGCGAGCATGCCGGCGAGGGTGACGACGGGCGCGGCCTGGCCATCGGCGAAGTTGCGCGGGGTACCGAGGTCGGCGAGCAGGGCGGCGGGCGGCAGCGCCTCGGGAAGGACTTCGCCCGCGGAGCTCCCCAGGCAGCCGGCGATGACGGTCACAGGTTCGAGGGTGTGCGCACGATCGAGCGGCACATAGCGGATGCCCGCGATGTCGGCGGGGCGAGTGCGCGCGGCGATAATGACTTCGTCGAAACCGGTCTCAAGGCCACGGCGGGCCACGAGCCGGCCGAGCTGGCCACCGCCGAGGACGAGCAGCCGCCCGCCGGCCCTCAGGCCCGCGGTGCGAAGGGCACGGTCGAGGAGGGCACCGGCGTGGCTGTTGAAGTCGGTCTCGCGGCGGAGTTCGCGCGCGGAGGCGAGGGCGATATCGGCGAGCTTGCGCTGGCCGGGTGCGGCCTCATCGAAGGCACGCCGGACCTGACCGAGAATCTGCTCTTCGCCGAGGACGACGGAATGGAGCCCGGCGGCGACTTCGGCGAGGTGTCGGAGAGCGTCATCGCCGGCCGCGTGGAGGGGGGCTTCGCAGGCGCAGGGGACCGCGCCGTAGGCCTCGACGCGCTGGCAACTGACGACGACCGAGGCGCCGGGGTGGAGGTCGGCCGCCAGGCGCTGGACGCGCGCGACCTCGCCCGCGGAGCAGGAGATCGTGCTCCAGCAGCAGGCATGGAGGGAGCCGGGTTCGGCCTTCGTGCGCGACATTGTTGATAGAGTCTGTCACCAATCCCGGCGGAACGGAACCCCGGAGCACATGAGTTCAACTGTTCGTAACAGGAGAACGGCCCTTCACGAAGGCGCGCCAGATGCGTAGCCTGCGCGCATCGAATTCGCGGCCGCCGGGCGACGGCGGCGCGCAGGGAGGCCTCGTGGGCGACTTCGACGCGGCGTCGTTCCCGTTGGTACGGCACGGGAACCAGTTCCAGGATTTCGAACAAGGGCAGACGTGGGTGCACCACTGGGGACGCACGATCACGGAGGCGGACAACGTCACGTTCTCCTCGGCGACGTGCCATTGGAACCCGCTGTACATCAATTCCGAATATGCGCGCGCGCTGGGCCACCCGGGAATGGTGGTGAACCCCATGCTGCTGCTGTGCACGGCGGTGGGCATGTCGGTGGAGGACCTGAGCGAAGCCGGCGGACCCTTCCTCGGGGTGGAGGACTGCCGATTCGTGGCGCCGGTGTACCCGGGGGACACGGTCACGGCGCGGTCGGAAGTGCTGGAAAAGCGCGAATCGACGTCGCGGCCGACGAGCGGAATCGTGACGTGGCAGACGACGGTGGAGAACCAGCGCGGCGAGGTGGTGCTGACGTACCGCCGGACGAACCTGGTGGCGAAACGGAGGGATGCGTGATGGACCGGGTGGCAGCGCTCACGGGCGCGGGCACGTACTTCGAGGACTTCCCGGTGGGCCGCAAGATGCGCCACGCACGCGGCGCGACGGTCGACGAAGTCGAGAACAACTACCTCAGCAAGGCGGTGGTAAACACCGCGCAGGCGCACTGGAACGAGCACGCGACGCGCGGCGGGAATTCGCCGCTGGGCGAAGGGCGCGTGGTGTTCGGCCTGATCACGGGGTCGATGGTGATCGGGCTGGCGAGCCAGGACACGGCCGAGAACGCGATCGCGGAGGTGCGGCTGGACAAGCTGCGCTTCACGAGCCCGGTGCACCACGGCGACACGATCTACGCCTTCAGTGAAGTGATTGCGGCGGAGCCTTCGCCCGAGCGCGGCGATGCCGGGCACGTGACCTTCAAGCACTGGGGCGTGACGCACGACGACCGCGTGGTGTTCGAAGGCGAACGGACGGTGCTCGTGAAGCGGCGGTCGCACTGGGGCGCACGGTGAGCGAAGCCCGGGATTGGGAGCACGCGCACGAATGGGCCGCTCCCATGGCGGCAGCGGCCACGGGACCGCTGAAGGGGCTGCGCATCGTCGATTTCACGCGCGCGCTCGCGGGGCCGTTCTGCACGATGATCCTGGCCGACCTTGGCGCGGACGTGATCAAGGTCGAGCCGCCGGAGGGGGACTTCTCGCGCTACTCGCAGCCGTTCCCCACGGGGGACGAGCTTCGGGCCTTTGGCGGCTACTTCGCGAGCATCAACCGGAACAAGCGCGGCATCATGGTCGACCTTGGCGAGGAAGAGGCACGCGAACGGGTGCGCCGGCTCATCGATGATGCGGACGCGGTGGTGGAGAACTTCCGCGCGGGGGTCATGGAACGGCTGGGGATGGGGTACGAGGTGCTGGCCGAGCGGAATCCACGGCTGGTGTATGGAGCGATCCGCGGCTTCGGAGACCCGCGCACGGGCGTTTCGCCGTATGTCGACTGGCCTTCGTACGACATCGTGGCGCAGGCCATGGGCGGCGTCGTGAGCATGACGGGGACCGACGCGGAGCACGTGCTCAAGGCCGGCCCGAGCGTGGGCGACCTGTTCCCGGGGACGATGGCGGCGGTCGGCATCGTCTCGGCGCTGCTGCACGCGAAGGTGACGGGCCAGGGACAGTTCGTCGACATCTCGATGTACGACGCGGTGGTCGCGCTGTGCGAATCAATCGTCTACCGGTATTCGTACCAGGGGATCGTGACGGAGCCGCAGGGCAACGGCCACACGCAGCTCACGCCGTTCGACATCTACCCCACGGCGGACGGGCATTGCGCGATTGCCGCGCCGACGGCGCACCACTGGGCGATGCTCGCCGCGCACATCGACCGGCCGGACCTCATCCACGATCCGCGCACGGAGAGCAACGCCGACCGCGTGCGCAACGCGGCGTTCGTGCGCGAAGTGGTCACGGGTTGGACGCGCCAGCACACGACGGCGGCGATTGTCGGCCTGCTCGCGGGAAGCGTGCCGGTGGGGCCGGTGAACGACGCCGCGGCGATCTTCGCGGACCCGCACACTCGCGCGCGTGACGTGCTCGTGGCGGTGGAACACCCGGGAAGCGCGAGGCCGATCGTGCTGCCCAACACCCCGATCCGGATGACGGCGACGCCGCCGGGGGTGTACCGGCGGCCGCCGCTGCTGGGCGAACACAACGGCGAGGTCCTCGGCGATTAGGCCGGGAACCTCGCCGCACGGTTCGCGTGCCGGGCAGGCTCAGGAGACGCCGGCGACCTGGGTGTAGCGTTCGATGACGGGCCGGCCGCCGAGCATGCCCTTGAGGGAAGCGTTCATGGCGGCCATGTGGTCGGTCTTGCCGTGGGCGGCGAAGGCGTCAGCGTCGCGATACTGCTCGTAGAAGAGGAAGAGGCCGGGCTCGGTGCTGGATTCGTGCAGGGAGTAGACGGGGACGGCGCCGGCTTCGTTGGCTTTCACCTTCGCGACCATGTCGGTGAGGATGGCCTTGAGTTCATCGGCCTTGCCTTCGGCGGCCTGGAGCTTCGCAACAATGGTGAGCATGGGTTCTCCCGGGGTGAGTTCGGGCGATTCTAGCGGGGGCTCGCGGGAGCGTCGCGTGGCGGCCTCGGGCGTGTGGCCCTAGGATGCGGGCATGCTGCCGATCAAGCGGATTTCGCCGGCCCGCCGCGCGCGGCACATCCTCGCGGCGACGAAGCTGCCGCTGGCGAACCGCGGGGTCGGATACCCGGAGTGGTACCTGCATCGCTGGCACTTTCTCCCCGAGGGATACCTCTCGCGACGGAGCGCGGCGGCGTACGAGCACCTGATCGCGCTGCTGTACTGGGAACTTTCGGCGGCGCGGGCGTTCCGGATGGTGGCGCGGGCGCTGCGGGCGAGCGGCACGGCGAACGTGCTGGACATCGGCTGCGGGCCTGGGACACTGCTGCGGGCGCTGCGCGACCAGCTCCCGGGAGCGACCGTGGCGGGGGTGGACCTTTCGCCCTACATGCTCGAGCGGGCGCGGCGGCGGGCCCCTTCGGCGGCTCTCGTGCACGCGGACGCGGCGGCGCTGCCGTGGCCGGACGAGGCGTTCGACGCAGTCACGGCGTGTCACGTCCTGGGGCACGTGCCCGGCGAGGCGAGGCGGGCGATCGCGGCGGAGACGGAGCGGGTGCTTGCGACAGGCGGTGTCGCGGTGGTGGTCGACCATCCCTGGCACGATGACCCGATCCGGGGGCTGGTGCTGCTCGCGCGGCAGCGCATCGCTGCGGGGCTGCTGGAGCTGCGGGTCTACCGCAAGCCGCCGGTACTGGCAGGTCAAGAGGCTGGCTGACGAGGTACCCGGGGCGGGCCTATCCCGGTAGGATAAACACCAATGCGCATCATCCATTTCGCCGATCTGCACATCGGAGTCGAGAACTACGGGCGGCCGACCGAGAAGGGGTGGTCGTCGCGGATGGAGGACTTCCTCATCGCCTTCGACGCGCTGGTGGCGTACGCCGAGGCCGAACGCGTCGACGCGGTGATCTTCGCGGGCGACGCGTACAAGGCGCGGGAGCCTTCGCAGACGCACCAGCGGGAGTTCGCGCGGCGCATCCGGCGGCTGAGCGCGGCCGGCATCCCGTCGTTCCTGCTGGTCGGGAATCACGACCTCCCGAACGCTGAGGGCCGGGCGCACGCCCTCGAGATCTACCGGACGCTGGACGTGCCGTGCGTGACGGTGGGCGACAACGCATGGTTCCAGGAGCAGGGTGCGAAGCCGTACGTCCTGGAGACGCGTTCGGGGCCGCTGCAGGTCGCGTTCCTGCCCTGGCCGCAGGTCAGCCGCTTCGTGGCGAATTTCCCGGACTGCGACGGCATGTCCATCGACCAGCTGCACGCCCGCATCGAGCGGAACATGACGGAGCATGTGATGGCGCAGGCGGAGGCGCTCGACCCCGGTGTGCCCGCGGTGCTCGCGGCCCATGTCTCGATCAACGACTTCCTGGTGCGCGAAAACCCCGGGAGCGAGCAATGGATGACGGTCGGCACGGCGCCGACGCTGCTGAAATCGGCGCTGCCGGACGGCGCTTTCGACTACATCGCGCTGGGGCACCACCACAACAACATGGACCTGCAGAAGCAGACGCCGACGTGGTACTCGGGTTCGATGCAGGCAGTGGACTTCGGGGAGGAAGGGCAAAAGAAGGGGTTCATGGTGTTCGATATCGACCCGGCGAAGCCGCGCGGTAACCGCATCGGCGGCAGCGGCATCCCGCGGCTGCAGGAGGTGCCCTCGCGGCGGTTCGTGACCGTGACCGTGCGCCCGAAGGAGGACGACCCGACGCCCGAGGTGTGCACGGCCATCGAGAAGGCAAACGTGGCGGACGCCATCGTGCGTGTGGAAGTGATGCTGGGCCGGCCGCGAAGCGCGAAGGGGGACGACGGCGACCCCGAGCTCGCGGCAAAGCAGGAGCGGAGCCTCCGCATCCCGGATGCGCGCCGGCTGCTCGAGCAGGCGCATTACGTGGCGGGCGTTCGCACCGTGAAGCCGCGCGATGGTCGCACGCTGCTGCCGGCAGGTACTACGACGGACGGGCTCTCGGCACTGGAGACGCTCGACCTGTATTTCCGGGCGAAGAAGACGGAGGAGAAGAAGCTGGCGCGCCTGCACGCGGCTGCGCGAGACCTGATGGAGACGACGTCGTGAGCCGCCGTCCGCTGCGTGTGGTGCATACCTCGGACGTGCACCTTGGCGCCTATAGCGGCAAGGACGGGACGTGGGCCGACCGCCGATCGCTCATGGAAGCGGCGTTCGCGAACGTCATCTCGCTGGCGAACGAGGAACAGGCGGACGCGCTGCTCATCGCCGGGGACTTCTTCGACAACGACCGCGTGGCGGCGGACGTCGTGGAGTTCGCGGGCGAGCAGATCGCGCGGTTCCGGGGCAAGGCGTTCTTGCTGCCGGGCAACCACGACCCGATGGACGCGGGCCGCATCTACTGGCGGTACGACCTGGAGGCGATGGCCCCGAACCTGCGCATCGTGCGCGCGCACGCGGGCGAGTACATCCACGCCGAGGAGCTGGACCTGGTGCTGTGGGGGCGGGCGTATCTCGATAGCGACTGGCACTTCAAACCGCTGAGTGGCATCCCCGAGCGGCTGGATGACCGCTGGCACATCGCGATGGCGCATGGCCACTTCGTGCGCGACGGCGGCGAAATGCACCGTTCGCTGCTGATTCACGAATCGGAGCTGCATGCGGCGGCGGAGCACTGGGACTACCTCGCGCTGGGCCACTGGGAGCCGCACGCCGACGTCACCACGGGCGGGCTCACGGCCGTGTACAGCGGCGCGCCACTCGCCCTGAGCGACGCGAACAAGAAGGCGGGCTGGGCCGCGCTGGTGGACTTCGATGACGCGGGGGTGCGCTGGGAGTTGCGCTGGGTCGACCCGCGGGAGCAGTGGCACGCATGATCCCGCGACGCCTGAAGCTTCGGAACTTCCTTTCGTACCGGGAGTGCGAGGTGGATTTCATGCCGCTCCGGCGGGAGGGGCGGGATGCGGCGACGGCGGTGGCCGTGCTCTGGGGCAAGAACGGCAGCGGCAAGTCGTCGCTGCTGGAGGCGATGTCGTGGGCGCTGTGGAAGCAGGCGCGCGGATCGAACGACGACGACATCGTGCGCCTCGGCGCGGACGACGCGGTGGTCGAGTTCGAGTTCGATGTCGGGCTCGGCGAACACGCGCGCCGCTACCTGGTCATTCGCCGAAAGTCGCGGCGGAAGTCGGTGTCGCTGGACTTCTACCTGGTCCACGAGGACGGTTCGCGGACGACGCTGACGGGCGGCATCGTGACGGAGACGCAGGCGGCCATCAACCAGCACGCGCGGATGGACTACGACACGTTCGTGAGCAGCGCGTTCATCGCGCAGGGGCGGGCGGACGAGTTCACGTCGAAGAAGCCGGCGCAGCGCAAGGAGGTCTTTCGCAAGATCCTCGGGCTCGAGCAGTGGGAGGTGTGGTCGAAGGCAGCGGGCGACCGGCGGAAGACCGCGGAGAGCGAGGTGAAGCTCGCCGACGGGTCGATGGCGGACAAGATTCGCGAAGTGGAGGAGCTGCCGGCGCTGAAGGAGCGGCGCGCGGCTCTCGCGGAGCAGTGCGACGAGGTCGAGGCGGAGCAGCGCGTGCATGAGGGGGCCGTGCAGGAGCTTCGCGACGCGGCGAACCAGTACGAACAGCTGGTGAAGGCGGTGCGCGACGCCATCGAAGGCGGACGCACGGCCGAGGCCGAGGCCGCGCAAGTTCGTACCCGGCTGGCGGCTCTGCGGGAAGGGCTCGCGAAGGTGACGGCGGACATCGAAGAGGGGGCCGGCACGCGCGCGGGCTACGAGGCGCTGACCGCCGCTCGCGCGGAAGAGGACCGCTACAGGCAGCAGGCGACGGCCGCCCAGGGTTTCGAGAACGTGATCCAGCAGGCGGAGGCCACGATCGCCGCGGAGCGCGTGCGAATCGAGACCGAACTCAAGAACGGCACCGCGCAGGCGGACCGGTTGGGGGCATCGCTCGCCTTGCTGCCGTCGCTGGAAACGCGCGACCGCGAGATTGGTGACGCGCTGATTGAGCTTGAGGATCGCGAACGCGAGGCGGACGAGCTGAGGGCACAGGCACAGCCCGAGCGCCAGGCGGCGGCCGACGCAGCGGCGGAGATGGCCCGCTACAGAGCCGAAAATCGCGAGCTCAAGGAGAAGCAGGACCAGATCGAGGGCAAGCCGGAGTGCCCGCTCTGCCGCACGGCGTTGGGGCCCGGCGACGTGGAGCACATTCGCGCGGAGTACAGCCGCATGCGGAAGGCGCTCGGCGAACGCTTCACGGCCGCGGAGGAGCGTTCGAAGGAAGCGACTGCCGCAGCGGCCGCATTGGACGCCCGCGCCACCGAGATGGCCGTAAAGGCGAGGCGGGAGCGCGTCTTCCTGCTGGGGGAGCGGCAGGAGGTGGGGGCGCAGTTGAAAGCCGCTCGTGCAGCGGCGGAGCAGCTGCCCGCGCTGGAGGCAGAAGTCATACGGCTGAAGGCGCAGCTCGCGACGGAGGCCTTCGCGGAGAAGGAACGGCAGGTCGTGGCCCGTGCGCGCGAGGGGCTCACCGAGTTGGGGTACGACGCCGCCGCCCACGCGGGGGCGGTTGCCCGCGTGCGGGAGCTGGCGCCGTTCGAGCAGCGATTCCAGGCCCTGCTGGTCGCGGAGAAGGCCCGCGCCGGTATCGAGGAGCAGGTCACGCTCGTGGAGGCCGACCTGGCGCGATGCGAGCGGGCGATCGCGAGCGCGGCCGGCGCGCGGGAGCAGGCGGCGGCGGACCTGGCCATCGCCGAGGACGTTCGGCCACGGCTGGACGACGCCATGGCGAAGCTGGCGGACGTGCGGCAGCGGCTGGGCGGGCTGCGCCAGGACCTTGGTGCGGCCGACTTCCGGGTGAAGCAGCTCCTCAACCTGGAGGCGCAGGTCGAGCTCGAACGGTCGCTACTCGAGGCGAAGAAGGAAGAGGCGGTCACGTACCGGGAGCTGGAATCGGCGTTCGGCCGGGACGGCGTGCAGACGATGCTCATTCAGCAGGCGCTCCCCGAACTGGAGGAAGAGGCGAACCGGCGGCTCGACCAGATGACCGGCGGGCGAATCTCGGTGAAGCTGAACACGCACAAGGAGCAGCAGTCGGGGACGCTGGTCGACAGCCTGGAGATTCTCGTAAGCGACGATGCGGGCACGCGCGACTACGCCATGTACAGCGGGGGCGAGGCGTTCCGCGTGGACTTCGCCCTGCGGATCGCGCTGGCGCGGTTGCTGGCCAAGCGCGCGGGCGCGGAGCTGCCGACGCTCATCATCGACGAGGGGTTCGGCTCGCAGGATGCGGAGGGCATCGACCGGCTGGTGGAGGCGATCAACGCGATCAGCGGCGTGCACGCTTCCGGGCCCGGGCCCACGCACGAACCGTTCGAGCTGATCCTCGTGGTGACGCATGTCGAGGAGCTGCGGGAGCGGTTCGAGCGGCGGATCGAAGTGACGAAGGACGCGACGGGAGGGTCGCGGGTACGGGTGGTGTGATCGCGTTGCCCGGGAGTGGGGGCGTTGCTAGATTGATGGGACGCGTGGCAGGGTAGCTCAGCCGGTCAGAGCGCACGACTCATAATCGTGAGGTCGGGAGTTCAAGTCTCCCCCCTGCTACCACGCGGCTGTTTCAGATTCGAAATCGAGGCTCAGCGGCTCCCGGCGGCGTTCCAATTCACCCGGAGACGCAGTTTTGAGCGCACGATTTTCGATTGACGAGCGCACGATTCTTAAAAAGCGCGCTCGGGACGCGGCTGGCGGCTATTCGACAGTTTGCATATAGCTCGCATATAGTCCGCGCGTATGTTCACCTCGCTTGGCGCACCTGAAATCCTGATCATCGGCATCTTCTGGATACTGCCGGCCTTCATCCTCTACCGGGCGGCGCAGGCGCGAGGGCTTTCGCCCTGGTATGCAGCGCTCGGCGTCCTGGGGTTGGGCGGGCTGGTACTGGGGCTGCTTCTCATTCTGGTCTTCTCGCGCCCGGGAAAGAGCATGGGCGGGTAGGGTCGCCCTAGCGACCGACTGCGACGGAATGCGCACCGAAGGCCCCGGGGAACCCCCGGGGCCTTCGTGTGTGTGGGCGCGGACTACATCGCGATTTCGAACGTCTCGGCGAGTTCGATGCTGCCGCCCGAGGCGAGATGCGGGCAGCCCTTCGCCATGACGAGGGCGGCGTCCATGTTCTCGGCTTCGAGGACGGTGTAGCCGGTGGCGGGGTCGGCGGCGCCGCCTTCGATGGTGCCTTCGCTGGTGACGGTCCAGTGGCGGGAGATGGGGTTACCCGCATCCGCAACGGCGGCGCCGAGGCTGGCGAACCAGTCGGTCCAGGCCTGCATCACCTTCGCGCCATCTTCCTGGGACATTTCGGCGGAGCCGCCGTTGCCGCCGTGGTAGACCAACAGGTACTTAGCCATATGCCTTCCCTCCGAGTAGTGACTGGGATGGGAGTATACGGGTGGCACGCAAAGGGCGGATGAAGGACGGAAAAGGCAGCGCTTCCGGTCTCATGAAGGGCCGCGCCGCCATGGCAGGCGCGAACGCTGCGCGCGGTGGGCACGAAGTGTGGGCGCGTGCGCGGCAAACGGCTTCGGGCGGGCGATTCGCTGCGAAAGGTAGATGCCGGAGTGGCCGCTCGCGAGGTAGGAGGCGAAGCAGGCGATGGCCAGGTAGGGTGTCGCGGCAGCGCCGAAGAGTTCGATGCCCATGACCGTGCAGGCGAGCGGCGTATTCGCGGCCCCGGCGAAGACCGCGGCGAGCCCGGCACCGGCGAAGAGCCCCGCGGGCGCGTCCAGGAGCGCGGCAAGGCGGTTGCCGAGGGCCGCGCCGATGAAAAAGAGCGGGGTGACTTCGCCGCCTTTGAAGCCGCTGCTGACGGCGACCGCGGTGAAAAGCAGCTTCCACCACCAGGCCCAATCGGACGCGCCGCCCGGGCGGAAGCTGGACACGATCGTGGTCGCGCCGGGGTCCGGGGAGGTCACGCCGAGGCCCAGGTAGTCGCGTGAGCCGGCGATGAAGACGAGCGCGATGATGACGGCGCCGCCCACGACCGGCCGCAGGAGCGGGCTCGGGATGGCTCGCCGCCATGCCGCAGCCAGACCGTGCGCGACTTCGGCGAAGAGCAGCGCGGCCAGCCCGAACGCGATGCCGGCGATGGCGGTCTTCGCGAGGAGCGCGGCCGTGAAAGGGAGCGAGCCTTCGCCCGGCGCCACGATGTGGTAGGCGGTGTGGTGTGCGCCCCAGGCCGTGGCCGTAAAATCGGCGGCGAACGCGGCATAGAGCACGGGCACCAGGGCCTTGTACTCGAAGCGCCCGATGGCCAGGACCTCGATGGCGAAGATGGCACCGGCCACGGGCGTGCCGAACACGGCCCCGAACCCGGCGGCGATGCCGGCCATGAGGAGCGTGCGGACCCGCGCGGGCGAAAGCGACAGGGCACGCGCGAACGCGGCGGCGATGCCCCCTCCCATCTGGACGGCGGTGCCTTCGCGACCGACGGGGGCGCCGAAGAGGTGCCCGCCGACGGTGGTGAGGAAGATGAGCGGCACGATGCGCGGCGGGATGCCGCCGCCGGGCTCGTGGATCTCGTCGAGGAGCAGGTTGTTGCCGGCTTCGACCGAGCGGCCGAAACGGTGGTAGAGCGCGGCGCTGGCGAGTCCCGCCGCCGGGAGCAGGAAGAGCAGCCAGGGGTGTTCGAAGCGCTCCCGGGTAACGCGATCGAGGGACCAGAGGAAGAGGGCGGCGGCGGTGCCGGCGGCGACGGCGACCGGGGTGACGAGCACGAACCAGGTGACCAGGTATCGCACGGCGGCACGGAGCCCGGCGGGGCGTGCGCGGACCGGGAGCTGGAAACAGGGAACTGGCATGGGCACGGGCTCCTACGGAATCGTAGGAGTCATCAGCTCCCGGGGCGCCCCGGGGCGGTTAACGGCAGGACCCCATCGCCGGAGTGCGAACGCTACCGGGCCTGGCTGCCGTGGGCAAGCGGCCACGGTGGCCAGGCGCGCCAGAACGCGGTGCCGGGAGGGCCGCTCGCGAGGCGGTCGCGGATGGCGGTGGCGCACTCGGCCGGGGAACGCTCGGAGGTGTCCAGTTCGAGGTCGTAGATGCCAGGGTTGTGGGCTTCGCGCTGCCAGCGGAGGACCGGCTCGGGTATCGCCTGGTCGTTTTCGGCGGAAAGGTATCCGGCTTCGCGACGGCGCTGGAGGATGACCGGCAGGGGACAGTGGACGCCGACGAAGAGGATGGGCAGCCCCGTGAGCCGGAGCGCGCCATCTCGGTGGACGCCGAGCGGATGCGAATAGGCGTCGTGGCCGGAGAGGTCCATGGCGATGTCCAGGCCGTGGCGGGCGTGGGCGGCCACGGAGTCATACAGCGCGGCGAAGTGGGCGCGAACGAAGGGCTCAAGGTCAGGGCGCTCGCCGCCGGGGCGGAGGCCAACGCCGGGCAGCAGATGGGCCGGGGTCACGCGCATCGCGGCGTCGACGCCGAGGGTCATCCAGGTGCGATCGGGTGTGTCCTGCAGCGCGGCGGCGATGCTCGACTTCCCGGCGCGGGGTGGCCCGTTGAGGATGACGATCTGGCCCGGGGCGGGCGGCATTGCCTCCACGGCGGCCTCCTTCGGTCAGTCGAGCGACGCTTCGAGGACGTCGAGGACGGCGTCGATGTCGGCGAGGGAGCCGGGGCGCCACGCACCGCCGATGGTGGGAAGGACATCGATCCAGTCCGGTTCGCCCAGGGACGCGAGGATGCGGCGAACCGCGCGGAACTCGGCATCGACGTCGGCGCGGAGCCCGAAATCGGCGTCGCGGGTGAACTCGAGGGCGGCTTCGACGGGTGAGCCATAGAGCGCGCGGAAGTCCTCGTGGAAATAGCCGTCGAGGAAGGTGGCGAGGGCGGGGAAGTCCGCGGCCGTGGGGTGCGCGGCCATCAGCGGTCCTCCGGGTAGCTGGTGAGGACATACCAGCCGGAACCGGCCCACTTCAGGACGACGACGGCCGATTTCACATCCTTCGCGGTGGAGCTGCCCTGCCGGATGCTGCGCCCGACGGTGGTGGACATCGTGACGCGCAGCACGAGGTTCGGGTGCGATGCGGACTTCTCCCAGCTGGTGATCTTCGTGCGGTCGTCGCGGATCGCCTGGCCGACGGCGCGCTCGGCGATATCCTGGTTCGTGTAGGTGGAGGCGGCGGAGATGTCGGGTTCGCGGCGAAGGCGGTCGCGGAGCTCGTCGTCGGTCCGGCCCACGTGCCGGGAGAGGGTGTGCCCGCCACGGGCTTCGTCGGCTTCAAGGTCGCGGCGAACGCCGGAGGCGGCTGTAGGCGTGCGTGTCGCCGTGGCCGCCGAGCGCGTCGCGGTGGCGCCGGGACGGGTGGCGGTGGCCGTGAGCCCGGGAGTCGGCGTCCTGGCAGGAGTGCGGGTGGCGCCGGGCGCGCTGGTGGGCGTGCCCTCGGCATCCTCGCGGGCGGCGGTTTGTTCGGCTGCGACGAGGGCGTCGTCGTTCCCGCCTCCGCCGGTTTCGAGGGCGGACGTGAGCCAGATACCCACCGCCAGGACGGCGAGCGCGACAACGATCGGAATCAGGACGCGGAGGCGCGACGGCACAGCGGCCAATATACCGGCAGGCCGCGGTGCGAGCCGCCGCTACACGCCGAGGAAGCCGCGGACCTCGCGCAGGAAGGTGGCCGGCTGGTCGTGGTGGATCCAGTGGCCTGCGTCGGGGATTTCGACGGTGCGGAGGCCCTTGATGTGGTTCTCGGGCGTGGGATGCTGGCGCCGCCGCGAGGCCGATTCGCCCCCAAGCAGGAGCAGCACCGGGCAGGTGATGGCCTCCCAGAAGGCCGGGAGCTCGCTGCGGCGCACCTCCATGGAGGTGCGGCCGTTGACCCAGAGGTCGTACTTCCAGATGTATCCGCCATCGACCGGCTTCGACGCGTAGCCCGCGAGGCCCGGGAGGATGGCGTCGGGCAGCCGGGGGTTTGCTTCCTTCATGCGCTGCTCGGCGGCTTCGAGGTCCGGGTAGACGCGCGGCTCCTGGGTTTCGAAGGAACGGAGGCGGTCGCCCCAGCGGCGCACCCAGGCCGGCCCGACGCGGTCGTTTTCGCCGGGATTGAGGGAGTGCGTCCCTTCGATGACGACCAGCGACTTGAAGTGCTCGGGGTAGGCGCCGGCGGCGAGCAACGACACCGACCCACCGTAGGAGTGGGAGACCACCGTCGCGGGCGAGCCGACGGTTTCGATCACGCGGACGAGGTCGAGGGCGTTGTCGGGGAGGCCGTAGTTGCCTCCCGGGGTCCAGCCGCTGTCGCCGTGGCCGCGGAGGTCGAAGGCGACGACGTGGAAGGTGTCGCGAAGGGCCTCGGCAGTGCCATCCCATGAACGGGCGTGGTCACGGCCGCCGTGGACGAGCACGAGGGGCGGCGCGGATTCGTTTCCCCAGTCCCAGACCGAGATTGGAACGCGTTGCGATTCGACGAAGCGCTGGACGGGTTCAGCGGTCATACAAACCTCGCGGGCGCTCCGTACGGGGCCGCCCCGACGGGGAAGCATGCCGCGCGCGGGCGCGAGCGTCGACCCCGGGTCATTCCGGGAAGATCTGGGCGATGACGGCGCGGGTGAAGGCAGCGGTGGTGACGCTGCCGCCAAGGTCGCGGGGGAAGATCTCCAGCCCGAGGGTGCGATCGACGGCCGTGGACAACCGGGCAGCGGCCTCAGCGAGGCGGGCATCGTCGTGGCGGGCAGCGAGCCATTCCAGGAGCATCGCGGTCGAGAGGATCATGGCCGAGGGGTTGGCGATGCCCTGCCCGGCGATATCCGGCGCCGAGCCGTGCGCGGCCTGCGCCATCGCCGTTCGCTCCGAGGCGTTGAGCGAAGCGGCCAGCCCCAGGGATCCGGTGAGTTCGCCCGCGAGGTCGGAGAGGATGTCGCCGAACATGTTCTCGGTGACGACGACATCGAAATCGGCGGGACGGCGGACGAGGAGTGCGGCCATGGCGTCGACGTGGACGTCGTCGAGGGCGACATCGTCGTAGCCTGCGCCTACCTCGCGGCAGATGTCGCGGAAGAAGGCGGTCGCGGCGAGGACGTTCGCCTTGTGCACAATGGTGACGTGCCGGCGGCGGCGCCGTGCGAGCCGGAACGCTTCGTGGGCGATCCGTTCGATGCGGGCGCGGGTGAAGACGCCCATGGTGATGGCGACATCGGCCGTGGGCATGAACTCGCCCGTGCCGGCGAAGGTGTTCCGGTCGGCGTAGAAGCCTTCGGTGTTTTCGCGAACGATGACGAGGTCGGCGGAGCGCACGGTGGCGGGCACGTTCCGGAAGGTGCGCGCGGGGCGGATGTTGGCGTAGAAGGCGAAGTGCTTGCGCAGGAATCCGCTGGGATTGAGCACGGCGCGGTGAGCGGGCGGGTAGGACGCGTTGTCGTGGGGGCCCATAACCCAGCCATCGAGGGCTTCGAGGGCCGCGACCGTGGCCGGTGGGAGCGCGGAACCGTGCTCGGCGATGGCTGCCAGGCCGACCGGCAGCGGCACCCATTCGACGGCGGTGTTCGCGCGGCGAAGGGCCGCGTCGGCTGCGGCGAGGGCCGCCGGCACGATCTCGGGGCCGATGCCGTCGCCTTCGAGCACACCCAGCCGGAGCATCACGCGGGGATTCTGCCACCGGCGCGGGCGGTGCGCACGGGTGATGACCGGCCGTGGCGCGGGTGGAGCGAGGTCCGTAGGATGCGCGCCACGCAACGTACGCCAGGGAGGCAACCATGGCATCAGGTCCGCTCGCGGGGATCCGCGTGCTGGAATTCACCCAGATCATCGCGGGTCCGTTCGCGTGCATGATGCTCGCGGACCAGGGCGCGGAAGTCATCAAGGTCGAGCCGCCGGGTGGGGAGCCGTGGCGCATCTACGGCCCGTTCATGCCGCTGGAGTCGAAAGTCTTCCAGTCGCTGAACCGCGGGAAGGACTCGCTGGTGCTTTCGGCCGGCGACCCGCGGGCGCAGGAGATCGTGCACCGGCTGATCCCGACCGTCGATGTCGTCGTCATCAACTATCGCCCGGACGTGGCGAAGCGGCTGAACATCGACTACGACACGCTCAAGGCGATCCGGCCAGATCTCATTTATGTCGATATCACAGCGTTCGGACGCAAGGGCCCGTGGGCTTCGAAGCCCGGGTACGACATCGTCGTGCAGGCGGTGACGGGCCTCATGGCGGCCGACGCGAAGCTCGGGCCCGGCGGCAAGCCCGAAGTGGTGACGGCGACCGCGGTGGCGGACTACGCGACCGGGCTCACGGTGGCGTGGGCGGTGACCTCGGCGCTCTTCCACCGGGAGCGGACTGGCGAGGGCCAGCTGGTGGAGGCGAGCCTGATGGCCACGGCGCTGGCTGTGCAGGGAAGCGCCGTGATGGAGCTGCCCGTGGCCGATGAGACGCTGCGGAACAAGCTGCGGGACAAGCGCCGCGAGATCCATGCGCAGGGCGCGACCTACGAGGAGATGCTCGCGGTATCGCGGACGCAGCGGCTGGCGCCGAACATCTACTACCGCACCTACCGGACGAAGGATGGCGCGATCGCCGTGGGGGCGCTTTCGCCGTCGCTCTGGGCGAAGGTGCGGGCGGCGCTGGAGACGGAGTTCCTCGGCCAGGCCGACCCGAACTACGACGTGCTCAACCCGGAATATGTGGCCTGGGCGACGGAGCAGGTGGCGGCGATCGAGGAGCACGTGGCCTCGAAAGCGACGGACCACTGGATCAAGCGCTTCGAAGACCACGGCGTGCCGGTCGGTCCGGTGCTGTTTGCGGACGAAATGTCGAGCCACCCACAGGTGGTGGCGAACGAGTACATGGTCTCGCTGGAGCACGACCTTTCGGGGCCGCAGCAAATGGTGGCGCCGATTCTCAAGTTCCACGCCTCGCCGATGGCGGCCCAGGGGGCATCGCCCGCGCTGGGACGGGACACGCTGAAGTGGCTGGAGCAAGCCGGCTACGGCGAGGACGAGATCGGGACGCTGTACGCAGACGGGGTCGTGGGCTAAGCACCGCGGCCTGCCAGGGAACCTGGAGGAAATGATGGAAACACTGACATTCAAGCACTACACGGTGGCGGTGCACGACCTCGAAGCATCGGTGGAGAACTACAAGGCACGCTTCGCGATGCAGCCGACGGGCGAGAAGGCGTTCAACCGCATCGGGAACTTCGACTTCGTGCCGATGGGGTACGAGGGAAAGACGCTGATGCACCTCATCTGCCCGGTGAGCGACGAAAGCCCCATCGCGCGGCTGATGAAGGAGCGGGTAAACCCGTTCAACCCGCACGGCGAGGGGATCTACCTGCTGGCGTTCGACGCGGCGGACACCGATGCGTTCACGAAGCAGGTGGAGGCGGCGGGCGGCCGGGTGACGCGGGGCGCGCCGGGCACGACGAATGTCTGGGTGCACCCGACGGCGTCGAACTTCGTGCTCATGGAAGTGTTCCAGAACCCGGCGTAGCGCTCACGGGCGGGCACGTTCGCGCGTAGACTCCGCGCCACCACCGCGCGGAGCTTCGCCATGCCCTTCGTCACCGTTCGCGACCTGACCGTGTACTACGAGATCCACGGGGACGGCCCGCGGCTGCTCTACATCACCGGCACCGGGGGCGACCTGCGGCGGAAGCCGAGCGTGTTCGATGGGCCGCTCCCGGGGCATTTCACGGTGCTTTCGTACGACCAGAGGGGCCTCGGGCAGACGAGCCGTCCGGACGCGGTCTACACGATGGCCGACTACGCCGACGACGCGGCGGCGCTGCTCGACGCCCTGGGCTGGGAGCGTTGCCTGGTGATGGGCGTGTCGTTCGGGGGGATGGTGGCGCAGGAGTTCGCGCTGCGGCACGGCGCGCGTATCGAGCGGCTGGTGCTGGCGTGCACGTCGGCGGGCGGCGCGCACGCGTCGTACCCATTGCACGAATTCCACGGCATGGAGCCGGCCGCCCGCGCCGCCGCGAACCTGCTGGTTTCGGACACCCGCAACGCCGCGATCAAGGAGCGCGACCCGGGCCGTTTCCAGGCAATGGTGGACGACGCCGTGGCGCTGGCGGCCGTGGGCGCGAACGAGCCAGGCCGGATGGAGGGAGCGGGCCGCCAACTGGAGGCGCGGCGCCACCACGACACCTATGAACGGCTGCCGTCGCTCACGATGCCGGTGTACATCTGCGGCGGGAAGTACGACGGCATCGCGCCGCCGGAGAACCTGGAGACGCTGCAACGGCGCATCCCTGGGTCGCGGCTGGAGTTCTTCGAGGGCGGCCACCTGTTCCTGCGCCAGGACCCGGCGGCGGTGGCAGGCGTCATCCGCTTCCTGGGCGAGGCGTAGGCGTCAGGGCAGGAGGCCGCGGACGGCCATCTCCGAGAGGTCGGCGATGATTTCGTCGATGGAGCGTGCGCCTTCGCGGCGGTACCAACGGGGCACCCAGTTGCACATCCCGAGGATGCCACGAGCGACGGTGCCGGGATCGACGCCCGCGCGGAAGGCGCCGGATTCGATGCCTTCGCGGATGATGCGCACCCAGATGCCGCCGTAGCGGTGGTTCAGCTCGCGAATGTCGTCGCGGGCGTCGCCGTTGTCGGTGCCGCGGCCGGGCTCGGTGAACCAGTTGCGGGACTCGGGATAGTTGGTTTCGAGGTAGTGCAGATGTTCGCCGATGGCGTGCCGCAGCTTCTCGGCCGGGGGTTCGGCGGAATCGGCGATTTCATCGAGGGCGGCGTTGATGGCCATGAGGCGGCGGTGCTGGACGAGGAAGAGCAGCTCCGCCTTGCTGCTGACGTGGTAGTAGAGGCTTCCCTGGAGGACGCCCACCTCGGCGGCAATGTCCTCCATGCTGGCCGAATCGAAGCCCTTGCGAGCGAACACGCGGGCGGCGGCTTCGACGAGCTGGTCGCGGTCTCGGATCTTGGTCACAGGGCCCTCCGTGGCACCGCCAGCGATTGTACGTGCAGTTTGCGCGTTCGTTCAGGCTTGACGCGGCGTGCGCGATCACAATAATCAAACCGCGTTCGAATCAAACGTCCATTGATTCCGGGGCAGCCACGAGGAGGGCACGTGAGCGACTACACGGTAAAGGACAAGGTAGCGGTCGTCGGCATCGCCGAGACGACGTACTACAAGCGGGGCGGGGCCCCGGTCAGCGAAATGCAGCTGACACTGCAGGCGATCATCGCGGCAGCGGAAGATGCCGGCATCGACCCGCGCCAGATCGACGGCTTCGCATCGTATAGCAATGACCGGAACGACCCGCCGCGGCTGGCGGCGGCGCTCGGCTGCGAGGATGTGAGCTTTTCGAACATGTTCTGGGGCGGCGGCGGCGGCGGCGGCTCAGGCGCGATGGCCAACGCCTGCGCGGCACTGGTCGCGGGCTATTCGAAGTACGTGGTGGTGTATCGCGGGCTGGCGCAGGGCCAGTTCGGCCGCTTCGGGCAGGGCACGCAGGCGAAGACGGTCTCCGGGGGCCCGGCCTACACGGCGCCGTACGGGCTGATGTCGCCGGCGCAGTCGTTCGCGATGCGCGTGCAGCGGTTCATGTATGAGCACAACGGCGGGCACGCGGCGCAGAAGGCGATTTCGCTGACCTCCTACGCGCACGCCCAGCGGAATGCGCGGGCCGTCATGCACGGCAGCCCGCTCAGTTCGGAGTCGTACGACGGCGCCCGCTGGATCGTGGAGCCGTTCCGGCTGTTCGACTGCTGCATGGAGAACGACGGCGCCGCGGCGGTCATTCTCACGACGGCGGAACGGGCGCGCGACCTTCGCCAGAAGCCGGCCATCGTGATCGCGGCGTCGCAGGGTTCGGATTACCGGCAGGCGGCGCCCGCGCACAACGCGCCTGACTACGCGACCTCGAACTTCAAGACCGTCGCGAAGCGGCTCTGGGGCATGGCGGGCATCAGCCCGAAGGACGTGGACGTCTGCCAGTCGTACGAGAACTTCACGGGCGGCGTGATGATGAGCCTGGTCGAGCACGGGTTCTGCGGGCCGGATGAGGTCGACGACTTCATGACGACCGAGAACTTCCGCTTCGACGGCGGGAAGCTGCCGCTGAACACGAGCGGCGGGAACCTGGCGGAGTGCTACATGCACGGGCTCGAGCTCATCACGGAAGCGGTGCGCCAGGTGCGGGGTACATCGACCGCACAGGTGAAGAAGGTCGACATCTCGATGGTGTGCTCGGGCCCGATGGTGCAGCCCGTGAGCGACCTCATTCTGCGGGCTTAGGAGGCTGCCATGACGAGCAACACAGCGACCACGGAGAAGGCGTACCTGCCCGCGGGGCTGCCGCTGCCGGCGGCGGCGCCGGACGGGCTGGACCAGGGATTCTGGGACGCGGCGAAGCAGCACGAGCTGGTGGTGCAGCGCTGCGAGAAGTGCCAGGCGTTCCAGTTCGGGCCCGAGTGGATCTGCCACAAGTGCCATTCGTTCGACCTCGGCTGGCACAAGGTTTCGGGGCGAGGGCGCATCTACAGCTGGGAGCGGGTGTGGCACCCGGTCCACCCAGCGCTGAAGGGCGCGTGCCCGTACCTGGTGGTGCTGGTCGAACTGCCCGACGCCGGCAACGTGCGCATGGTGGGCAACCTGCTCGGCGACCCGATGCAGGAGATCGTGATCGGGTCGGAGGTGGTGGTCGAATACGAAGACCACCCGGAGGCCGACATCGCGCTCGTGCAGTGGCGAGTGGTGTAGTCCCGACTTCCGGGGACCTTCAGCGAGCCCGTGGCCAGGTGGTCACGGGCTCGCTGTTTCCGGGTTAGATGCCGCTGCCGCCGGAGATGGTGAGGATGGCGCCCGTGGTGAAGCTGGACGCGGCGCTGGCGAAGTAGAGCGCGGCGCCAACGACTTCGTCCGGCTGGCCGCCGCGGCGGAGGGGGATGGTGGTGGCGGCGCGGGCGTTGAACGACTCCATGTCCCAGGCCTTCGAAATGTCGGTGAGGAACGGCCCCGGGACGATGCAGTTCACGCGGACCTTCGGCGCGAGCGCCTTCGCGAAGCCGAGGGTCATGTTGTTGAGCCCGGCCTTGGCGGCGCCATAGGGGATGATGTCGGCGCCGGAGTGGTAGGAGGCGGTGCTGGAGACCATGATCACGGACCCGCCTTCGCCTTCGGCCATGCGCGTGCCGACGATGGAGGTCAGGCGGAAGGGACCCTTGAGGTTCACATCGAGAACTTTGTCGTAGAGGGACTCGCTGACGTTCGCGACGTTGTCGTAGAGGGGCGACATGCCGGCGTTGTTGACGAGGACATCGATGCGGCCGAAGCGGGCGTAGGCGGCCTCGGCGAGGTGCTCGACCTGGTCCCATTCGCCGACGTGGCAGGCGACAGGGAGTGCGGCGCGGCCGGTGGTCTTCTCCACCTCGGCGGCGAGCTCCTCGCAGGAATCGAGCTTGCGGCTGGCGATGACGACATCGGCGCCGGCGGCGGCGAAGGCGAGGACCATGGAGCGGCCGAGGCCGCGGCTCCCGCCCGTCACCAGGGCGACTTTGCCGGAGAGATCAAAGAGCTGGTTGGCTTCCATGGCTCGCCATCATAGGCGGACGGCGCGTGGGGCGCCGGTGCCAGCGGTGGGCGAAACCGGCTACACTCCGCCCACTTTCGCACCCACGAGGCCCCATGAACGACCGACCGCTCCTCATTCGCAACGCGACCGTGTTCGATGGGACGGGCAGCCCGCCACAGCCGGCGACGAGCGTGCTGGTGGAAGCCGGGCGCATCGCGGCAGTGGCGCCCGCGAGCCAGCTGCCGGCCCCGGAGGGGTCGGAGGTCATAGACGCGACGGGGCGGTTCGTCATTCCCGGGCTCATCGACATGCACGTGCATGTGGAGCTGAGCGGGGGCGAGGACGCGCTGCCGGCGTGGCTCGGGACGGGTGTGACGAGCGTGCGGGATGTCGGCGGCGCGCCCGCGAACCTGGTGCCGCTGCGCGATGCGATCAACGCGGGCGAGAAGGTGGGGCCGCGCGTCTTCACCTACGGGCCGCTGCTCGACGGCATCCCGGCGATCTTCGGGCGGGCGGCGGGAGCGCTCGCGCCCCGTGGCGGGACGGAAGCCGACAGCCTCACCTGGCTCATCCCCGACGCGGCGACGGCCGAACGCGCCGTGGACGAGCTGACGGAGCGCGGCGTTGACGGATTCAAGCTCTACGCGGGCCTTCGGCCGGACCTGGTGCGGCTGTTCATCGAACGGATTGGCGGGCGGCTGCCGGTCACAGGGCACCTTTCGCGCACGTGGGCCTCGGAGGCGATCGAGGCGGGCATCAACTGCCTCGAGCATGTCCACGCGACCATCTACCAGGACGTCGTGCCGCCGGAGTACCGGCACCCGCGCGAGGAGGGGAACGGCTTCATCCCGAACTACTGGACGTGGCTCAACGCGGGCTGGGCAAACGCGGACCTGGAGGCGGACTACGTGCACCGATTCGTGGAGCTGCTGGTGAGCCGGGATGTGGCGCTGAGCCCAACGACGGTGCTCATCACGGGGGGGATGGCGACGCGCGAGGCGCTGGAGGAGCCGGGCCTGAAGTACACGCCGAAGGGGCTCGCGGACCGGCGCGCGGCGCAGATGGAGCAGATGCGGCGGCTTCGTGAAGAAGCCGAGAAGGCCGGGAACCCGCTGCCGCCGCCCATGTCGCTTGAGGGCGCCGACGCGGAGACCGGGCTGCGTGCCCGTGCCAACCAGCTGGAGTTCCTGCGCATGGTGTTCGAGGCCGGCGGGACCGTCGTGCCCAGCACCGACGTGGGGGCGGCGCCGAACCAGGTGCCGGGCTTTTCGCTGCATCGCGAGCTGGCGCTGCTCGTCGAGGCCGGGATCCCGGCGGCGGACGTGCTGCGGCTCGCGACGCACGGCGCGGCCGGCGTGCTACGGAAGGCAGACGAGATCGGCAGCATTGCCGTGGGCAGGCGCGCAGACATGCTCATCCTGACCAATGACCCGCTCGAGGACATCCACGCGACGCGCTCCATCGGCACCGTCATCAAGGATGGTGTGATCTACGCGCCGCAGCCACTGCTGGAGCGGGCCGTCTCGGGGGCCTGAAACGCGAGAGGCCCGGCGAATTGCCGGGCCTCTTGCGTGGCATCGGGTGCGGCGGTCAGCGGTCCCAGAACTCGACGGTGCCGAAGCCGCGAACGGAAGGCTGCCCGTCCTGGTTCACGATGAAGAGCTCGAGGTCGGCGCGGCGCTTGCCGTCTTCTTCGTAGACGCGGGCCACGGTGCCACCGATCTGGATGGTGCGGCCCTGGACATCCGGGCGGCGGTGGGCGGCGCGAATGGCACGCACGTAACCGGCATCGCCGAGCCAGCGTTCGACGGCGCCATAGAGGATGCCCACCTTGAGCGGCCCGGGCACGAGCATGCCGGGCATGCCCTGGGCCTTCGCCGCCTCTTCGGAGAAGAAGAAGGGGGGCGCGGTCTTGGAATTGCCGAAGTAGTTGCGGACGTGGTCGGCGCCGGGCGTCATTTCGCTGACGGGGATCTCGTCGCCTTCCTTGAGGGTCGCGAGGTCGACGGTCATCGCCGTTCCTCCGCGCCGGCGGGGTCGTAGTGCATGAGGGTGCTCGCGGTGCGCCCGACGATTTCGCCATCGAGGCCGCGGAACTCCTGCTCGCTGCGGACGTACAGCCCGTGGCCGAACTGGCCGCCGAGGCGCTCGCTGATATCGGCGATGCGGGAGCGGGCCATCAGCCGCTCGCCGAGGACGAGGGGCCGTTCGATGGCGAACTCGTTCGACACGAGCACGGACTTGGGAAGGAGGTTCGGGATGCGGATGTTGTCGCCTTCGGGCATGAGGCCGGTGAGGACGAAACCGGGGACGATGCCGCCTTCCTTGAGGGAGGGCACTTCGCCGCCGTAGACGCCGACGGCGCGGCGCACGGCCTCTTCGCTGACGACGGCCTCGCGGGATTCGGTCGCCTGGCCCACGAGGGCGCGGATCTCATCGGTGAGGAGTGATTGGTCTGCCATTGGCACGAAGCCTACCTTCGGCCGCTTCGCGGGACAAACTCAAGGGATGGCGGCGGCACGGGCGGCGGGCCCGACGGTGAAGGTGCGCTCTTCGCTCCAACCGCCGGGCGCGGTGCCGATGTAGGTGCGGACCTTCCAGTGCCAGGTGCCGGCCATGTTGTTGGCGAAGGTGCTGAGCTCGGCGTGGTAGGCCGTGCCGCCGGAAAGCTTCGTGACGATGGGCGTCTCGGAGCCGGCGGGCATGATCCAGAGCTCGTACCCGGTGACACCGGGGCACGGGGACCAGGAGATGTTCAGCCATCCGCCGGTCTCCACGGGGTCGACGATCCCGGCATCGATGGGCGTGCGCGGAGCGACGCGGCAGAGGTAGGTGCTCTCCGTGGGGAGGGCACAGGTGAGGTCGGGATGGGGGAGGACGCCGGCCGTAGGCATGAACCAGGAGACGAGGCCGCGGCTCTCCTTAGCGACCTGGCGAAGGCCGGTGCCATCGCGCTTCACGGCCCAGAGCGCCTTGCCGGAGCCGCGCTCAAGGAGCACCCATTTCGCGTCCGGGGCCCAGGTGGCGATGCGGGTGAAGTCGCCGGCCTCGCTCTTCGGCGGAGTGAAGATGACGACGTTGCCCGTGTCCTCGACGCGGTAGACCTCGCCCGCATCGCCGACGCCGAGCTGTTCGCCGTCCATGGAGTAGACCTGGGGCTGGCCGTAGATGAGCACGCGAGGCGATTCGAGGACGGCGAGGGGCTCATCGACGTTGCGGCGGAAGTCGACCTTGCGCCAGCCGGTGCGCTGCACTTCGGGGGTGTTGTAGGCGATGGTGTCGGCATCGAGCCAGGAAATGTAGGACACGCCGTAGCTGGTGGACGGGCAGTACGGCTGGCCGGCGGATTCGCCCGCGGGCGTGACGCGCGCGATGCAGCCATCGCTATCGACGTAGGCGATGATGCCCGTGGAATCGAGCGGGCGGGCCGCGGCCGGGACCGTCGCCGCGACATCATCGCCGCCCCCTGAACAGGCGCCCATGGCCAGGCTGGCCGCGACAGCGAGCGCGGCAAAGCCCAACCAGCGCGTCGCTCCACGCACCAGTCGTGTCACTCCCTTACCTCCGCGATCGAGCGTAGGCGGGTGCGGCGCCGAAAACCGCCGCCAATCGGGGGTATGAGACGCGGCCGTTCGGCCGTGGCCGGGCTAGGCGCTTTCCCCGGGGTTCACCACCAGCTCGATGGAGAGCTCGATCTCGGGCTTGAGGGTGTTCTTCACAAAGCAGCCGCGTTCGGCGAAGGGCAGAAGCGCGCGGACCTCGTCCTCGGCGGCGGGGCTCCAGACCTGGAGTTCGATGGCGATGCGCTCGATGTACTTCGTCTCGTTCGCGGCGATCCAGCCCTCGATGCGTTCGACGGCGACGTTCTTGCGGCGCGCCGAAAACTGGAACGACATGGTCAGGCAGGAGAGGAGCGCGCCGAGGAAGGATTCGACGGGCGAGGGGCCGGCGTTCGTGCCGCCCTTGGCCACGGCCTCATCCAGCACCCATGCGTGGTCCCTGCCGGTGACCTGGATGCGGTAGCCGTTGCCTTCGGCGAGGTTGGTGAGTTCGCGTTCGTTCATCGGTGGCTCCTGTGATGCTCCTCTTGGGGTCAGGCGGGCGCGGCGACGGTCGCGAGCGCGCGAACGAGCCGGTCGCGGGCCTCGGTGGCGGCTTCGGCCAGGCCATCGGCGGTGAAGGCGGCCGCGATCATCCCCGGGTCCTGGAGCACGACGGTGGTCACGCCCGCGGGCTCTTCGTAGATGGCGAGGCCACAGGGGAGGAAGGCGCCGACGTGGGGGTCGGCGCTCATGGCGCGGTGCGCGATGCCCGGGTTGCAGGCGCCGAGGATGCGATACGGCTTCGTTTCGATGCCGAGCTTCGCACGGAGCGTGGCGGTGACATCGACCTCGGTGAGGATGCCGAAGCCCTCGGCCTGGAGGGCTGCCCGGACGGCAGCCTCGGCCTCGGCGAGCGGTGCTTCGATGCGATAGCTGATGACGGGTTCCATCGTGTCTCTCCTTTGTACGGCGTCAGATGAGGTCGGCGGCGCCGCCATCGATGACGGCGGTCACGGGTAGGCCCCGCGCCTGGAGGAAGCTCGCCACCGTGGAGGCGCGCTGGCCGCTGGCGCAGACAACGAGCGTGGGCTCACGGGCGACACCGTCGATCCACTCGGGCAGTTGGTCGATAGGGCGGCGAAGGGCCCCCGGGAGGGGAAGCTGCTCTTGCTCGTGGGCGTAACGGACGTCGATGACGGTGGCGGCGTTGCGGGCAATGGTGGCACGCGCCTCGGCGATGGTGGCGACGGGGACGGCGCCCGTGGGACCGGTCCAGAGGTCGAAGGGCATGGCGCCGCGCACCTGTTCGTAGCCGATGCGGAAGAGGTCGATAGTGGCCTCGTCGGCGTCCGTGGTGGCGGTGGAGACGAGCGCCATGGGGCTGTCGAAGGGGAGCAGCCAGCCCACGTACGCGAGCATGGCGTCGCTGGCTTCGATGCTGAGGGTGCCCGGGATGTGGCCTGCGGCGAAGCCGGCGCGCGGGCGGATATCGACCACCGGCACGCCTTCGCGGAGGAGGTGTTCGAGCGTGTCTGGCGTGAGCGGCGCGGGCCGAGGAGGTTCGCCGTAGACGCGCGGACCCTGGCGGTTCACGGGCGCCATGTGCCGGTAGTAGCCCGGGATGGGCGGCCGCGTGCCGAGATGGAGCGCACGAAAGACCTCGAAGCTGGGGGAGACGAGCACGGGATTGCGCGCGCGTTCGACATCGAGGGCAGCACGGCGCTCCATGCCGGTGCCGGACGAGCTGCAAAACGACCCCGCGCCGTGCGTGGGGAGGATCTCGGCATCGCCCGTGAGCATGGCGGCGAGCCGGTGGCCGGTCTCCCATTGGAGGCGGGTCAGCTCCTCTTCGTGGTCCGGCCCGAGGAGGTCGCTGCGGCCGGCCGCGGCCATGAGGAGGGCGCCGCCGGTGAACGCGCCGCGGGTGGCGCCGTCCTCGTCGATGGCGAGGTAGGCGGTGTGTTCGTAGGTGTGCCCGGGTGCGGCGACGGCGCGCAGGGTGGCGTTGCCCACGCGGACGGCATCCCCGTCGCCCACGGCGCGGTGCGGGAATTCGAGCTGGCTGCCGGCGGGCGCGACGATTTCGGCGCCGAGCGCGGCGAGTTCGCGGCCGCCGGAGATGTAGTCGTTGTGGACGTGGGTTTCGAAGACGAAGCGGATGGTCGTGCCCAGTTCGGCCGCTGCTTCGAGGTAGGGGCGCACGTCGCGCTGGGGGTCGACGACGGCGGCGCTTTCGCCCGAGACGACCAGGTAGGAGGCATCGCCGAGGGCGCTCGCGAGGAACTGGCGGATGATCATGGCGTACCTCCGTGGCCGGACCGGGGCGAGCGCGGGCGCCGGGCCTGGCAATACCTCGCACCATTGAACGGCCCTCCCCAGGCGGGCGCCACGGGACAAAGGTTCACAACGCCGGCGGCGATCGGGACCAGCCCGAACCCGGCCATCACCAACCCGGCCACGCCACCCACCACGAACAGGCCAGTCCCGATGATCGCCGCACCAAGCGCTACCCGGGCGACACGCCCGCCCGTGGAAGCCATGAAATCGACAAACCAGTTTCCCGCGCGATCGCTCTCAGCGAGCATGAGCATCCTCCAGGAGAAGGGGCGCGGGGCGGCGTGCCTGCCGCCCCGCGGGGGACGAATCAGTGGGCGAAGCGGACGTCCGGGAGCATGCGGTCGGCCCAGCGAGGGAGCCACCAGGCACGGTCGCCGGCGAGATAGAGGACGGCAGGGACGAGGACGAGCCGCACGAGGAAGGCGTCCACCGCAACGGCGGTGCCCAGGATGATACCCATCTCCTTCATGGGGAGCGGGCCGGCGATGGCAAAGGTGTAGAACACGGCGATCATGACACCGGCGGCGGCGACGATGGGACGGCCGGTGTGGGCGAGGGAACCGCGCACGGCCTCGGCGCCGTCGCGCGAGCGTTCGTAGTGTTCGCGGGCGGAGGCGAGGAGGAAGACCGTGTAGTCCATCGAGATGGCGAACACGAGGGCGAAGAAGAAGAGCGGCGCCCAGCTCGTGAGGTAGCCCTGGCTTTCGAAGCCCATGGGGCCGGCAAGCCAGCCGTGCTGGAAGGCCAGCGCACCCACCCCAAAGGCAGCGCCCACCGACAGCAGGTTGAAAATCACGCCCGCGACCGCGATGAACACGGCCTGGAGGGCGAAGAGGAGCAGCACGAAGCCGAGGACGAGGACGGTGCCGATGACGAGCGGCGCCTTCGCGCTGAGGGTGGCATCGAGGTCGTGGTTTTCGGCGACGGGCCCGCCGACGAGCACTCCGGTGGGCAGGTCGTCACGCAGGCGGCCGATCAGTTCGAACGAAGCGCGGCTCGAAGGGTCGGTGGTAGCCATGGCCTGGACCAGGCTGGAGCCGCCGGCACCCGGCTGCGGCGGAAAGGCCATGGCGATGCCATCGGTCCCCGTGATGGCGGCGGCGACGCGATTCGCATCCTGCCCGGCGGGAACGATGACCTGGATTGGCCCGGGACCGCCGGGGCCGAAGCTCGCGGCGAGGGCGGAGTAGCCTTCGCGGGCCTGCTTCGACTTGGGAAGGACGTTGATGCCGGGCATGCCGGTTTCGAGGCCGAGGAGCGGCGCGGACATGCCGAGGAGGAGGGCGGTCACGCCCACGGCGAGGAGTGCGGCACGAGGCTGCAGGCGGGCGGCGAAACGCTCCCAGGCGGGGCTGCGGTGTTCGCCCACGGAGTGCCAGGGGAGCGCGAGCCGGTTGATCCAGCCACCCAGGGCGGCCGGCAGCAGCGTCAGTGCAGCGAGGAGGACGAAGGCGACGGCGAGCATCATGCCCGCGGCCATCGAACGGAACGCCGGGATGGGCACGAGCAGCACGGCGGAGAGGCTGATGAGCACGGTGATCCCGCTAAAGAGGACGGCCTTGCCGGCGGTGTCCATGGTCACCGCGGCAGCCGTGCCCGGGTCGCCGGGAGTCGCGTGCAGGGCGCCGCGATAGCGGCTGACGATGAAGAGGGCGTAATCGATGCCGAGCGCGATGGCGAACATCATCGCGAAGTTGAGCGTCCAGATGCTGAGGTCGGTTACGCGCGTGATGCCGTAGAGCACGCCCATCGCGGAGACGAGGCCGGCGCCCGCGAGCAGCAGCGGCAGCCCGGCGGCGGCCAGGGTGCCAAAGGCGAGCACGAGAATGACGGCGGTGACGGGCCAGGTGAGCAGCTCGGCCTTCATCATTCCGTCTTTGTTCACGGCGTTGAAGTCGCCCCAGAAGGCGGGCGAGCCCGTAAGTGCGACCATGACCTGGCCGTCGCTGAGGTCGCCGATGGGTTCGTTCAGCCGTTCGGCCGCGCGAACGGCCTCGGTGGGATCGACGAGGGCGCCGGCCTGGAGCATGACGGTGCGGCCGTCGGGACCGGGCTGCTCCACCACCGGGCCGAAGGCGGGCTCCGCCGCGATGGCGGCCTTCGCGGCGGCGATGCGGGCCTGGAACTCCGGAGCGGAGACGGGGAGCGTCGCGCTCTGGAGGACGACGGCGGCGGACTGGGACGAAAGGCCGCCGAACTCGCGATCGATGACCTGGCGGGCGGCGAGCGAGTCGCTGCCGTTGACTTCCCACATCGCGCCGGAGAGGGCGTGTTCGAGGCGCGGCGCGAAGACGCCGAGGGCGAGCGCCATCACCGCCCAGGCGATGACGACGGTGCGGCGGTGGCCGTGAGACCAGCGGCCGAGGCGTGCGAGCGGGGAGGGAGCGCTACTCATTCCTGCATACCTATCGAGTGATGATTTGGGGACGAAAGACGAAGGACCGCGGGGCGTTCAGCTGAGCGAGAAGATGCGGGCCTCCTCGGCTTTCTGTTCGCGAAGGCGGGTACAGACGAGGTCGCAGAGGGTGGGAATACTGGGGTCGGCGATGGAGTAGTAGGCGGCGGTGCCGGCGGCACGGCGCGCGACGATGCCCTCGCCGAGAAGGACGCGGAGGTGCTTGCTGACGTTGGCCTGGGTGGTGTCGAGGCGGTCGACGAGTTCGCCGACGTTGAGTTCGCCTTCCTCCATGAGGGTGCGGAGGATGGCCAGGCGGGTGGCATCGCCGAGGACGCGAAAGCGTTCGGCCATGTGCTCGAGGAGTGGGGGTGGGAGGTGTTCCGTCGCCATGCTGCTACTTCATCACTCTAGAGTGATGAAGTCAAGTAGTGCTCAGCAGCCTTGATGGCCTCAGCGGGACGGCGACTTCGATGAGCTTCTTGCGAGAGATACTTTATGTCTTGTCGCCTGCATCCAGGAGTACGGCGAGGGCCCGGCTGACGGCGGCACGGTCGGGTTCGGCCAGGCGCCCGAGTTCGCCGCGGATGAGCCGGTGGTCCAGGGTGAAGAGTTTGAAGCGCACGCGTGAAGGCGCGGGCAGGCCGGCGGCGGCGATATCGCCGAGGGGGCAATCGAGCGGCCAGGGCGGGTTGCCTTCGGACGTGACCATGGCCATCACCGAGTGACCGGCCGGAGTGTTGAACGCTGTCGCGCTCGAAAGCACCACCGCGGGCCGATGCTTCGTGGCGCGCCGGTCACTGAACGGGAAGGGCACGCGGACCACCGTGAATCGCTCATAGGTCACGGTATGCCTCCTCGTCTGCCGCTCCGGCCCACTCTTCTAGGGTGGTCTCGAGCGCGCGGAGATACGCGAGATCGATGGGCTGGGCGCGGCGCACGGTGGCCGTGCCGTCGGGTTCGACGTCCCACGCGATCGTGTCTCCTGCGCCGACCTTGAGGGCGTCACGGATCTCGCGGGGGATGGTGGTTTGTCCTTTGGCGGTGATCCGGGCGAGCGCGGTCATATCGGGCGACCTCCGTAATGCATCCTTACCGCATTACTCTACTGGCTCGTCGGCCAGCCGTGCGAGGGAATGACCTGCCCGAAAAGGATGTAAGCCGCCACGGTCGGTGTGGGCGGGATTGGGAGGCCCGCGAAGGGCCTCCCGGGCGAATCAGGTGCCGGTGTAGTTGGGCTTGCGGCGCTCGGCGCGGGCGTCGCGGGCTTCCTTCGCGTCGTTCGGGGCGCCGCGGCCGAAGCTGAGGTGGTAGAGCTCGTTGCGGAGGCCGTCTTCGAGGCTCTTGCCGAGGTTCTGCTGGGTGACGCGCTTGGCGGCGCGCACGGCGATCGGGGGGTGCTGGCCGAACTGGTTCGCAAGCGCCAGCGATTCGTCCATCAGCTTCTCGGCGGGCACCAGGCGGTCGAGGAGGCCGAGGCGGTAGGCCTCTTCGGCGGCGACGTCGCGCGAGGTGAGGATGAGGTCGATCGCGCGGCTGTAGCCGATGATGCGGGGCATGAACCAGCTCATGCCGGAGTCGGGCGAGAGGTTCCGTTCGAGGAAGACGCTGCGGAAACGGGCGTTCTCGGAGCCGACGCGGAGGTCGCAGCCGAGGGCGAGGCTCATGCCCGCGCCGGCGCAGACGCCGTTCATGGCGGCGATCGTCGGCTTATCGAAGTGGTAGACGGCGAGCGCCTGGCGGCCGACCCAGCTCCACTCGTCGAGCCGTTCGTTCTGGGTGACGGTGCGTTCGCCGGCGGGCATGGGGCCGGAGATATCGGCGCCCGAGCAGAAGCCACGGCCGGCGCCGGTGATGATGACCGACCAGACGCTGTCGTCGGCGCGGGCTTCGGCCATGACGGCGAGGAAGTCCTGCTGGAGTCCGCGACTGAGGGCGTTGAGCCGCTCGGGGCGATTGAGGGTGATGACGGCGACGTGGCCGTCCTTGTCGTAGAGAAGGTTTTCGTAGGTCATGCCGGCTCCTTGGGTGCGCGTGCGCGGCCGGCCGGCGGTGCGCCAGGGGCGCGCTGTCGCGGGGATCGGGCCGGAATCCCGGCCCGTTGCGGCGGGTACGATACCGGCCGCGCGCACGCTGTCAACGCACGGGGATGAGACCGCGACGCGCGCCGTCAGTGGTTGGCGCGGAGGTAGGCGATGGCCTCGGCCATGACGCGGCAATCGACTTCGTTGTAAGCTTGGACGTCGCGCATGAGCGGGATGTCGCACATGCTGCCGCCGCCGGCGCGCGCCTCGGCGTGGCAGCGCCAGGCCGCGACCATGGCGCCGAGACCGTCGGTGACGCCGTCGGCCCATTCGGTCTCGATGAGGCCGTGGCACTTGAGCGACTTCGCGACGTTCTTGAGGCCGAACCCCATGGGGCCCTTCACGATCACGGGCTCGACGCGCATGACCCGCGTGAGGAAGTCGTACCACTCGGGTTCGATCCAGCTCGCTTCGCGATCGGGATGCCGGGTGCGGGCCGACTGGAGCAGGCTGCTCAGGTTCACGGGCTCGGCCTGAGACCAGTGAAACACGAGGGGCCGCTCGACATCGGGGGCGAGGCGCTGCTGCACGGCGCGCATGTGTTCGAGCCAGGCTTCGACGATCTCGGCCTCGAACGGGAGGGTGAGGTCGCGCGCGGTGAAGCATTCGAACACCCACTCGCCGTCTTCGTAGTGGCCGCAGCCGATCATGAAGATGCGCGGCTGGCCGTTCTGGAGGGGTAGGCGGCTGAAGTCGTCATCGAGGTTGGAGACGGTTTCGAAGTCGACGTAGAACTCGACGCCGCGTGGTGTACCCCATGCCTCGCGTTCGGTGGTTACGCGCTCCGGGCTGACGGCGGGGGCGAGGGGCTCGCGGTTGACGGCGAGGATGGAATCGAGGCTCCCGCCGCGGCCGTTGTTGACGCCGGCCTGGGCGGCGGTCCATCCCTCGGTCCAGCGCCGGTAGCCGAGCGCGCGGAGCTTCTCCCGGCCGACTTCGCCGACCATCCAGGCGAGCGTGACGTCCTCGGTGCGGCGGGCGATGTCGCGCACGGCGCCGGTCCAGGGCTGGTTCGAGTCGTTGGCGAGGTTGGGAAGCATTTCGGGGCCGATGCCGGCGACCGGGTCCCAGGCGTGGCCTTCGCGGCGAAGGCGGCGAATCCAGGCGACGGCCTCATCGGCGACTTCACGCAACGGCCTCGCGCGGCCACCGGGGACGGCGCAGTGCGCGACGGGCGCGAGGCGGTCCATGCAGCTGTCGCTTCCGGCTTCGTTCGTGCCCTTCTTCCAGCCGCGTCCCAAGAGGTAGGCGTGGCCGGGGAGGTAGCCCTGGATGCGGCCGAGGGCTTCGTTGTAGAGCCAGACCTGGACCTTGTAGGGGAGGTGGTCGTTGCCGGCTTCCCAGCGGGCATCGAGCTGGAGGTTCGTGAACTTCACATCGACGACGCGGTAGTGCCAGGGCCCGCCGCCGAGGGCGGGCGCAGGGATCCGGGCCTCCTCCCCGGTGAGGGCGTCCGGGAAGAGGCGGTGGAGCACATCGCTGCGAATGAGGAAGTCGGGCGCGCCGTAGGTCTGGTTGGCGGGGTTGCGAAGGACGCCCTGGTAGATGACCTCCTCGCCGCGGCGCATGGCGGCGAACGTATCGTCGCAGGCGGCGAGGGACATCGAGTGCGCGGGCCCGTCGCCCGGGACGGCGTACACGCGCGCGAGGGCTTCGATGTGCCGGAGCACGCCCGCTTCGAAGGCGCGGCCCTTTTCGAAAACGAACGCGCTGAAGTCGCAGCGGGGGTCGCCGGGAGGGTCCGGCACGTACCCGTAGACTGCGCCGTGGAGGTGCAGCCAATCGAGGAGAGGGTCGCGAAGGGCCCAGTTGCGGGTCCGGCTCGCGGCGACCCAATCGGGCCACTCGGCGGACGTCGCGGGGAGCAGCTCGCGGCCGTCGTCATCGCGCACGAACGCGGCGAAGCCGGACACGCGTGCGGGCATCGTGATGGTATCGGTGGTCACGGATGGCAGTGTGGGCTTTTGTCGCGACATGCGGTGTCGCGACTGAGGGTCAAATGGCGGCGAGTGCGAAACGGCGGGATGCAACGCGTTCTTCGCGTCGGGAGGATTGGTCGCCGGTTACGGGCGACGTATGGTGTCCGAGGGCGAAGAGGAGCACGAGCATGGCGTTCCGCGGGTGGGTTTTCGTTCAGACCGAGATCGGACGGGCGCGGGCCGTGCTCGATAGCGTGCGGGAGCTGCCGATGGACGGCGCCGAGCTGCTCGCGGCGGACACGATCACGGGGCCGCACGACATCGTCCTCTACATCGAGGCGGAATCGCCGGACCACCTCGCGCGCACGGTGCAGATGATCACGCTGAGCGCCGACGGCATCGAGCGCACGGTCACCTGCCACCGGATCGTGCTGGAGTAGGCGCTACCGGAGGTTCTGGTAGGCGAGGTAGGCGCCGACGCCAACGGCGAGGACGCCCGACCACGCCAGGCGCGGGTCGAAGACGAGGAACTGCATCCCCCAGGCGATGAGGATGCCGGCGATGGCGAAGCCGACGACGATCGGGCCGCGCTTGAGGCCGGTCGCGAAGTCCATCATCTTCGTGAACGCCCAGGCCAAGCCGGCGCCGACGAAGATGGAGAAGAAGCCACCGAGCGGGAGGGCGAGCGTGAGCCCGATCCAGGCGGCGCCGATGGCGAGACCCCCGAGCGTGGCCGCGAGCCCGCCCCGCACCAGGTGGGCCGTGCCCAGCGTGTAGATGGGGGATTTGTAGACCTTCGCGCAGTCCTTGCAGCGCGCGCCAACGGGGCTCTGAATCAGGCACTTCGGGCAGATCGGCGTTTCGCAGCGAGAGCAGCGAAGGGCGGTCTCCACGCCCGGGTCCCGGGGGCAATCAACAATCTGGGGAGCCACTGCGATCATGGTACGAACAACTCTACGAGTGATCACGGCGACGGCGGGGTGATTCGAACGTAACGGAGTGGGGACAACGTCCGGGTAAGGTCTCGCGTGGGCCGATAGCGCGGCGGGCGGACGACGCCGATGATCGGGGTATGAAGCTCTTCCGGCGCGCCTCGCCGCCACCGCCCGAACCCTCGCGTGCCGTGTTCGGTGAATGGCTGCTTGAGCGATTCGCGGGCCCGCGCGAGGTCGGGGTCCTGACCTTCGCGGAGCTTGAGCGGGCGATCGCGAACTCGGCGTCGGTGGTCATCGGGGCGGCGTATGCGGCGCCGGGCGCGTTCGCGGCAGAGCCTTCGCCCCAGGAGCGGGATGAGGCGCGGCTGGTGGCGCGGCACACCGCCGATGGCTTCAAGGCGGCCCTCCAGGACCGGAAGCACACGGTGATCTGCTGGCCCTGGGAACACCTCGCGACACGGCTGGCGTGGACGGCGACGCGCGCGGGAGAGGTCGACCGCCGCGCGCTGGGGCTGGCGCTGGAGGGCATCGGCGCGGCGTACTCGACGCTGCATCATGACCAGATCACGAGCGTGATCGAGGTGTGGGACCGTGTGGCGCAGGGCATCGCCGGTGCCGGCCAGGGGGGTTCGAGCCCGGACCTGCGGGTGATGGGGCTGACGATGCTGGCTGCGTTCCAGGCGACGGCGGCGCCGGGAGCGATCGCGGCGGGTTAGACGCCCATCGCGCGGGCCACGGTTTCGAGCGCTTCGAGGGCTTCATCGGTGCTGCGCAGGAGTACGTGCGAAAGCTCCGCGATCTCGGGCGGCGTTTCCGACCCGCCCGCAACGCCCGCGAGCATCACGTGGATGCCTTCCGATTCGAGCTGGAGCCCGGCGCGGAACATGGCGATATCGGTGCGGTCGTCGCCCATCGCGAGGATGGACTTGACCTTGAAGGCGCGGGCGAGCGCGGTGAGGGCGAGGTCCTTGCCGCCCTGGGCGTTAGGGAGCACTTCGAGGACCATGCGGCCTTCGCGCAGGCGCAGCTCTTCGGGGAGGTTTTCGAGCGCCTTGCGCAGCTGGTGTTCGAGCTCGGGCGTCTGGCGGAAGTGGAACGCGGTCGAGATCGCCTTCCGTTCGACGTGGAGGTAGGCGGACGGGACCGCGGAGACGACCTTCTGCTCGACGCGCTCGAGGGCGGCGCCGAGGCGCACGCGGTCGACGCCGGGGAGAAGGTCGCTTTCGAAGGTGGTCTCGAGGCCGTGGCTGCCGATGACGACGACGCCTTCGCAGGGCACGAGGCGGCGGGCGGTATTGAGGTCGCGTCCGGTGATGACGGCGACGCGCGCGACCTGGGCCAGGCGGTCGAGGACGGCCAGGGCGGGCGCGGGCACGCGAGCCTCGGCGGCGTGCGCGGCGATGGGCGAGAGCGTGCCATCGAGGTCGGTGGCGATGAGCAGCGGCCGCCGCGACGCGGCGATGGTCCGGAACTGTTCGATGGCGGCAAGGCTCAGCATCGGATTTCCTCGAGGTCGGTCAGGAATCTGGTTGCCCATGCGCGGGCATCGCGGGAGCGGACGGCGGCGATGAGCCGGTCGCTGACCTGGGGCAGTTCACCGGCGACGGCGGCCCGGAGGGTGGCGTCCATCGCGGCGGGATCGAGGGGGTCAACGGTCACCAGGCCATCCTGTTCGAAACCAGCGAACGCGGCTGCGACGCCGGCGCCCTTCCCCGTCACGATAACCGCGCGCTCGCCCATGGGCTTCAAGGATTGGGCGATTGCGGATTGCAGGGGCACGAGGTTCATACCGTCGGCGAGGGAGGAGGTGAAGATGACATCGGCGTCACGCTGGAGCCCGACAACCTCGACCCACGGGAGGTTGCGGTGGACGTGGGTGAACACGCGGCCGTGAGCGCGTGCGGCACGCGCGGCTTCGGCGGCGGCGGTCTCGACGTCGCTGGCGAGGCGTTCGTACGCGGCGACGCCTTCGCGGGTGGGGGCGGCGACCCCGGCGTAGGTGAAGGCGACTCCGGCGTCATAGGCACGGCGAACGGCGGCGAGGCGCTCGGGGATGCCCTTGGTGTAGTCCGCGCGTTCGAGCCCGACCACGAGCGGCACGGGTATGGCAGGCGGTTCAAACAGGGTGATCGGCCCGGCCGCGCGCGCCACCGCGAGGAGCTCGTCGGCATCGATACCGACGGGGTAGGCGCCGACGCAGGTTTCGCGGCCGGCGAACGTGAGGCGATCGCCGGCGCGGGTGGCGCCCAGGCGTTCGGCCGCATCGATGAAGCGCGCGGCATCGGCTTCGGATTGGAAGCCGGCCAGGCTGGCGCCGAGGATGCCGGTGACGATGCGCTCGAAGCGCGCCAGCCCTTCGCGGTCGAGGACCCGTTCGAGCACGGACATCGCCGGGAACGGAGTATGGAGGAAGAAGCCGATGGGCACGGTAGCGCCGCGGTCGCGCAGGAGCGCGGGGACGAGGGCGAGCTGGTAATCGTGAATCCAGACCGGCTCGCCGGCGGCAGTGGCATCGGCAGCCGCGGCGAACGCATCGTTGACCTGCTCGTAGGCCGCCCACGCGCCCGGCGACGGGGTCTGGGGACGCGGGAAGTAGGCCGTGATATCGGGGAGCGGCAATTCGATGATATGCATCGCGGGCCAGAGGAAGCCGTTCGCGGTCTGACGGTAGTGGCCGTGCCAGGTCTCGTCGCTGAAAAACAGCCGGCGATGGCGAAGCGGCCCATGCGCCGTGGGGATGATCTCGAAGCCGCGGCCATCGACGAATTCGCGGTCGAAGGGGCCGCAGCCGGCGCCGATCCAGGTCGTCCCGTGGTCGCCGTCCCAGGTGGCGATGATGGGGCGAACGGCGGCGAGCAGGCCGCCCTCGGTGGCGGGGGCCGTGACTTCCGGGGCACCCGGCGGGCTTCCGTGGTCGACGAAGGCGCGGTTCGCGAGAATCAGGCCTGCGAATCGATCCATTCGACCAGTATAGGGGTGGTCCCGGAGGGAGCAGCGCGGGCGCGATGCAGTTGGAATGTGCATCGCGCGGGCACGGCAGAGGGCAGCGAGGAAGCGGCGGCGGCATCCCCGGGCGTGCGAATAAGGTCGCGAATCCATGACGAAACAGCGTGTGGCGGAAGCTGCGCGAACGTGACCTTTCCCGCGTATCCGTCATAACAGTTGGCGCTCAGTCAAGGTGTGGGGGTACATTCGTGCCCGCGGACGCTTGCCCCCGGGTGGCCGCGTGATTCTGGAGGAACACACGCATGGTCAACAGCTGCCTCGACCGGCTGCTGACGTGGCGCGTGGCGTTGCTCGCGGTGCTCGCGCTGGGCGCCGTGCCGGCGATGCTGCTGCGTCCCGTCCCGGCGGCCGCGACGAACTGCATTTATGCCCTGGGAGCGGGGACGTATTCGGGCACGAGCGGGACACAGGTCACGATCACGGTGACGCGAACCGGCGACACGTGCACGGGGACGTCGATCGTCTCGCTCGACTACCAGGCGATCACGGCCGTGCCGGGCGCGGACTACGTGCAGCCCGGGCAAACGAGCCTGACGTTCCTGAGCGGGGACACGAGCAAGTCGCGCAACCTGGACATCCTCGCGGGCGCGGGCATCGGGAAGACACTGCGCGTCACGCTGACGGCAAGCGCGCCGGACTTCACGGGCTCACCATCGACCGCGATCATCACCATCAACCCATCGACGGGGCCGACGATCACGTCGGTGACGCCGGGTTCGGGCGGGCTGAATGGCGGCCCGATCACCATCCATGGCACGAACCTCGGCAGCGTGACGACCGTCAGCGTCCTGCGGCTCAGCGGCGACGACGTGAGCATCACGTGCTCGCCGATGACGGTGGTGGATTCGACGACGATCACCTGCAACGCCCCGGGTGGACGTGCTACGAGCGGCGCGGCGGACGTGCAGGTCATTGGTGGGAACGGCAACTTCACGCTGCCGGGCGCGTACTACTACACGAACGGCCCCTACATCACGAGCGTGACGCCGAACAACGGCGTGGTGAGCGGCGGGACGCCGGTGACCATCACGGGCGGGCAGTTCCCCTCGGGGTGCGGGACCGTGCGGTTCGGCGCCGCCGCCGCCCCGACGTGCACCTTCACCGATTCCGGACACCTGCAAGTGACGGCGCCAGCTTCGGCGGGCGCGGCGAAGGTACACGTGACCGTGACCGACCCGGTGACGGCCAGGCAGAGCCCGCAGACGAACGACGACTACTACACCTATTCGGGGGGCCCGACGATCAGCGGGGTCTCGCCGAGCGCGGGACCGCCGGCGGGCGGGAACACCGTGACGATCAGCGGGGCGGGCTTCCAGGTGGGGAACACGCAGGTGTTCTTCGGCACGGCCGCATCGACGAACGTCGTGGTGGCGGGCACGAACAGCCTGACGGCGGTGGTGCCCGCGGGCAGCCCGGGGACGGTGAACGTGCGCGTCCACGTGGGGCTGTTCGATAGCGCGGACGCCGGCACGCTCGACGACTACACCTACAGCGGCACGGCGCTCGTGACGTCGGTTGAGAACGCGTCGTGCACGGCATCGTGCCCGCCGGCGAGCGGCCCGACGACGGGCGGCACGCTCGTGCGGATCAAAGGGCAGAACTTCACGGAGCCGTTCTTCGTGAAGTTCGGGACGGTGGTCGCGCCGCTGGGCACGGTCTCGCTGAAGGGATCGACGGAGATCACGGTGCAGTCCCCGGGGCAGCCGGCCGGGTCCGTGCCGGTGACGGTCGTGTTCTGCCCGCCAAGCCCGGCGCCGTTCCCATGCCAGAACGGGGTCGAGACGGGGAACATCGGCGTGCCGGGGCAGTTCAGCTATACGGCTTCGACGCCGCCCACGATCACGAGCCTCTCGCCGAGCAGCGGCCCGGTGGGCGGCGGGAACGTGATCACGGTCTTCGGTTCCGGGTTCTTCGGCGGCGGCGTGACCGCGGTGTCGTTCGGGGGTGCGAATGTGGCCGTGGCGTACACCGGTAACGCCGCGGGCACCAACGTCATCGTGAGCGATACCCAGATCAAGGTGACGGTCCCGGCGCGCGCGACCGCGGGCGTAGTCGAAGTGACTGTGACGACGCTGCAGGGCACGAGCACGGCCGCGGGGACCGCCAACGACTACCAGTACGGTGCGGCGGCGGGATCGACGGTGACGTATTCGCTCTACCCGGGCTTTTCGCTCATCACCTGGGCGGGCGGCGACAACCTTTCCATCTTCAGTGCGCTGCACGGGACGGAATCGCCGGACAACCCGGCGACGAACGACGTGGCGAGCAGCGTGGGCGCGGTCTACACCTGGAGCGCGAACGGCGTGGGCTGCCGCAATGGCGAGTCGGCTTGCTGGCTCGGCTACTTCCCGGGCGCGAACGTCCCGGGCGCGAACGACATGACGACGTTCCGGCAGGGCACGGCGTACTGGGTGGCGGTGTACCCGGGCGCGGGCACCGTCGCGTGGGTCGTCGCGGAGTCGTAAGGCCGCGCGTGTTGCGAGACCCACACAGGGCGCCGGATGCGGCGCCCTGTGGCGTTCCCGCGACTGACGCTCAAACGGCGATGATCTCGGTTTCGATGCCGAGGAGCTCGGCGTCGAGCCGCCATTCCTCGACGGCGCTGGCGATCGCCTGGAGCTGGGAATCCGCGTGACGGGCGTCGTTCGAGATGCAGGCGGCGGCGAGCGTGGCGTGCCCGGGGTCGTCGAGGTCGGCGACTTCGGCGACGGAGGCGTTGAATCGCGTCCTCAGCCGCGCGACCACCGACTTCACGATGGTGCGCTTCTCCTTGAGGGTGTCCGCGGGGAGCGCGAGGCGGATGTGCAGGACGCCGACGGTGGTGGCCATCGCGATCAGAGGGTCTCGGGCGCGGCGGGCGCCTCCTCGACGGGGATGGGGGGCAGGTCCTGGGGGCTTTCGAGACCGAAGTGCTCAAGGAACTTCATCGTCGTGCGGAAGAGCTTCGCCCGCCCGGGCCCCTCGGCGACGCCGACGGCTTCGACCAGGCCGCGCACTTCGAGCTGCGTGACGAGGCGGTCGCTGTTGACGCCGCGGATGGCCTCGATCTCAGCGCGCGAGCAGGGCTGCTTGTAGGCGACGATGGTGAGGACTTCGAGCGCGGCGCGGGAGAGCTTCTGGCCGGGGCCGGCGCCGAGGAGCTGGTCGATATAGGGCGCGTAATCGGGGGCGGTGACGAGCTGGTAGCGGTGGCCATCCTCCATCACGCGGAGGCCGCGCGCCTCGTAATCGCGCGAGAGGATGGCGATCGCCTTGCGCACGGCGCCCTCGCTGACGCCGGCGGCGTTGGCGAGGGCGGAGAGCGGCTGGGGTTCGTCGGAGACGAAGAGGAGCGCTTCCACAACCCACGGGAGCTCGTTCGGGGCGGGAGCGCGAAGGCCGGTTTCAGTCATGCACGTCCGGTGAGCGGTCGCGATTGCGGAGGCCCACCGGTTCCGCAGGATAGACGGGCCGGTCCGCGCGGTCTACGTGCTGGGGGGCCATGCGTTCCGCGGTGAGGCCGGCGGCGCGCTCATCGCGGGCGTGCTTCGCGGCGTTTTCGTCGTAGCGCACGCGCACCGAAGGGCGGCGAACGTTGTTCACGCCGACCTGCTCCTGGAGGGCCTGGCGGGTCGTGTTGACGACGCTGCTGGTGACGGCGGCGATGCTGGCGCCGGGCGCGATGGCGACACCGATGTCGGAATCGACGGAGCCCTTGTGCACGCGCACGCGCGGCTCGGCACGGGTGACGTCGGGGATGCGTTCGATCTCGGCGGCGAGGAGGGCTTCGAGCGCGGAGCCGCGCACTTCGACCGTGCCGCCATCGCCCTGGCGCAGGCGAAGGGCACTATCGCGGCCCGAACGCGCGGGGGTGACGGCGAGGAAGAGGGTCAACAGCGACAGGAGCGCGACCGCGCCAAGGGCGGCCGTCGCCACAAGCTTCGCGGTATCTCCGGCATCGAACGTGGCGGTGGCGGTGAGGCTTTCGACCGAAAGGTCGAGGCTGCGTTCGGCCCAGAGGAGCGCGATGAGCGCACCGGCGGCGCCGAGGACGATGAGGCTATGAAGCGCCAGGAAGAACCTGCGGATGGCGGTCATGCGAACCTCCCGGGGGAGTACCCCACACGCCATCAGCGTAGGGAGTGCCCAATCGCACAGGCGTAACACGATTCCGGAGGTTCTCGCCCGGGCCATACACCGGGATGTAGTTATCGGTGTGACCGAACCACGCGGGGGTGCCGCCGTGGCCGGCGCGCTCTTCTTCCCAGAGGACGGGCCGGGTTTCGCCGGCAAAGCGGGCGTAGAACCGCGCCTGCAGCCGCGCACCGAGGGCGAGAAGACGGGCCATGCGCTCCTTCTTCACCTCGGGCGAGAGTTGCCCCGGCATGCGCGCGGCCACCGTCCGGCTGCGCTCGGAATAGGGAAAGCAGTGCAGGCGGGCGAAGCCGATCTCGTCGCAGAAGGCGAGGGTGTCTTCGAACTCGGCTTCGGTCTCGCCCGGGAAGGCGGCGATGACATCCGTGGTGATGGCGGCTCCCGGGACAGCGGCCTCGATGCGCGCGGCGGCGTCGTGGAATTCGGCCGCGGTGTAGCGGCGGCGCATGGCAGTGAGGATGCGTTCGCTGCCGGACTGCAGGGCGAGGTGGAAATGGGGCATCAGCCGCGGGTCGGCCCAGAGCGCGAGCAACTCCGGCGTGATGTCCTGCGGCTGGAGCGAACTGAACCGGATGCGGGGCGCGTCGGTGCGTTCGAGGAGCGCGGAGATGAGGTGATGCGGCGCGAGCGGCACGGGCAAATCGCGCCCCCAGGCCCCGAGCTGCGTACCGGTGATGACGACCTCGCGGGCGCCTGCCTCCACCGCGCGCGTGACTTCGTTCGCCACCAGCGCGGGCGGGCGAGACTCTTCGCGGCCGCGGGTGCGGGGCACGATGCAGAACGCGCACACGTCGTTACAGCCTTCCTGGGCCTTGATGAAGGCACGCGTGAGGAGCGTCGATGGGGGAGCGGGCGTCACCGTGGCCGCGGAACGTCCGGCGAGGAACGCCACGAGCGCGGCCTTGTCGGCATCGCGGGTGCCGGAAACGAAATCGGCGCCGAGGGCGGACGCGGCGTCGAAGCCGGCGCTCTGGGGAAAGCAGCCCGTGACCGCGACCGCCGCCCCGGGCGCGAGACGCCGGATGGAGCGCACCAGCCGCCGCGACTTCTGGTCCGCCACGTGGGTGACGGAGCAGGTGTTGACGACAAAGGCATCGGCTTCGCACACGTGGTCGACGACGTCGAAGCCGGAGGCGCGCAGGGCATGCGCGATCTCGTCGCTGTCCGCAAGGTTGAGTTTGCAGCCGAGGGTGAGGACGGCCGCAAGAGGCCGGGCGCCGGCGGGCATGGTTCGAGGATATTCGACGGCGCCGCGGGCGTCAGGCGAGGCGCGCGCGGAGCTCGTCCTCGGACAGGGGGATGTCGAAGAGCTTCTGGCGCGAGGATGCCCCGGAGGCGAGGACGATATCTCGGGCGGGCAGGTCGAGTGCCCGCGAGAGGAGCTTCGTCACCGCGGCGTTGGCGGCGCCATCGGTGGGCGGCGCCGTCACGCGGACGAGGAGCGCGCCGGCGGGATCGAAGCCGGCGATGGCATCGCGGCTGGCGCGCGGGGTGACGCGGACGGCAAGTCGCATGCGGCGAGGGTAGCGCGCCGCGGACCGGTTCGCCCGGAAGGCGGTAAACGTCGCATTCGATTCATGGCATAGATACGACCTGATCTGCGACGGCGAGTTGTGTATATTTCGGCGCCGAGCGGCGTTGGCCGCCTGGAGAGAACATGGCTGGGGCACTTGAGGGAGTTCGCGTGCTGGACTGCACGCAGATCATCGCCGGTCCGCTGTCGGCGTCGCTGCTTTCGGAGATGGGCGCGGAGGTCGTGAAAATCGAGCCGCTGGAGGGCGAGCCGTGGCGCCTGCAGGCCGAGCTGCTGCCGAAGGAGAGCCGCCAGTTCCTGACGCAGAACCGCGGGAAGCTGTCGCTGGCGGTGGACCTGAAGCACGCGGAGGCGCCCGAGCTTCGCGACCGGCTGATTCGCTGGGCGGACGTCATCATCACGAACTACCGCCCGGGCGTCGCGGAGTCGCTCGGGCTGGGGTACGACTCGGTGAAGGCGCTCAACCCGAACGTCATCTACTGCGAGTGCACCGCGTTTGGGAACCGGGGGCCGAATGCGCAGCGGCGCGGGTACGACATCGTGGCGCAGGCCGTAAGCGGGGTGGCGACTTCGAACCCGCACATTCGCGAAGGCATCCCCCAGATCGTGGGCTTCGCGCCGGCGGACATGGTGACGGGCGTTTCGATGGCGATGGGCATTTGCGGTGCGTTGTATCACCGGGCGCTGACGGGCGAAGGGCAGCGGCTGGACGCGAGCCTGCTCGGGACGGCGATGTTCCTCCAGGCGGGGACGCGCGAAATCCTCGCGCTGGATGTTGATACGCGCGCCGCCTGGCTGGCGCAGTTGGACGAGATGCGATCGCGCGGGGCCGCGATCGAGGAGCTGTAGGCCGCGAAGCGCGCGCGGGCGCCCGAGCTGGCGGGCAACGTGTACTACCGCATCTACCAGACGAAAGACGGGCATATCGCCGTCGGGTGTCTCGGACCGGGGCCGCGGGCGCGTTTCCGGCAGGCGCTGGAGTTTCGGGACCCGCGCTATGAGGCCGGCTTCGAAAGCACACCCCAGAACGTGCGCAAGGTCGGCGACGAACTCACCGCGCTCTGCGAAGGGAAGATGCGCGCGGAGACCACGGACTTCTGGCTCGAACGGCTCGACGCGCTGGACATCGCCTGCGGGCCGCTCAAGTTCGTGGAGGAGATGGCGGGGGACCCGCAAGTGGCCGCCAACGAATACCTGGTCGAATACGACCACACCCTGTTTGGGCCGCTGCGGGGGCCGGCGCCGGTGGTGAAGATGTCTGGCACGCCGACGCGCGTTCAGCGGGCATCGCCCGCCCTCGGGGAACACACGGACCAGGTCTTGTGCGGCCTTGGGTATTCGGAAGAGGCGATCGCGAAGATGCGAGAGGGAACCTCGTCGGGTGAGCCGCGCGAAGACTAGAACATTTGTTTGCGATGCCGTAGCATGCGCCGAGAGGCGATGGGGTGCGCTACGCGCGCTTCCCGCACACCGGCCTCCTGGTGCGTGCGATGTCTGATGCCGATCGGGCGAGGGCCCTCGAGACGGCCCTCGGGCAACTGGAAAAGCAGTTTGGCCGCGGCGCGGTGATGCGCCTCGGCGACCGGCAGCAGATGATCGTGAGCGCGATCTCGACGGGGTCGCTCGGGATGGACATCGCGCTCGGCATCGGCGGCATCCCCCGCGGGCGGATCACCGAGATCTACGGGCCGGAGTCAGCGGGCAAGTCCACGGTCGCCCAGCACGTGCTGGCGGAGGCGCAGAAGGCGGGCGGCACGGCGGCATACATCGATGTCGAACACGCGCTGGACCCGATCTACGCGCGGGATCTCGGCGTGCGCATCGAGGACCTGCTGATTTCGCAGCCGGACACGGGCGAGCAGGCGCTGGAGATCTGCGAAACGCTGGTGCGATCGAACGCGATCGACGCCATCGTGGTCGACTCCGTGGCGGCGCTGGTCCCGCGCGCGGAAATCGAAGGCGAGATGGGCGACTCGCACATGGGGCTGCAGGCACGGCTTATGTCGCAGGCGATGCGCAAGCTCACGCCGATCATCTCGCAGACGAGCACGGCGGTCATCTTCATCAACCAGCTGCGCGAGAAGGTGGGCGTGGTCTTCGGCAACCCGGAGGTCACGCCGGGCGGGCGAGCGCTGAAGTTCTATTCGTCGGTGCGCATCGAGCTGCGGCGGGTGGACTCGGTGAAGAAGGGCACGGACGTCATCGGCAACCGGGTGAAGGCGAAGATCGTCAAGAACAAGGTGGCGCCGCCGTTCAAGCAGGCGGAGTTCGAGATCATGTTCGAGCCGCCGCGCGGGATCAGCCGCACGGGCGACATCATCGATCTCGGCGTCGAGTATGGGATCGTCAACAAGGCGGGGGCGTTTTACAGTTATGGGGACCTCCGTATCGGCCAGGGCCGTGAGAACGCGAAGCAGTTCCTCGCGGACAACCCCGAACTCTGCCAGGGGATAGAATCTGACGTGCGGCGCGAGGCGAACATCCCCGGCGGGAAGCCGAAGGAGAGCGACGCCTCGGCCCCACCCGAACCGGTGGCGGCCAAGCGCTAACGCCAGGAGCGTATGGACGAACCTCCCAGTCCGGTAATCAAGAGCGTGCGGTCCGCGGGGCGGTCACGCATGCGGCTCATCGTGCTCGACGACGGGCGCGAGTTTGTGTTCTGCGACGAGGCCTGCGAGCGTGCCGGCGCGCGCGAAGGCGTGGCCGCGACGGAGGAACTACTCGCGTCGCTGGATCGCTGGGAACAGCGCGTGAACGCCCACGAGGCGGCGCTCCGGCTGCTTTCGCACCGCGCGCGCAGCGAAAACGAGATGCGCACGCGGCTGGCCATGCGCGGCATCGAGCCCGAGGTGATCGAGGACGAAGTCGTGCGGCTGCGCGACGCCGGCCTCCTCGATGACGACCAGTTCGCCCGTGCCTGGGTGGAGGACCGCAAGCGGTTCGCGCCCCGCGGGCGGCGCATGTTGCGCTACGAGCTCCTCGGGCGGGGCATCCAGCCGGATTCGGTGGACGCGGTCACGGGGGATATCGACGACGCGGACACGGCCCTGGCGCTGGCACGTGCGAAGGCGCGCGGGAGCATCGGGCAGGCCGACTGGGAAGGGTTCCTGGCGAAGGTGGGCGGCTTCTTGCGCCGTCGCGGGTTCGATTACGGGGTCGCGACGGAGGCCACGCGCACGGTGTGGGCCGAGTTGGAGCAGGAGCGGGCAGGAGCGACGGAAGCGGCGGACGCCTAAGGGCGGGCCGGGCTGCCAGGTCGCCGGGGCACCGGGTCCAACCGCGGCCGGGAATATCCGCCGGGGCGTTTCTTTGACGTGCTCCTTACCCCAGCGTAGCATCGGAACACGTCACACCGGCCCGTGGGCCGGTTGTTTTCGTTAGCCATGAACGGGCTATCAACCCACCTGGAGATTACGGATGTCGGCGATAATCGGGATTATCGTCGGCCTCATCGCGGGACTGCTGGTCGGCGGGGGCGTGGCGTTTTTCGCTCGCAAGCGCGCCGATGGGACATCACTGCAACAGGCAGAGGAGCACGCCAGCCGCATACTCGCTGAGGCCGAATCGAAGCAGAAGGAACTTCTGCTCGGCGCCAAGGAAGAGACCCTGAAGGAACGGCAGACGCTTGAGAGCGAGCTTCGCGAGCGCCGTGCCGAGGTTTCGCGCGTGGAGCAGCGGCTCACGCAGAAGGAAGAGAACCTCGACCGCAAGCTCGAGACGCTGGAGCGGCGCGACCAGGGCCTGCGGGACCGGGAGACGCGCATCGAGGAATCGCGCGCGGAGGCGGAGGCACTGCGCCAGCGGCTGCTCGGCGAGGCGGAGGCACTGCGCCAGAAGCAGGCATCCGAGATCGAGCGGATCGCGGCGATGACGACGGCCGAGGCGCGCGACTACCTGCTCGCACAGGTCGAGACGGAGATTCGCGACGAGGCGAGCCGCCGCGTGCGCGAAATGGAGAAGGAAGCCGAGGCGACGGCCGGCGCCCGCGCGCGAAAGATCATCGCGACGGCGATCCAGCGGTACACCTCGGAAGTCACGGCCGAGACGACGGTCTCGGTGGTGCAAATCCCGAGCGACGAAATGAAGGGCCGCATCATCGGCCGCGAAGGGCGGAACATCCGCGCGATCGAGGCGGCGACGGGCGTGGACCTCATCATCGATGACACGCCCGATGCGGTGACCGTGAGCGCCTTCGACCCCGTGCGGCGCGAGGTCGCGCGCAAGGCGCTGTCGTCGCTCGTGCAGGATGGGCGCATCCACCCCACCCGCATCGAGGAGGCCGTGAACAAGGCGCGCCGCGAAGTCGAGACGACGATGGCGGATGCGGCCGAGGCGGCAGCCGTCGAAGCGGGCGTGCTGAACCTGCATCCGGAAGTGCTGAAGGTCTTCGGGCGGCTGCGGTATCGCACGAGCTACGGCCAGAACGTGATGCGGCATTCGGTCGAGACGGCGCACATCGCGGCGATGATCGCGCGGGAGATCGGCGCGGACGTCGATGTGGCGCGCGCCGGCGGCTTCCTGCACGACCTCGGGAAGGCCGTCGACCACGAAGTCGAGGGCACGCACGCGATCATCGGCGCGGACATCGCGCGGCGATTCCGCGTGAAGGACGGCATCGCCCACTGCATCGAGGCGCACCACGAGGAAGTGGAGCCGACGACGGTCGAGGCGGTGATCGTGATGATGGCCGACGCCATCAGTGGTGGCCGTCCGGGGGCGCGGCGCGAGTCGCTGGAGAACTACATCAAGCGGCTGGAGACGCTGGAGGGCATCGCGAAGGGCTTCAAAGGCGTCGAGTCGGCGTTCGCGATCCAGGCGGGCCGCGAGCTGCGCATCATCGTCAAGCCCGAGCAAGTGGACGACCTCGACGCAATGCGCATCGCGCGGGACGTCAGCCAGAAGATCGAAGAGAGCATGGAGTACCCCGGCCAGATCAAGGTGACGGTGGTGCGGGAGACGCGTGCGACGGAGATCGCGCGCTGATGCGCATGCTCTTTCTCGGCGACATCGTCGGGAGTTGCGGGCGGGATGCGGTGGTGGCGACGGTGCCGAAGCTCCGGCGAGAGCTGGCGCTGGACTATGTCGTCGCGAACGGGGAGAACATCGCCGGCGGCCGCGGCATCACGCCGGCGACGGCCGACGACCTCTTCGCCTGCGGCGTGGACCTCATCAGCGGCGGCAACCACACCTTCAACCACCGCGAGGTCTATGCCTACCTCGATGAGACGCCGGGCATCGTGCGGCCGCTGAACTACCCGGCGGGCGCGCCCGGCCACGGAGTCGCGACCGTTGGCGATCTCACGCTCGTGAATGTCATCGGCCGGGCGTTCATGGCGAGCGACTACGAGGACCCCTTCCGGGGCGTCGATGAAGCGCTCAAGGGCATCCCGGCGGAGCAGTTCGTGCTCGTGGATGTGCACGCCGAGGCGACGAGCGAGAAGCAGGCGATGGGCTGGTACCTGGACGGCCGCGTGACCGCGGTGGTCGGCACCCACACCCACGTGCCCACGGCCGACACGCGTGTGCTGCCGCGGGGGACGGCGTACTGCACGGACGCGGGCATGTGCGGGGCGCGGGATTCGGTCATCGGGGACGAGATCGAGGCGGTGCTTTCGCGCTTCCTGACGCAGATGCCGACGCGGCTGCCGCCGGCGAAGGGCGTGGCGCAGCTCAACGGACTTCTCATCGAAGCCGACAACGCGACGAAGCGGGCCGTGAGCATCACCCGGCACGACGTGGTGCTCGGCCACTAAATCACGAGGGAGACCATGGGTTCGAGGGGTGATTTCCACCTTCACAGCACGGCGTCCGACGGTGTGCACACGCCCACGTGGGTGATGGAGACGGCCGCGGCGCGCGGCGTTCGCGTGCTCTCGCTGACTGACCACGACACGACGGCGGGGCTGGCGGAAGCGGCATCGGCGGCGAAACGGCTCGGGCTGCGGCTCATCCCCGGGATGGAGCTCAGCACCGACTACCAGGGCGCCGACGTTCACCTGCTCGCGTACGGCTTCGACCCATCGAATGCGGAGCTGCAGGCGAAGTTGGAGTGGTTGCGAAGCGGGCGTCTGCGGCGCACTGAACAGATCGTGGCGATCCTCGGGCGCATGGGCGCGCCGATCCGCATCGAGCGCGTGTACGAGATCGCCGGGGAAGCGACGGTCGGCCGCCCGCACGTCGCGCGCGCGCTGGTGGAGGCCGGGTATGTGGCGAGCGTGCAGGAAGCGTTCGACCGGTTCCTGCGCAACGGCGGACCGGCGGACGTCGACCGGGTGAAGTTCGGGCCGCGCGAGACGATCGAGCTGGTGCACGAAGTGGGCGGCGTCGTGTTCTGCGCGCATCCCGTGTTCATCGGCGAGCGCTATCCGGAGGTCCTGGCGCAGTTCGCGGCCTGGGGCCTGGACGGGATCGAGACCTACTACAAGCACTACGATGCCGAGACGGTCGAGGCGCATCGCGCGCTGGGAGAGCGGCTCGGGCTGATGCGTTCGGGGGGGAGCGACTACCACGGGCTCGGCAACCCGGACGACCGCGACATCGGCGATTTCGGGTTCGCGGACGAACGGGTGGACGAGTTCGTGGCCTACCTGGAGCACAAGGGCGTGAACACCGGCGAGTGGAGGACCGCATGACCATCGAAGCCGACGAAATCGAGCGCATCATCCCGCACCGCTACCCGTTCCTGCTGGTGGACCGGATCACGGAGATCGAAGTCGGGAAGCGGGCCACGGGGATCAAGAACGTGACGGCGAACGAGTGGTTCTTCCAGGGGCACTTCCCGGGGCGGAAGGTGATGCCGGGGGTGCTCATCGTCGAGGCGCTGGCGCAGGTGGCGTGCGTTTCGCTGCTGAAGGGCGTGGACATGGCGGGCAAGACGCCGCTCTTCGGTGGCATCGAGAAGATGCGCTTCCGGAAGCCGGTGGTGCCGGGCGATCAGCTCCTGCTGGAGTTCACACTGGAGGCGCTGCGCGGGCCCATCGGCAAGGGCGCGGTGAAGGCGACCGTCGACGGGAAGCTCGCGGCCGAGGGCACGATCTCGTTCGCGCTGGTGGACACGCCGGCCGAGGGCTAGGCCGCGCGCGAGCGAACCGACTCGCGCAGGCGGGGGAGCACGTCGCGGCCGTAGCCGGCGATGAAGGCGCGCTGGTCCGGCCCCGGGCTGTGGAAGACAAGGTCCGTGAAGCCGAGGTCGAGGAACTGGCGGGCGAAGGCGACGTGCTCGATGGGGTCATCGGAGAGGCACATGGACCGGGCGATAACATCGTCACCAACGACGGCGCCGTTCTCCGCCGACTCCTTGGGCGTGTGGATGCGGTGGCGAAAGAGCGCGGGCACCATCCCGCCGGCCCAGTACTGCTTCTTCGCGGCGAGGGCGCGGTCGCGCGGGTTGCCGTAGGACACGGCGAGTTCGATGGCGCGCGGCAGCTTCTCCGAATCCTTGCCGGCCTCGCGGGCGCCGGCCTCGAATTCGCGCAGGAGTTCGCGGTAGAACGCGGGCTCCTTGCCGCCGACGGTGAGGAGCCCATCGCCGGTGCGGCCGGCGAAGCGGGCGCTCGCGGGAACGGATGACCCTACGTAGATGGGGGGCGCTTTCGCCGGGCGGGTGTAGAGGCGGGCATCGTGCGTCTGGTAGTAGCGGCCGCGGTGGGTGACGGGCTCGCCCGCGAAGAGCTCGCGCATGAGCGAAACGGCCTCCTCGACGCGGCGCTGGCGGCCCCGGTGCCCGGGCCAGAGTCCCGTCGCGGAGTATTCGTTCAGTGCCTCGCCGGTGCCGACGGCAATGAAGGCGCGCCCGGGAGCGAGTTCGGCCAGGGTGGCGACGGCCTGGGCGATGATCGTGGGATGGTAGCGAAGGATGGGCGCCGTGAGGCCCGTCCCGAGGCGGACGCGGGACGTGCGTGCAGCGGCGGCGCCTAGCCAGGTCCAGGCGAATGGCGACTGGCCGGATTCGTCCCAGGGGTGGAAGTGGTCGCTGATGCTGACGAGGTCGAAGCCGGATTCCTCGGCGGCGACGGCCATGTCGAGGAGTTCGCGCGGGCCGTACTGCTCCGCTCCCGCTTTCCAACCGAACGAGACCATCGGACACCTCCCTGGCGATGTCTTCAGGATGCGGAGCGGGGCGGGCTCACCGGCATCACCGGCGCCCGCCCCGCATTTCGGGAAGCTGACGGTTGGCGGGCTACTTCAGGCGAACGGTGGCGCAGATGAGCTGCATCCGCGTGAGCGCGATCTCGTCGGCGTCCTCCTTGTAGCGCAGGCGGATGCCCGTCATCACGCGGTCGCCGTTGTCGCAGACCAGCGAGGCGGTGTCATCGTCGGACTGGGTACGGTCGAACAGCCAGTCGCCAGAATAGCCGTGGTTGTCGATCTTCACGGTGCGGGTGCCGCCGCGCGTGCTGATGACCTTTTCGCCGCAGCGGACCTGGAGGTCCTTGATGTAGCGGTCGGAATCGATGTGGAGGCCGGTCATGAAGCCGCCCTCAGCGGCGCAGCCCTGGTCACGGACGTAGTCGGCGTCGAACCAGCTCGCGCCTTCGATGTAGAGGATATCGTCGGGCCAGCTGACGCGCTCGGTGTCGGTCTTGTCGTTGATGTTGCGGCAGGTGAGGGTGACCTGGGCGATGGAGGGGTAGAGGCCCCACGTGGTTTCGACGGCCTCGACGTTGGCGACGTAGTAGCCCGCGGGGCATTCGATGTCGTGGGAGTCGAGGCTGGTGGAGTCCTGGCTGGACGAGGCGTGCTGGTCGTCGGCGCTGGAGGGGCCGAGCTCGATGGCGGAGGCGGCAAAGGCGATGCCGATGGCCGAGAAGCCAACGATGCCGGCGATGCCGAGGGCGGGGAACTTCCAGTTCATGTGGGTACCTCCCGGTGTGTTCGTGGGAGGTATGGGCCTGAGCGCGAGAAAGGTGCCGGGCGGGATAAAGCGGACACGAATCACGCACGAACGCGCGACCGCCAGCGGCCGCCGAGTGGAGGTTCGTACGTTCCGTTCGAACGCCGAAGGACGCGGCGGGTGAGACCCGGCCGCGTCCTTCGGAAGGTCGAATTCGTGCCCGATGGGTTAGCGGAAGGCCACCGTGGCGCTGCCGGGTGTGGTCTTCTGGCCCTGGGGGTTCTCGGTCCAGATTTCGAGGTCGACGAGCTTCTGGCCATCGGCTTCGTACTTCTTGGTGACGATGCCGCGGCAGAGGATGTCCTCGTTCGGGTAGTCCATGGCGCGGTAGGAGCAGCCGAAGGACTTGATGCGGCCGTTGCGGCCTACCCAATCGTGGAGGAGCTGGCCGAGGAAGGCGTTCTTGAGGGCGCCGTGGACGATGATGTCCTTCAGCTTGTTGTTCTGCGCGAACTCCTTGTCGTAGTGGATCTGGTAGAAGTCGCCGGAACCGGCGGCCCAGACCACGAGCTGCTGGGTGGAGCAGTTCTTCTTGAGGGTGGGGATCTCCATCCCCTCCGTCACTTCGTCCCAGGTTGCGGCCAATGCTCTCTCCTTAGTACCGGATGCTGGTGCCGGTGGTGACGGCAACGACCTTGCCGTCCTGGTTCGTGTACTCGGTCTTGTTGGTGGAGATGAGGAGCAGGCCGAGGGAGGCGCTCGGGGACTCCACGACGTCGGCGAGGTAGCTCTGCGAGGTGAGGGTGTCGCCGGCGCAGATGTCGTCGAAGTACTCGATTACGGTGCCGCCGTTGAGCACGCGGTTGAGGGGCTTCTTGGGCTGCGGGCCCCCACGGCCGGCAGGCCCGGCTGCGGCGGCGGCCGCCTTGCTCGGGTCGAAGATGGGGGTACCGAGGTACCCGGGAGGGCAGGGCAGGCTGCGGAAGCCGGCCTTCTTCGCTTCGGCCTCGTCGTAGTAGATGGGATCGGTGTGGCCCACCGCGCGGGCGAAGAGGCGAATCTGGAGCTTGTCGACCTCGAGCTTCGTCCCTGAGGACTTCTTGCCGATGGCGTCGAGCATTTCCTGGCTGATGAGTTCGAATTTGTCCGCTTCGGACATCCATGACCTCCAAGAGGGTGGGTTAGACGCGGACGAAACAATACGGGAACGGCGAAGGGTCGTAAACCGCGACTGGCACGGTGGCGGTATAGGGGATTTGCCTCCCGGGAACGCGGGAACACGGGCGATGAATGCGGGAAGCCGGGCATACGGAAGAGGCGTGCCGGGCGGGTACCCTCGGCCCAACGGCGGGTGGAAACCCGTGACGGAGGCGACACATGGGCAGTGGTTCCCCGATCGGGCAGATTCTCGAGCGCTGGAACCAGATCCCCCGCGGCCGGCAGATGGCCATGGCGGGGATCGTCGGCGGCACCATCGTCGTCCTCTACTTCGTCTTCATCGCGTCGTCTTCGCCGAACATGGTGACGGCCTATTCGGGGCTGGATCCGGAGGACGCGGCTTCGATCGCGGCCGAACTGCAGAAGGCGGGCATCGCCTACGACCTCGGCGCGAACGGCACGAGCGTGTCAGTGGCGGCGGAGAAGGTCGGGGAGGCGCGCATCAAGCTGGCATCGGCGGGGTTGCCGCGCAACGGCGCCAGCATCGGGTTCGAAGTGTTCGACAAGACCAACTTCGGGGCCACGGACTACGTGCAGCAGGTGAACTACCAGCGCGCGCTCGAGGGCGAGCTGGCGCGTTCGATCAATTCGATCGACTCGGTGAAGGCGAGCCGCGTGCACCTGGTGATGCCCAAGGAGAGCGTCTTCAAGGAGGACCAGGAGAAGACGACGGCGAGCGTGCTGCTGCAGCTGAAGGCGGGGCGGGACCTGACGCAGGACCAGGTGCGCGGCATCACGAACCTGGTTTCGAACTCGGTGCCGGGGCTCGCTTCGGGCGGCGTCACGATCATGGACCAGACGGGGCACGTGCTCTTCGACGGTTCGACCTTCGATAACCCGTTCTCGACGGGCGCGAGCGCGACCCAGATGGACCTGCAGCGCAAGTACGAGACGGCGCTGGCGCGCGACGTGCAGACCACGCTCGACAAGGTCGTGGGGACCGGCCGCAGCGCCGTGACGGTGCGCGCGAAGCTCAACTTCGACACCGTGACGAGCAAGGAAGACACCTTCGGGACGGCCGCGCAGGCGGTGCCGCGAAGCTCCAGCTCGACCACGGAGACGTTCTCGGGGAACGGCCTGAACGTGGGCAACATCCCCGGGACGGGCACGAACGGCGCGACCTCGGGCACGGGCACCACGGCGAACGGGAACAGCACGTATTCGCGCACGGAGACGACGACGAACAACGAGGTGCCGCGCACGGAGAAGACGACGGTGCGGGCGCCGGGCGCGCTCGACCGGCTGAGCGTCTCGGTGGTGCTGGACGAGAGCGTGACGGCGGCGCAGGAACAGGCGCTCACGAGCGCGGTGGCGGCGGCCGTGGGCATCGATCAGACGCGCGGCGACACGCTGAACGTGGCCCGGTTGCCCTTCGATGCGAGCGTGCGCGAGGACCTCGTGGGCGCGGCCGGCGACGGGCTGGGGCAGTACCTGCAGTACCTGAAGCTCGTCCTGCCCATCCTGGCGGTGGCACTGGCGTTCGTGCTCGTGACGCTGCTGCTGAAGTCGCTGAACAAGCGGCAGCTGGCGCTGGTGGCGCCGCCGCAGCAGCTCGCCCTGCAGGCGGCGACGGCGATCGGCAACCGCACGCTGGCCCCGGCCGCGCCGCTCCCGGCGCTGGAAGCGGCCCCGGACCCGGCGGAGGAACGCATTCATTCGCTGGCGGCACAGAACCCGCGGGCGGTGGCGGACGTAGTCCAAACCTGGATGCGCGAGGAGGACGCCTAAGGCGCCATGCCGCGCGAGGACAAACTTACCGGTCGCAGGAAAGCAGCCGCGCTGCTCATCACGCTGGGCAAGGAGCGCTCTGCGGAGGTGTTGCGTCACCTCAGCGATGACGACATCGAGCGCCTGACGTGGGAGATCTCGGCGATGGGCGAGCTGCAGCCGGAGCAGCGGAAGGAAGTGGTCGGGGAGTTCCAGGACGCCGCCGTGGCGCGGAACGTGATTTCGCTGGGCGGCTTCGAATTCGCGGAGGAGCTCCTTCGCCTGGCGCTGGGCGAGGACAAGGCGACGGAGCTCATCGACCGGCTCTCGGCGACGTCCCCGACGGTGCCGTTCGGGTTCCTTCGGCACCTGAATGTGCAGCAGCTCGTGAACTTCCTGGGCAACGAACACCCCCAGACGATCGCGCTGCTGCTTTCATTCTTGCAGGCGGAGAAGGCGGCGCAGGTGCTGAGCACGCTCAGTTCGGAGATGGCGGCGGACGTGGCCCAGCGCATCGCGCTGATGGACCGCGCCAACCCGGAAATCGTGACCGAGGTGGAGGCGGTGCTGCGGCGAAAGCTGAGCGCGGTGCTCCAGCCGGCGCGCGAGCAGCAGAGCGTGGGCGGGCTGGATGTGCTCGTGAACCTGCTCAAGAAGTCGAGCCGGATGACGGAGAAGACGATCATCGAGGCCCTGGAGGACAACGAGCCCGAGCTCGCCGAGCAGGTGAAGAAGCGGATGTTCGTGTTCGAGAACGTGGCGCTGCTCGACGACAAGTCGATCCAGCGCATCCTCCGCGAAGTCGAGGTGAAGGACCTTTCGCTGGCGCTGAAGGCGACGCCGGAGAACGTGAAGGACTCCATCCTGCGCAATATGTCGACGCGCGCCTCGGCGATGCTCCGGGAGGACATGGAAGCGACCGGGCCGGTGCGCCTGCGGCAGGTGGAGGAAGCGCAGTCGCGCATCGTGGAAGTCATCCGGCGGCTGGACGACGCCGAGGAGATTGTGATTGCACGCGGTGGCGACGATGAACTCGTCGGCTAGGCCGGGGCGGGTCTACCGCCCGGCGGCGGAGAGCACGGACGAGGTGTTCGTGCTCGGAGAGCGCTCGCGCGAGACGCTGCCGACGCCGGGTGCGCTGGCCACCGTGAGCGCGCTCATCGAGGCGGCGGAGGCGCGCGCGGCGGAGATCATCGCGGAGGCGGATCGGCAGGCCGCGACGATGCTGGGCGAAGTCTCGGCGCGGACGGGCAGCGCGCGGGACCAGGGCTATCGCGAAGGGTACGAACAGGGGCGCGCGCAGGCGGAGGGCGAAATCGCCCGCTACGTCGAAATCGCGCGCCAGGCCGGGCAGGCGGGCGAGGCGATCCGGCAGGGAGTGGCGGGCCAGTCGACGGCGCTCATCGCACGCGCGGTGATGCTCGCGACGCGGCGGATTGTCGGTGAGTACTACGAAGGGGACCCGGCCCGGACGGCGGCGGCCTGCGAAGAAGCACTGCGCGCGGCGGCGGGCCAGGACGTGCTGAACATCCGCGTGAACCCGGTGGTGGCGGACGCCGTGATCGCGCGGGTGGCCGACGCCGCGCGGTACGTGCGCCCCGACGAAGGTGTCGAGATCGGCGGCTGCATCATCGATGTGCGGCACGGGACGCTGGACGCATCGCTGGATGCGCGCCTTTCGCTCATGGAGCTGGCGCTGGCGGCGGCGAGCGGGGACGAGACATGACGGTGAGCGCGTTGGAAGCCGTGCTGGAAGCGGCCGCGAGCGCGGAGGTGCACCGGCGCACGGGGAGTGTGCTGCGCGCCTCGGGCGAGATGGCCGTCGTCGCGGGCCTCAACCTGCGGCCGAACGAACTCGTGTTCATCGAGGATCCCGCGGGGCGGCCGTTGGCGGGCGAATGCGCCGGCAGCCAGGGCCATCACGCGACGGTGGCGATGCTCGACCGCGGCACGGTGGCGGCGGGTGCGCGTGTGCTGGCGACGGGCCGGAACGCGAGCGCGCCCTCCGGCGGGCAGCTGCTCGGGCGTGTACTCGATGGCCTGGGACGGCCGCTCGATGGCGGCGCCGAGCTCGCGGGCGTGCGCTGGACACCGGTGCACGCGGAACCGCCGCACCCGCTCGACCGCGAGCCGATTATGACGAGCATGCCCTCCGGGGTCCGGGCGGTTGATGGCTTCCTCACGCTGGGGAAGGGCCAGCGCGTGGGCATCTTCGCGGGGTCGGGCGTGGGCAAGAGCACGCTGCTCGGGATGCTCGCGCGGGGCACGGCCGCGGACATCACGGTGATCGCGCTTATCGGCGAACGTGGACGCGAAGTGCGCGACTTCCTCGAGCACGACCTCGGCCTCGACGCGCTGGGCCGATGCATCGTCGTGGCATCGACGGGGGACAACCCGGCGGCGATGCGGCTCTGCGCGGCGCGCACGGCGACGGCGATCGCGGAGGCGTTCCGGGCTGAGGGGAACGATGTGCTTCTGCTGTTCGACAGCCTGACACGGGTGGCGATGGCGCAGCGCGAAATCGGGCTCGCCGCGGGGGAGCCGCCAACGACCAAGGGGTACCCGCCCTCGGTGTTCAGCCTGCTGCCGCACCTGATGGAACGCGCGGGGCCGTCGGCCGAGGGAAGCATCACGGCGATTTACACCGTGCTCGTCGATGGCGAGGACATGGACGAACCAATCGCCGACATCAGCAGGGCGACCTTGGATGGGCACATCGTGCTGAAGCGGTCGCTGGCGAGCGCGGGGCACTACCCGCCGATCGACGTGCTGACGAGCGTTTCGCGGCTGATGTCGCGGGTGGCGAGCAAGCCCCACAACGAGGCAGCGCGGCGGCTCCGCGGGCTGCTCGCGGCGTTCCAGGAGGCCCGCGACCTGATTTCGATCGGTGCGTATGTGCGCGGGGCGGATGCGGAGGTGGACCGAGCGGTGGACCTGATGCCGGCGATTAACGCCTTCCTGCGGCAGCGGCCGGAGGAGGTCACCGGGTACGAGGACGCGGTGGCGCGGCTGCTGGCCGTGGACCCTGCGTTCGCGGATCCCGAGGAGGAGGCCATCGATGGCACTTTCGGCACAGCGGTTGAAACGGCTGGTGGCGCATCGTGAGCGGCTTGAACGGCTCCAGGAGCAGGAACTCGCCGGGGCGGTGCGCGTGCTGAGGCTGCGGCAACAGGCACTCGACGCGGCCCGCGCTGGCCGGTTGGACCTGCTCGCGACGGACGCCGGGGCCGACCTGGTGGCGCGGCAGGGCATCATCGACTACCTGCAGCGCCTGGACCGGGAGATCGCGGCCAAGGAGGCGGCCGTTCGCCATTCCCTGGACGACGTGGAAGCGGAGCGGGCGACGCTGCGGGAACGCAGCCGCGACCGCAAGGCGATGGAATCGCTGCTGGAGAAGCGGGTCGAGGACGAACGGATCGAGCGAAACCGGGCGGACATCCGCCGGCTCGACGACATCGCGGGGCGCCGCTGGTTCGACACCAACGGCGTGCTGGCCGTGGAACGGGAAGGACGCGAATGAACACGGGGCCACTCGGGGATTCGACCATTCAGACGGCGCGATCGTGGCTGACCGGTCTTTCGCGGCGGCAGCAGGCGATCAGCGACAACATCGCGAACATCGACACGCCGGGCTATGTGGCGAAGGAAGTGCCGTTCGAACAGGAGCTGCAGCGGGCCATGGGGCAGGGCAACGCGCGCCTGGCGACAACGAACGCGCGGCACATCGCGGCCTCGACGTCGTCGCGGAACCAGGTCGGGTTGCAGGCCGCGCAGGAGATGACGACGCAGCGGCGCGACGGGAACAGCGTGGACATCGACCAGCAGATGGTTTCGCTGGCGGAGACGCAGATGCGCTACCAGGCGGCGGCGAGCGCGCTCAACACGAAGATCGCGACGCTGCGGAACGTGATTCGCGGCGCCTAGGCAGCCCCGGAGGAGGACGGTCATGGGACTCATCAACGCGATGCGGGCGACGACATCTGGACTGGCGGCCCAGCGGGTACGGATGGACACGGTCAGCGGCAACGTGGCGAACATCGACACCACTCGGACGCCCGAGGGCGGGGCGTACAAGCGCCACGTGGTGAACTTCGCATCGGCGGACAATGCCCTGCCGTTCGCGAACGTGGTTGCGAAGTTCAGCGGGCAGGCGAGCACCGGCGTCGTCCTGACGCAGGTGACCACGGACACGACGACGCCGATGCGCGAGGCCTATGAGCCCGCGAACCCGGACGCGAACGAGGATGGCTATGTCGAGCTGCCGAATGTGGACCTCGTGACGGAGATGACGGACCTGACGAGCGCGAACCGTTCGTATCAGGCGAACGCGACCGTCCTGAACGCCATTAAGCAGATGGCCTTACGGGCTTTGGACATCGGGAATCGGTAGTACGGGCAGGCCGGCGTAGGCGGAAGGAGAGGGCAAGCATGGAGATCGGACGCATTCAGGGGGCAGGTGTCGCGGCGCAAGCTGGGATGGCGGCAGGGAAACCGGCCGCGGGGTTCGCGGACCTGCTGGGGCAAGCAATCGGTCAACTCCAGTCGGTGAGCGACTCCGCCAATACGAAGGTCAACGCGCTGGCGACCGGCCAGGACGTGGACCTCCACGACGTCATGATCGCGCTGGAATCGGAATCACTCGCGATGAGCCTCGCGACGACGGTCCGGAACAAAGCGGTCGAGGCGTACCAGGAAATCTTCAGGATGCAGATGTGACGGTTTCCATGGTCGAACTCAGCCCTGCCGCGGACCTCGCGGCCCTGCCCGGCGGCGCGCCGGCGCAGGGCGCGAACACTCCGCCGGCGGATGGGGCATTCCAGGCGCTTCTCGGGGCACTGCTGGGGGAGCTGCAAGGCGAAACCGCCCCGGCGGCACCCCCAACGGAAGGGTCCACAGGCAGTACTCCCGGCACGGCGCAGCCGAAGGGAGACGCCGACACGGCGGCCGCCGCGCTCGAGAGTCTCGTGGCGATGGCCTGGCTGCCGGCAGCACCGGTGACACCGCCCGTGACCCTGAACGTCGCGACCAACAACGCGGCGACCGACGGCACGGCACAGGCGATCTTCGGAGTCGAAGGTGCCGGGACGGGGATGCCCGCGGACCGGGCGACGGGATCGTCGGCCATCGCCGTCGCGGCGAGCACGCCGGGCGAGATCCAGGTCGAACTCCCGGCCGTCGAGACGCCGGAGCTGCCGCCGAGCGAACAGCCCACGGCCGCGGCACCCGCTCCGGACACGACAGCGCAATCGGCCCCCACGCCGAACAGCATGGCGAACGCGGTCATCACCGCCCAGGCGGCGCCGGCGACGGATGTCGCGGTC
>JAXLWZ010000005.1:0-179333 GCA_046328225.1 Dehalococcoidia bacterium | reverse complement strand
CCAGCGCCGCCGAACCCACCGCGTAGCCCTTCGTGAGCGCCTTGGTGGTGTTGCCGACGGTGTCGAGGGCGTCGGTGATCTCGCGCGCCTCGGGCTTGGTGCCTTCGGCCATCTCGGTGATGCCGCCGGCGTTGTCGGTGATAGGCCCGAAGGTGTCCATCGCGAGCACGTACGCGGCCGACATGAGCATGCCCATCGTCGCCACGGCCGTGCCGAACACGCCGGTGGAGATGTCGCTCACGTTCGCCAGGTCGGCCTGCTGGCCGAGCACGAACGCGACGACAAGGCCGAGGCCGACGGTGATCGCCGTCACGGCCGTGGTTTCGAAGCCGACGGCGGTACCGATGATCATGTTCGTCGCGGAGCCGGTGCGGCTCGCGCGGGCGATTTCCTGCACCGGGCGCCAGGCGCCGGCGGTGTAGTACTGCGTGATATAGACGAAGGCGATGCCGACGGTGATGCCGACGAGGCCGCAGGCGAAGAACCAGCCCCAGACGTCCTTCAGCATCACGTTCGTGCAGATGCCAAGGCCCACGACGCTGAGCGCCGTGATCGTCCAGTAGCCGCCGTTGAGCGCGCCCATCGGGTCCTTGATGCGGCTCGCCCAGAACGGCACCGTCATCATGCCGATGATCGTCGCGAACACGCCGAACGACCGCAGCACGAGCGGGAAGAGCACCCATTCGACACGCCCGGTGGCGATGTAGATGGAGGCGCCCAGGATCATCGCACCGATGTTCTCGGCGCTCATCGATTCGAAGAGGTCCGCGCCGCGGCCCGCGCAGTCGCCGACGTTGTCGCCGACGAGGTCCGCGACGACGGCCGCGTTGCGCGGGTCGTCCTCGGGGATGCCCGCTTCGACCTTGCCGACGAGGTCGGCGCCGACGTCGGCGGCCTTCGTGTAGATGCCGCCGCCGAGCTGGGCGAAGAGCGCCACGAAGCTCGCGCCGAAGCCGAAGCCAACGATCAGGAAGGGGGTCTCCTGGATGGTGTGGCCCAGCAGGTTGGAATAGATGGCGAAGATCGAGGACACCCCGATGAGGCTCAGCGCCACCACCAGGAAGCCGGACACCGCGCCGCCGCGCAGCGACGCGTTAATCGCGTCCGCGAGGCTGTTCTGGGCCGCCGCGGCCGTGCGCCCGTTGGCGCGCACCGCGATCGACATGCCGATGTACCCCGAAACCCCCGACGCCAGGGCGCCGACGATGAACGCGATACCGGTGAGCACGCCGACTTCCGTCGACTCCTTGAAGATGCCGACAATGACCGCGACCACCACCGAAGTGACCACCGCGAGCATGCCGATCGTGCGGTACTGCCGATTCAGGAACGCGTTCGCGCCTTCCAGAATCGTCCCCGCGACCTCCTGCATCGAAGCCGTCCCCTTGTCACGCCTGAGGACGTCGAGTGCCAGCCAGATCGCGAACAGGACCGCGGCCGCCGATGCAGCCGGGATCATGATCTGGGCCAAGAGCATGGGTCCCTCCCCCGATAGGTTTTTCTGCCCTTTCAGCGGGCACACTGAACCGGCGGCCGCCCCTGCGACGCGCCGAAGCGTGGCGGATACTAGCAGCCCCACTCGTTAGGGAAAAACACCCTTACCCGCGCCAGCACGCCTCCCCGATGGCGCGCGGCCGGCCCATGCGTCTTTCCCGGCGACCGCCTTGCAACTCCCTATCACTATTCAGGGCTACCCTTTCAGCCCTATCCTGCATGTGGGCCGGCGCCTGCCGAGTCCTGCCATGGGGTCCCCTGTCCCGTGAAATACGGTCTGCTCAAGGTCACCACTTCGGGCGAGGTCCTCGAGTTCCCCCTCGACCTCCCGTCGCTTGTCGTGGGCCGCGCCCAGAGCAGCGACCTCCGCATCGACGACCCCAGCATCGCGCGCCGGCACGCGCGTCTCTCGTTCGATTCCGGCCGCTTCTTCATCGAGGACCTCGGCTCGGCTTCCGGCACCTTCATCGATGGCTACCGCATCGAGCCCGGCGTGCCCGCGCTCGCGGGGCCGGGCCAGGAGCTCCGCTTCGGCGACACCGCGGCGTGGTACGAAGCCCCCGAGTCCGAGGACGTGGCGTTCGCCGCCGCGGCGCCGGCCGATGCCTCGCCCGCCGACAGCTTCGACACCGCCATTCGCGCGTCGCTCCTCTCGCCGGTCGAGCCGCTCGAACCCGGCGGCGTGGCGCGCGTGGCCGTGCTTTCGCTCACGAACCGGGGACGCATCGTCGATGACTTCGCGATCACCGTGGATGGCCTGCCACCCGAGTGGCTGACGCTGAGCCGGCCCACCGTCTCGCTGCTGCCGGGGAATTCGGCGGAAGTCCAGATCACCATCAGCCCGCCCCGCCACGAATTCTCCGAGGCGGGTGTCTACGACTTCACGGTCACCGTCGCCTCCGGGCAGGGCGGCCGCGAGGTCGTCGTCCCGGGGAAGGTCGAGGTCACGCCCTTCCGCGACGTCGCCTGGAGCATGGCCCCGGTGCGCGCGAAGCGGGATTTCCGCGTCATCGCCACCAACCGGGGCAACAGTCGCGAAGTCTTCCGGCTCGAGGGCCAGGACGACGAAGAAGCGCTCCGTTACGACTTCCAGCAGCCCGCGATCGACCTCCCGCCCGGCGGCGAAGGGGCCGTTGCCTTCCGCGTGGCGCCCCGCAAGAAGCCGTACTTCGGCGCTGCCGAGACTGTCCGCCCGTTCCGCATCAACGCCACCTCCGTCGCCGATGGCACGGCACGGCGGCGCGATGGCCAGCTCGTCATCCATCCGCCTCTGCAGCCGGCGAAGCGCGGCGCGATGTTCGCGCTCATGTTCTGCATCGCCATCGCCATCGTGACGCTCGTCGTCGTCGTCCCCGATGCCCTTTCGGCGGCGGGCGTGCAAGACGGCCTCCCGAGGAAGCGTTCAAGGGCGTCCACCTCTGCGACGACGACGGCAAGGCCGAACAGCAGCAGAAAGCCGCCGAGGAGCTGCTCCCTTGGGCCGGCCGGCCGCGCAGGGCGCCACCGCCGCCAGCCCCCGGCGCTCCCTTCTACGCCCAGAACGACCTGCGCTGGGGCGATGTCGAATACGCGAAGGCGAAAGACCCCGAGTTCGGCCCTGACTGGTGCGGCTCGACCATCGCCCAGTGCGGCTGTGCGATGACCTCGGTCGCGACGATGCTCGCGATCTACGGGGTGGTCGAAAGCCTGATGGCGAACCCTTGAGTCCGCAAAGCCTCAACGCCTGGTTCAACAAGAACGCGCGCAGAACGAACCGGGCGGCCGGGTGAGCCAGGTACATCTACGGCGATGTGATCTTGACGGCGGCGAACCAGCCCGGTGAGCTCGCCGCGAAGAAGCCCGGCACGCGCACGGTTCGCTCTCCGCACTGACACCGGCTCCGAGGAGAGGTTCGCCAGCAGCCGCAGCTTGGCCGCCCGGTCGTCCTCGAAGTGCTGGGCATTGATCGCCGCCACCGGCCTGGTGGGCGACAAGATCCAGATCAACGACCCCTTCTACCGCGACCGCACGACGCTCGACGCCTACAAGGGCAAGGTCCGCAGCTCGTCCTTCGAACCGAGCGAGGGACCTCAGCGCGGTCGTCATCACCGTCTCTGCCGACGTCCGTGCGCGTCACCGAGCGGGCGAAAGGCCATTGAAGTCGGCACGTTGAACACGGGCATGTTGCGCGATGCGGCGAAGGCCGCGAAGAACGGATCCGGCGCGAGCTACTCCACGCGCAAGGCCTGGCGCGACCCCACCTGCATCCAGAAGGCCCCCACTTCCGAAGAAGGCACGAACCAGATCGTCCTCCCCGGGCGCCGCGAGGACTACAAGATCGAGGTGCTCGACACGGCCGGCGGTGCCACGAACGTCGCCATTCACACCTACGACAAGAACGGCCAGCCCACCGTCCGTGCGGTGCTCGAAAACGCCGGCGCGGTCGTCGCGAACCTGAACTTCGACCCCGAGAAGCCGGCCGAGGTGAAGGTGGTCGAGGGCCAGAAGCCCACGGCCGCGGGCAGCGCGGACGCGTCGCCCTCAGCCGCGGCATCGCCGAGCCCCAGCGCGACGAGCACACCCGTCCCCGCGCGCCTGGCCCGGCGAGACGAACATGACCGTCTCCGCCCCGGCCGGCGCCACCCGCATCGAGATCGCGAACAACCCTGGCTTCGCGCTCGGCGACACCATCCGCCTGAGCCCGGGCGCGGCGAACGAGGAAGACAACGTCCATCAGCGGGTTCGGGTCGTTCCTGCTCGGGACGTGCTGCTCAAGCCCGGCATTGCCGGCGCGGGTGAGCCAATCATCCGGCTGTCCGCTGGCGGCAGCACCGCCACGCCCTCGACCACCGCCCCCGGCGCCACCATCGCGGAGCCCGTGGAGCCGCAAGCGCTCGGACTTTGCCTGCACGACGACGCCTACCGACGCGCCGCTTTCCGCGACGCCTATCTGCTCCGCACGCGACGGCGACTACACGACCACCTGCTGGACGGTGAACGGGAACGCAACGTGCAGAACCTGGTTCACGGCCAGACGGCGCCTTTCGCCATGACCTATACCTGTGACACCAGCGCCGCCATCGCGCGGAGCGCGTGCAACCGGACGGCGCAAGTCCGTGTAAGGATGAGCCGTGCCATTCGCTTCATGCAGCAGGCCGCGGCTACGGCCATCGCCGCCGCCACGCCCACGGCGATCAGCCCCTGCCGCTGGCCGTGGGTGTGACGGTCGGGTGCTCGCGCAGTTCGACCAGGAGTCGACGTACATCACCGACGGTGGACGCCTGCCTGGCCGAACTGGTGATCGAAGCGCAGGATGCGGAACATCTCCAGTAAGTGCTGACCGCGTCGTTCCCGTCACCGAGATGTAGACAACCACCTCACCTTCAAGCTCACCGATGCCATCGCCGCCGACGACGCGAAGTCGCAGAACATCGACTTCGTGCGATGGCCTGCACGACCTCCACGTGCGAGGTCTCGCCGCCCTTCCGCATGCCCGCCTCGTCGCCAACGTCACCGTCACGGTCCTGCCGAACTCGGTCTCGATGAACCGGAGCATCACGCTGTTCGCGGTCATCGGGGTGGCGGCGAAGCCCTGCCATGTCCGTTTCTTCGAGAGCGGCCAGCCACGCGTTCGGACGGCAGCATCAAGGACTCGACCAGATCGCGCTCGACGTGCCCATCACCGAGTTCGCCACCTCTGCCATCGGCAGCATCACCGTCGCGACGGGCAACTTCCCGCTCGATGTTCCCCGCCCGCCCGATACGCGCGCTCCGTCATCCACGATCCGCGCGCTTCGAAGGCGGCAAGAAATATCCTTGGAGCCTGGCCGTAGAGTGCCCGTGTTGCTGGAGCTGCTGCCCTGCCGACGACGTCTGCTGACTCGCCCGACAACGGCCGGCGACGGCGTCATCGATACCAACCGCGAGTTCGCGATCCGCATCGGCGCGGGCACGCAGCTTTCGAACGTCACGCTCACGAAGGCGTCCGCGCCGACGGCACCGCAGCCGGGCAGCATCACGGTCGCGCCGGGCGAAGCCATCACCCTCACCGGCCCGTCTCGGTCACGGCGGCGACGGGCGGCATCGACTTCTGCCCGAACTGCACGCGCCAGATCTACCTTGGCATCGGCGCGAATATCGCCGCGGTGCCGAACCGGCCCGCGTCGGCGGCGAAGTGCGTCGCGGTGGCCGTGCCCACGGGCGCCACGGAGGTCGCGCTCCCGGCGACGACGTTCACCGCCGACAACACGCCCGGCCTGTACTACATCCGCGCCACGAGTTCGCTCCAGACTGCCTGCGGCAACCCGCCGACCGGAGGCCCCGAGACAAGCGTCGCCCGCGTCATCGTCCGCGGCGAGGTCAACCTCGCCTTCTGCACGGGCGCGGCCGCCTGCACCACGTCGGTCACGAACGGCAAGGGCTTCCAGCTCGCCAGCGGCGTCACCGCCCGCTCGCCCGCCAGCGGCCAGGTCAACGTCGGCCGCATCGACTTCTGGGAATCCGTCCCCGGCTCGACAACGGAAGAGCACGTGGGGTTCGCGGTCGTCCATGGCGACGCGGCATCGACGCAGCTGAACACGAACACGCTCGGCATCCTCGTCAACGGATCGCGCGTGGGCACGCACCGCATTCGCGCCGTCTACACCGATCCCGGGTCCGGCGGCGTGTCCTACTTCAATCCCACGACGACGCGTGGCACGTACGCGCCGCCCGCCGGTCCCGGCGTCGCCCCCCAGTGCGGCGCCGCGCCCGATCCCCTGCCCGCGGGCTGCTTCGAGGTCGTGGTCGTGCCCGCCGAGGTCACCGTCGGTTTGCTCTCCTCGACGCCGTCGTTGGCGCTGAGCGCGGTCACCTCCGGGGCGTGCCTGCCGACCGAGTGCGTGCGGCTCTCCGCGCAGGTCTCCCCCGCCGACGTCAGCGGGCTCGCGCTCGGCGTCGCCACGGGCTACGTCCAGTTCCTGGATGGCACCGACCTCGTGGGGACGGTGGTCCTCGGGGCGCAGGGGAGCGCGAACCTCGACGTCTATCCCGCGCGCTTCGGCTTCTACACGGCCGGCGCGACGATCACGGGTGCGCGCAGCCTGACGGCGAAGTACTGCCCCGCCGTGACCGCGAACACCTGCATCGAACAGGGCGACTACAAGATCGGCACGAGTGCGGCCACGCCCGTCACCTTCACCGGCCAGCCGACGAACGCCACGGTCGCGATTTCGCCCGGCACACGCCAGCTCGGCATCGCCACGCCGGTCACGGTCACGGTCACGCTCGACCCCGGCGGCTACGGCAACTACCCCGGCACGATCGAGCTCTACGACGGCGCGACCCCGCTTTACTGCGCCGAACGCGTTCTCCTGACCTGCGACCTGGGCAAGGGCTGGCTGCGCGTCGATACCTGGACGGGCGGCAGTTCGCACACCTTCACGGTGAGCTTCGGGCAGGGCCAGGCGCCCTTCGGCGCGGGGGCGCACGCGCTCGCCGCGGTGTACGTGCCGGCTACGGCCTCGAACTATCTCGGTACGCGCTCGACGGACCAGGCGCTGACGATCACCGCGGCCCAGAGCACGACGACGCTGCAGATCACGGCGCCGCTGCTGCAGGCCGCACCCTGCGACACGGCCCCGGCGCCGTTCGTCGTCGGCTGCGCCATCAACCTCGTCGCGACGGTCGATGCCGCGGGCTTCGGCGGGCAGGCGGGTGTGGTCGAATTCCGGCGCAACGGCGTAGCCATCGGGCAGGCGAACGTCAGCCTCGCGGGCGCGAACCCCGTGACCGGCATGGCCACACTCGCCCTCGACGGCGCGAGCACGCCCTTCTCGGCCGCGGCGCTGCCAGGCGCGGGGACCACGCATCAGCTGACCGCGCACTTCCTCGGCGCCGGCAACTACGCCGCGAGCAGCTCCGCTCCCAGCAACCTCAAGGTCGATCCTCGCGCCACGAGCACCACCGTCACGGCCTCGCGGGCGAACAACAACTGTGCCGGGATCGCCGGGAACCCCTCGCTGGGCGAGAAAGTCCTGCTGACCGCGACCGTGAACACGGCCATCGTCCCGGGTGGCGCCGCCATCGCCGGCACGGTCGAGTTTTTCGACACATCGAACGCGAACCTCTCCCTGGGGACGGCGACCCCCGCGCCGAGCTGGCTTGGCGGTGCCGTCAACCTCTGCGTCACGGCCACGACCGCGAACCTGGCCACCGGCGCGCACACGATCCGGGCGGCGTTCACCTCGGCGAGCGGTGACCACGCGAACAGCGCGTCGACTACGGACGCCACGATCGCGATCGACCCGGCCCCGACGGAGCTCACGCTCACGAGTTCGAGCTCGGCGGTACGGCTTTCGCCCGCGGCCACGGGCGCGTGCCTCGCCCCCGACTGCGTCTCCATCACCGCCTTCATCGTGCCCGGCGCGTTCGGGGCGCACGGCGGCTACGTCCAGTTCTTCGACCTCACCCGGCCCGGCGCGCCGCGCATCGCCACAGCATCGATCCTGAACCAGCAGGCCACCCTCGACCTTCGTACGGGCGCCTATCCTGCGCTCTACCCGACGGATGGCACGCCGCTCACCGGGAACCACACCATCGCCGCGCGCTACTGCCCCGCGACCGATGCCTTCGGCGCCGCCTGTAACGAGACCGGCAACTACCTCTCGACGCCCGCTTCGGCGCTGCCCGCGCACCAGAAGGTGATCGACTTCCAGCCGCAGACCACGACCGTGGACCTCACGCTCACGCCCGCGACGGTGAGCCTCGGGGCGGCGGCCCCCGTGGCCGCGGCGGTGACCCTCGCCCCCGGTGGCTTCGGCGCCTACGACGGCACGCTCCAGCTGCTCGAGGGCACGACCGTCATCGCCTGCGTCGCGCGCGTGACGGGGCCCGGCTGTGCCACCCCCTGGCCATCCGGCGAAACGGCCGGGCACACCTTCAACCTGGACTTCTCGACCCCCGGGAGCGTCGCGCTGCCCGGCGGCGCCCACGGCCTCACGGCGCGGTACACGCCCGGCGGCGGGAACTACGCCGGCGGCATCTCCCCGGTGCGCACCCTCACCGTGGACCAGGTGGCTTCGACCACGACGGTGGCCGTCTGCGTGCCCGGCGGGGCCTCCTGCACGGCCCCCACGGCGCCCTACGTCGTCGGCACCGATGTCGACCTGCTCGCGACCGTCTCCGCGAACGGCTTCGGGGCGGCGAGCGGCACGGTCGAGTTCCGTCGCGGCTACGTGAGCGCCGTCAGCCCGGGCACCCTCCTCGGCATCGCGACGGTGAACCTCGCGGGCACGACGACGGTCACCGGGAGCGTGCGGCTCAACCTCACGAGCACAAGCACGCCGAAGGTGGCCGAGGCCCTCCCGGCCGACCCGGCGGCGCACGCCATCACCGCGCACTTCCTCGGCGGCGGGAGCTACGCCGGCAGCGCCTCGGCCGCCACGAACTTCACCGTCACGCCGAAGGCACCCAGCTCCGTCACGGTGGCCGCCACGAAGGCGACCAATGCGTGTGTGGGCTCGACGGGGACGATTGTCCTGGGGGACGCCGTCCTGCTTACCGGCACCGTGAACGTCACCACGATCGCGGGGGCTCGGCCGCTACAGGGCACTATCGAATTCCGGGATACGGCGAATGCCAACTTCCTCATCGGCACGGCGGCGGTGGCACCATGGTTCATGGGCGCCGAGGCACGCTACTGCGTCTATACCTCGCCATCCGGGGTCAACGCGGGCAACCACACCGTGAGCGCCACCTTCGTTTCCACCAGCGGCGACTATGCGGACGCGACGTCTACGACCGACGCCGCGCTCGCCGTCGACACCATCACCACCGCGACCACGGTTTCGATGACGCCCACCTCCGTTCCCGAAGGCGGCACGCTGACGCTTTCGGCCACGGTCGCGCCCGCGGCGGGGATGCCGTACGTGGGCGCCATCACCGGTAACGTGCAGTTCCGCGCGGGCTACGTCTCCGAAGCGAACCAGGGCACGCTGCTCGGGACGGCCGCCCTTTCCGGGAACGCGGCCAGCACGGTCATCCCGAGCATCTCGCTCGCCGCCGGCGCCCAGACCATCACCGCGCGCTACGTGGGCGACAGCAGCTACAAGCTCAGCGCCTCCACGGCGGCGAACCTCACGGTGCTGAAGACGACGACTGTCACGGTCACGGCCAGCCCGAACCCGATCGGCTACGGCGCGAACCTCAGCCTCCAGGCCGACGTCTCGGGCTACACGGCGGCGCTCGGGGCCGTCGATGGCGGCGGCGGCAAGGTTGACTTCTACAAGGGAAGTACCCTGCTCGGCACCGACACGACCGGCACGACCACCGGCGGGGTGCACTTCGCCCTCACGGTCGATACCAACGGCACGGCGGCGATGACGCCCGGCACCTACGGCATCACCGCCGTGTACTCGGGCAACGGCGCCTATGCGACGTCGACCTCGGCGCCGATCGGGGTGCAGGTGAACGCGGCCGCGACCACGCTCGCGATCAACACGGGCACGAACTGCACCGGCAGCAACGTGAGCATCCCCCTCGCCGGCACCGTGGACCTCTGCGCCACGCTCACGCCCGCGAACTTCGGCGACCCGACGGCGAACGGCGGCGCCGTCACCTTCTACGTCGATGGCGCGGCGGCGACGGGCACCATCGCCTATGCCTGCGGGGCCTCGCCGCTCACGAGCTGCGGCGCGAGCCCGCTCACCGCGAAGATCACGCTCACCAGCTCGCTCGCGCTGCTCGACGGCGGGTCGCACTTCATCTCGGCCGCGTACTCCGGCAACAGCTCCTACCTCCCGTCGTCCACCGCGACCGGCCTGACGGTCACAGTCACGCCCGCGCCGACGGCGGCCACGGTCGCCTTCCAGGCGGGCTTCACGTCGCCGCTCCTGGCGAATCCCACCGGGACCGCGCTGATCAAGGTCATGGTGGCGCCGTCGCCGGTCATCGCATACTCGCCGAACTCGGGCACGGTGGTGCTGTATTCGTCACCCAGCGGCACCGGCGGCTGGACGCCGGTCGCGGTCAGCAACGCCTACGACTCGGGCACGAGCAGCTGGCTCTTCAGCCTGAGCGCGGGCACCGGGCAGACGCTGCTCCCGGGCAACTATTACCTCGCCGCCCAGTACCTCGGCAACGACAATTTTGCCGCGAGCGCCGCCGTCTCCGGCCCGGGCGTGCTGCTCCAGGTGCAACAGCAAACGACGGTCGCGGTCACGTTCTCGCTGGCCCCGCCCATCCCGAACAGCACGCCATTCACCTTGACGGCGACGCTCTCGCCCGGGGGCTTTGGGAGCTACTGCGGCACGGTCACCTTCACCGAGGTGCTCGTCAACGGCAGCACCGCCGCCATCGGCACGGCGACGCAGGCGGGCCCGAACATCTTCACCTTCGCCGTGCCGGGCACGCGGTTCACGAGCGCCGGCAACCGTACGATTCGCGCCTCGACCACCGCCTGCGGGCCCTACTCGGCGGGCACGGTGGACCAGGCAGTGACGTTCAGTTGATCGCGGCTTTCGAGCGGATCGCGCCTTTCCAAATGGTGGAACCCGCCGCCGCGCGCCGATATCCTCTGGCTTCGCCCGCGGTTCCGGCGGGTAACACGGGGTTTTCGGCGTGAAGTACGGCACTCTCGAGCTCGCGGTGGCGGATGGCCCACCCGGTCAGTACCCGATCGACCTGCCGCAGCTCACCATCGGCCGCGCCGCCGGCTGCGCCATCGTCCTCGATGACCATTCCATCTCGCGCCAGCACGCGCGCGTCTTCGTCGAATCCGGCCGCCTCCTCATCGACGACCTGGGCTCCGAGGCGGGCACTTATATCGATGGCGAACGCGTTGTGCCCGGCAGCCCGGCGCTCGTGCACGACGGCGCCGAGATCCAGGTCGGGAGCGCACGCTTCCGCTTCGTCGCCCCGCCCGTGGCGGCGGCTGAAGCCACCCCCGCGGCGCTCCCCGTGCCGGGCACGCCCGACCTCCCGGCCGAAGAAGGCGCTCCCGAGGAAGACCTCAGCCCCGATATCCACTGCACGCTCGCGCTGCCGCCCACGCCGATCGATCCCGGCACCTCGCCCGGCCTCGCCTACCTGACGATTCGCAACCGGGGCCGCGTGGTTGACGGCCTCGACATCGTGGTCGATGGCCTGCCCCCGGAGTGGATTCGCATGAGCAGCGCGCGCGTGCTCCTGCCCCCGGGCGAGCAGGCCGAGGTCACCATCGTCATCCAGCCCCTGCGGCGCTCCGAATCGCGGGCCGGGGACTACCCGTTCTCCGTGGTGGTCACGTCCTCCGAGACGGGGCGCGAGGTGGTCACCTCCGGGCAGATCACGGTGCTGCCGTTCGAGGGCACGGAGATCGCGCTCAAGCCAGTCCGATCGCGGCGCGACTTCCAGCTCCTCGCGGCGAACCACGGCAACGCCGTCGCGACCTACGCCCTCGCCGGCAAGGACGACGAAGAGACGTTCGTCTACGAATTCGAGGCGCCCGCGATCAACCTTGAACCCGGCGCGGAGGGCATCGTCCGCCTGCGCGTGCGGCCGCAGAAGCGCAAGCTCTTCGGGCCGCCGCTCATCCAGCCGTTCCGCATCACCGGTGTCGCGACGAACGACCCGGCCGCGCGCATCAGCGCCGATGGCCAGCTCCATATCGTCCGGCCGCTGCAGGCGTGGAAGATGCCCGCCATTCTCACGATGCTGCTGTTCATGACCTTCGGCAGCCTGCTTGTCTACTGGCGGTGGCCGCACACGCCGACGGGCGCCTACTACTACGTGCGCAACATCGTGCTCGATGTGCGCGAATTCGTCGGCGGCGGCGAAAAGACGGCGAACGCCGCGAACCCCGAGGCGCGGTACGCCGGCGTCCACATGTGCGACAAAAAGGACGCGACGAAGCAGCCCGCCTTCTCCGGCCCCGCCGCCGCCCCCTACTTCTCGCAGCGCGACCCCGTTTGGGCCGACACCATCTACGCCCGCTCCGACGACAAGCAGTATCCCTCCGCCTACTGCGGCACCGACTTCGACCAGTGCGGCTGCGGCGTGACGTCGGTCGCCTCCGTCATGGCGCTCTTCCAGATCCTCACCATGCCCGACGGCCAGCCGCTGAACCCGAAGACCGTGAACGAATGGTTCAACAGCCAGGCCCGCGAAACCTCCCGCGGCTGGGTGAGCACCGGCTACGTCTACGGCGATGTCGTCTGGAGCGCGGTGAACCAGCTCTCCGCCGAGATCGCGCGCGCGCACGCCGGTTCGCGCACCATCCGCTTCGCCGGTGTGGGCACGGGCAAGGAAGACGAGGTCCGCAGCGAGCTTAAGGCCGGGCGCTTCGTCATCCTCGAGCTCCCCGGGCACTACGTCGCCGCCACCGGCGTCGATGGCGACACCATCCTCATCAACGACCCCTACTACCCGGACCGCAAGCGATACCTCGACTACAAGGACAAGGTCCTCTCGTCCGTCCTGTTCGAACCCTCGACCGACCTCTCCGGGGTCACCATCACGGTGCCCTCGGACGTGCGCGTGCGCGTGAGCGACGCCCAGGGCAAGGTCGTCGGCACGCTGAAGACGGTCGCGCCGACGGAAGCGGCCGCCGATGCCCAGGTCGGCATCAAGGGCGCGACCTACCGCTTCAAGCACGCCTGGCGAGATCCCACCTGCGTCGAGAGCCCACCGCCCGCGGACGCCGGCACGAACCAGATCACCCTCCCCGGCGCGCTCGGGCAGTACAAGATCGAAGTGACCGACCCGCGCGGCGAGAAGACGTCCGTCGCCATCCATACCTACGACCGCCTCGGGCAGGTCGCCCTTCGCAGCGAAGATGGGCAGGGCCAGCTCGTCATCCAGATGAGCTACGACCCCACGAAGCAGGCGCCTGAGTTCGCCGTCACGGGTGCGATTTCGCCCGGGGGCGGCGGGGCCACGGGCTCCGCGACACCGTCCGGGGCCACGCCCTCGGGCAGCGCACCGGCTGTCAACAACGGCGGCGGCGCGGGCATCGGCACGGGCGGCACGCCCGCGGGCGCGACCCCGGGCACGCCCGCGAACGGCACTCCCGTCCCTGGCGGCAGCCCCACGGGCACGGCCGGCGGAGGCACCGCCACGGTCGTGCTGCCCACGCCCACGCCCCCGCGCGCGCCGAACAACGTCACCGTCGTCTGTACCACGACCTACGTGCAGGACCCGAAGAACGCAACGGTCGCCTGCAACGCCGCCATCGATGGGCCCGTGACCGCCCAGAACTGGACCATCAACGGCGTGCCCGCGCCCTCGGGACAGAACAAGAACACGCTCTCGTTCTCGTTCCCGCAGGACACGACCGTCGCCGTCGTGCTTTCGGCCTGCAACCTCTCGGCGTGCAAATCGACGTCGAGCGAAGTGACGGTGCAGTTCCCGCCGCCGGGCACACCCACGGTCACGGGCACGCCTTCGGCCACGCCCACGGCTGTGCCACCGACGGCGGCCAGCGACGCGCGCCTCTTCTGCGATGTCACCTACGACCCGTACGACCTCAAGCGCGGCCTGATCTCGTGCGAAACGACCTTCGTCGGCCAATTCACGACGGTCGTTTGGAACGCGCCCAAGGCGAGCCCGCCCTCCGGGGACACTGGCGTGAAGACGTGGACCACCGTCTACCCGCTGGCGCCGGGCGCCGCCGGCACGGCCATCACCGTCACGGCGACCATCTGCAACTTCACGACCTGCGTCACCCCCGATTCGGTCACCGTGAACGTGCAATACCTCGCCGGCGCGCCCCTCAGTGGCGGCTGCAGCGGCATCTCGTTCACCTCCGAGGTCGTGGGCTACGCCCAGTGGTTCATCGATGGCGTGCCTAAGGGCGGCCCATCGACGCTGAGCGGCGGATCCTCGTTCACACCCTCGGCCTACGGGCCCACGGCGGGCACCCACACCATCGACGTCCTCTACGGCGGCCGGCAGGTCTTCCGTTCCGGCATGACGGTGACCTGCTGATGGGCGCGGCGCTGCACCCCGACGTCGAACGCGGCATCGCGCTCATCCATCGCCTGCTCGTGCTCGAAGTCGCGCGCATGCGCGAGGCCGGCGTCCCCGTCGGCGAGGACGACTACCGTGGCCTCTATGTCTCCGATGCCGAGGCCGACCGCCTGGCCGCGAGGCTCCCCGGCCCGCTCGCGGAGAGCGCCACCCACGCCGCCTACCGTCACGATGTCGCCCTCCTCCACGGAGAATGCGCGGGGCCGCTCGCGCGCCTGCGCGACCTGGGTGCCCTCGATACGTTCGATCTTGGCGTGCTGCTGCTCGCCCTCTCCGCCGAGGCCGATCTGGGCACCGAGCGGCTCATCGGCTACGTCCAGGACGACGTCACGAAGAAGCGCCCGCGGGTCGAGCTCGCCCTGCGCATGCTCGCCGCCTCGGACGAATTCCACGCCCGCCGCGATCACTTCGCGCCCGGCGCGCCGCTTCGCCGCCTGCACCTCGTGTCCCTGCTGGACGAAACGGGCACGCCCCAGACGCCGCTCCTGGGCCGGACCATCGCCCTCGACCCGCGCGTTGCCGGCTACCTCCTCGGTGAGCGCGAACTCGACGAGGCGCTGCACGCCTTCGTCATCCCGGTGGCCGAATCCCCCGCGGTCGCCCTCGAACCCGTGCTGGCGGAACGCGTGGCCTCCCTCGCGGCGCTGCCGGCCGCGTCGCTCAGGCCGCCGGTGGTGGCGCTTTCCGGGCCCGATCCCGCGGCCCGCGAATCGGCTGCCGCCACGCTCGCCCGCGATTCGCACCTCAGCCTCGTGCGCGTCGATTTTGCCGCCGCCGCGAACGAGCTCGGGTTCGAAGAGGCCGCCATCCGCGCGCTGCGCGAGGGCGCCTTCAGCGAAGCGGCCGTCGTCCTCGATGGCGTGGACGCGCTTTCGCAGGCGGACGGCGAACGGCTCCGGGAGCTGCTCGCCCGTTCGCCGCTCGCGCCGCTCGTGCTGCTCGGGTCGCGCGTGCCGTTCAACTGGCCCGGCGTGCGCATCGAACTGCCCGGCCTCGATTTCGATGCCCAGCGCGCGAGCTGGACCGGCCTGCTCGCCGGCGAATCCGTCTCCGATGCCGACGTGGCCGCGCTGGCCGCGAAGTTCCGCCTCACCGCGCACGCCATCGCCGCCGCCGTCGAAGGCGCGCGTGGCCACGCCCGCTGGCGCGATCCCGCCGCGCCCCGCGTTTCGCTCGATGACCTGCAGGCGGCCGCGCGCACGCAATCGACGCCGATCCTGAGCGACCTCGCCCGCAAGATCGTGCCCCACTACGCCTGGGACGACATCATTCTCCCGGCCGACGCCCGCGAACAGCTGCGCGAAATGTGCGGCTTCGTCGAACACCGCCACACTGTCTACGACACCTGGGGCATGGGCCGGAAGCTGGCCATGGGCAAGGGCATCCTCGCGCTTTTCGCCGGCAGCTCCGGCACGGGCAAGACCATGTCCGCCGACGTCATCGCCGGCACGCTGGGCCTCGATCTCTACAAAATCGACCTCTCCGGAATCGTCAGCAAATACATCGGCGAGACCGAGAAGAACCTCGCGACCATCTTCGCCGAAGCCGAAACCGCGAACGCGATCCTCTTCTTCGATGAGGCCGACGCGCTCTTCGGCAAGCGATCCGAGGTGAAGGACGCGCACGACCGGTACGCGAACATCGAAACCGCCTACCTCCTGCAGAAGATGGAGGAGTACTCCGGCATGGTGATCCTCGCGACGAACCTGAAGAGCAACCTGGACGAGGCGTTCCTCCGCCGCCTCCACTTCGTCGTGGACTTTCCCATGCCCGAGGAGGAGGACCGCCTGCGCATCTGGAAGGCGACCATCCCGCCGTCGCTCCCCGTCGCGGCGGATGTGGACCTCGCGTACCTCGCGCGGCAGTTCAAGATCGCGGGCGGGAACATTCGCAACATCGTGCTCGCTGCCGCCTTCATGGCCGCGGGCGAAGGGGAGACGGTGTGCATGGGCCACTTCATCCGCGGCGTCCGGCGCGAGTATCAGAAGCTCGGCAGGATGGTGACGGACGCCGAATTCGGCTCCTACGTGGGATTTCTGCGCCCCACATGATCGCGTGAACGCGTTACGATGACGCACGGCCATCCCGGCGCCGCAACGCTGCCGGGACCTCGCCCCGGAGGTACCGCCATGGTTGAGCCCCAGTTCGTATCCGAAGCCCAGCGCGCCGCCGCACGCCGCAAGACGCGCGCCGCCGATGCGCCCGCCCCGGGCCACCCGCTCCTTCGCATGCAGCGCCAGCTCGGCAACCAGCAGGTCGCGCGCATGATCGCCCAGCGTTCGGAAGGGCCGAGCTCGAGGAAGAGGAGCTGCAGGGCAAACACGACCCCGCGCTCGCGCAGCGCGTCGCCGAAGAAGACGAGCTGCAGGGCAAGCACGACCCCGCCCTCGCCCAGCGCGTCGCCGAGGAAGACGAGCTGATGGGCAAGCACGACCCCGCGCTCGCCCAGCGTGTCGCCGAAGAAGACGAGCTGATGGGCAAGCACGACCCCGCCCTCGCGCAGCGTGCCGCCGAAGAAGACGAGTTGCAGGGCAAGCACGACCCGGCGCTCGCGCAGCGTTCGGAAGGCGCCGAGCTCGAGGAAGAAGAGATGATGCAGGGCAAGCACGACCACGCCCTCGCGCAGCGCGCCGCGGCGGCGCCGACGGTTGGGCTCGAGGGCGGCCCTGTCGGCGAGGATCTGCAGTCGCGCATCGATTCGAAACGCGGCGGCGGTTCGGGCTCGCGGATGGCGTGCGCGCCACGGCCGAGGCCTCGCTCGGGACATCCTTCGCGGATGTCCGCGTCCACCGCGACGCCGAGTCCGACGCCCTCAACCGCGCCATCACGGCCAAGGCCTTCACCACCGGCAGCGACATCTTCCTGCGCGAGGACCAGAACCCCGGCGACATGAACCTCATGGCCCACGAGCTGACCCACGTGGTGCAACAGCGCGGCGGTGGAGGCGGCGTCTCGCGCATGCTCACCGTCGGCGCCGCCGACGACCCCTTCGAGCGCGAGGCTGACTCGGTCGCCGACGCGGTCGTGTCCGGCCAGGGCCAGCGCGCCCTCGACGAGATGAAGGGCTAAACAGGCCCGGGGGCCTCGCCATGTTCAGCGACATCGACGAAGCCCTCCGTCAGCTGTTGACGGCCGGCATCCCCATTCGCGCCGGCGAGATCGACATCAGCTTCGAGCGCCCCACGCGCGAGTGGTCTTCCAAGCTCTCCCGGCCGACGATCAACCTCTTCCTCTACGACATCCGCGAACGCGCCGAGCTCCAGAACATGCCGTTCGAACACGAACGCGCTCCCGGTTCGAACGTCGTGGTTCGCCGGCGCACTCCGCGCCGCCTCGATGTCGCCTACATGGTGACCGCCTGGACACGGGACCCCGCGGACGAGCATCGCATCCTCGCTTCCGTGCTCGCCTGCCTCTACCGGTCGGACACGATGCCGGGTGAGTTCCTTTCACCGGCACTGCGCGACATCGGCCAGGACGTGCTCCTGCGCCTCGTCCCACCGGACCACATCGCGAAGCCCGCCGACTTCTGGGGCGTGATGGATAACGACCTCCACGCCAACCTCGCCTTCGTCGCGCTCGTGCCGCTCGATCCCTACGAGCCCGTGCCCTTCCCCGTCGTGAGCTCAGCCGGGTTCGAAGCCCGGCTCATCGGCGACGAGGGGCAACGCGACCGCTTCCAGATCGCGGCCGGCATGGTCTACGCCGCGGGCGAGGACCCGCGCCCCCTCGAGGGCATCACGGTGAGCGTCGAAGGCAGCGCCATGAGCGCGCTCACGGGGCCGGATGGGCGCTATTTCCTCGGCAATCTCCCGGCGGGAAAGCACCGCCTGCGCCTCGCCGATGCGTCCGGCCGGACGGTGACGCACGAAATCGAGGTGCCATCGCCGCTCTTCGATATCGCTTTTGCGGCAGTGTAAACGACGATTCCGCATTCGCGCTTGAAATCCCCTGTAGTTCGTTCCAGATCGGCAACGATCTGATTGCCCCGCGCGCTTGCAATCCTGTTACGATTGCCGCGCCCATCCCAGGGGGACGCAGAGCGCCCCCTCACCAGGAGAGTCCCCGTGGCCACTGCTTATCTGACGCCGGGCGTCTACGTCGAAGAGGTCGATCGCGGCACGAAACCCATCGAAGGCGTTGGCACCGCCGTCGCCGCCTTCCTGGGCCTCGCTGAAAAGGGTCCCATCGGCGAATCCGTGATGGTCGCCAACTGGACCCAGTACCAGGAGACCTTTGGCGGCTTCGTGCCCGGTGCCTACATGGCGCAGGCCGTCCACGGGTACTTCAACAACGGCGGCACGCTCGCCTTCGTCGTCCGCGTCGGCAAGGACGATGTGGCTGCCGCGCCGGCCGCCGCCGCCGCGGAGATCACGGCCAAGGCCAGCGGCAATCCCACGACGCTGAAGGCTATCGCGCGCGAAGCCGGCTCCGAGGGCATCTCCCTGGAAGTCAGCGACGGCCCCGAGGACACCTTCAACCTCACCGTCAAGAAGGGCGCCCAGGAAGAGAAGTTCGAGGGCCTCACCATGGCCCGGGGTGCCAAGAACGCGCTTGAGGTCGTCAACAAGACCTCCACGCTTGTCACCCTTGAGGAAGTTCGCATCCAGGGCGCCAGCGTCCCGGAGCGCGCCCCGCAGGCCGGCAGCTACGCCCTCACCGTCGCTTCCACCGCCGCCGTCGTCCCCGTGACCCCCGCCGATTACGAAGGCAACGCGGCCGATCGCTCGGGCCTCGGCGGCCTCGAAGCGGTGGACCAGGTGACGATGGTCTGCGCCCCCGACATCATGGCGGCCTATGAGCAGGGCGTCCTCGATGCCGACGGCGTGAAGGCCGTCCAGCTCGCCCTCATCGCCCACTGCGAGCGCATGGGCGACCGCGTCGCCATCCTCGATACGCCTCCGGGGCTCAACGCCCAGCAGGCATACAACTGGCGCATGACGGACGCCGGCTACGACTCGAAGTACGCCGCCCTGTACTACCCCTGGATCCAGGTCTCGAACCCGATCCCCGGCGGCGCCACCACCATGATGATGCCCCCCAGCGGCCACATGGCAGGCGTCTGGGCCCGCAGTGATGGCGAGCGCGGTGTGCACAAGGCCCCCGCGAACGAAGTCGTCCGCGGCGTGCTCGGTCTGGGTCTCAGCCTCACCAGCCCCGAGCAGGGCGTGCTCAACCCCGTCGGCGTGAACTGCATCCGCAGCTTCCCCGGCCGCGGCATCCGCGTCTGGGGCGCTCGCACGCTCTCCAGCGATGCCTCCTGGCGGTACCTCAACGTCCGCCGCCTCTTCAACTACGTCGAGAAGTCGATCTTCAACGGCACCCAGTGGGTCGTCTTCGAGCCCAACAACATGGACCTCTGGGAGCGCGTCAAGCGCGACATCAAGGCCTTCCTCACGCGCGTCTACATGGATGGCGCCCTCTTCGGCGCCACCGCCGACCAGGCCTTCTTCGTGAAGTGCGACGCCGAGAACAACCCGCAGGCGACCCGCGACGCCGGGCAGCTCATCGTTGATATCGGCATCGCACCGGTGAAGCCCGCCGAATTCGTCATCTTCCGCATCGGCCAGTACGCGCCGGAAGCCTGATCCAGGGAACCTGAGGAGACATAGCCATGCCTGACCGCACCGACCCCCTGATTGGGTATCAGTTCGCACTCGAAGTCCAGGGCATCATTTCCGGCTACTTCACCGATATTTCCGGCATCGGCAGCGAGCAGGAAGTCGTTGAGCACAAGGTGACCACGCCCGACGGCAAGGACGTGATCATGAAGATCCCGGGCCGCAGCAAATGGGGCGACATCACGCTCAAGCGCGGTGTGACCAATGCCCTGGATTGCAACGCCTGGCGCAAGATGGTCGAGGACGGCGACATCAAGGGCGCCCGCAAGAACGGCTCGATCATCGCCTTCGACGTCAAGTTCACGGAGATCGCCCGCTGGAACTTCGTCAACGGCTGGCCGTCGAAGTACAGCTTCGGCAACATGTCCGCCGGCGATAGCGGCGTCCTCACCGAGGAGTTGACCATCGTCCACGAAGGGATCGTCCGCGAAAAGTAACGCGGCCTCCCGGCGCCGACCCTCATCCAGCCGGGAGGCAGCATCGCCGCCTCCCGGCTGAACACACTGGAACGCCATGGCACTTCTTCAGACGGAGTTCGATTTCGTTCTCCCCCGCGGCTACGTCGATTCCCAGGGCAACGTGCACCGGGAAGGCTCCATGCGCCTCGCCACGGCGATGGACGAAATCGCACCGCTGCGCGACCCGCGCGTCCGCCAGAACCAGGCCTACCTCGTCATCATCCTGCTCTCCCGCGTCATCACCCGGCTCGGGAGCCTGCAGGTCGTCACTCCGCACGAAATAGAAAGCCTCTTCACGGGCGACCTCGCCTACCTCCAGCGCCTCTACCGCCAGCTCAACGAACGCGGGACGTCCATCGTCACCGCCCAGTGCCCCGGCTGTGGAACCGACGTGGAGGTCGATATCGCCAGCCTGGGGGGATAGCCGGCTACCCCCTCGACCGGGTCTACGAGGAGGTAGCCTATCTCGCCTACCACTTCCATTGGCCCGCCGACACCATCCTCGAGATGGATCACGCGGAACGGCGGAAGTGGGTGGCCGAAGTCGCCGCCATCAACAGCCGGCTGAACGAGGGAGGAAGGTAGCGCCTTGCCCGAACCCGCCGACCCGCTCGTTTCACACCAGTTCGTCGTCGAAATCGATGGCATCCAGTCCGCGCGCTTCACCGAATCGTCGGGCCTCCAGATGTCCACCGACGTCTTCGAGTACAAAGAGGGTGGCCTCAACGGCTACACCCACCGCCTTCCCGGCCGCGTCAGCTACACGCCCCTCACCCTGAAGCGCGGCGTCGCCGACGGCCCCGAGCTGTACGCCTGGTACAACCGCTTCATCACCGCCGCCGACAAGACGACCGAGCTGAAGAACATCTCCGTCGTCCTCTATAAGCTCGACCACACCGAAGCGCTCCGCTGGAACCTGCACGGCGCGTTTCCGACGAAGTGGTCCTCGCCGTCGCTGGTGGCGTCGTCTTCGGAGGCGCTGATCGAGAGCTTCGAAATCGCCTTCGCCGACGCCGAAGTGGTGAGGCAGTAGGTTGGCACGCTGGCCGTTTCGCCGTCGCGAGCCCGCCGGGGAGCCGGTCCTGGCGCCGCCGCCGGTGATGCCCCCCGCGCCCCCGGCCATCGCCCGCGCGGTCGAACCCGAACCCGAGGCGGTGGCACCCGTGCCCGCGGAAGCTGCGCCGGCTACGCCCGCCATGGAAGCACCGATTCGACCCGCTCCCGCGCGTGCCGTCGCCCGGTTTGCCGCCTCCCCCACCGTTTCCGCCGGCGACGACCCTGAGTCGCGATCCTTCCAGCACGACCTCGCCGCCCGCCTCATGCGAAACGCATCGTCGCCCATGCTCGGCCCCAACGCCGGCTTTGGCACGACGGCCGTGACCGCCGCCGAGAACCTTTCGATGGCGAGCCGCATCACCCAGACCCCCCTCGCCGATGATGTCATCGCCGCGTGGGGCGATGGCGAGGAACTGGAAGCCGACGACGAATTCATCGGGTCGCTCCCGTCCCTGATGAGCTACTCCGACCCGGCCTCAATCATTAGCGGGGCTTCGGCCGAGGGCTCGCCGCTCGGGCCGCGCGCCCAGCGCTCCGCCGCCAACGACATGGATCCCCTTCAGCAGATGTTCGAGCGGATGTCCGCAGGCGCCGGCGCGGCGGACAGCGCGCGGCCGCCGGTGTGGCTCGAGCGCGCACGCGAGCAGGGTGGCATCGAGCAGCCGCTCACGCGCGCCGAACGCGTCGCCCAGGCGGGCCCGGTGGCCCCCGTCCGGCGCTGGTCCGAAGGTGCGCCGGAAGCAGCGGCTTCGCCAGCACCGGCACCGGCGGCACCTCCGTCGCGGCCGGCACAGAGCTCCCTGCAGCGCACCCCGGCGGCGCCACCGGCTGCCCCGCCGGCGCCGCCGCCCGCGTCCGGCGCGTCGTTCTCGTCGGCGCCACCGCCGCTCGCGACGGGCCGCACGCGCCGCCTCCGCGACGCCGTCCAGTATGTGAACACCGACTCCCTGCGGGACGCGCCCGACCCATCGCCACCGCCCGCGGTAGCCCGGCGAACGGAGCCTGCGCCATCGGCACCCGGTCCCGCCACTTCGCATGCACCGGTGGCACCCGCCGCGCCGATACCGAGCAGCAGCGCCGCATCGAGCCCGGCGGTCGTCGCCCCGCCGCTGGCGGCCGCGAACCAGCCGACCATGCCCATCGCGCGGTCGGTCGCGAGCCCCGATGTCCCGGCCGCCAATGATGATGCTCCCGGCGACGACGATGCCCCCGGCGGAAGCCCCGCCGTGCCGCCACCGCCTGTTCCCACCCCCGGCAGCGGCTCCGCCGCGGATACTCCCATCGCGCGCTCGACCATGCCCGACTCGCCGTCCTCGGCGCCCCAGGTGCCCCAGGAAGAGCCGGGCATGCCGCCGAACATCGCGCGCGCTATCGATCCCACCGCCACTGCGGGCGCGGCGGAGCCCCTCGCGCTCCCGCTCGCGCCGCCCGGGGACGTGGCATCGGACACGCCCGGCACGGGGCCCGGTGCCCCAGCGAGGCCGACGGTCGCGCGCACCCCGGCATCCCCACCCGCGGCCACGGACGAGTTGCCGAACGCCATGGCACCGGCCGCCACGCGGGGCCCCACGGGCGGCCCAAGTAGCACGCCTGCACCACTTGCCCACGAGGTCGTCCCTGGCGACGCCGAAAGGGCGCCGGCGTCTCCCTCGCAAGCCACAGCGACCCCGGCTGCTTCGGCTGCTTCGGCTGTGGGCGTTCCGCGCGCGACGGCATCCGTGCCAGCCCCGGCGGCGGGCGCCGAGCCCGGTATCGCAGGCGAGACGGACCTCCCCCTCGCGACGCCACCCGCGCCACCCACCGCGCGCACCGCGGATACCACGGCGACTGCGCCGTCCGCGCCCGTCGCGAGCGAACCACCGTCGCAGACGATCGCACGTTCGACCATCGCGCCGGATGCTGCACAGCCCGCCAGCCCTGTAGGGAGCGCCCGGCCGGCCGCGCCCATCGCCGGGGGCGATATCCAGACCGAACGGGCCGCGGGGCCCGGCAGCGCGACGGCGACCGGCGCGGCAGCTTCACCAACCGCACCCGGCCTGGCTCAACGACTCCCCGACGCGGTCGAATCCGTAGTCGCATCGTCCGAACCCGCTGGCCATGCGCCGGATGCCCCGGCCATCGCTCGCATCGCGGCGGTCGAGCACACGACGGAGGCTCCCGCCGGGCCGCTCGATCTCCCGCTCGCCGCCCCGGCATCGCCCACGGCACCGGGACCGGTTGCTGCGGGCTCGACGCCCCAAACGCAGCCTGCCGCTCCATTCGGGGCGACGACCCAGGGTGCGAACCCGGCGAGTCCGGCTCCGTCTGCCGGGAGCGCACTGGTCCGGCGTACCTCGGCCGAAACGTCCGTGCCGGGGCAACCTCGACCGGATAGTGCGAACGACTCCGCCCTGCCACTCCGCGGAGCCGACACCCGAGGCGAGAGCGGCGGAGCCCCGAGCCCGGGACAGACGCCAGCGACGGTGGCGCGCGCCGTGGCGCCGTCCGCGACGCCGGGTGGAGCTGGCAGCCCGCCTTCCGCCGCGGTGCCCACGAGTGCCGTGCCGTTCGGGGCTTCGGACGGTGGTCCGTCGGTGCCCGGCATGCCGCTCGCGCGCACCACCGCGACCGGAGCCGCGCCGGCCGGGGCGGCCGTCGGCACAGAGACGATTCAAGCGGGCAGTTCCGCGCAAGACATAAGTGCGAAGCCCATGTCGGGGAGCGCGGCTGTGCCGGCGAACGCCGAACCACCACCCATCGCGCGCAGCACCGCGGACGGCGGGACGTCCCTCGCGATTCCCGCGTCCGAGACGGCGGCGGCCCGAACGACGGGGGCCGCGGAGCACGCAGCGCCGCCGCCGCCCATTGCGCGCATCGTGGACATGCCGGTCGAGGCTTCGCCGCTGCCATTGCCGTTCGCAGCGGACGCTGGCGCCGACGCCGGGAGGGGCTCGACGAGCGAACTCGCGAACGACCCCATGGTGGTCGCTCCCGGGCCTGCTCCGGACGCCCCCGTGCTTCCGCTCGCATCCACGCCCGCGAGCGGCCCCGCGCCGGTGGCTCGCGCGACCTCGCCGCAGACGTCATCCGGAGTTGCGCGGGTTGGCGAGGCCGCATCGCCCGCAGCACCGGCCTCGCCCGCCGCACCGGCCCCTATCGCGCGAACGCCCGCATCGCCGGCCCGCGAGACCGGTTCGCCTGCGGGCTCCCGGACGCCGGCGGTCACCGCGCGGGCGGGAGCTGACGCGGCGCTGGATGCGGCCGCCGCTTCGCTGCCCCTTGCCACGCCGATGGGTGCGGAGGCGGAGCAGACTGCAGCTTCGGTCGCGTCCCCGGCAAGTGCCCTGGGCGGCGGGTCTTCGGCCGATTCGCCCGCGTCGTCCATCGCGCGCGCGGTGGATGTCGCCGGCACGCCTGCCGTCGCGTTCGTGCCTTCTCCCGGCGATGGGCCACCGGTGCCGCTGCCGCTCGCCTCGCCGCCAACCGGACACGTGCCCGGCATCGCTGCGGCCGGTGTCCCCGGGGAGCCGGGGCGCGCCGTCCCCGCTGCCGCGCCGGTGCCGCCGGGGGGCACGCCGTCGTCGCTGCCGGTGGCGCGCGCGGTGGCATCCGAAAGCCCCACGGGAGTGACCGGGTCTAGTGTTAGCCGGGGCCCCCTCGGCGACGCGGCGCCGGACGCGGTGCCGACTTCCCTCCCGCTGGCCGCTCTGACCGGTTCGACCCTCGATGTGACGGTCACAAGTCCGCTGGCACCGATGACCGCAGTCGCACGTGCTGTGGCCGAGCCCGGGCTCGCAGCCGGGACCACGTCGGCGGACGTCGCAGGCCTCCCGTTGGCCAGCGCGGGCGGCGAGCCGCGGGTCGAGGGAGCGACAAGTACCCCGGTGCCGGCAATCGCGCGTGCCGTCGATTCGCCGTCCGCGAGCCCGGCCTCGTCGGCGCTCCCGATGGCGATTCCGGCCACTGAATCCCTGGCGCACACCGCGACCATGCCCATCGCGCGTACGGCGGACAACACCGCCGAGGCCGAAGACGCAGGCACGCCATCGTTGCCCCTGCCGGCGTCGCCGACGGCTTCTGTGACTCGTTCGCAGCCGGCGGCCAGCCCGGCGCTGCAGCTCCGGCGGCGGGCCGCGACCGAGGCGCTGACCGGCACCTTCACCGCGACGCCACCTCCGCCTGCTTCCCTCGACCTGGCATCCCTTTCGGGCCCGGCGACGGCTCCGGTCGCGATGCCCACCGTCGCGCGCGTTGTAGAGAATGCGGCACCTGCCGTCCCAAGCGAGCCTGCGCCGCTTTCGCTCGGTCCGGCGCCGTCGCGGAGCTTCGCGCACCGGGCCGTCGTGCGCCCATCCGGTAGCGAAGCGCCGGCGCCTGCCCTGCCGTTCGCCGAGTCCGCGGCGCCCCGACCGCTGGCTGCACCGGCTCGCCAGGTCGCGCGGGCGATGGCGCGCGTCGAGGCTGCTCCCGCGGCCGGGCCGGCGCCCCTCGCACTCGCGGCCGCGCCGGCACCCGTGGTTCAACGCTCGAACGAACTCGCCGCGCCGGGGCCCGTGCTCGCCTACCCCCGTCTCACGCCCGCCCAGATGCCGCTTGCGCCGGCGCCCACGGCCCCGCCCGCGCAGGCGCAGGTGCAGCGCGAACCAGACGCATCCGAGGCCGTGGGCAGAATCATCGAGAGCGGTGACGGGGCCAGCGACTCCACGAGGGTCCTCGCCACCGGCTTCGATTGGGGGGCGCCCGAACTCCCGCGCGAACTCGATAAGCTCGCGGACCGCCTCTGGCAGGACCTTCGCCGCCGCTTGAGGGTCGAACGCGAACGCGAACGGGGGTGGGTGTGATGCCCGCGAAGGGAGTGGCGCCGTGACGCTCGTCAAAGCCAAGTTCACGAACCTGGATACGAATGCCTCGATCGAGGTCATGTTCAATCCCTCCGAATATAGCTTCTCCAAGTCCAACAACTGGGCCGAGAAGATCTCCGGCGGGGAGAACACAACCGGGCTCGAATTCACCGGCGGCAGCCCCGCCGAGTTGCGCATGCAACTCTTTTTCGATACCCACATGAAGGGGCAGGACGTGCGCTCCGCCTACGTCGACCCGTTGTGGAAACTCGCGATGGTTAATCCCGATAAAGCCGACGCGAACACGGGCAAATCACGCCCACCAATGTGCGAATTCCGCTGGGGCCAGTCGTGGTCGTTCAAGGCCGTTGTCACCAGCATCTCGGCGAAGTTCGACCTCTTCATGGCCGATGGAACACCGACTCGCGCCACCGTCGACCTCTCCCTCAAGCAGGCGGAAGACGCGTCCCAGCTCGCGGCCCAGAACCCGACATCGGGCGGCGTCGCCGGTCACAAGACGCACATCGTGGTCGAACGGGAAACACTCGACATCATCGCCGCAAAGGAATACGGCGAATCGCGCCACTGGCGGCACATCGCGAAGGCGAACGGCATCGACAACCCGCTCGGTATCCGCCCCGGCATGATTCTGACACTGCCGCCGTTGGAGTCCGCCTGATGCCCGAGGAACTCCAGCTCTCCTTCGTGACGATAACGCTCCAGGGAAGCAACTTTTCTTCCGACCTGATGGACAATCTCCTATCGGTCGAGGTGGAGGACGCGCTCTATCTTCCTTCCATGTTTCGCATCGAGCTCTATGATGCGAACCTGGCATACGCGAACGATGCTCAATTCGCTATTGGGAAGGCAGTCCAAATTACGTTCGCAACACGTTCGCACTTAGGATCGACCCTCACATCTGGAGAACTGATCAACGGCGAGATTACGTCCATCGAGCCAATGGTTCCGTACCGCGGTACGAGTACGCTCGTCATTCGCGGTTACGACAAGACGCATCGTCTGCATCGCGGGAAGAAGACGGCGGTCTTTCAGGAGGTTTCCGATAGCGACCTCTTTGGGAAGATCGCCCGCGCCAACGGCCTTACTGTCGAGGCGACGTCCACGACGGTGGTGCACGAGGTCGTTTTCCAGGACAACATGACCGACTGGGAATTCCTCTGTACGCGCGCGCGGCGCGTCGGGCACGTGGTGCGCGGCGCCGCCGGGAAGCTGATCGTGAAGAGCCTCGCGGACCTGGCCAGTGCGTCCCCGGTCGCCACGCTCAAGCTCTTGGACAATGTCTTCGAATTCCGGCCGCGGATCACGGGCGAGGCCGCGTTCAACGAGGTGACGGTCCGGGGTTGGGATCCGAAGAAGAAGACGGCGATCGTTGGTACCAACGCGTCCACGCCGCGCGCCACCACGGCCGGCACGGAGGATGGATTCGCCCTCGGGCAGCAGGCCTTTAGCCGCGCGAAGTGGGTCTTCACCGGCCTCGCCGCGGCCACCCAGGCGGATGCCGATGTCGTGGCGAAGGCCGCGAGGGGCGAGGCCGGCGCCGCGGACGTCCAGGCTGAGGCCCTCGTCAACGGGAATGCCGGCATCAAGGCCGGTACCCGGGTCGAATTCGCCAATGCCGGTTCTCGCTTCAACGGCAATTACTTCGTTACCCAGGCGATTCATCGGTACGATGCCGATGGCTACCGCACCGAAATCCGCGTTGCCGGACAGAGTTCTGAGACCATCGCGAGTCTTCTCACCACCGGCGCGGGTGTTCTCACCGGCACGCCGACCGAACGGCACGCCGCCATCGCGCTTGTCACGAACAACGACGACGAAGAGAACCTGGGCCGCGTGAAGCTGAAATACCCCTGGCTCGATGACTCGCTCGAGACCGGCTGGGTGCGCATCGCCTCGCCCATGGCGGGCAACGGCCGCGGCCTCATGATCCTCCCCGAGGTGAACGACGAGGTCCTCGTCGTCTTCGAGCATGGCGATCTGAATCAGCCGATCGTCGTCGGCTCGCTCTGGAACGGTGCCGATAAGCCTCCGCTGGAGCAGCATTCTGTAGCGGTGAACGGCGGAAACGTCGAGCAGCGCATCCTCAAGACGCGCGCCGGCCACACCATCCTCCTCAATGACAAGTCCGGCGAGGAAGCCATCCACATCATCGACAAGAGCACCAAGAACAAGGTGCTGATCGATACCGCCAGCAAGACCATCACTGTCGAAGCCGAGGACAAGATCATCCTCAAGGCGAAGAATATCGACATTACCGCGACCGAGACGATCAATATCCAGGGCAAGGACATCGCCACAAAAGCGAATGCCACGATCAAAGAGGAGGCGACGAGCACCTTCGATATCAAGGGCACCGGCGGCGTCACCGTCGAAAGCTCCGCGACGCTCGCCGTGAAGGCGAATGGCACGCTCGATGTGAAAGGCCAGGGCCCCGTGACCGTCGAAAGCAGCGCAATCACCCAGGTGAAGGGCCCCCTTGTCAAACTCAACTAGCTCTGGCCGGGGCCGCCGGTGGGGTGCCGCCCCATGATCGACCAGGACCAGCTCATCGGCCGCGGCTGGACGTTCCCCCTGCGCGTCAACGGCGCCGGCGGCATCTCCGTTTCCTCGGGTGCGAACGAAATCGAGGAGGCCATCGTCCTCATCCTCGGCACCTCACTCGGCGAGCGCGTCATGCGGCCGCTGTTCGGCTGCCGCATCCACGAGCTCGTCTTCCACCCGCTCGACGACGAAACGCTCGGGCTCGCCCGCCGCTACGTCGAGGAGGCGCTCGCCTTCTGGGAGCCGCGCATCACCGTCGTCGAAGTGCGGCCCGTCGCCGACCACCTGAACGCGCCCCAGGGCCGGATGCTCATCTACATCCGCTACCAGGTCCGCGCCACCAAGGACGAGCGCACGCTCGTCTATCCTTTCTACGTCATCCGCGAGGAGTGACGGGAGTACGCCATGCCCCTGCCCGATCCCCAGCTCGACGACCGCCACTTCCAGGACCTCGTCAACGAAGCGAAGACGCTCATCCCGCGCTTCACGCCCGAGTGGACCGACCATAACGTTTCGGACCCCGGTGTCACGCTGATCGAGCTCTTCGCGTGGATGACGGACCTGCTCCTCTATCGCCTCAACCGCGTGCCCGAGAAGAACTACATCCGCTTCATGGAGCTGCTGGGTGTCTCCCGCAAGGACGCCGTGCCCGCGCGCACGCGCCTCTCCTTCGGGCTCTCAGCGCCGCAGCCCGGGCCGGTCACCATCGCCCGCGGGACCGAAGTGGCCACCGTGCGCACCAGCGAGCGCGACGCCATCTCCTTCACCACCGATGAGGACCTCGTCCTCTGGCCGCCGACGCTCCGGCACTGCCTCTTCTCATCCGACGCCCAGTCCTACGTCGATTTCCTGCCCCGCCTGCAGTCCGATGGCGAATTCTTCGATGCCTTCCAGCGCGTGCCCCTCCCGGGCGATGCGCTCTACTTCGGCTTCCCCGAGAACCTCAGCAGCCATCTGCTCAGCCTGCGCCTGGTGTGTTCGCTCGAAGGTGTCGGTGTCGACCCGAAGGACCCGCCGCTCGCCTGGGAGACCTGGTGCGGCGATGTCCGCGGCTGGACGCGGGCGCGCGTCGAACGGGATGGCACGGGCGGGCTCAACCAGCCCGGCGATGTGATCCTCACCCTCCCGCCCGGGCTCGAAACGCTCACCCTCGCCCGGCGGACGGCGCACTGGCTTCGCCTCCGCGTGCTCCAGCCGCGCCCGCGCCAGCCCACCTACTCGGCGTCGCCGCGCGTCGATACCGTCACCGCGACCACGCTCGGCGGCGAAGCCGAGGGCACGCATTCGATGCCGCTCGTGGGCGAAGTGCTCGGCCGCGGCGGCGGTATCCCCGGCGAGTCGTACATCCTCCAGCACACCCCCGTGCTCCCCCGGCGCCCCGCCGAAGTGGTCGAAGTGGAAGAAGAGCCCGGGCAGTGGGTCTCCTGGTCCGAAGTGCCCTCCTTCCGCGATTCGGGCGCGAACGACCGGCACTTCACCCTCGATGGCGTCTCCGGCACGGTCGCGTTCGGGCCGATGATTCGCACGCGCACGGGCGCCGAGCGGCCGTATGGCGCGACGCCCCCGAAGGGCTCCGCCATCCGCATGATTCGTTACCGCATGGGCGGCGGCATCGAAGGGAACGTCGGCGCGAACACGCTCACGGTCCTGAAGTCGTCGATCCCGTACATCGCCAGCGTCACCAACCGCGAGGGCGCTCGCGGCGGTCTCGACCCGGAGACCCTTGAGGAGGCGAAGTTCCGGGCACCGCTCGCCCTGCGCTCCCAGGACCGCGCCGTCACCGTCGAGGATTACGAGTTCCTCGCCCGCGAAGCCTCCCGGCGGGTGGGCCGCGCGCGCTGCATCCAGGTCCGCAACGATGGCGGCGGCAGCGCTGTGCCGCCCGGCACGGTCGAGCTCCTCATCGTACCCGTGCTCCCGCCGGACCACCCGCGCACCCTGCAGACGCTCCAGCCGCCTCCGGACCTGCTCGAAGAGGTGCGCCGCTACCTCGATGAGCGCCGCCTGCTCGCCACGCAGCTCGCGGTCGATGGGCCCGCCTTCGTGGGCGTCAGCGTAGAGACGTCGGTCGTCGCGCAGCGGCACGTGAGCGCCGAACAGGTTCGCGCGGCCGTCCTTCGCCGCATCAACGAATTCCTCGATCCGCTTCACGGCGGGCCGGACGGCGACGGCTGGCCTTTCGGCCGCGACCTCTACCTCGCGGAGATGCAGTCCGTCGTGCAGTCCGTCGACGGCGTCGAATACGCCCAGGACGTGACCCTCTACCAGGTCGACCTGCAGACGGGCCAATCCCGCGCGGCCGGCCAGCGCATCACCATCGCCGAGGACGTGCTGCTGCTTTCGTTCGAACACACCGTCTCGGTCGCGCAGCGAGGCGCCCGGTGACGCAGCCGACGGAGACCCGCCGCCGCGGCCTCGCTCCCGGCGTCATCCTCCCCGGGGATGACGGCGCCGGGGCGCTGCCGCCCGCGACGATCGCCGGCGCGGAGCCCCCGGCATGGCCGCCGCTGCCGCCCGGCGTCCCCGAATGGGCGAGCAGCTACCTCAACTTTCTCCCCGGCATCTATAGCGGCGAGGACTTCCTCGGGCGATTCCTGCTCATCTTCGAGACCATCCTCAATCCCATCGAACGGACGATTGAGAACATCCCGCACCTGTTCGACCCTCTGGTCACGCCGCCGGACGCCATCGCCTGGCTGGGAAGCTGGGTCGGGCTCGTGCTCGACCCGCGCTGGCCGGAAGAGCGCCGCCGCACGATCGTGCAGGAGGCGGCATCGCTCTATCACTGGCGCGGCACCCGTCGCGGGCTCACGCGCATCCTCGAGCTCTATACGGGGGTTACGCCATCAATCGTCGAGCCGACGCTGAGCCAGGTCGCCGCCGACCGCACACGCGCCTACCGCTTCCACGTCGAGCTGGCGACGCCCCCGGATGTGCACATCGACGAGGCGATGGTTCGCGCCATCATCGACCTCGAAAAGCCGGCCTTCGCCGCCTACACGCTCGAGATTCGCCGCCAGAAGTGACTCTCGCCGCGCCGGGTGCTCACGGAGCGAGCTGGAGGAAGGGCACCCCGCTGCCGTCGATGCGGCGTTCCGCCGACCAGCCGCGTGTGTTCGCGTCCTTCTCGACGGACCACCAGTAGAAGCCGTCCGCCTCCACCCGGTCGGAGGTGATCTTCACCTTGTCGCCATTGCACAGCTTCGTCACGGACGACGACGTGAGCTTCGGCTCGATGCGCACGTTCAGGCAGTCGTTCGGCGGCGCGGAGTTGAGCACGATGGCCGTCGTGCCGCGCGCGAGCACCGTGGGCGCCGGGGTCGGCGTCTCGATACCGGTGCTCGCGGTCGCGCTGGGCTCGGCCGTGGCGTCCGCGGGCTTGCCATCGCCGTCACCGCCGAAGTCGATCTTCGTCGCCGCCCAGGCGCCAAGCCCCACGACCGCGACCAGCAGGACCGCCGCGGCGACCCATTTCCAGTAGCGCAGGGGCGGCCGGATCGCGATCTGGCCCTCCGATGCTGCCTGCTGGGTGCCGGCGCCGCGGGGGCGCGCCTGCACCCGGAACGGCCGCGTTTCGACGTTGCCGAACAGCGACCGCTTCTTCGGCACGACCTTCAGGCCGACGGTCTCGCGGTCACCCGGCGCGAGCTCCACCGCGTCCCGTTCGAAGGTGAAGTCGAGGGTCTCCTTGTCGTCCGAGGCGCCCAGGGTGTAGCTCGCGGGGGCGTTGCCGGTGTTGCTTACGATGGTCCAGAAGGCGCCACCTCCGCGCGGCTCGACCGCCATCGCCACGCCGTCGAACGGCAGCACGGTGAGCTTCCCGAGGACGCGCACTTCACGGCCGTTGTCGCGCGAAATGACCTGCACGGAGAACGCGTACTCGCCCGCGACGGCTTCGGAGGTACGCGGCGGCTGGATGGCGATGGTCACCTCGTCGCGCGCGGCCGGCACGAGCGAAAGCTGCTGGCGGCTCAAGCGCACCCACGACGCCGGCAGGTCGAGCACGCTCAGCGTGAACTGGTCCAGGGTCGCGCCGCGGTTCTGCACGACCACCGTCGCGGTCGTGGTCGCGCCGGCGGCCACGGGGCCGTTCGGAGACGCGAGGGAGACGGAGAAGGTCGCCTGGGCATCGCTGGAGGCCGTGAACGAACCGGCCCCGCCCATCGCCACGCCGCCTGAGCCGCCGGCTTCGATGGGGATGAAGAAGCGCGCCTCGACATCGCCGAAGCGGATGGGCTGCCCCTCCGCGACCGTCGCCTGGGACGAAGGCTCCAGCTGGTGGCTCCCCACGAAGGTGCCGTTCGCCGACCCGAGGTCCTCGATGGTGACCTTCGAACCGTCGAGCCGCAGCTGCGCGTGGCGGCGCGAGACGGAGACGTGGTCGATGACCACGCCGTTGCCTTCGGCGCGGCCGATGACCACGTTCGCCATGTCGATCGGGTACTCGCGTACCTGCCCGTCGGGCGTCTGTACCCGCAGGGTGCCGTATTGCATGCCTGCCCCCGGCGTCTGGCTGCCGCGAAGAATACCGTGCGCCGACGTTACTTGCTGGTTCGTGGACCCTGTCCAGGGCGCATTCGTTCGCCTTTTTTGGCTATTCGCCCACGGAAACCGGCCGGCCGATGCCCAGGTAGCGCACACCGGCCGCTTCCACCGCCGCGCGGTCCATGGCGTTGCGCGCATCGAGCACCAATGGGGCGATGCGCCGCCAGTCGTAGGCCTGGTAGGCGTCGTGGTAGGCGTGGACGACGGCGACGTCGTACCCCGCGAGTGGTTCGGTGGCGGGCTCGAACCCGAGCGACCGCACGCCTGCCTCCGAGAGTAGGGCGTCGTGCCCGCGCACCACTGCGCCCCGGCTGGCGAATTCCCGCAGAAGGTCGACCGCGTTCGTGTGCGGCGTGACCGCGACGTTCGGCCGGAAGGTGAGCCCGAGGATGAGCACGCGTTTGCCTTCGAGGCCGCCGATGAGCCCGGCCACGCGTTCGGCCGCGTACCGGGGCATGGCGTCGTTCACATCGCGCCCCAGGCTCGAAAGCGCGCTCGGCCCGCGCCCCTGGATGAGGAAGCGCGGGTACACGGGGATGCAGTGCCCGCCCACGCCCGTGCCCGGCGTGTGGATGTGCGAGTACGGCTGGCTGTTCGCCGCGCCCGTGACTTCCGCGATATCGATGCCGTACGCGTCGGCCACCTGGGCGAGTTCGTTGGCGAGGGCGATGTTGAGGTCGCGATACGCGCCTTCGGCAAGCTTCGTCAGCTCCGCCGTCTCCGCGTTCGCGAGCACGCGCACGTTCGCGTCGTCCCCGAAGGCGCGCTTGTAGAACGCGGCCGCGCGGGGTCCCCCTTCGGGATCGACGCCGCCGACGAGCTTCGGATACTTCTTCAGGTCCTCGATCACGCGGCCCATGAGCAACCGCTCGGGGCTGAAGGCGACGCTGAAGTCGCGCCCGAGCGTGAGGCCGCCGCTTTCGAGACGCGGCGCCAGCTCCGCACGCGTCGTGCCGACGGGGAGCGTGGTATCGAAGATGCAGAGGGTGCCGGGCCGGATGCCCCTGCCGACCGTGTCCGCGGCGGCGAAGAGCGGCGTGAGGTCGGCGGTGCCCTCGTCGTTCACGTCCACGGCGACGGCGAACAGCACGGCCTCGCATTCGCCCACGGCCGCGATGGTGTCCGTAGTGGCGCGAAGGTGGCCGCTCGCGACGACGCGCCGCAGCAGCTCACCGAGGCCGGCCTCGTCGGGGATCGGGTTCTCGCCGCGGTTGACCAGGGCCACGCGCTCGGCGTTGATATCGCAGCCGAAGACCTGGTGGCCGGCGCCCGCGATGGCGGCCGAGAGCGGCAGCCCGATGCGCCCGATGCCGATGACCGCGACGTTCATGCCTGCGCCATCACTTCGTCCGGCGTGACTGGCCGGTCCTCCATCGATGAGCGCACGAGCGCCTCCGAGACAGCGAGCGCGCGCATCCCGTCCTCGGCGCTCACCGGCGCGGGGCCGCCCGCGAGGATGGCGTCGCGGAAGCTTTCGAGTTCCACGCGCAGGGGCTCGCGATTCGCCACCGGGTAGCGCGTCATCGGGCCCTCGGTCACGCTCGCGATGGCGCCCTCGCGGGCCGTCGCCGCGTAGTTCTCGTAGAACTCAAGCGATTGCGCGGCGTAGTCCGCCACGAACATGCCGCGCTCGCAGAGTACGGTCAGGGTGCGCTCCTTCGAGGGCGTCAGCCAGTTGATATCGAGCAGGCCCATGGCCCCGCGGTGGAAGCGCAGCATGCCGGCGAAGAGGTCTTCGTTGTCCGTGTTGATGTGCCGGCGCGCCTCGGCGAACACGCGGTCCACTTCGTCGCTCAGCAGGTAGCGCATGATGTCGATGTCGTGGGGCGCGAGGTCGTGGATGACGCCAACGTCGCGGATGCGGTGCGGGAACGGCCCCACGCGGCGCGCGCGCACCTGGAGGACCGCGCCGCCCTGCCCGGCATCGAGGCGTCCCTTGAGTTCGCCGATCGCGGGGTTGAAGCGCTCGATGTGGCCGACGGTGAGCAGCACACCGCGCTCATCGGCGGCGCGCGCGATATGCCGTGCCGCTTCGAGCGTCGCGGCGATGGGCTTTTCCACCAACACGTGCGCCCCGGCCGCGATCACCTGCAGCGCCACCGATTCGTGCAGCTGCGTCGGGACGACGACCGAAACGAAGTCCGGCCTGGTCTCGGCGAGCATGGTCGCCGCGTCCGGGAAGCCCGGGATGGGGCGGCCGCCCGTGGCTTTTCGCACGCGCTCCGGGTCGGCATCGGCGACGCCGCACAGTTCGACGCCGGGCGTATCGCCCAGCACGCGGGCGTGGTTTGCGCCCATGGATCCGAGGCCGATGACAGCCGCACGAAGGATGTCGGACATGCCCTCACCGTAGCCCGCTTCGCTTCAACGAAAAAGGCGCGCGCTACTCCTCGAAGAGCTGGAAGAGCACGCCGCCGCTATCACGCGGGTGCAGGAATGTGTGCCGGTGCCAATCGCTTTCGACGATGCCGCCGAACGGTTCGACGCCCTCCGCGCGCATGCCCGCGATCGCGCCCTCGACCGACTCCACTTCGCAGCAGATGTGGTGCATGCCCGGGCGGCGCTTGTCGATGAACTTTTGGACGAAGCTGTCCGGCCGGTTCGGGGCGATGATCTCGAACTGCAGCAGGCTCCCCGGGATGCGCATCACGCAGCCGTCGTAGCCCTCCGCCTCGTTCGTCCAGCGCGAGATCTCCTCGAAGCCGAAGACGCGCTTCTGCCATTCGACCTGCGCGTCGCGGTCCGGCACGGCGAGCGAGACATGGTCGATGCGCTTGAGCCCGACGGCGCCCCCGTTCGGCGTCGAGCGGTCGACGTCGCGCTCCGGCCGGTGCGATTCGAAGAGCTGCCAGAGGATGCCGCCGCTCTCCTTCGGGTGGACGTACGTCACGTACCACGCGCCGTCATCGACGACGCCGCCGAACGGCGTCAGGCCCAGCGCCGTGATCTCCTCCGCGCAGCGGTGGATGTCCGGCACTTCGATCGTGATGTGGTGCAGCCCCGGGCCGCCCTGGTCCAGGAACTTCTGGACGAAGCTCGGCGAGCCGTACGGCGCGATGATCTCGAACTCGATCCCGGTGCCCGGGACCTGGCTGAGGCTGCCGCTGAAGTCCTGCTTCGCGCTGCCTTCCCAGTTCGAAAGGTACTTGAATCCGAGGAGGCGCTGCAGCCGCTCCGCCTGCGGACGCCAGTCGGCGCTGGCCATGCTGATGTGGTCGACACGCGTGAACGTGATCAATGGTTCGTTCGTGCTCCAGCCAGGGTGGGTGAACCGGTATGGTACGGTTCGGGTCGAAAGCGCCGCAAATGCAACCAAATCCGACCGCCACGCTGCTCGTAAATCTCGCCGCCCGTGGTGTGGGCGCGAAGTTTCCCGCGGAGCGTCTGCAGGCCTACCTCCAGCGGCACGGTCTCGAGACGCTCGTCGAGTTTCCGGACTCGCCGCTGGCGATGACGCGCGCCGCCAGCCGTGCGGCGAACCGGGGCGATGCGCTCCTCTTCGTCGCCGGCGGCGATGGCACCCTCCGCGTCGCGGCCGAGGGCATCGAGAGTTCCGACACCGCGCTCGCGGCGCTGCCCCGCGGCACCGTGAACGTGTGGGCGCGCGAGACGGGCATCCCCCGGGGCCTGCGTGCCGCCGTCGATACCCACCTCGGGGGCCAATCCGTCCCCGTCGACCTTGGCGTCGCGGATGGCCACCGCTTCCTGCTCATGGCCGGTATCGGCTTCGATGCCGCCGTCACGCGCGATGTCTCGAAGGCGCTCAAGCGCCGCATCGGTGACCTGGCCTACGTCGTGCAGGGCGCGCGCATGCTGCCCGCGGCGGCCGGGCAATCCATCCGCTGGGTGGCCGGCGATTCGGCCCACGAGGCGCGCGTGACGATGATGGTGCTGAGCAACACCCGCCTCTACGGCGGCCGGGTGCGCTTTTCGCCGGGCGCGCTCGCCGACGACGGACTGCTCGACATGGTTGCGTTGGTCCCGAGGAGCCCCGGCGCCGCACTTCGCGTCTCGGCGCGGCTCCTGCTCGGGCGGCTCCGCGGCGACCGCGCGGTCCTCGATGCGGCCGTCCCCGAGCTTGTGGTCGAAACCCCGGGCCTGCCCGTCCAGCTGGATGGCGACTACGCCGGCGTCACGCCCATGCGCTTCGGGCTGCGACCGCGGGGGCTCCTGGTGCGAGTGCCCGCGGGGCCGCTGCCGGCCATGATGGGCGGCACACCGGCGTCCTGACTCACGCCGGGCCGGGCTACGCGACCACCTTCACGGGCTCCGCCGGGCCGGTGATGAGCGTCATCAGCTGGTCGACCTGCTTCATCAGGCGCGCGAGCTCGGGTGTGGCTTCGATGTCCTCGGCGTCCGGGACGACGTAGCCGGGATAGATGCCGTGCGCCATGCAGAAGTCGTTCGCCTGCGCCACCACGGACGCGAGCGTGACCTCGGGCGGTTCGGCCGCGTGATGCTTCGAAACCGCGTCGGCGATATCGGCGGGGAGCCGCCAGCGCCGCGCGAGGGCGCCGCCCACCTCGGCGTGGTCGTACCCCAGCATCTCGCGCTCGACGTCCTCGAGGGGGCGGCCGCTGCGCAACATCTCGGCCACGACCTGGTCGAGCCCGGCGGGGTCGGCGTAGAACATCGCGAGGCGGCCCATGTTGTGGAGGATGCCCGCGGTGAACGCGCTCGGCACGTCCAGCCGCCGGCTCTTGCCCGCCAGTTCGCTCGCCCGGAAGCCGACGGCGATCGAATGGCGCCAGAACGCATCGATGCGGAAGAGGGCGTTGAGCGCATCGGGGGCGTAGCGGGCCGTGATCGCACCACTGACGGCGATGTTCCGCGCCTGCACGAAGCCGAGCACGACCAGCGCTTCCTGCACCGAAGTGACCTGCTTCGCCCGCACGTAGGCGGCCGAGTTCGCGACGCGGAGGATGGTCGCGCTCAGGCCGGGGTCGGCGGAGACGACCAGCGCGAGGTCGCTCGCGCTCGCTCGCGGGTCCTGCGAGACCTGCATCACGCGCATGGCCACCGCCGGCAGAGGCGGCAGCGAATTCACAGCCTGGAGCAGTATCTCAGCGCGCGATCGAACCTGACCGGCCATGGCCTTGCCTCACTTCGCCCATTCTGGAAGCCAGTGTCGGGGAGTTGGGCCCGCGTGGGCATCAGGAGATCCCGCACTCACTGGCGCGAAAACCCCCTCACCCGGTGCGGCCGGCACGCTCCCCGGCAGCCATCGTCGCCGTTCGCCGTGGCCGCGGGGTTGTCGCGATGTGCGCCGCCGGTGGCTTAGAAGATCTCGGGCGACCACGGCGCGACGGGCCATCCGAGGATCGCGTCGGCCACGGCGAGGTGCCGCGGGTCGCCTTCGATGTGACCCGCCAGCGCCAGCAGCGACGCGGAGAACCCTCCCAGGTACAGCGACGCGAGCGCGGTCGTGTCCATGGTCAGCTGTGCGGATTCCGTCGTGGGCTTCGCTCGCAGCTCGCCGCCTTCGGCCTCGATGGCGAACCGCCCGCCCGCCCACGGCAGGAACGCATCCCGCGCTTCGACCACGACGCGCCCCTCGGCCCGGGCTCGCCGCGCCGCGAAGGCAGCCGGGATATCGACCAGCCGCAGCCACAGGGAATCGGTCGGGACGCGCCGCAGCCGGCGCCGGTCCGCGAGGATCCACGGCACCAGGTCGTCCGCCGGGCGCGTGAACCCCTCGATCGTGCGGATGAGGTCGACACCGAAGACATAACTCCAGAGCCCGACCTGCGCCTGCCGCGTGAGCCCGAACAGCTCCTCGACGCGCAGCCGGCCCGTGGGCAGGTGCTGGTCGTCATAATCGGCCTTGGTCCGGTACCGCGCGTAGCCGAGCGCGCGGCCGTCCTCTTCGTACAGCGCGTAGCGGTTCGCCGAGAGCCCGCCGCGGTCCCATTCGGCGTCGTCGAAGATGCGCATGCGCCACCAGCCCTCGGAGCGCGTCATCATCCCCGGCCGGCGCGCGCGTTCGGCCTCCCAGAGCGGCGGGAGCGCCTTTTCGGCCTCCTCGCGCGTCAGCAGGCGGCAGCGGCCCTTCGCGGGCGTCGCGGCGACGGCGCTGTGCGCGCGTTCGATGCTGGTTTCGTACTGCTCGCTCGCGAGGCCGTACCCGAAGCGGCCATAGATGATGGATTCCGATGCCCAGAGCGCCGCGACGGGTTCGCCCATGTCGCGAACCTGGTCGAACTGCGTGCGCATCATCGCCGTGAGGATGCCCCGGCGCCGGTGCGTCGATTGCACCGTCACGCCCGTCACGCCGGCGCAGCGCACATCGCCGCCCGGGGTGCCCATGCGATAGGTGAACGCCGCCGCCGTGCCCGCCATCACGCCGTCTTCGAAGGCGGCGAAGCACCGTTCGAGCTCGAGCATGCCGGGGCGCCAAACCAGCCGTTCGGGGCGCGCGTCGCCGCCGAACGCGATGGTGCGCTTCGAGGCGTACTCCGCGTACTCGTCTTCCGTGATCGGCCGGACGTCGATGGCCATGTTTGCCCCCATGGTCTCTGGTCCCGCCAGGCCCCGGGTGCCTAGAGCGGGATGTTCCCGTGCTTCTTCGGCGGGTTGCGGTCCGCCTTGTTCCGGAGCATCTCCAGCGCCTTGATGATCTTCCGGCGGGTGTGCCGCGGGTCGATCACGTCGTCGAGGAAGCCGCGCCCGGCCGCGATGTACGGGTTCGCGAGCTTCTGGCGGTACTCCTCGATGAGCTCCTGGCGCCGCGCCGCCGGGTCGGGCGCGTTCGCGAGCTCCTCCCGGTAGACGACGTTCACCGCGCCTTCGGGGCCCATGACGGGGATTTCCGTCGTCGGCCAGCCGAAGTTCATGTCCGTGCGCATGCTCTTCGAACCCATCGCCAGGTAGGCCCCGCCGACGGCCTTGCGCAGCACGACCGTGATCTTCGGAACCGTCGCCTCCGAGTACGCGAAGAGCAGCTTCGCCCCATGCGTGAGGATGCCGCCGTACTCCTGCGTAATCCCCGGGAGGTAGCCGGGGGTATCGACGAGCGTCACGACCGGGATGTTGAACGCGTCGCAGAAGCGCACGAAGCGCGCGGCCTTGCGGCTGGCGTTGATGTCGATCGAGCCCGCGAGCGCCATCGGCTGGTTCGCGACGATGCCCACGCTCTGGCCCGCCATGCGCGCGAAGCCCACCACCATGTTCGGCGCGAACAGCTCGTGCACTTCCATGAAGTCGCCGTCATCGACGATGCGGTCGATCACCTCGCGCACGTCGTACGGGCGGTTGGGTTCGACGGGCACGAGCGTGAGGAGGTCCTCCTCCGCGCGCTCCGGGTCGTCCCCGCTGGGCACGAGCGGCGGGTCCTCGGCGTTGTTCGAGGGCAGGAACGAAAGCAGCCGCCGCACCTCCGCGAGCGTCTCCTCCTCGCCCTGGATGGCGAAGTGGGCCACGCCGGAGCGCGTCGCGAGCGAGTGCGCGCCGCCGAGCTCCTCGTGCGTCACTTCCTCGCCCGTCACGGCGCGGATGACGTCCGGCCCGGTGATGTACATCTGGCCGGAGCCTTCGGTCGCGAAGATGAAGTCCGTGAGCGCCGGGCTGTAGGCGCCGCCGCCGGCCGAAGGGCCCATGATCACGGTCAGCTGCGGGATGACGCCGCTGGCCAGCACGTTCAGGCAGAAGATATCGCCGTAGCCGCGCAGCGCTTCGGAGCCATCCTGAATGCGCGCACCGCCCGAGTCCTGGATGCCGATCACGGGCGCGCCGGTCGCCATCGCCAGGTTCATCACCTTCGAAATCTTCTCGCCCACGGCCTCGCTCAGCGAACCGCCGAGGAGCGTGAAATCGAACGAGTACACGTACACGGGGCGGCCATCGACCTTGCCCCAGCCGGTGACGACCGCTTCGGCCACGGCATCGACGCCCGACCCGCGCGGCTTCACCAGCATGTCGATCTCTTCGAAACTCCCGGGATCGAGGAGCAGGTCGACGCGTTCGCGCGCCGTGAGCTTGCCGCGCGCGTGCTGCGCGTCGATCCGCTTCTGCCCGCCGCCGGCGAGCGCCGCGGCCTTCATGCTGTTCAGTTGGGCGAGCTTCTGCTCCGAAGTCATCTGTTCCGGCATTCGCTGGGCCTCTCACACGGGGGAGAATGTCCCGCGCCCGCTCTCCTCGTCGGGCGCGTGGCCTCCGGCTCGACGCGCCGGCCACGGGACGGTCCCACGTCCGCGCCGAATCCTAGCATCGGGCACCCCTTGGCGCATCCGCCCGGCACCCCTCTGCTATCCTGCGAACGTGACCGAAGAACGCAAACGCGTGCCCGTGCCCGACTTCAGCAAGGGCGCGCCCCCAACCGTCTCCGCCCCCGCGGGCGCCGCCTCGCCCGCCGCTTGCGAGTGCCCGAGGCTCGACCACGCCGACTGGGACGGGGTCGAAAGCGACTGGACGGACATCACCTTCCTCCAGGATTCGGTGAGCGCGCTCCTCGGCGTGCCCATCGGCTACGGGACCATTCGCCACCACCTGGAGGACCGCGCGCGCCGCGCCGGCGCCACCGTCCCCGCCGATGCGATGGTCCTGCTCGGGGGCGGCCGCATGAGCCGCAAGCTGCTGCTCGAAGTCGAGGATGCCCCCGCGGGGCTGAAGGTCACCCGCCCGGGCGGATTCGCATTCAGCCGCCTGCTCGAAGTTCCCTGGGGCGAGATGAAGAGCGCCGTCGAGCGCACCACGGCCGAGGCTCGAAAAAAGTACGGCCGGAAGCCGGACGACGTCTGGATCTGGTACCTCACCTGCCGCGAATGCTCCGCCGCCCGCAAGTTCGAAACCCTCGTCGTGGCCCATTACAAGGCCCGCAAGTGAGCAACGCCGACCAGTTCGACATTTTCCTGCGGCTCCTGATCGCGCTCGGGCTGGGCGGCGCCGTTGGGATCGAACGTGAATTCCGTGGCCACGAAGCCGGCATCCGCACGAGCGCGCTCGTCTGCCTCGGTGCGGCCATGTTCGGCGAAGCCAGCCACCATTTCGGCGATTCGCGCATCGCCGCCGGCGTCGTCCAGGGCATCGGCTTCCTCGGCGCCGGGCTCATCTTCCAGCGCGGCGATGGCGTCGCCGGCGTGACCACGGCCGCGACGGTCTGGGTGCTCGCCGCGCTCGGCCTGCTGGTATCCGAACAGCTCTGGCTCGTGGCCGCGCTGCTGGCAGGGCTGCTCATCCTCCTGCTCGAACTCGCGCCCGTATCGAACTACGTGTTCTCCCACGCTCGCGCCCACGTCGGCGACCCGGATGTGCGGCACCGGGTGCACGCGCGCGATCGCCGCGACCGCCTCGACGAAACCCCCGACCAGTGACCCGGATAGCGATTCGCGGGCGCGCGTGTGACTCCGATTCCGCCATCGGGTAGGATCGAACGGTGACTGCGATATCTTCGCGCGCCCTTCGCGCGCCCGAGCCGCCCGTGCGAAACCTGCCGCGGCTCTCCCTTCCCCGGCCCCGCGGCGCATAGCCGGCGGGGCTCCCCGATGCATTCCCCGACGCCCAGTACTCCCCCATGAGGTGAACGACCGTGGCCGAACGCTACGAGCCGCACGCTATCGAATCACGCTGGCAGGCCCGCTGGGAGGCAGACCGCCTCTATCACGCTCGCGACGACGACCCGCGCCCGCGCTGGTACGCCCTCACGATGTTCCCGTACCCCTCGGGCGATCTGCACACGGGCCACTGGTACGCCATGGCCCCGAGCGACGTCGCCGCCCGGTACCGCCGCATGCGCGGCCACAACGTGCTCTTCCCCATGGGCTTCGACGCCTTCGGCCTGCCCGCCGAAAACGCGGCCATCAAGCGCGGCATCGACCCGCGCGAATGGACCTACGCGAACATCGAACGCATGCGCGGCCAGCTCCGCCTCATGGGCGCGAGCTTCGACTGGGACCGCGAGGTCGTCACGAGCGACCCCGAGTACTACCGCTGGACCCAGTGGTGGTTCCTCCAGCTCTACAAGCAGGGGCTCGCCTACCGCGCCGAAGCCGCCGCCAACTGGTGCCCCGGCTGCCACACCGTGCTCGCGAACGAGCAGGTGGTCGATGGCCGCTGCGAACGCTCGGACGACATCGTCGAGCGCCGCTTCCTCACGCAGTGGTTCTTCAAAATCACCGCCTACGCCGAGGAGCTGCTGCGCTTCGAAGGCATCCAGTGGCCCGAACGCATCCGCACGATGCAGACCAACTGGATCGGCCGCTCCGAAGGCGCCTTCCTGGAGTTCGCGGTCGATGTGCCGGGCGTCGAGGAGCGGCTGAAGGTGTTCACCACCCGCCCCGACACCGTGTACGGCGCCACCTTCATGGTCGTCGCGCCGGAACATCCCCTCGTCGCGCGGATCACGACGGCCGGGCAGCGCGCCGAGGTCGAAGCCTACGTCGCGCAGACGAGCCGCCAGACCGAGATCGAACGCCTCTCCACCGACAAGGAGAAGACGGGCGCGTTCACCGGCGCCTTCGCGGTGAACCCGTTCAACGGCGCGCGCATCCCCATCTGGATCGCCGACTACGTGCTCGTGACCTACGGCACGGGCGCGATCATGGCCGTCCCCGCGCACGACCAGCGCGACTTCGACTTCGCCCGCCAGTACGGCCTCGACATCATCCCCGTGTTCGACCACGAGGAGATCGATGTCACCCGGCCGCTGGAGGCCGCCTTCGCCCATGGCCGCCGGATGGTCAATTCCGGGCCTTTCGACGGCACGCCCGCGGCCGATGCTTTCGCCCGCGTGGTCGCCTTCGCCGGGGAGCGTGGCGTGGGCGAAGCGACCGTGAACTACCGCCTGCGCGACTGGCTCATCTCGCGCCAGCGGTACTGGGGCGCGCCCATCCCCATGATCCACTGCGAGGCCTGCGGCATCGTCCCCGTGCCCGAGGCCGACCTCCCCGTGCTCCTGCCCGATTCGGTCACCTTCGATGCATCCGGGAAGTCGCCGCTCACGCGCATCCCCGAGTGGGTCAACGTGCCGTGCCCGGCCTGCGGCGCCCCCGCGCGCCGCGAAACCGACACCATGGACACGTTCATGTGCTCCAGCTGGTACCAGATGCGGTACGCGGACCCGCGCAACGCCGAGCACCCCGTCTCGCCCGAAGCCGCCGCGCGCTGGCTCCCGGTCGACCAGTACACGGGGGGCGCCGAGCACGCCGTGATGCACCTGCTCTACACGCGGTTCTTCTGGAAGGCGGCGCGCGATATGGGCGTCGTGCAGGGCGACGAACCGATGATCCGGCTCTTCAACCAGGGCGTCATCCTCGGGCCCGATGGCAATCGCATGTCCAAGAGCCGCGGCAACGTCGTCGCGCCGGATGACCAGGTCTCGCAGTGGGGCAGCGATGCCTTCCGCTGCCAGCTCATGTTCGTCGGCCCCTGGGACCAGGGCGGGCCGTACAACCCGACGGGCATGGCCGGCATCGTGCGCTGGCTGAATCGCCTCTGGTCGCTCGGCGTCGAACCGCCCGAGTTCGTCGATGACCTGGCTTCGGAGGGCGCCCGGGCGCTGCGCCGCGCCACCCACAAGACCATCCGCGACGTGACTGAGGGGATGGAGGCGTTCAGCTTCAACACGCTCATCTCGCGGCTCATGGAACACACGACGGCGATGCAGCGCGCCCGCGAGGCCGGGGCCGTCGATGGCCAGGCCTGGGACGAAGCGATGCGCGCGGCCATCCTGCTCACGGCGCCGCTCGCGCCCCACATCGCCGAGGAGCTCTGGGAGCGCATCGGCGGCGGCTACAGCGTCCACACGTCCGAATGGCCCGCCTTCGACCCCGAGCTCGCCCGCGACGACGAGGTCGAAGTCGCGCTGCAGGTGAACGGCAAGGTGCGCGACCGGCTGGTGCTTCCTGCCGCCTGCACCGAAGCGGAGGCGCGCACGGCCGCGCTGGCTTCGCCCAAGGTGGTCGCGCTGCTCGATGGAAAGGAACCGCGCCGCGTGATCTACGTTCCCGGCCGCCTGCTGAATATCGTCCTGTAGGCCGAGGGCCGCTCGCCGGGGGGCCGTTTTCGGTACCCCAGGAACCCTTTACGGTGGTGTGGACACCCCCCGGACGGCGCGCGTAACGTGCGAGCGGGCACAGGAACCCACATACTTGCCTTGCGGGGGGCACTGGAGGAAACCATGCAGATCAGCAGGAAGGGCGGCCGCGACGACGGCGGCTACGCCGACCTCCCGCCGGCGTTCGGCGACGAGCAGGCGCCGGAGACGGTGGTCCGCCGCGGCCGCGAAAGCGACGAAGGCGACACCACGGCTGGCCGCCGCAACGAAAGCATCATCGATGCCGGGTCCTCGTTCGATGGGCGCTACGAGGCCGGCGAAGACCTCCGCATCCTCGGCAGCATCAGTGGCGAAGTCATCTGCCGCGGCGTGCTCACCATCGAAAAGGACGCGAAGGCGAAGGCCCGCATCGAGGCCCGCGAGGCGATCGTCCGCGGCACCTGCGATGGCGACATCGTCTGCTCCGGGCGCCTCGTCCTCGCCGGTAGCGCCGTCGTGAACGGCACGATCAAGGCCGCGACGTTCGTCGTCGAGGAAGGCGCCACCATCACCGGCACCGTCCAGACGACGCCTTCAGCCGGGGCCGAGGCTGCCGCGCCCGCCGTGGCCGCGCCGATCCCCCTGAAGGGCGAAAAGGCCGCCGCCGAGGAGACCACGGAGACGCCCGGTGCCGGTGGCCGCGGTTCCAGCTCCCGCTGGACATCGCGCAACCGGGAAGCCCCGAACTTCGCGCTCGTTTCGAGCGAGGAGCGGTCGGCGACGCTCGATCGCAACTAGCGCCGGCATTCGGCACACATGAAAACGGGGCGGCTCCGCGCAGGAGCCGCCCCGTTTCCGTGTGTGCCCTGTGGGGTCAGGAAATGGTGAAGTAGACGGAGCCGTCCTTGCCGACCCAGGTCTCCGCGTTCTTGTTGAGCCGGCGCGCCGCACGGCTGATACGGAGGGAAATGCCGCGCGACGTCTCGCCCTCCTCGGGCATCAGTTCGCCGACCTTGTCCTTGGTGCTGGCGGCCTGTTCGACGTAGGCGTCGAATTCACGCATTCGTGCGGCAAGCCGCCCGGACTGCTTCGCCGGCCGCGGTGCCTTCTCCTTGTCTACCATTCGAAAACGAGCCATGGAGTGAGCCTTTCTCGTGCATTAATGCGACCATTCGCCACGCTGGCCGCGTGCTTTCAATGGTAGCCCCTGCCCCGTGCGATTGCACGATCAAAATCCACTGAAGCGGCCGTTAATTCCCCACTACCGGCGATCTTGCAGCGACAGGATGCTCATTCGGATTGATTCCAGGAATGCCTGCAGCTGATTCTCCAGCCGCCGCAGCACCTCAAGCGCGTACTGGTCGGCATCGTCCAGCTGTTTGCTCGCTGCTTCCGCCGCCTCGCTCAGGTGAGCCGCCACAGTGGAGTCCGCTTCCGCCAGCATCTGCCGCGCGCGCGTTTCCGCGTCCATGATTAACGCCTGGCTGCGCTCGTGCGCCGCACGGACCACCGAGTTTTCCTCGATCAGCCGGCCGCGTTCCTCTTCCGCCCGTTCGACAATCCCCCGCGCCGATCGCGAGGCGTCGTCGAGCAGCTGTTCGCGCGCATCGAGAATCTGGGTGGCTTCCCGCACATCGGCCGGCACGGCCAGCCGCATCTGATCGACGATGTCGAGCATCCGTTTGCGGTCCAACACCAGGTTGCCGCCAACGGGCAGCCGCCTCGCCTGCACGATCAGCTCTTCGAGGCTGTTGACGAGATCGAGGATTTCCACGGGAGTGCGTCAGGCTCGCTCGTCGAGCCCGAGCTTCTTTCGCAAGGCCGTGCGCACGTTCGCCGGCACCATATCCGCAACGTCGTACCCGAGCTTCGAAACCTCCCGGATTCGGCTCGCGCTCACGTACAGGAACTCCTGGTTCGTCATCAGATAGATCGACTCAAGATGCGGCGCCATTTTCCGGTTCATCAGCGCCATCGAGAACTCCGCCTCGAAGTCGCTCATCGCGCGGATGCCGCGCACCAACGCCACCGCGCCCTTGCGCCGCGCGAATTCCACCACCAGTTCGTCGAAACCTTCCACTTCCACCTGCGGCAGGTGACGCGTGGCCTCCCGGATCAGCTCGATCCGCTCCTCCCAGGTGAACATCGAACCTTTTTCGCGCCCCTTCACCACCGCCACGATCACGCGGTCGAACAGGTGCGTCATTCGGTTGATCAGGTCCAGGTGACCATTCGTGATCGGGTCGAATCCACCGGGATAGACAGCGATCCTCATGCCGCCTCCTCACGACGGTAAAACGCAACCGCCGTGTCGCCATAGACGCGCCGTTCGGCCATCGTCAGGCCGGCCGGGCGTTCCGGCGGATTGTAGCGGCTCCCATGCTCATAGACGATCCACCCGTCCTCGGCCAGTTTCGATGCGAGCATCGACAGTGTTTCCGGCGCGTCCTCGTCGTCGTAGGGCGGGTCCATCAGGATGAGATCGAACGGCCCCTCCCGGCCCTCGAGCGCCTTGGGCAGCTTCCCGCGTAACACCGTCGCCGCCCCCGCCACGCCCGCGCGCGAAAGGGTCTCCAGGATCGCCTGGCAGCACGCCTGCTGGCCCTCGATGAACGTCGCGTGTGCCGCCCCGCGGCTCAGCGCCTCGATCCCGAGGGCGCCCGTGCCCGCATACAGGTCGAGGACGCGGGCGCCTTCGACCCGCGCCCCGAGGATGTTGAAAATCGCTTCCCGAACGAGCCCGGAGGTGGGACGGAGCCGCACGCCGCGCGGCTCCGCCACCGGGATGCCGCGAGCAGTCCCGCCCGCGATGCGCAGCCGCGTGCCCGCCACTATCGGGCCGCCGTGGGCGTCGCCACCGCCGTCGGCGAGGCCTTCGGCTGGACGGTCAGCGGAATGTCGTTCTGGAAGCGCGCGACGCCGTCACTGACCGTGATGCTTACCGTATACGTGCCCGGTTCGGCCGGCGTGATCCAGGTCAGCACTCCGCGTGAACCGCCTTCCTTCGAGCCTTTGCTCACTTCCCACGTTGGCGTCAGGTCCGCCGGGTTCGGCTGCATCAGCACCGGCTGGCCGCTGTTGATGAACGGCAGCAGTGCCGGCCAGATGTTCCCCAGCAGCGCGCTATCGGATGCGTCCTCCACGGCCACCCCTCCCAGCTTGAATCGTGGAATCAGCTCAAGCTTGAAGCCGATGCTGAACACGTTCTCGATCCAGACCGTTCGCCCGCCGTTCTGCTGATAGGTGAAGTACACGCTCGCCGTGTCCGGCGACCACGCGATCCCGCTCCGGTTCTCCTCCCGGTCCAGGTTCGTCGCCACCACGGAGACGTTGGTGTTCGTCGTCAGCCGGTTATCGGTACCCGCGCGCACGCTCAGCTTCGTCGCGATAATCATGGCCTGCACGATCGACATCGTCGCGATGCCGTCGTTCGACTTCTCCACGGCGTACGGCGAGACCGTGAGCACCAGCTTCGTCGGCTCCACCTTCGCCGTGAGCGCCGTCAGGATTTCCGGCATATCCCGGCGGTACGTGCTCTGGTCACGGAACGGCCAGATCTGCAGGACATCGGCCGACTTGCCCAGCTCGGCCCAGTCATAGGCGCCTTCGTCGATGCGGTCGGGCAGGCGCAGTGGGGCCGGGAGCGTGAGCGTGAGCTTCTTTCCCTGCGCGTGCAGCCCGGATGCAAGCTCTGCCACGAACAGCGTGAACGACGTGCGCTCGGCCAGCGGCAGGTCCATATAGGCGATATCGACGCCCGCGAGCTGGAGATCCTGCGCCTTCTTCAGGATCTGCTGGACATGCGTCGAGCGCGTCGTCGTGTTCTGCAGAATCCCCGAGACCAGCGGGATGAGCCCCTTTTCGCTGCCATCGACCCAGATCGTGGGGTACCAGGCGAACGAGCCGTCCGGTTTGATCGCGGCCGGGTCACCCGTGAGCCCGCCGTCCGAATTCGGTTTGAAATCCCGCGTGTGGAGGATCGTGACCTTCCCCGTCGCGTCGGCGTGGAGGCGGCCGTCGTGTGGGAGGTAGGCGACGACGTGCCCCGCGGGCGAAAGCCTTCGCAGCACGGTCAACAGCTCGGGCGCCGTCGTCAGGGTCGCCGAGACCTGCTGCCCCTGCGCGTCGAGCACGGCGGGCGTAACGGGCTCCCAGGTCTTGCTCTCCGCCACATAACGGAAGAAGCCGAGGTTCCGGCCGTCGGTCGTGGTCTCTTCCAGCTTCAACTGCACCTGCACGTTGCTGCCGCTGGGGACGGCGCCCTTCGCCTGGTTGTAGGAGTAAATCTTCGTGACGCGCTCGTACCCATCGGGGGTCGCGTACGAAGCGTCGGTGGCGCAGTAGAACTTGTCGCATTCGGTGCTGGAGCAGGCGCGCGTAAAGAGGAAGTAACCGACCACCAGCGTCGCGAGCACGATCGCGCCGAGCATCAGGCCGCGGCCCATGCCGCCGCGCCCGCTGCCGCCGTAGATGCTGCTGTTCGACCGGTTACCCCACGGCAACTGCGCGTTTCGGCGGCTCATCGTTCGTCCCCCGGGTGCACGAAGCGCCCGCTATGTGCGCCGGACAAGCCGCACATCGGTCTCGATTATCCGGCCGCCACGGTTGAGTACAACCTTCACCGTTTGTTCGGCCTGCAGGGGCAGGAGAGCGTTCATCAGCGGGGTGTCCGCGGCCAGCTCCACATCGCCGATGCGCGTGATCACGTCCCCGCGTTCGATGCCCGCGTTGGCCGCCGGGCCACCGGGCGCGACGACGGTGACCACGGCCCCGTGGTCGAGCCCGACCGTTCGCAGGCGCGGAAGCGTCTCGGGCGTGATGTCGATCCATTCGAGGCCGAGCGTGGGCCGGGGGTACTGCCCCTTCGCCGCGATGATCCCGTTCACGATCTGCATCACACGGTTGGAAGGCAGGGCGAAGGAGATGCCTTCGACCGCCGCGGCGCTCGAGGGGCCCTGCCGCAGCACGGACGTCGGCATGCCCACGAACTGCCCGCGCAGGTTCACGAGCGCGCCGCCGCTGTTCCCGCTGTTAATCGCCGCGTCCGTCTGGATGAGGTCGCGCTGGACCACGCCATCGAAGGTGCGCCTGCGGTTCAGGCCGCTCACGATGCCGACGGTGACGGTGCCTTCGAACTCGGCGAGCGGGTTGCCAATCGCGAGGATGGTCTCGCCGAGCTTGAGCGCCGACGAATCCCCCACCTCCAGCGGCGCCAGGTTCGTGGGCCCGATGAGCACGACCGCCACGTCTGTGAACGGGTAGTCGTGGCCGACGAGCACCGCCGGGCGTTCGCTCCCGTCGGGAAGGATCGCCTTGAGGGTGTCCGTTCCGAGCACGACGTGGGCGTTCGTCGCGACATAGCCGTCGCGGTCGATGAGCACGCCGCTGCCGACATCCTGTTCAGTGCCGCCTGCGGTGCGGCGCGTGCTCTGGAGCTTGATCACGGCCGGCCGCGCTCGCGCTGCGGCGTCGGCGACGGCGCTCGTCTGCTCCACGGTGAGGGTGCCGCCCTGGCCGGTGCCGCCGTTCGTGTCATCGTCTCCGGCGCCGCCATCGAAGAGCAGGACGCCGGCCGCCACCACCAGCCCGCCCACCAGCGCGGAGACACCCGCGACGGCGGCGATGACGCCGAGGCCAGGCCCACGGCCGGACGCGGCGGGAGCCGGGGACGGGGCCGCCGGAGGCACCGGCGACGGCGGCGTGCCGTCGCTCTCGCGCACCCAGTTCAGCCCATCGGTGGCCCGCCGCTCGCGTCCGCCGTATTCGTCTGCCATGCAGGCGCTTCCTTTCGCGCGAACTCGCGCCAAATTGCGGGCTCCGCCGCGGAAACGTATACTCGCCCGAACAGAGGGACCCGGCCCCTCGTTTTTTTGTGGCCCCGGATCGGCCTCAGGTAAGGGTACGACATGGTCGAGAAACAGGTCCCGCTCACCCGTGAAGGCAAGGCAAAGCTCGAGGAAGAGCTCGAACAGCTCCGCCAGCAGCGCCGCGTGGTCGCCGAGCGCATCCACAACGCCCAAGAACTCGGCACCAGCCAGAACGACGCCGAATACGACGACGCCAAGCTCGAGCAGGGCATGGTCGAAGGCCGCATCCTCGAGGTCGAGGACATCCTCCGCCGCGCCTCGATCATCGATGAGGACGGCGCCCATCGCAGTGGCCGCGTCGTGCTCGGCAGCGGCGTCGAAGTCGACCAGGACGGCAAGGTGCGCCACTACCAGATCGTGGGCGCCCCCGAAGCCGACCCGGTCCACGGCAAGATCTCGAACGAATCCCCCGTGGGCGCCGCGCTCCTCGGCCGCCAGGTTGGCGACGTCGTCGATGTGAACGCGCCCAAGGGCGTCATCAAAGTCAAGGTCCTCAAGATCGACTAGCCCGGCGCACCCGGCGATGCCTCAGTGGGCCGCCGGGGAGGCGGCCCATTCCGTTGCCGAGAAAGGTGCCCTCATGGACGAACTCATGGCCCAGCGCGTGGCCAAAGTCGAGGCCCTCCGCGAAGCCGGGGTCGATCCCTACCCCACCCGCGCCGCCCGCAGCCACACCTCCGCCGAAGTCGTCGCCCTCGTCGAAGCGCTCCCCGAGGGCGTCACCGAGTGCGATGGCGTCACCGTCGATGTCGCCGGCCGCATCGTCGCGCGGCGCGACATGGGCAAGGCCACCTTCATCGACCTCCTCGACGGCGAGGGCCGCCTCCAGGTGCTCCTGCGCCAGAACGCGCTCGAGAACTACGACGGCATCAAGCACACCGACCTCGGCGATTTCGTGGGCTTCCGGGGCACGCCCATTCGCACGCGCACGGGCCAGCCCACCGTCCAGGCCGCTTCGTGGACGATGCTCGCGAAGGCGCTGCACGCGCCGCCCGAGAAGTACCACGGTCTGGCCGACGCCGAGATCCGCCAGCGCCGCCGTTACCTGGACCTGATGGCGAACGAAGAGACCCGGCGCGTCTTCACCGTACGCAGCCGGGTCATCGCCAGCATGCGCCGCTTCCTCGACGCGCGCGGCTTCCTCGAGGTCGAAACGCCCATCCTGCAGGAGTCCGAAAGCGGCGCCGCGGCCCGTCCGTTCCTCACCCACTTCAACGCCATCGATGAGCAGCGCGTGCTGCGCATCAGCCTCGAACTGCACCTGAAGCGGCTCATCATCGGCGGCTTCGAACGCGTCTACGAAATCGGCCGCAACTTCCGCAACGAAGGGATGAGCTTCAAGCACAACCCCGAGTTCACGATGATGGAGACCTACGAGGCCTACGCCGACTACCTCAAGGTCGCCGAGATGGCCGAGCAGATGGTCGCGAACGCCGCGCTCGAGGTCCTCGGCTCCACGAAGATCACCTTCCGCGAGCACGAGATCGACCTCGCGCCGCCGTGGCGCCGCATCACCTTCCTGGGCGCGCTCAAGGAGTATGGCGGCCTCGACCTCGAAGCCTTCCCCGATGCCGACTCTCTGCGCGCGGAGCTGCGCCGCCGCGGTGTCGATGCCCCGCCCACGGCCGGCTATGGCAAGCTTTGCGACGAGGCGATGTCGCACTACGTCGAGCCGAACCTCATCCAACCCACGTTCCTGCTCGATTACCCGGTCGAGCTTTCGCCGCTGGCCAAGCGCAAGCCCGGCAACGACCGCTTGGTCGAGCGTTTCGAATGTTTCGTCGCCGGCTTCGAATGCGGCAACGCCTATACCGAATTGAACGACCCCATCGAGCAGCGCCAGCGCTTCGCCGCCCAGCTCGAACTCAAGGCCGCCGGCGACGACGAGGTCGAGCTCGTCGACGACGACTTCCTTTTCGCGCTCGAACACGGCATGCCGCCGACCGGCGGCTTCGGCATCGGCATCGACCGGCTGGTCATGCTGCTCACGGGCCAGAGCTCGATCCGCGAAGTCATCCTCTTCCCGCCGATGAAGTCGCTGAAGGAATGACGGCGAGCCCGGCACCCTTCGAACGCCACCACACGGCCACGGCGTACGTCGTCGCGGGGGCGCGCACGCTGCTGCTCTGGCACGCGAAGCTCGGGATGTGGCTCCCGCCCGGCGGCCACCTTGAGGCGAACGAGGACCCCGTCCAGGGCGCCGTCCGCGAAGCGCTGGAGGAGAGCGGCCTCGCGGTCGCGGTCATCCCGCCGCGCGACCTGCTCGCCTGCGATGGCCCCGAAGTGCTCCCGCCGCCGGCCGTCATCCTCGTCGAGGACATCGTGCGCGCGGACCAGCCGTTCCATCAGCACATCGACCACGTGTACTTCACGCGCGCGCTCGGGCCGGTCGATTTCGCAGCCCCGATTCCGCACGGGCCGTGTACCTGGGCCGATGCCGGGCAGCTGGCGGCTTCGTTTTCGCTCCCCGCGCCCGATGGTACGCTCGTGACCGTCGCCGAGGACGTGCGCATTCTCGGCCTGCGCGCCATTGCCGCCTTCCTGGAGTCACCCGATGTTGAGCATCCAGTTCATCCGTGAAAACGCCGAGCGCGTGAAGCGCGACGTCCTCCTTCGCAACGCCAACGCCCCCATCGACCGCATCATCACCCTCGACGACGACCGCCGCCGGCTGCTGGGGCAGGTCGAGCAGCTGCGGGCGAAGCGCAACACCGCGAGCAAGGCGATCGGCGCCTCGAAGGACCCCCAGGAGCGCCAGATTCGCATCACCGAGATGCGCCTCGTCGGCGACGAGATCGACCGTCTCGATGGGCTGCTCAAGGCCGTCGAGAGCGAGCTCAACGCGAAGCTGCTCGAAGTCCCGAACGTTCTCGATCCCGGCGTGCCTGCGGGCTTCGACGAGCTCTCGAACGTCGTCGTCGAGACCGTTGGCGAAAAGCCCGCGTTCGATTTCGCGCCCCGGCCCCACTGGGAACTCGGCGACATCCTCGCCGGCATCGATTTCGAGCGCGGCATCAAGATGTCCGGGAGCCGCTTCTTCGTGCTGCGCGGGGGCGTGGCACGGCTGCAGCGCGCGCTCATCCAGTTCATGCTGAACGAACACGCCGCAGCCGGCTTCACCGAGCATTACCTGCCCTACATGCTCACCGAGGAGTCGCTCTACGCCTCGGGCCAGCTCCCCAAGTTCCGCGAAAACCTCTATCGCGACGAAGAGGAGAACTACTACTTCATCCCCACGGCCGAGGTCGCGTTCGTCAACCTCTATCGCGACGAGATCATCCCGCCGAACAGCCTGCCGCTGCGCTTCGTCGGCCACACCCCCTGCTTCCGCCGCGAAAAGATGAGCGGCGGCCGCGATGTCCGTGGCATGAAGCGCGTGCACCAGTTCGAGAAGGTCGAGATGTTCGTCTACTGCGAACCCGAGCAGAGTGAAGCCGAGCTGGACCTGCTCGTCGCGCGCGCCCGCATGATCCCGGAGCTGCTCGGCCTGCCGTACCGCGTCGTGCAGCTATGCAGCGGCGACATCGGCTTCAACGCGACGAAGACGTTCGACATCGAAGTCTGGTCCCCGGGCGTGGGCGAATGGCTCGAAGTGAGCTCGGCCTCGAACTGCCTCGATTTCCAGGCGCGCCGCGCGAACATCCGCTACAAGCCGACGGTCGAATCATCGACGCGCTTCCCGCACATGCTCAACGCCAGCGGCCTCGCGCTCGCGCGCACCGTCATCGCCGTCATGGAGAACTACCAGCGGGAGGACGGTTCCATCGCCGTGCCCGAGGTGCTTCAGCCGTACATGGGCACGGACCGCATCGCGCCGCCCGGCCGCTAACCGGCGATTTCGCCCAGGAAGCGAAGGATGGCCGCGGCCGTCGCAGCGGGCGCATCGAGATGCATCTGGTGCGTGCCGTCAGCGATGATTTCGCCGCGGGCATGGGGTATCGCCGCCAGCAGCTCGTCATAGCCCGCGTCCGACATCACACTCTGGATGCCCGCGCGCAGCACCAGCACCGGCACGGTGATATCGGGAAGGTACGGGCGCACGTCCCATTGCCGCAGCGTGCGCAGGAAAGCCGGGTCGAAGCGCTCGACCCACTCGCCGTCGCGCTGTTCGAAGCTGTGCTCGGCGAGGTGCCGGTGGACCTCCGGCGTGGCCTTCGCGGTGGACCGCTCCTGCCGCGCGAGCACGCGTTCGAAAGCCGGGTAGCGCTTGGGGCTGTTCGCCCCGACTTCGTTCAGGTGCGTGATCTGATGTGGCGGCGCGAGCGGATCGATATCGATGAACACGCACCCAACGACGGCGCCCGGCCGCGTTCCCGCGAACTGCATGCCCACGGCCGCCGCCATCGAATGCGCGACCAGCAGGGGCGGCCGCCCGGCCACGGCCACGGCGGCGGCGATGTCCTCCGCGAGCCGCTCGAAGGCGTACCCCCGGGGCGCGGGCGCCCATCCCGATTCGCCGTGCCCGCGGAGGTCGATGGCGAGGCAGTGCATCCCCGCCGGCAGCTCGCGCACGACAAAATCCCACACATGCGCGTGCCCGAACGCCCCGTGGACGAACAGAACCGGCGGGGTCGCCGCCGGTTCGCCGAATTCGAGGAGCCGGAGCGCCGTGCCGTCCGCGCTGGCGGTCGAAACGCGGCGCGGCTCCGTGGCGCCCATGCTCAGGCGCTCTTCTTGCCGAACGGCCACCAGCCGCGCTTGTTCGCCTGCGAAGCCGGCTTCTGTTCCGGCCCTTCGAACCCGCGCCCGCACGATTGGCAGTACGCGTACACGTTCAGGTTCATCCGCCCACACCAGGGGCACTGTCGCATTGCATCCTCCCCGGACCACGTCCTGTATCAGTCGTCGAACAGTGTACTCCGCGCCCGCGTTTGAGCGCCGCGCTAGTGGTACTTCCGCGCGCCGAGGATGGGCCACTCGGCGATGATCTCGTCGCCGCGCCGCACGTGATATACGGAGTGCAGGTTCAGGGTGGTGTCGCCGTGGCTCGGCAGGATCTCGACGCGGTCGCCGACGGAGAGCGCGGCCACGCCTTCGCCCGTGAGGTGCGCGTGCTCTTCCGAAAGCCGCGACGCGACCAGCCGCCCGTCCACCGACTTCGGCGCGCCGAATTCGTTCGTCAGAGACTTCATCCCGGCATCGCAGACGGCGTACTCGCCCCGGACGGCGATCACCGTGGTCAACAGCGTCAGCGCGCTCTCGAACTCCACGGGCAGCATCTGCTGGTAGCGCCCGTCCATGAAGACGTACGAGCCCGCCTGCACCTCGGTGACGCCCGGCCACGAACCGGCGATGGCGTAGGTGCCCGTGCCACCGACGGAGACGATCTCGGGGGCGAGTCCCGCTTCCGAGAGCGCCTCCACGTGCTCGCTCACAATCGTCAGCGCGGCTTCGGCCTTCAGCTGGCGCTCCTCGGCGGGAAGGAGCACGGCGTGCCCTTCGTAGCCCATCATGCCCCGGTAGCGGATGCCGGTTTCGCCCAGGAGGCGCGCGAGCGCGACCGTCTCCGCGGGGGAGGCCGTGCCGCAGCGATGCATGCCGCTATCGACTTCGATGATCGCCTGCGCGGTCACGCCCGCTTCCCGCGCGGCGGCGGCGATTTCGCGCACGTTCGCCTCCGATTCGACCGCGACGGTGATATCGACGCCCCGGGCGAGGAGCGCCATCAGCCGCCGCAGCTTCGGCGCGCCGACGACCTGGTTCGCGACGAGGATCGGGCCCAGGCCGGCGTCTGCCAGCACCTCCGCCTCCCCCAGCTTCGCGACCGTGATGCCGATCGCCCCGGCCGCGAGCTGACGGCGCGCGACCTCCGGCGTCTTCGGCGTCTTGAAGTGGGGGCGCAGCTTCGCGGGGCGCTCGGCGGAGAACGCGGCCATCCGCGCGATGTTCCACTCGGCGCGGTCGAGGTCGAGCAGCAGGCAGGGCGTATCCAGTTCGGTCAGGCGCATGGCCGAATCCTACGGACCCGCGGCCGAAACGCGAACCTGCCACCCATGTCCGCCGTAAGCCACGTCGCATACGGAAGCGGCTATCCTGAACCACCGGGAGGAAGCCATGGACAGTTCACGGCCCGAGGGCGGCGCGTCCGCCTCGGAGGTCATCGACCAGCGGCTGGCGGAGATGGGCGATTGGCGCGGCGCGACCCTCGCGCGCATGCGTTCGCTCATCAAGGAAGCCGCGCCCGGCGTGACCGAGGAGATCAAATGGGTGAAGGCGACCAACCCCGGCACGCCCACCTGGTCGCTGAACGGCATCATCTGCACCGGCGAGATCTACAAGGCCGTCGTGAAGCTCACCTTCGCGAAGGGCGCGTCGCTGCCCGACCCGGCGGGGCTCTTCAACGCCAGCCTCGAAGGCAACACCCGCCGCGCGATCGACATCCGCGAGGGCGAGGCCGTCGATGGCGGCGCCTTCCGGGAGCTCGTGCAGGCCGCGGTCGCCCTCAACACCGCCACGGCGAAGCCGGCAAAGGGGCGCGCTCCCGCCTGATTCGCCTACGCGCCGGCTGCCAGCGCGATCTTCTTCTTCGCGCGGTCGCGGTCCACGGCCGTGAGGTGCGCCTTGCGGATGCGCACGGACTTCGGCGTGATTTCGACGAGCTCGTCGGCGGCGATGAGCGAGAGGCTGCGTTCGAGGCTTGGGGGCTGCGGCGGCGTCAGCTTCACGGCGATGTCGCTCGTCGAGCTGCGGATGTTCGTCAGCTTCTTCGCCTTGCACACGTTCACGACCAGGTCGTTCTCCTTCGCGTGCAGCCCGACGACCATGCCTTCGTACACTTCGATGCCGGGTTCGATGAACAGGATGCCGCGCTCCTGCGCGTTCGCGATGCCGAAGGCCAGGGCCGACCCCGGTTCGTTCGCGATGAGCGCGCCGTTGCGCACGCGCGTGATCTCGCCCGCCCACGCCCGGTACCCGATCTGCTCCGTGTTCATGATGCCTTCGCCGCCGGTGCCGCTGATGAAGGTATCGCGGAAGCCGATGAGGCCGCGCGTGGGGATTTCGAAATCGAGGCGCACGTCGCCGTTGTGGTCGCTGTGCATGCCGGTCATCTGCGCCTTGCGCCCGGCGAGGGTCTCGATGAGGAACCCGGTCGATGCTTCCGGCGCCTCGATGTAGATCTTCTCGAACGGCTCCTCGATCCCGTGCGTACCCTGCCGCAGGATGACCTCGGGCCGCGTCACCGCGAACTCGTACCCTTCGCGCCGCATCGTCTCCACGAGGATCGCCAGGTGCAGTTCGCCACGGCCGCTGACGACGAACGCGTCCGCCGTCTCGCCGTCCTCGACCCGCAGCGCGACGTTGGTCTCGACCTCGCGATACAGCCGGTCGCGGAGCTGGCGGCTGGTGACGAACTGGCCTTCGCGGCCCGCGAACGGCGAGTCGTTGATGCGGAAGGTCATCTTCAGGGCCGGCTCCTCGATCGCGATCACGGGCAGCGGCCCGGCCGCCTCGACGTTCGCGATCGTCTCGCCGATCTGGATGTCCGGGATGCCCGTGAGCGCGACGATGTCGCCGGCGCGCGCTTCGCCCAGCTCCACGCGGCCAAGCCCTTCGAAGCCGAACACCTGGGCGATGCGGTACTGGCTCGTGACGCCGTCGTGGTCGTGCCGCGTCACCATCTCCGCCGGGTGAATGCGGCCGTCGCGAATCCGCCCGATGGCCGTCCGCCCGCGATAGCTGTCGTAGGCGAGCGTCGTCACGAGCATGCGGAAGGGCGCATCGTCGTCGTGCACGGGGCCGGGCGTGTGCTCGAGGATGGCGTCGAAGAGCGGCTCCATGGTGCCACTCGTGATGCCCGGCTCGCGGCCCGCGTAGCCGTCGCGCGCGTTCGCATACACGACCGGGAAGTCGAGCTGGTGGTCCTCCGTGGCGAGGTCCAGGAAGAGGTCCTGCGTCTCGCTGATGACTTCCGGGATACGCGCGTTCGGGCGGTCGATCTTGTTCACGACGACGATCGCGTGCAGGCCCAGCTCCAGCGCCTTGCGCAGCACGAACTTCGTCTGCGGCATCGGCCCCTCGACCGCGTCGACGAGCAGCAGGCAGCCATCGGCCATGTTCAGCACGCGCTCGACTTCGCCGCCGAAGTCGGCGTGGCCGGGCGTGTCGATGATGTTGATGCGAACGCCGCGGTATTCGACCGCCGCGTTCTTGGCCATGATCGTGATCCCCTTCTCCCGCTCGAGCGGGTTCGAATCGAGGATCAGGGAGCCGACCTGCTCGTTCTCCCGGAAAATATTCGACTGCTTCAGAAGCGCGTCGACCAGCGTCGTCTTGCCGTGGTCAACGTGGGCGATGATTGCGAGGTTGCGCACGTCGGCGCGGCGGAGGTCCATGGGATCCATCTTTGCCGAGGATGCGTGAACGGGCGAACTGCCGTGCCCGGCGCGCGCGGCCAACCGCCCGGGCTTCACCGATCCTTCATCTCGCCGGCGCTTGAAACGCCCTTTCCAGCCGTCCCGCGCCCGGGTTATCCGGCCCCGGCGCGCCGTTTCCTAGCGTTGAAAGCGTGGCAGCCAAGGCCGGCCCCCGGCTCTGGACGCTCGATGTGATCCGAGGCGCCGCCATCGCCATGGTGGTGCTGATGCACGCCTACTTCGATCCGCCGTGGTGGGCGCCCGCTTCGCAGGCCTACCCGGCGCGCCTCGCGTATTTCCTTGGGCATACGGTGGTGCCGCTCTTCTTCCTGATATCGGGCTTCCTCTTCGCGCGCGAAGGGCACCTCCCCGTCGGTTCGCTGCTGCGGGGGAAGGCGGCCGTGATCCTCGTGCCCGCGCTCCTCTGGTCCGCGATCGCGATCGCCATCCGGGTGCACAGCCTCGGACTCGATCCGCGCCAGGCGGTGCTGGACTTCCTGCTGCTGAACGCCGGCGGCCAGTTCTTCTACGTTTTCGTACTGCTCATGCTCTTCGCCGCCGCGCTGCCGGTGCGGCACTGGGATGCCCGCCGGCTTGCGCTGCTGGCCATTGCCTGCGGGGCGGCCGGCCTCCTGCGAACGCTCGCGCTCGAACGGTCCTGGCCCGCGAGCGACCTCGGCGCCATCGCCGCCTACCGCGACCCGCTGCTCTGGGGCGGCTACTTCCTCGCGGGGATGGCGGCCGCGCGCGGCACGCTCCGCCTCCCGCGCGCGGTCGCGTTCCTCGCCGCCGCCGCCGGTGTGGCCTGCATCGCCGGCTGGTTCGTCCGCGCGCACGCCGATGGCTTCTACGCGAACAGCTACTTCAGCCCCTTCGTCTACCTGTTCGGGTGGTTGCTGGCGCTTTCGATGATCCCGCTGCTGCACGCCCGCGCCGCGGAGGCCCCGCTCGCGCTCCGGCCGGTCGAGTGGCTGGGACGCCATTCGTTCGCGATCTTCCTCGCGCACGTGCCGCTCTTCATCGGCCTCGTCACCGATGCCTGGTATCCGGACACGGCCATCGATGACTACGCCGCGCGGGTGCTCTTCCGGTTCGCGGCCGGACTGCTCGGCCCGATCGCGCTCGTGCTGCTGGCGAATCGCGTGCTTCCCGCGGGTGTGGCCCGCTACGCCGGATTCACCGGACGCCCGCGCGCGGCGAAGGCCCCCGGCGGACGCGACCACCACGCGCCCTCGCGCCGGCCGCGCGCAGCCTGAGTCAGCTTGTGCCCAGGAATGTCGAGTACTTGCACGCGGGCACGTCTTTCACCTTCGAAGCGAGCCGCGAACGCTCGGCCTCGGGCGGCATGGGCGGCTTCGTGCTCACGAGCGAGGTCGGGTCTTTCACCGCTTCCTCGAGGTACTGGATGTACTCCTTGTGCCACTTCGCGATGCCCACGGGCGGCTGGATCTTCTGCAGCTCGGCCACGTAGGTCTTGATCGCATCGGCGATACCGGCCGCGCTCGGCTGGTTCACCAGCGCATCCTGGTAGTTGACGATGCCGGTGCAGAAGACGGCGAGGTACTGCTCGTCGGTGAGCTCGTTCCCGGTGGGCGTGGGTTCGTCGGACTTGCCATCGCCGCAGGCAGCGGCGGCGAACATGAGGACGGCGGTGAAGGCCGCCAGCAAGAAACCTGTGCGCATGGTTCCCCATGCTACCGCACGCTGCCGCAAAGGCGCCGTCAGAGCAGGATCCGTTTCGCCGCCGCCCCCGGCGTACGCCGCCAGTTCCGCACCAGGTACCGCCGTTCGCCGTCCCGTTCGATGGTTTCCACGGCGCAGCGGTCACCGCCGGCGACGGTTGCCCTCGCCGCGGCGGCGAATTCCGCCAATTCGGCCTCAGCGGGCACACCGAAGGTGTCCGGGTGCGCCGGCAGTGTCTCCGCCATCACCGCCGAGAGCTCCAGCAGCCACCCCAGCGCGAGTTGCGCCAGCCCGGTGTGGAAGTCGCGGTCCCCGAACGTCATGGTCACGTGGTCCGGCGCCGATTCGTTCCCGGCGAGCAGGAGCGTGCTGCCGAAGTGCGACAGCGAAAGGTCCGTCGTGACCCGGTAGAGCGGCCCGAGTGTGGGGTGGGCGGCCAGCACCTCGCCCGAGCGGAAGGCGTGCAGCCGGAATTCGGTGGCGTGCACGTCCGGCGCGAGCGCGATGCCTCCCGCTTCCAGCCATGCCTCCCACGCGGGTGCATCCGTCCCCAGGAGCGCGATGAGTGCGGCCTGGTAGTCCGCCGCGGTGCGCACGAGCGGGATGGCGGCGGCGTAGTTGCCGACCTGCACCGCGTGCAGCGCTTCCAGCCGGCACAGCCACGATCGCGACCACGGCCCGAGCACGGCTGCCGTCCGTTGCTTGCGGAACTTCGCCCCGGCGGTCGCCTCGGCGCAGGCTCCCTCGAGCGCGAGCCCCCGCAGCACGAGGTCGATCTCGCCGCCGAGCACGAACCCGGTCTGGCGGTGGGCGTCGGCGCCCGGCGAGCCCATGGCCGGCTTTGCGGCGCCCGCGGCCGTCGCGAACACGTTCGGCGGCGAAACCCGTGGCAGCGTCACCCCGGCCTCCGATCTCCCTTATTCGGCTTCGTTCTCGAAGTCGTCGTCGTCCTCGTCGTCATCCTCCGGGAGGGTGGCGAGGTAGGCGCGCACGTCCTCGATGAGCTTTGCCTGCCGTGCCGCCTCACCTTCGTCGCGGTAGTCGGCGCTCAGCGTCCAATCGAGCAGCAGCGAGTCATACCGCAGCTCGGGCAGCGTCTCCGCGAAATCGAGGGCGTGCCGTTCGAGGTGGGTCGTCCAGCGCAGGAGCGTCGCGCCGATGCTGTCGCTCCCGAGCGGCTCGACGGTGCGCGCGTGCGTGGCCCCCGCGAATGCGGCGATGAGCTCGTCGCGCGCGGCGGCCATGCGCTCCAGCAGCTCGGGCACGGCAATGGCGCCCAGCCGTTCGCGGGCGGCGGCGTTCATGGCGTCATCGTCGAGCGGCTCGAACGTCTCCGCGCCCTCGGCGATGAGCTTGCGCGCCGGCGGCTCGATCCATTCGAGCCACAGGACGCAGTGCGCGAGGGTTTCGCGCATGGTGAAGCCCGTCGCCGCGCAGGTCTGCTCGAGTTCCTCGGGCGTCATCTGCTCCACCACGTACCGGAGGTAGGCGGTGTGGTGGAGTCGTCGGCCGCGGCCCGGAGGAGCGGCTCCACGCCCTCAGTGCCGCCCGCGCTGGTGCGCTGGCGCTCCGCGCGCATGGAGGGCCGCCCGCCCACGGCCTCGTCGCGCGCGGGGCGTTCGCCGAGCTGCTTGATGCTTTCCAGCCGGCGTAGGCGGCGGAGCCTCCGAGCTCTTCCTCGATCTCGAGCAGCCGGTTGTATTTCGCCGTGCGCTCGCTGCGGGCGGGCGCCCCGGTCTTGATCTGTCCGGCGCCCGTGGCCACGGCGAGGTCGGCAATGAAGGTGTCCTCGGTCTCGCCCGAGCGGTGGCTGATGACGGCCGTCCAGCCCGCGCGCTGCGCCGTCTCGACCGCCTCCAGCGTCTCGGAGAGCGTCCCGATCTGGTTCAGCTTCAGCCACACGGAGTTCGCCGCCTTCGCCGCGATGGCACGGCGGATGTGCGCTCCGGGTTCGTCACCGTGGAGGTCGTCGCCCACGAGCCGGCAGTTGGCGCCCATTCGCTCGACGATCTGCGCCCAGCTCCTCCCAGTCGTCCTCGGCCGTGCCGTCCTCATCGAGCGGATGGGGTAATTTCTTCCACTCCACGATGCCCAGTGGTCGACCATTTCCGCGCTCGTGAGCGTGCGATTCTCCTTCGCGAGCACGTACTTGCCGGCCCTCGAACAGCTCCGTGCCGCCGGGTCGAGCGCGATCACGGCGTCTTCGCCAAGGCGATACCCGGCGCGCTCGATCGCTTCGAGCACGACCTGCACGGCCTCTTCGTTGCCCGGCAGCGAAGGTGCGAACCCGCCTTCATCGCCCACTGAGGTGATGGCGCCGCGGTCGTGGAGCACGGCCTTCAGGGCCTGGTAGATCCTCGCGCCCATGCGCAGCCCCCAGGAGAACGTCTCCGCTCCCACGGGCATGACCATGAACTCCTGGAAGTCGGTCGAATCCGGGGCGTGCTTGCCGCCGTTGAGGATGCTGAACATCGCGCGGGCAGCCGGTGCACCGCGGGCCCACCGAGGTAGCGGTACAGCGGCAGGTCGAGCGAATCCGTTGCCGCCCGGGCCACGGCGAGCGAGACGCCGAGGATGGCGTTCGCGCCTGTGCGGCCCTTGCCTGGCGTGCCGTCGAGTTCGCACAGCGCGCGCGGTCGATGCGTTGCTCGGTCGCGGGGACGCCGCGGATCTTTCACGATCTCGGTAAGCTGATGGCGTTCACGGCCTTGAGCACGCCCTTGCCGCCGTAGCGCCGGGGGTCGCCGTCGCGCAGCTCCACGGCTTCGTGCGCGCCGGTCGAAGCGCCCGAGGGCACGGCCGCCTTCTCCATCGTCCCGTCGCTCAGGAACGCCGCCATTTCCACCGTCGGGTTTCCGCGCGAATCCAGGATCTCCCGCGCGATCAGGTCTTCGATGAACATCCCGTAGGCTCCTTGAATAGCGCCCGCGTCTGGAGCGCGCATGGGGTTGCCGGCGGCGGCCGGCGGGGACGGCGAACTGAAGGCACTTCCGGTGCGTCGTTCAGGGCGATCAACGCACTCGTTCGGCAGGTAGTCGATATAGAGGATGCCGTTCACGTGGTCGATCTCGTGTTCGAGCGCCTCGGCCATGAGGTCGTCCTGCGCCTTGATGCGCACTTCCTTGCCCGTGTACGGGTCGATGCCCTTTTGGCCAACACTTTCACGGACCGCAATGATCGCCGCGAAAGCCGGGCACGGAGAGGCACCCCCGCTGTCGCAGCGGCGTTCGCCGGATCGCTTCACGATCTCGGGGTTCACGAGCGCGATCTTCTCGTGCTTCGGGTCGTGCACATCGATTACCACGAGCCCAGCGAAACGCCGATCCGCGGCGCCGCCAGGCCGACGCCCGGCGCGTCGTACATCGTCTCCGTTACGTCGTCGATCAGCTTCAGGATCGACTTGTCGATGGTGCGAATGCGGCGCGCCTCTCCCGCAGGACGGGGCGCCACGGCGCGGCGAATGGGAAGGATGGGCTGACCGGGAACTCCGGCGGAGCCCCTGCACGCTGCCGCCGCCCAGTGTAGCGTGCCTTCCTTACGGCGCGCGACTGGCACCGACTTAGTGTCCCTGATACACTAAGTCCATGCCCCATCGCGACCTCCCTGTCGTGGTCATCGTAAGGCGGCGCCGCCGGCCTCTTCACGGCCCCCCTCGAAGCTGCGCGCACGCTCCCCGTCCTGGTCCTCACCCGGGCGGGGCGCCGCCGAGGCGAACACGGCCTGGGCGCAGGGTGGAATCGCCGCCGCGCTCGGCCACGGCGATTCGCCGCTCATGCACCGAGGACACGATTGCCGCCGGCGCGGGCCTCGTCGATGAAGCTGCTGCCCGGGTCCTCTGCAGGAAGGCCTGGCGCGCATCCGCGAACTCGCCCTCGGGGCACCCCCATTCGACTTCGCGCACGGTGGCACTCCTCGCGCTTGGCCGCGAAGCCGCGCACTCCGCCAACCGCATCGTCCACGCCGGCGGCGATCGTACGGGCGCGCGGCTGAACAGGCGCTGCTTGCGGCCGCGCGCGCCGCCGGCGTGGTCATCTGCGGATACGGTCGAAGCGCGCGAACAGTTGTCGAACACGGCCGCGCGCGGGGTTCGCATCCGCACCGCGGCGGCGCGACCCACATGATCGAGGCCCGCGCCGTGGTCATCGCCACCGGCGGGGCCGGCCAGCTTTATTCGCACACCACGAACCCGAGGTCGCCCGCGGCGAAGGGCTCGCGCTGGCCTTCGAGGCCGGGGCCGAGCTCGCCGACCTTGAGTTCTACCAGTTCCATCCCACGGCGCTGCGCTTCCCCGGCGTGCGACCGTTCCTCATCTCCGAGGCCGTGCGCGGCGAGGGCGCCGTCCTTCGCAACGCCGCCGGCGAAGCCTTCATGGCCCGCTACCATCCTCGCCGACCTCGCGCCGCGCGATCGTCGCCCGCGCCATCGTCTCCGAGATGCAGCGCGACGGCGCCGATCACGTCGTGCTCGATACCACGGGCGTCGCCGCGAGCATGGACATCGTCGCCCGCTTCCCGTCCATCGCCAGCTTCTGCCGCGAACTCGGGATCGACATTCGCACGACACCCATCCCGGTCGCGCCGGCCGCGCACTACTTCATGGGGGCATCCGCACCGACACTGGGCTGCACGACCGTGTCCGCTTCGCCGCCACCGGGGAAGCGGCGGGCACCGGCGTCCACGGCGCGAACCGCCTCGCCAGCAATTCGCTGCTGGAGACGGCCGTCTTCGGGGCGCACGGCGGCGCATATCGCCTCCGGTTCGCACAGCGCCGCCGCGCCGGACCCGCACGCCGTCGCGGTGACGCCGCACGCGACGGAGCTGCCGTCGCCGTCGCGCTCCAGGGACTGATGCGGGACACCGCCGGGATCGAAGGCGACGGCGCCACCATGCGACGGGCGCTGGCGACGCCCAAGCCGGCATACGGGCGGCGAACGCCGTCCTCCGCGCTCGTGGCCGAACTCATGCTCGAGGCCGCCCTCCGCCGCGAGGAGAGCCGCGGCGCCCATTTCGCTCCGACTTTCCCGCGCTCGACAACGCCCACTGGCATCGAAGGCAGGTGTTCCGCCGTGCAGATTGACCCCCGCCCCTGGGGCGCCATCGAGCGCGCCGTCCGCCTCGCCCTCGAAGAGGACCGCGCGAACTGCACCGCGACGCTCGCGACGGTCGCCGAGTCGCTCACGGGCGAGGCCATCTTCCTCGCGAAGGAGCCGGGCGTGTTCGCGGGGTGGCCGTGATCGCGGCCGTTTTCGCCGCGCTCTCCCGCCGTCACGGTCGAAGTGCGGGTCGCGGATGGCGAACAGTTCGCAAAGGGCGCGCACCTCGCCATCGCGCGCGGTCCCGTTCGTGCGCTCCTCACGGGCGAACGGACGGCGCTCAACTTCGTCCAGCGTTCTCGGCCACGGCCACGCTCGCCCGCGCGTTCGTCGATGCCGTCGCGGGCACGAACGCCGTTATCCTCGACACGCGCAAGACCACGCCCGGCCTTCGCGACCTGGAGAAATGGGCTGCAGGCCGCTGCGGCGGCGCGATTAACCACCGCCGCGACTACCGTGATGGCGATGATTAAGGACAATCACCGCGAGGCCCCGGCGTGCGAAGGCCGCTCCTCAGCGATGGCGTCGCGAACATCCGCCGCGTCTTCCCCGGCATCCCGGTGGAGGTCGAGATCGACGGCTCCACCAGCTCGAGGCCGCCCTCGCCGAGTCCTCTGGAATGGGTCCTGCTCGACAACATGAGCAACGCCGACATGGCGGAGGCGGTGCGCCGCACGCGGGGCGCGCCCGGCTGGAAGCGAGCGGCAAGTGCGAGGCTCTCGACCGTGCGCGCCATCGCCGAGACCGGTATCGATGCCATCTCCGCGGGCGCGCTCACGCACAGCCGTGCCTGCTCGACATCAGCCTCGAACTCACCTCTAGGGCGCGCGCCCGGGCCGCGGCCATGCCCAAAGGGCCCTCGTGGGTATACTGGCGTGAGCTGAGCCCCGGGGCCCGAAGGAGCCGCGCCATGCCAACCCCGTACTGCTATTTCAAGGGCGAGATCGTCCTGCTCGAGGAAGCGAAGATCGGCGTGATGACCCACGCCTTCAACTACGGCACGGCGGTCTTCGAAGGCGTCCGCGGCAACTGAACCCTGATGCGCAGCAGGCCTTCCTCTTCTGCCTGCGCGAACACTTCGTGCGGCTTGAGCAGAGCGCCAAGATCCTGCGCATGGCTCCCCGCGAGAACGTCGACCGCCCAGGTGAAATCGCCGTCGAGCTGGTCGAACGCAGCGGCTTCACCGAGGATGTCTACCTTCGCCCCATGGTCTACCTCTCGGCGAAGTGCTCGGCGTGCGGCTGCACAACGTCGAGCAGGACACGCCCATCTTCCTTTCGCCCTTCCGGCGTACCTGCTCGAGCCCGCGCGCTGCCACACGAGCACCGCGCCGCGTGAACGACACCGGCATCCTGCCGCGGGCCAAGGTCACGGGCATCTACGTGAACAGCGCGCTCGCCAAGACGGAGGCGAACCTTAACGGCTTCGACGAGGCGATCATGCTCAACGAGGACGGCCACGTCTCGGAGGCAGCGGCGAGAACATCTTCATGATCCGCAACGGCAAGCTCATCGCGCCCACGCCCGCCGACAACGTCCTCGAGGGCATCACCGCCAAATCCGTGGTCGAACTCGCGCGCAACGAGCTCGGCGTCGAACTGGTCGAACGCCAGATCGACCGCACCAGAGCTGGTATATCGCCGACGAAGTCTTCATGACCGGCACCGCCGCCCACCTCACGCCCATCGTCGAAATCGACCGCCGCCCCGTGGCAACGGCGAGATCGGGCCGATCACGCGCAAGCCTGCGCTACCCTCTACGACTGCATTCGCGCGCAAGAGCGAGAAGTACCAGCATTGGTGCACCCCGGCACGCGTTCCCCGCCGCCTGCCAGCGCCGGTCGCGTTCCGTCCGCCGCGAGCCCTCGGCGTCATCACCGGGGCTTCCTCGCGGGCTGGGCGTTCGCCGCGTTCGCGTTCGCGCTCAGCCTCGCGGCCGGTTCCGCGGTCGACCGCGACGTTCGTGGCGTGGGTGGCGGCGGTCGTGCTGCTCGGCACGCCGGCCTGTTCGCGAGCTGGACGTACTGCCCGGCCACGCTCACCTACGTGGTCGAACGTGACACGCCTACGATTCGCTGGGGTATGCGCCGCATCGTCATCCCCATCGATACCATCCTGCGCATGGTGCTGGCCGCACGCTCGATGAAGCGAAGGTCTCGGGCGCATCAACTGGTGGGATGCCACGTCGGCAGCGCCGACGTGAAGCGCATCGGCTGGCACCCTCTTTATTCGACGCACAGCAGCCCGGACGAACTCCTCTACGTCCACACCACGCAGGAGTCCTACGCCCTCACGGTCGTCGACTGTGCCGCCTTCGCCGAGGAAGTGCAGGCGCGGGCCGCCATGGGCGCAGTCATGGAACACGTCCAGCACTCGACCGCGACGGGCGTCGCCGCCTTCCCTTTCTGGCGCGACCGCGTGGCCATTGGCGCCGCCCTCGCGGGTGCGATCATCACGGCCGTCCTCTGCGGCTACGTGTACAGCCGGTACCCGGGGCTCCCCGCCGTCGTGAAGCTGAACTTCCCCGCGCTCGGCGGTGTCACGCGCGTGGGCGACAAGACCGAGCTGCTCCGCCTGGCGTACCTGGGCGCCGGCGTGCTCGCGCTCAACACCACCCTGGGCATCCTCGTCCACGCCCGCGAACGCGCGGCCGGCATCTGGCTGCTCGCCTCCACGAGCATGCTGCAGCTGGTGCTCATCGCCGCCGCCGTGGCCGCGATGCAGCGCGTGTAGCCCGGCCGGGCCGCGTACATTCCGCCGAGAAACTCCTCGATGTCTGGCGCGAGCTTTCCGGGGCGCGCGGCGGCTGAGCCCGTACCCCCTTCGTGACCGATGGGAACGGGACGTTCCCGGTGCTCTATCGCGCGTTCAGGGTGAATCGTTCATTGAATGGGAACGATTTGACTCGCTTGCAACATACGCGTACGCTCCCGCCCCGTTGAGACTCTCCGGCAGGGGTGCCGGGAGAGGTGGGGTGGGGCCGCGCCGCGATGAACGGCTCGGCCGCGAGGATCCTTCGGCTGGTGTGTCCGGGGCGACGAACTCGCCCGCGGGCGCGCCCGCCGATAGCGCGTCGCACGGGGAATCCCCGCGACCCAGACCGCACAAGGGGAACAGGTGTCGAATTACTGGAACCGTCAGCTCCGGCGGCGCAGCCTCCTCAAGGGAGTGGGCCTCGCCACCGCCGGGGTTGCCACCATGGCGCTCGCCGGTTGCGGCGGCGGCGACGACGACGACTCAGGCGGGGGAAAGAGCGGGGGCGGCCTGAGCTCCCTCGCCCCCACGGCCACGCCCCAGACCGCGAAGGACCCCTTCGCTGGCGCCACACCCGGCGGCGAATTCCGCATCAACTTCACCGGCGACCCGCCCACCATCGACCCCAACGGCAACAGCAGCTTCCTCACGAAGCAGATGGCCGCGTACACCTATAGCCGCCTCTACAAGTACAAGACCGGCCCGGGCATCCTCCGTGCGATCGTCCGCCCCACCGGGGACCTCGTCGAGAGCGCCGAATCCTCCCCCGACGGCCTCAAGTGGACGCTTAAGATGCGCCAGGGGGTCAAGTTCCACAACCTCGCGCCGGTGAACGGCCGCCTCGTCACCACCGACGACGTGAAGTTCAGCTGGTCGAAGCTCACCGACCCGAAGAACACGGGCTCCGGCACGGTGAAACCGGTCGTCGATAAGCTCGATGTGATCGACGACAAGACCCTCCAGTTCACGCTCAAGGCGCCGAACGCCACCTTCCTCGACCTGCTGGCCGATGCGAACCTTCTCTGGATCCTGCCGACCGAAGCGGACGGCAAGTTCGACGCCGCGAAGACGATGATTGGCAGCGGCCCGTTCGTGTTCGATAGCTACTCCCCGGGCGTGAACTTCAAGATGAAGAAGAACCCGGAGTGGTACGAAAAGGGCCGCCCCTTCTTCGATAGCATCACGGTTTCGATCATCCCCGAATACGCCAACTACCTCGCGCAGTTCCTCAGCGGCAACCTCGACCAGCTCGCCGTCAACGCCAACGACCTGATCGATGTGGTGAAGAACCCGAGCATCGAAGTCGATTCCTACCAGGGCCAGGGCGCCAACTGGCTCTGGTTCGATGGAAACGACCCGAACGCGCCGTACTACAAGGACGAGCGCGTCCGTCAGGCCGTCTCCATGTCGATCAACCGCGACGAGTTGACGGACCTTGCGTACAACATCAAGAAGCTCGAGGCCGCCGGGCTCAAGCCCGACAAGTCCTGGAACAACCTCATTCCCGTGGGCTGGGGGCGCTTCTGGATCGACCCGCGGAGCAGCGAGTTCGGCGAGAACGGCAAGTATTTCAAGTACGACCCGGCCGAGGCCAAGAAGCTCCTTTCCGCCGCCGGGTATGGCGACAACAACCCGCTGAATGTGACCTACCAGTACACCGCCAACCGCTATGGCAAGACGTTCAACGACGTGGCCGAGGCCAGCCTCGGGTACATCAATGCCATTGGCATCAAGACGACCACCGACGTGCAGGACTACGCGTCGAAGTACATCACCCAGACTTTCCTGGGCAACTTCAAGGGCCTCGCCTTCGGCGTTGAGCGCGGCTATGGCGAAGCCGGCAACTACCTGGTCCGCCTCTTCACCGACAACGCCGACAACAAGGTCAAGGTCCTCGACCCGACCATGATGAAGTACGCCTCCGACCAGGCGCAGGAGCTCGACGACGCCAGGCGCGTCAAGATCTTCCACGACGCCCAGCGCTACCAGGCGTCGAAGATGTACTACGTCCCCGTCGTCGTCGGCGCCGGGCAGACGTGGGTCTGTTCGCACAAGCAGATTCAAAACGCGGGCGACTTCTTCACGGCCGGCTATGGCCAGGCGACGGAGACGTACGCCTACATGTGGAAGAAGGCCTGACAGAGCCCCCCTCTTGCGCGGGGCCGTCCCACCGTGGGGCGGCCCCGTGCCCATTGTTCGCACGACTCCGCACGTTTGATCTCATTCGCATTCCCGCCCGCGCCGCCGCCGCGCTATACTGCGTGCGTTCGTCCCACCCAAACACCAGCCCCGGGCCCAACGGTCTCCACAGGGGAAGTCGCGGGAGCTGGTTGAGACGGAACCCCGGCACGTTCGCCCGGGAAAGGGCCCAGGACCCCACCACGTATGTGGAAGGAGGCTTGGGAAGTGGGAACCAGTCCGCCCCTCGCGCGCCGCACCTGAGCGAAGGCTTCACGCCGCCGTTCGCCGCCCGCGGCTGCCCTTCGCAACCGCCCACCCGCAAGGACTTCGAATGCCCACCGATTCCTTTGGTTCCGCCGCGAGCCTGACCGCTGCCGGCCGCTCGTACCGCTACTACCGCCTTCCCGCGCTGACCGAAGCGGGCCTCGCAGGCGTCGATCGCCTGCCCTTCTCCCTCAAGATCCTCCTCGAGAACCTCCTCCGCTACGAGGACGGCCGAGGCGTCACGCGCGACGACATCGAGGCCCTGGCCAACTGGAAGCCCGGCGATCCCCAGGACCGCGAAATCGCCTTCACGCCCGCCCGCGTACTCCTGCAGGACTTCACCGGCGTCCCCGTCGTCGTCGACCTCGCCTCCATGCGCGAGGCCATCACCGCCCTCGGCGGCGACCCGAAGCGCATCAACCCCCTCTCGCCCGTCGACCTCGTCATCGACCACTCCGTGCAGGTCGACTCCTTCGGCACGGCCGGCGCGTTCGAACGGAATGTCGCGCTCGAATTCGAACGGAACGAGGAGCGCTACAAGTTCCTGCGCTGGGGCCAGCAGGCGTTCAGCAACTTCCGCGTGGTGCCCCCGGGCACTGGCATCGTCCACCAGGTGAACCTCGAATACCTGGCGAGCGTCGTGTTCCGCAAGGAAGAGGGCGGCGAGACCATCGCCTACCCCGATACGCTCGTCGGCACCGACTCCCACACGACGATGATCAACGGCCTGGGCGTGCTCGGCTGGGGCGTGGGCGGCATCGAAGCCGAGGCGGCGATGCTCGGCCAGCCGTTCTCCATGCTCATCCCCGAAGTCATCGGCTTCCGCCTCACGGGCCGCCTTCCCGAGGGCGCGACGGGCACCGACCTCGTGCTCCGCGTCACCCAGATGCTGCGCGCGAAGGGTGTCGTCGGGAAGTTCGTCGAGTTCTTCGGCACCGGTCTTTCGCAGCTGCCGCTCGCCTCGCGCGCGACGATCGCGAACATGGCCCCGGAATACGGCGCCACCATGGGCTTCTTCCCCATTGATGCTGAGACCCTCAACTACCTCCGCTTCAGCGGCCGCGACGAGGCCCTCGTCGAGCTCGTCGAGGCGTACGCGAAGGCGCAGGGCCTCTTCCGCACCGACGCCACCGCCGACCCGATGTTCACCGACGTGCTCGAACTCGACCTCTCCGAGGTGGAGCCCGCCATCGCCGGCCCGAAGCGCCCGCAGGACCGCATCGCCCTCAAGGACGCGTGCGCCGACTTCAACCGCAACCTGGCCTCGATGGTGGCGGAGGACGCCCTCGGCGCGAGCGTCGATGTGAAGGCCGCGGCGGGCGAATTCCCGCTGAAGCACGGCTCGGTCGTCATCGCCGCCATCACCTCGTGCACCAACACCTCGAACCCGGAGGTCATGCTCGGCGCCGGGCTCGTCGCGAAGAAGGCCGTGGAGAAGGGCCTCAAGCCCCCGGCGTGGGTGAAGACCAGCCTCGCCCCCGGGTCGCAGGTGGTCACCGATTACCTGGACGCCGCGGGCGTCACGCCGGCGCTGAACGCCATCGGCTTCAACGTGGTCGGCTACGGCTGCACGACCTGCATCGGCAACTCCGGCCCGCTCGACCAGGCCGTCACGGACGCCATCAAGAACGGCGATCTCGTGGCCGCCGCCGTGCTCTCCGGCAACCGCAACTTCGAAGGGCGCGTGAACCCCGATACGCGCGCGAACTACCTCGCGTCGCCGCCGCTGGTGGTCGCCTACGCGCTCGCGGGGCGCATGGACATCGACTTCGAGCGCGACCCCATCGGCCCCGGTGCGAACGGTGAGCCCGTGTACCTCCGGGACATCTGGCCCACGCAGGCCGAAGTCGCCGAGACGGTGCGCAACAACGTTCGCTCGGAGATGTTCCGTTCGCGCTACGCCGAGGTGTTCGAAGGGCCCGAGCGCTGGCGGACGCTCGAAACCCCCACCGGCGACCTGTTCGCGTGGGACCCCTTCTCCACCTACATCAAGAACCCGCCCTACTTCGAAGGGCTCAAGCCCACGCCCGACCCGGTCGGCGATATCACCGGCGCGCGCGTGCTCGTGATGGTGGGCGACTCCGTCACGACGGACCACATCTCGCCCGCCGGCAACATCGCGGTCAACAGCCCGGCCGGGAAGTACCTCCTTTCGCACGATGTGAAGCGCGAGGACTTCAACCAGTACGGCGCCCGCCGTGGCCACGACGACGTGATGGTGCGCGGCACCTTCGCGAACATCCGGCTGCGCAACCTGCTCGTGCCCGGGGTCGAAGGCGGCGTCACACGCCACCTCCCGGATGGCGAACAGATGGCCATCTACGATGCCTCCGTGAAGTACCGGCAGGCCGGCGTGCCCCTCGTCGTGCTCGCGGGCAAGGAGTACGGCACGGGCTCATCGCGCGACTGGGCGGCGAAGGGCGTCAACCTCCTCGGCGTGAAGGCGGTCATCGCCGAGACCTACGAGCGCATTCACCGCAGCAACCTCGTCGGCATGGGCGTCCTGCCGCTGCAGCACCTTCCCGGCGAAAGCCGCGAAACGCTCGGCCTCACGGGCGAGGAGACCTACACCATCGCGGGCCTCGCCGAGGGCCTTCGCCCGCTCACCCGCCTGACCGTCACCGCCACGGCGGCCGATGGCACCTCGAAGTCCTTCGAGACCCTCTGCCGCATCGATACGCCCGTCGAGCTCGACTACTACCGGCACGGCGGCATCCTCCAGTACGTCCTCCGTCAGCTCGCCGGCAGCGCGAACTAACGGCCCCGTCCGCCTGCCGGGCGCACCCCGGCCAGCCCACCTGAAGCACTGAGGAGCTCCCCTTGGCCAAGATCAAAGTCGTGAACCCGGTCGTTGAACTCGATGGCGACGAGATGACGCGCATCATCTGGCAGTTCATCAAGGACCGCCTGATCCTTCCCTACCTCGATGTCGAGCTTGAGTACTACGACCTCGGCATCGAGCACCGCGACGCCACGAACGACCAGGTCACCGTCGATGCCGCGCTCGCCATCAAGAAGCACGGCGTGGGCGTGAAGTGCGCGACCATCACGCCCGATGAGGAGCGCGTGAAGGAGTTCAACCTCAAGGAGATGTGGAAGTCGCCGAACGGCACCATCCGCAACATCCTTGGCGGCGTCGTCTTCCGCGAGCCCATCGTCTGCACGAACATCCCGCGCCTCGTCCCCGGCTGGACGAAGCCGATCGTCATCGGCCGCCACGCGCACGGCGACCAGTACAAGGCGACCGACTTCCGCGTGCCCTCGGCCGGCACGGTCACCATCACCTTCACGCCCGATGGCGGCGGCGCCCCCGTCACCCGCGAAGTGGCGAAGTTCGCCGGCCCCGGCATCGCCATGGGCATGTACAACTACGACGACTCCATCCGCGATTTCGCCCGCGCCTCCATGCGCTACGGCCTCAACCGCGGCTGGCCGGTCTACCTCAGCACCAAGAACACCATCCTCAAGGCGTACGACGGCCGCTTCAAGGACATCTTCCAGGAGGTCTTCGAGGCCGAGTTCAAGAAGGACTTCGACGCGAAGGGCATCACCTACGAGCACCGCCTCATCGACGACATGGTTGCGCAGGTCCTGAAGTGGGAAGGCGGCATTGTCTGGGCGTGCAAGAACTACGACGGCGACGTGCAGTCCGACACCGTGGCCCAGGGCTACGGCTCCCTCGGCCTCATGACCTCCGTGCTCCTCACGCCGGACGGCGAAACGGTCGAGGCCGAGGCCGCGCACGGCACCGTCACCCGCCACTTCCGCGCCCACCAGCGCGGCGAGAAGACCTCGACCAACCCGATCGCCTCGATCTTCGCGTGGACCCGCGGCCTCGCGCATCGCGGCAAGCTCGACGGCACCCCCGAAGTGACGAACTTCGCGAACGCCCTCGAGCAGGTCTGCGTCGAAGCCGTAGAAGGCGGCGAGATGACGAAGGACCTGGCCATCCTCATCTCCAAGGACGCTCCGTGGCTCACCACCGAGGACTTCCTCGCCGCCCTCGACCGCCGTCTCCAGGCCAAAATGGCCTGACGGCTAACCTTTCCCCCCGCTTCCAACAAAGGCCGCGGCACCAGCCGCGGCCTTCCCCTTTTCTCCTTCCTCTTATCTCTTTTCCCTCAAATCACCACGTCCTCGGAGCGCCAGAGGTACCAGCACGCTACCGTCGCCCAGGGGCGCCACGGCTCGCCGATGCGGAGAACGTCCGCCGGTTTCGGGCCCGCTTCGAGCCCGTACTGCCTCTGGATCGCACGGTTGATGCCAACATCGTTCACGGGCAGGACGTCCGGGCGCCCGAGATGGAACATCAGGAACATCTCCGCCGACCAGCGCCCGATGCCGCGAACCTGCGTCGTCCGGCGGATAATCTCCTCGTCATCGAGGTCCGCGAAGAGCGCCGCGCCCAGCTCGCCGGCGGCGAAGTGCTCGGCGAGGCTGCGCAGCGCGGCCACCTTCTGCCGCGAAAGGCCGACCCCGCGCAGGGCCTCGTCGCTCGCTGCGAGGATCGCGACCGGTTCCGGGAACGGCCCGCCCGCCGGCGTCCATGCCGGGTCGCTGCGGCGAACCTCGCGCTCCGCGCCGCCGTCGGGGTCGAAGAGGCCGACGAAGCGGCTGAAGATGGTGCTCGCCGCCTTGCCGCTGAGTTGTTGGAAGACGATGGAACGGGCCAGCGCGCGGAAGGGGTCCGTGGCGTCGGGCTGCAGGCCGAACGGGCCCACGCCCTCGATGATGCGCGCCATCACGGCGTCCTGCGCCGCGAGATGTTCGAGTGCGGCCGCGGCGTCGATCGAATGCATGCTCATTGCCTCACCCTACGGTGTGCGGGACGGGATTGAAACGCCCGCGAGTCGTCCCAGTTCGGGAGTTCCCCGATAGGCATACTCCCATCGGCGCGTCAGGGTAGCGCTTGCGACCGCCATGAAACGCTTCCAGTTCCTGGGCACCCTGACCAGGCCGGCGCCCGCCGCCGCGCCCATCGCCCCGTTCCCCATCAACGCCGTGTCACGGGGCCTGATGGTTGGCGCGTTTGTCGTCTATGGCGCCACGGGACACCTCGAATCGGGGCTCGGGCATTGGCCGTGGTTCGCGCTGGCCGTGCTCGTCGCCGTGCAGGCGGGGATCCAGGTCGCGTTTCTGGTGACCCATCGCGACCCGGCGCGGCTCATGCGCACCTGGAGCATCGTCCTTCCCATCGATATCGCCGTCCTCAACCTGGGGGCCGCCGCCGATGGTGCGTCGCTGTCGGTGTTGAGCATCGTCGCCATCGCCACGCTCTACACGTCGTCGGCGATGTTCCGGCCGCCGTACGTCATCGCGCTCGGGGCGCTTTCGGCCGCGCTCCTTTTCGCCGCGCACGGCCTCACGGATGTCCCGCACGGCACGGTCTCGATCTGGACGCTGGGACTCACGGCCGCGGTCATGCTCGGGGTTGGGTTCTTTAGCGCGAACCGGGGTGTCGCCGAACAGGCCCTGCGCGAGCGGCTCATCCAGGCCCAGGCCCGCGAACATCGCCATGCCGAGGAGCTGGGCGAAGCGCTCGCCGCCGCCCGCGCGAACGAAGCCCGCTTCGAGGCGTTCGCCGCCAACGCGCCCGCGCTCCTGCTGCTCTTCGACCCCGAAGGCGTGCCCATCTACGCCAACCAGGCAGCGGGCCGCCTCGGCAGTCTCGGCCGCGATGCCGTCCTCGAAACCCTTACCTCCGGTCTCGCCCCCGCCGACGGCGAAGCGACCCGTGACGCCATCCGCCGCGCCATCGGTGGCGACGTGGTCGAGCTCGAATTCCGCGCGCCCCTGGGCGGCGTCCCGCGCGACGTCAGCACCATCTTCTTCCCTGTGGCGTCCGGCGCCGGCGCGATCATGACCGATGTCACCGGCCAGCGAGAGCTCGCCGCGCGCCTCGAACGTGCCCGCGAAATGGAGCGCCTGGGCACCCTCGCCGGGGGCGTCGCCCACGACTTCAACAACCTGCTCACCGCCGTGCTCGGCAACATCTACCTGGCCGGTGGCGAAATCCCGGCCGAATCGCCCGCGCGCGAGCTCCTGGGCGAGGCGCGCAGGGCGGCGGAGCGGGGCGCGGGCCTCGTCCGCCAGCTGCTCGCCTACAGCCACTTCGAATTCGACCACGTCGAGCCCGTCGAAATCAGCCGCCTGATCGCGCAGACGCTCGATGTCGCACGCCCCGGTCTCGGCGCCGCGATCGACGTGCGCGCCGATACGCCGGTCGCGGTGGGGTGCGTCACGGGGAACTTCGGCGCCCTGCAGCAGGTGCTGCTCAACCTGGTGCTGAACGCGCGCGATGCCATGCCGACGGGCGGCTGCCTCACCGTTCGCTACGGGCGGGTGCACATCGATGGCACCTACGCCGCCGCGGGGATCGATGTGCGCCCCGGCACCTTCCACGCCATCTCCGTCAGCGACACCGGCACGGGCATCGCCGCCGATGCCCTCGCGCACATCTTCGAGCCGTTCTACACGACGAAGCCCGTCGGCAAGGGGACGGGCCTCGGGCTGCCGACGGCGCTGGGCATCCTCCGCGCGCACGGCGGCTGGATCGATGTCGAAACGCAGGAGGGCGCGGGCAGCACCTTCCGCGTCCTCCTGCCCGTCGCCCACCCGGGCGAAGAGCGCGCCGCGGCCTGACCGGGCCACGAGGTTTACACGGCGCCGTTGCACCGTTGGCGCCGGCCGTCCTATCTTCGGGGCGGCGGGTGCGGAGAGCGGTATGCACGACTTCCCGGGCGACCCTGAGCTTGCGCTGCCGGCGCGGTTCCGGCGAGTCCTGGTGCTCATCGCCGAGGGCCAGAACAACGCCGAAATCGCCGATGCGCTCGGCCTGTCGCGCCACACCGTCGAGAACTACGTCTCGGAGCTGATGCAGCGCTTCGATAGCCCGGACCGGGGCAAGCTGACGCTCGCCGCGGTCGCATGGGCCGGGCGAGCGTCAGAGGGAGACAACTGCGAGGAGGCTGACGCGGCGCCGGGGGAGCAGTGAACTACTCCCCGGTCGCCGGCGACCGTTACGGCCGGACGGATGCCGGCGCGGACCGCTCACAGGTATCGACGAGGTCCGTCGACTTCCCCTGGTCGCGAACGGCGCGCGTCATTTCGAGCCAGGTGGCACCGTCTTCCACGCGGATGCCCTGCTCCCGCAGGCAGCCAGCCATGAAGAGCCACAAAGGCTGCACCCGCGCGAACGACGCCGCCAGGTTCCACGCCGTCAGGACATCGCGCAGATGCTCGGTGATGCACGCTTCGTAGCGGGGGCGGGCGGCCTCCGCGGCGTCCCTGGTGGTCGCGTCGATGCCGAACCACCCGGACTCGGCGTCGCCGACCGGCCCCACGGTCACGCCCGGCAGATTCGCGGTCGCCTCGAGGGTGCAGGTGCGGGCGTCGTTGGCCGCGGCCGCGATCTCCTCGCGGGTGACCAGGCCGTCGTCGAGCCGGGCACGCGCGTGCGCGGAGGCCCCGCGAAGCAACGCGCTCCGCTCCTGCGGGGGAATGGTGCGCGCGTCATCCGCGGCCATCGCCGGCGGCGGGTCAGAGGCGAGCGGCGCGGTCGACTCGCTGGAGTGGTGCTGGCTGAGGACCGCTTCCGGCGGGTTCGATTCGCCGCTTGCCGTCGCGGGGGAGAACACGCCGGAGCGGGCGCTTGCCAGGATGATGACGAACATCGCCACGGCGGCGATGGCTGATACCTTCATGGTGTTCACTCCTACTCCGATGTCCCGATAACCTGGCCCCAACCGATCCCGCTCACGTGGAGGCGAGTCCCCTCGTTGGACCCGGGCATTTTGGCCAGCGCGTCCGCCGCCAGGCTAGGGAGCAAACTCCCAACTTCACATTTCAAAACCATCGCAACGACACCGCCACTCATGTCCGCTGGCCCGGGCGCGCGCTTCCGCTACCATGGAAGGCACTTCCCCTGTCCGGAGCCCAGCGTGGACGCGTACAACATCACCGTTGTCGGCGGGGCCGGCATCGTCGGCCGCGAGTTCCTCAAAATCCTCGACCAGCGCGAGGTCCCCGTCGGGCGGCTGCGCCTGCTCGCCACCGCCCGCTCCGCCGGCAAGACCATCGACTTCCGCGGCAAGACGGTCACCATCGAGGAGACCTCGGACGCAAGCTTCACGGCCGACGACCACATCGTCTTCCTCTCGGCGTCGGGCTCGGCGTCGAAGCGCTATGCCCCTATGGCCGCCGCCAACGGCAGCTTCGTCATCGACGACAGCAGCGCCTTCCGGCAGGACCCGGCGGTCCCGCTCGTCATCCCTGAGATCAATCCCGAGGACCTCGAGTGGCACAAGGGCATCGTCAGCCAGCCGAACTGCACGACGACGCCGATGGTGCTGGCGCTGCACCCCATCCACCGCGTCAACCCGCTGAAGCGCATCATCGTCAGCACCTACCAGGCCGTCGCGGGAGCCGGTGGGGCCGCGGTGGATGGCCTCGCCGCCGAGTCTCGCGCCGCGCTCGAAGGGCGCCACGAACCCTCCGGCACGCAGAAGCGCGAAATCGCCTTCAACGCCGTCCCCCAGATCGACCTCTTCGATGCCGATGGCTACACGAAGGAAGAGATCAAGATGGCGAACGAGACGCGCAAGATCTTCCACGCCCCGGATATCGCCATCTCCGCGACGTGCGTGCGCGTGCCCACCTTCTTCGGCCACGCGATGACGGTCTGGGCCGAGTTCACGAACCCCGTGGACCCCGACCAGGCGCGCAAGCTCATCGCCACCGGCGCCGGCGTCACCGTGGTCGATGACCCGGCAAACGAGCAGTACCCCACGCCGATGGACGTCGCCGGCACGGACGCCGTGCTCGTCGGACGCATTCGCAAGGACACCTCGTGCCCGGGCGCGCTGGCGCTGTGGACCATCACGGACAGCATCCGCAAAGGCGCGGCCACGAACGTCGTGCAGGTCATCGAAGAAGCGGCCCGCCGCAACCTCATCCGCCGCTAAAGAGGGGAAGGGCCGCTCCCACGGCCTTTTCTCCTACCTCTTTTCTCTTTTCTCTTCCTCATCCGCCCGCGGCGCGCACGGTGTTCACCAGCAGCATGGCGCGCGTCATGGGGCCGACGCCGCCCGGCACCGGCGTGATCCAGGAGCACACTTCCTTGAGCGCGGGGAAGTCGGCATCGCCCACGAGGCGCCAGCCGCGCTTCCGGGAGGCATCGTCGATGCGGTTCGTACCGACGTCGATGACGACCGCACCCGGCCGCACCATGTCCGCGCGGAGCGTGTTCGGGCGGCCGGCGGCCATCACGACGATGTCGGCCTCACGTGTGTGCCGCGCGATGTCGGGCGTGCCCGTATGGCAGGTGGTCACCGTCGCGTTCCCGCCCGTGGCCTTGTTGCTCAAGAGCACCGCCAGCGGCCGGCCCACGAGCGTCGAACGGCCCACGACCACCACATGCTTGCCCGCCGGGTCGTTGCCCGTGCGCAGCAGCATCTGGATGACGCCGTGCGGGGTGCAGGGCAGCGCGTGCGAGGTCTCGCCGCGCAGGAGGCGTCCCAGGTTCTCGGGGTGCAGTCCGTCCGCGTCCTTCGCCGCCAGGATCTGGTCGATGTAGAGCCGCTCGTCGATCTGCGGCGGCACCGGCAGCTGCGGGAGGATGGCGTCGAAGCGCGCGTCCGCGTTCAGCCGTGCCACGAGCGCGAACAGCTCCGCCTGGGGCGTGTCCGCGGGCAGGTGGAACGTCTCCGAGAACATCCCCACCGCCTCGCAGTCCTTCGCCTTCATCGAGACATAGCTGACGGATCCGGGGTCATCGCCCACGAGGATGGCGGCGAGGCCGGGCGTCTTGCCCTTCGCCTTCAGGGCCGCCACGCGGTCCGCCACTTCCGCGCGGATCGTCCCCGCGATCGCTTCGCCGTCGATGAGTTGTGCAGTCATGGGGCCAGCGTAGACGGCCACCCGCCTTGCCGCGACTTCACGCGGTCGGGCGCGGCTCCCGGCGGCGCCGTTCGCGCGATGGCACTTCCGGCTCCGCGGCAGCTTCGGGCCGCACCATGGCCAGGTACGCCACCGAAGCCACGACCACCGCGATCGCCATCGCCAACACCATCCCCGCGACGATGAAGGTCGCTTCCTGCCAGAAGGGCTCGGGGAACATCTGGATGAGGTGGTCGGTATCGGGGTTCAGCTGCCAGAGGTCGTTGCGGAACACGAGCTCGTGGAACTTCGTCCATGCCGCGTCGAACCCGGTGAACGCGAGCCCGCCGATGACCGCGACCGCCGCGAGGCCCGCGCCAACGCCCGCGAGCGACAGCTTCGCCAACCCTCGCGGCGAACGCTCGCGCGACCACAGGACGGCCAGCGCCACGTACCCCACGACATACGCGAGGGTCACTTCGTTCACCCGGAACACGAACCGGAGGACGCGCTTTACATCCTTCATGTGCTCGGTCTCGCGCGTGTTGAAGAGCGAGACTTCCTGGCCGTCCTCCTGCACGAGGATGCGCAGCGTCGTCGCGTCGTTCTCGAAGTAGTCGATGATTTCGTCCGCGGCGCGGTCCAGCTCGGGCATCGCGATGCCTGTGGTCACGTCGGCGTCGTGCGCGCGGAAGCCGCGTTCGTAGAACCGGACCTCGCCGGCGAAGAAGCGCACGCTTGTCGTCACCAGGAGGAGCGGCAGCGCGACGACGTACAGCGCCGCGGCCAGGCCCGTTACGAACTTCATTGCCGTCCCACGCTCACCTGCGGGCCATGCTCACCCGCCCCCGGATGGCTGTCAAACGCCCGCCTGCGTGGTCGCAATACCCTCAACCGCGCTCGCCCTCTACACTCGAACCACAGTCCCGAACCCAGAACAGGAGCCTTCGGCATGTCCGGACACTCCAAGTGGTCCACGATCAAGCGCCAGAAGGGCGCGAACGACGCGAAGCGCGGCGCCATCTTCACCAAGCTCAGCCGCGAGATCATCCTCGCCGCCAAGCAGGGCGGCGCCGACCCCGCGATGAATTTCAAGCTGCGCCTCGCCGTCCAGCGTGCGAAGGCCCAGAACATGCCCAACGACAACATCGACCGGGCCATCGCCAAGGCCGCCGGCGCCGGGGCCGATGAGCAGCTCGAGGAGATCCAGTACGAGGGCTACGGCCCCGGCGGCACGGCCATCATCGTCGCCGTGCTGACCGACAACCGGAACCGCACGGTCGCCGAGGTGCGCCATCGCTTCTCGCGCGCGGGCGGCAACCTCGGCGAGACCGGCTCCGTCGGCTGGCAGTTCGATGCCAAGGGCCTCATCACCATCCCCGCCGATGGCAAGGACGCCGACGACATCGCCCTCCAGGCCATCGATGCCGGCGCCGACGATGTCAGCCTCGACGGCGACGCCGTCGAGATCCAGACCGAGCCCACGGCACTCGAACCGGTGCGCAAGGCGCTCGAATCCGGTGGCTACACGATCGAGAACGCCGACTTCGCCATGGTTCCGAAGGTGATGATGGAGCTCGACGAGAAGACCCAGCACCAGGTCCTCAAGCTCCTCGATGCGCTCGAGGAGCTCGAAGACGTGCAGCGCGTCTATTCGAACGCCGACTTCACGGACGAGGCGATGGAGTCCTACGAGGGCTAAGCCCGCTCAGTGACCCGCCGGCGTGGGCGCCCGTTCCGTACCCACGCCTTTCGGCGTCATGCTCGCCGCTGCGTCGCGGTCGCGAATGATGAGCGCCGCGACCACGCCGAGCAGGGTCATCACGCCGGCGATGACGAAGCCGTCCTGGAACGCCTCGAAGGCACCGGACCGCGTGGCGGGGTTGCCCAGCATCGCCCCGTGATGCGTGAGGCGGCTCGTCAACACGGTCGCGATGATGGCCACGCCCAGGCTCTGGGCGACCATCCGGCCGCTGCTGAAGATGGAGCTCGCGCGTCCCGTCATCGCCGGGCTGATGGTCGAGAACGTGGCGGCCTGCAGGGGCACCAGCATCAGTCCGAAACCCATGCCGCGCACGTACATCAGCAGGCGGATGAGCCACAGGTTCGTGCCGCCGTCGACTTCGTAGAACGCGAACGACGTCAGCGATGCCACCACGAGCCCGCTGGCGATGAGCCGTCGCGGGCCAATTCGCAGGTAGAGGCGGCTGACCGGCTGCGCCGTCGTCATCACGCCCAGCGCCATCGGGAACGAGGTCAGCCCCGATTCGAACGCGGACAGCCCGCGCTCCGCCTGCAGCATGATGGGCAAGAGGAACAGTGACGCCGAGAACCCCGTCATGCCGATGAACTGGGCCGCGTTGCACGCCCGGAAGAGGCGGTCCTTCAGCAGCCGGACGTCGATCATCGGTTGGGGCGCGCGCAGCTCGACGAAGACGAACGCCACCAGCAGCGCCAATCCCATGGTGCCGAAGCCGATGACGGGCGCCGACGTCCACCCCTTCGAGCCCGCTTCCGCGAGCGCGTAGAGCAGCGACCCAAACCCGCTCGCCGCGAGCACGAAGCCGGGCACATCGAGCGAGCCGGGGTTCGGCTCCTTGTGCTCCTTCAGCCAGCGCGCCGCGACGATGAAACCCACCAGCCCGATCGGCACGTTCACGAGGAAGATCCACTCCCACGAGATGTAGTCGATGAGGAAGCCGCCGAGCACGGGGCCGCTCGCGGGCGCCACGGTCGTCGGGATGACCATCAGGCCCGATGCCTTCGAGCGCTCCTCGGCGGGGAAGGCGCGGAACACCATGGCCGTGCCCACGGGCGTCAGCATGCCGCCGCCCACGCCCTGCATCGCTCGGAACACGATGAGCGACTCGATGTTCCAGGCCAGCGTGCAGAGCAGCGAAGCGAGCGTGAACACCGCCGTCGCGAACATGAAGGTCCGTTTCGTGCCGAAGCGGTCACCCGCCCAGCCGCTCACGGGGATGAACACGGCGAGACTCAGCAGGTAGCCCGTCACCACCCACTCGATCGACGTGGTGGTGGCGTTGAACTCCTTCGAGAGCGTGGGAATGGCGACGTTCACGATCGTGGCGTCGAGCAGCTCCATGAACAGCCCGAACACGGCCACGATCGCGACGATGTACTTGTATTCGATTCCGCGGGCCATCACGCCCTCCTCTCGTTCGCAGCGCCCCCCGGCGCGAGGCCCCGCACGATGGCGCGGGCGAAGGTTTCCAGCGTGCGTTCGATCTCGTCGCGCGGCCGCTGGAAGACCACGGCGCCGATGAAGCCGGCCGCGAAACCGATGCCCGAGATCGCCGAGGCGATGCCCGCGATGTCGGTGTCCGGCGCGAGCGTGCCCCGGGCGACATGCCGGGCGAGCCGCTCGCGCACCAGGGCCGCACGCCGGTCTTCCAGCAACGTCCCGATTTCGACGCCGATTTCGGGATCGATGAGCGCGCACCCCAGGTGGACGCGTACCGACTGCTCGTTCGTCGTCAGCGTCAGGAGGTACTCGCGGAGGATGGCGTGGACTTCGTCGAAGGGGTCGTCGCACTCCGGGATGGCCGCCGCGAACTCCTCGACCACGGTCGCTGAGCGGTCGCGAAGGACGGCGCGGAGCAGGCCCCGCTTGCCCCCGAAATAGCGATGGATGAGTCCCTCGGAGCAGCCCGCGCGCTCGGCGATTTCGCGCGTCGTGGCCGCGTCGTAGCCGCGTTCGGCGAAGACGGCGGTGGCGGCATCGATGAGCGCGCGTTCGCGGGCTTCGCGGTCGTGGCGGCCGGGGACGACGTCGCCGGCGGCGGTTTCGCCCATCACGAAGGTCTCACGGCGATGAAAGTGCGCACGCACGCACTTTACGATTGGGCTTCCCGGGGTACAAGTGAACCAGCTCACACTCGCGTGCCGGCACAGCAAAAGGCCCCTCCGAAGAGGGGCCTTGATGCGCGTTGCGGACGCTGTTAGCGCATGTCGCGGAGGCGGCGGATGCGCTCCTCCAGCGGCGGGTGCGTGCTGAACAGGTTGGCCATGCCCTGCCCGCCCCCGAACGGCTTCACGATGTACAGCGCCGAGACCGCCTCCTGGACGGGCGTCTCCTCCATCGGCCGCATCGCGACGCCGCGCTGGAGCTTCTCCAGCGCGCTCGCGAGCGACTCCGGGTCGCCCGTGACGTCGGCGCCCGTGCGGTCGGCGGCGTATTCACGCTGCCGGCTGATGCCGAGCTGGATGAGCGTCGCCGCCATCGGTGCGATGAGGATGGCCACGAGCGTGAGCAGCGGGTTCCGGTTCTCATCGCGCCCGCCGAACATGCTACTGAACATAAGCGACTGCGCGATGAGCTGGATGGCGCCGGCGACGGTCGCCACGATGGAGCTGGTGAGGATGTCGCGGTTCTTCACGTGGCCCATTTCGTGGCCAAGCACGCCCCGCAACTCCCGGTCGGTGAGGATGCGCCGGATGCCCGTCGTGACCGCGACCACCGCGTGCTGCGGGTTGCGGCCGGTCGCGAAGGCGTTCGGCGAGTCGTTCTGGATCACGTACACCCGCGGCATCGGCATCTTCGAAAGCTGCGCGACCTCGCGGACCATGGCGAACAGGTGCGGCTCCTGCTGCTCGGTCACCTCGTGGGCGCCGGCCATGCGCAGGGCCATCTTGTCGGAGAACCAGTAGGCGAAGAAGTTCATCGCGCCCGCGAGCACGAGGAACAGCACCATGCCGCCAGTTCCACCGATCAGGCCACCGATCGCCACCAGGAGGCCGGTGAGGGCCGCGAGCAGCACGGTGGTTTTGAGGACGTTCATCGAATCGGGGTGGTTACCTCCTCTGGGTCCCTCCACGATACGTCTTAACCCGGGCACCGCCGGTAAAGCAACGATCACCAAGACGTGATATCAAAGTCGTGTGTCAGCTATCCGCCACGACCGCCTCTACTTCGATCTCGATCAGCGCCGCCGGATCGATGAGCGCGCGCACCTCGACCATGGTCGCGGCCGGCCGGACAGCCGCGAAGAACTCTCCGTGGGCCCGCCCGAACTCCTCGAAGCGCGTGATATCGGTGACGAACATGCGCGTGCGCATGACGTCGGCCAACGAGGCCCCGGCCTCGCGCAACGCCGCCTCGATGATCTCCAGGCAGCGCCGGGCTTGCGCGTAGGCATCTCCCGGGGCGTGGATGGTGCCGTCCGCGTTCGCCGCCACCGTCCCCGATACAGCGACGATGTTCCCCACGCGCACCGCCCGCGAATACCCCACGGTCGCCTCCCACGGGGCGCCGGAACTCACACGGACGCGATCCATGGGCTCAGCCTACGCCACGCTCGCGCACGCAGCAGTCAAGGTGCCGTCCGCACCAGGCCGCCGTCAGGCGCGCGGGCCTCAGGTCCGTGCGGTCATAGAACCGCTGCAGCCTGCCACGTACCGCTCTGGTGGTGATGCCCAACACTTCGGCGATTTCGGCATCTGACAGCCCGGCGGCGAGATGCTCCAGCACCGCTGCTTCGGTGCGGCTCAGGGAAACGTGCGCATCGAGGTTTTGGAACATGATTTCAGCCCGCTCATGAGTCCCTCGCTTAGGGTGCCCCGTGCCCACCGGCCGATGCAGGACTCATGGCCGGGGAACCGGTGCCTGGCCGTCCACGATTGTCGGATACGGGTCTGTGCCTGACACGGGCGGCTGTGAACCCAAGACCCCGACCGCGGATGCGATTTGCGCCTCGCTTACGATCGCTCCCTTGAGGGGCCCGGAGGGAGCAAGCGCCCGCAATCCACGCTCTTCGCGGACCATCAAACCCCAGTTGCTGGACACGACACCCCAGTTGGTACTCGCGTGTTCGGGCGCGATGAACGCCACGTAGCGGTCTCCCGGCGCGAGGTCGCGGCTCACGGTCGCGACCTCGGTTCGCAACGCATCCACGTTGGCGGCAGTGCGCGAGTCAGACATTGCTTTCATGCCAACGGTGATGACCTGGCCCGGACGTAGCTCCGGCCCACCGTTCTGGGCGATGACGCGATCGATCCGGAACGAGTAGAACTGCGTGGCGAAGGGCACGTCCTTGTTCGGGTAGTCCGCCTTCCGCCCGCGCGCGATCACCGAACCTTCGATTAGCGCGTTGGAACTCACCGCCACTTCATCGAGCGTTGCCGCGCTGAACCCGGAACCTGTGACCACCGCGGCCGGATGGTCGTCACCGAACGATCGCATGACGAACAACGTGCCCAGTGCCGCCACAGTCGCGGCGGTGCCCACCAGCACCGCTCTGGAGATGGTTCGCCTAACCATTGTGCGCATCGTATTGCCCCGCATCGTCGTCGTCGGGCGTGAATGACCAATCCGGTCCTGTTACGCGCTGCCCTGGTCCTCGGCCTCCCAGAGGGCGCGCTGGGGTTCGGCGGCCGGGGAGCGGGCGGGCATGGGGATCCCCAGGTGGGCGTAGGCGGCGGCCGTCGCGATGCGCCCGCGGGGTGTGCGCTGGAGGAAGCCCAGCTGCAGCAGGAACGGTTCGTAGACGTCCATGATCGTGTCCGATTCCTCGCTGATCGAGGCCGCGATGGTTTCGAGCCCGACCGGGCCGCCGCCGAACTTCTCCACGATCGCGCGCAGCACCATGCGGTCCGTCTCATCGAGCCCCAATTCGTCCACATCCAGCAGGCGCAGGGCCGCGCGCGCGGAATCGAGCGTGATCACGCCGCCGCCGCGCACTTCGGCGTAGTCGCGCACGCGCCGGAGGATGCGGTTGGCGATACGCGGCGTCCCGCGCGAGCGCCGCGCGATCTCCCACGCGGCGTCATCCGGCAGCGGCACGCCGAGGATGCCCGCCGACCGCACGACGATCGCCGCCAACGTCGCGGCATCGTAGTAATCGAGCCGGTAGACCGACCCAAAGCGGTCCCGTAGCGGCGCGCTGATCATGGCGTAGCGCGTCGTCGCGCCGATGAGCGTGAACTTCGGCATCGCGAGCCGCACCGAGCGTGCGCCGGGGCCTTTGCCGATCACGAGGTCCAGCGCGAAGTCCTCCATCGCGGGGTAGAGGATCTCCTCCACGCTCCGGTTCAGGCGGTGGATTTCGTCGATGAAGAGGATGTCGTGCTGTTTGAGGTTCGTCAGGATGGCGGCGAGGTCGCCGGGCCGTTCGATCGCCGGGCCGCTGGTGGTGCGGATGGCGACTTCCATCTCCTGCGCGACGATGTTCGCGAGCGTGGTCTTGCCCAGGCCCGGCGGCCCGTACAGCAGCAGGTGGTCGAGCGCGTCGCCTCGCTGCTTCGCCGCCTGCACCGCGATGGAGAGGTTCTCCTTGACGCGCTCCTGGCCGGGGAACTCCCCCAGCGACCGCGGCCGCAGCGAGCGGTCGACGTCCGCGTCGTCACCGGTGAGCGAACCCGAAAGGAACCGTTCCTCGGTCATGCCTGCAGGGTACAGGCGCGGGCGCGGGGCGACGAATGCTAGGCGGCGCGCCGGGCCGTCACTTCGCGCAGCATCTCGCGCAGCGTCGCCAGCTCGTACGGCTTCTGGATGAACCCGTTCAGGGTCTCGCCCATGAACCGGCTCGTCGCTTCCTGTTCGTTGAAGCCGCTCATGAGGACGATGACGGCGTTGGGGTCGACCTCGCGGATGGCGTGGAAGGCTTCCTCGCCGTTCATCCGCGGCATGGTCATATCGAGCAGCACGCAGGCGACCTCGTTCGCATGCTGCTTGAACATCTCCAGGCCGGCGAGACCGTCGTGCGCCTGCAAGGCCCGGAAGCCGAAGGTCTCCACCGCACGCGCCGTGACCATGCGCACGGTCTCTTCGTCGTCGACGACGAGCACGCAGCCTTCGCCGTGCCAGGCGCCGCTCACCGAAGGCGCGGACGCATCGGCCGTGTTCGCCTCCGCGGCGACGGGGAGGAAGAGCGTGAAGACCGACCCGGCCCCGGGTTCGCTGCGCACCGAGATCGCGCCGCGGTGCCCGCGCACGATGCCGAGGACGGCCGCGAGCCCGAGCCCACGACCCGTGAACTTCGTCGTGAAGAAAGGGTCGAAGATGCGCGAGAGGGTCTCTTCGTCCATGCCCGAGCCGGAGTCGGTGACTTCGATCGCGACATAATCACCCGGCGGCAGCTCCGGCGAGAGGTGCGCCTCCGTGAGCGCGTCCTGCGTCACCGCGCGCACCCCCGTCGTGACGCGAACGGTCCCGGGCTCGGCGCCGATGGCATCGGACCCGTTCACGACGAGGTTCATGATCACCTGGCGAAGCTGCGTCGCGTCCGCCTCGACGTAGGGCAGCGCGGCCGCGAGGTCGCATTGGAGTTCGATGCTCTTGCCGACGGATGCGCGCAGCAGGTGCAGCATCTCGCTCACCACGCCGTTGATATCGACCCGCTGCACGACGAACCGGCCCCGGCCGCTGTAGGCGAGCATCTGGCGGGCGAGCTCGGCGGCGCGCTGCCCGGCCGTCGCGATCGCCTCGATCGTGGGCCGCGCGGGCGAAGTCTCCGGGAGTTCGGCCAGCGCCAGGCCCGCGTTGCCGAGGATGCCCACGAGCAGGTTGTTGAAGTCGTGCGCGATGCCGCCCGCGAGCACGCCAAGGCTTTCCAGCTTCTGCGCCTGCAGCATCCCCCGCTCGGCCATGAGCCGCTTCGTGACGTCGACCGAGACGCCGATGAGGCCCTCGACCTCGCCCGCGGCGTCGTACAGGGGGGCGACGGTCGTCTCCAGCCACATGCGCTCGGAGAGCTGCGTCACCATCGTGCCCGCTTCGCCCGCGAGCCCGGCGCGCACCTGGCCCGTGACGGCGTCGTTATTCGCGTAGAGTTCGAACACGCTCCGGCCGACCACCTCGCTCGTGGTCACGCCCAGGCTCGCCAGCACGCTCCCCTCGCAGAGGGTATAGGTGCCGTTGCGGTCAATCGCCCAGAGCACAATCGGCGCGTTCTCGGCGACCGTGCGCAGCCGCTCTTCGGCCCGTTCGCGGGCCCGCTCGGCCAGGTGCCGGTCGGTGACATCGATGCCCACGCCCACGACGCCCGCGACGCCGCCGTTGCGGTCGCGCACCGGGGCAAGGTCGACCTCGAGCCGCGCATCGCGCACGAGCAGCGAAACGTGACACGCCTCCCCGCCAAGCGCGCGATCGAGCGCCGCCGGCAGCTCGCCGTATTCGGCGAAGGCATCCGTGCCCGACCCCACGAGCTCGCCGGGCAGCAGCCCCAGGCGGGCGAGCGCGGCGCCGTCCCACACCGTGATCCGCCGGGACGCATCGACCGCGAGCACCACCAGGGGCGCGCTATCGATGACGGCCTGCAGCCGGCCCTCGGCCACGGCGCGGGCCTGTTCGGCGCCCCGCAGCGCGGTGATATCACGAAGGCTGCCGACCACGAGCCGGCACTGGCCATCGGGTTCGAAGAGCGGTGTCACCTGGCCGACGGCGAAGCCCCCTCCCGGCGTCGTCAGCTCCCAGTGCACGGGCTCACCGGTTCGCGCCGCCTGTTCCCAGCGGGCCTCCACGCGCGCGGCCGTCCGCCGGTCGCCCAGGCCTTCGAGCGCCGTCTTCCCCAGCACACGCGTCGCCGGGCGTTGCAGCATCTGTTCGTAGGCGGCGTTCACGACGACCGTGCGGAAGCGCCCGTCGGCGCCACGTTCGGCCACGTACAGCGCATCCGAGGTGCCTTCGACGACGGCGCGATAGTACGAATCGGCGCGGCGCCGCGCTTCCTCGGCGACGTGCCGTTCGGTCACATCGGTCGCGACACCCAGCGCGCCGGTGACCGTGCCGTCGCGGTCGTGCATGGGCGCGAGATGGAAGTCGTACCAGCGGTTGCGAACGTGCCATTCGAAGCCGGCTCGCTCGCCCCGGAGCACGCGCCGGACGGCCTCGACGCCGCCGTCGGTGCCGGCGTAGAGATCGAACACGCTCCCGCCGACGGTTTCCGATGGGTCGATCTGGTCCTCGGGGTGCGCGCCGCCCTCGGCCATCGTCACGATGCCCTCGGCGTCGAAGGTAAAGAGGATGACGGGCCCGCTCGTGACCGCCTCGTGGAGGAGGCTTTCGGCGCGCCGCAGGGCATCCTCGGCACGGCGCTGCTCGGTGATGTCGCTGGCCGTGATCACCGAATAGCGTGCTCCGCCGGGGCCATCGAAGCGCGCCCATGTGGCCGCGACGAGCCGTTCGCCGCCATCGCGGTGGAGCAGGCGCCAGGTCTCCGAGACCGGCGGCGGCGGCTCCTCCTGGGCCAGCATTTCGAGATATTCCGACCGCATTCGCTCGCGATCTTCCGGGGCGAGCAGCGGCGCGAAGGGCTGCCCGGCGAGTTCGCCCGGCTCCCACCCGGCGATGCTCGCGGCCGCGCGATTCAGCCGCAAGAAGCAGCCCTCGGAGTCCAGCACGGCGATACCCACGGGCGTCGAGCCGTAGGTCATCGCGAGCATCTCCTCGCTTTCGCGCAGAGCCTGCTCGGCGCGCCGCCTGCCCGTGATGTCCCGCCCGATGAGGAGCACGCTTTCCGGGGTGCCGCCTTCGTCCGTCTCCGGTACGAAGCGCACGTCGAACCAGCGCTCGCCCCCGGGAAGGTCGATGCGCACGTCCGAAGAGCGCTCGCTGCCGCCGCCGGCCGCGGCCTCGATCGCGGGGCGCAGGTCCGGTTCGGTGCGAAGCCCGAGGTCCTCGGCGGCTCGGCCCGCGAACCACGCCCCGTCGCGGCTCGCCAGTGCCGCCGCTGCCGGGTTCGCGTAGACGCAGCGGCCTCGCCGGTCGAAGCGGAGGATGATGTCGGGCGAATGCGCCGCGAGTGCCTTGAATTCCTGTTCACGCCGGCGAAGGGCCGCCTGTGCCCGCTTCTGCTCGGTCACGTCGCGCCCGATGCTCGCGATCGACACGACCTTCCCGGCGGCGTCGCGAACGGGGAACAGTGACATCGACACCTCGATCACACGCCCGTCGCGCGTCCGGCACTCGACTTCCAGGCCATCGATCGAGGGCCAACCGTTCGGGTCGTCCAGATGCGGGAGCGCGTGGGCGAGCGGCTCCCACCCCGGCGCCACGAACTCCAGCGGCTGGCCCACGACCTCGTCGCGCGCGTAGCCGAACATCCGCTCGGCGCCACGGTTCCAGCTATCGATGATCCCCGCGGGCGTCACGCTCACGATGGCGTCGTGCGACGACTCGACGATCGCCGCGAGCCGGGCGATCTCCCGTTCGGCAAGCTGCCGCTCGGTGATGTCGTGCGACACGCCGGCGAAGTTCACGACTTCGCCCGCCGCGTTCGTCACCGGGAACACGTGCACTTCGACATCGAGGACCGAACCGTCCTTGCGCCGCCGCTGCAGCGACCGCCGCCGCCCCGGGAAGTTCCCGAGCCCGCCGGCATAGTCCATCGGCGTGCCGCCGTCATTGGCATCCAGGAAGTCCGGTGGGAGTGTGCCGCCGATGACTTCGGCGGCGCTGTAGCCGTACATGCGCTCCGCGCCGCGATTCCAGCTCACGACGCGCCCGGCGAGGTCGCGCGTGATGATCGCGTCGTCAAAGGAGGCGACGATGGCGGCGAGGAGCTCCTTCTCCTTCTGTTCGGCGACCTGGCCCGTGATGTCGTCGCCGGTGATGACGACGCCGTGGACACGCCCGTGCTCGATGATCGGCATCACCGAACAGCGGACGGCGATGTCGTCGCCGCCGGGCCGGCGCCATGCGGCTTCCTCGGCGGCCACGGATTCGCCGGAGAGCCCACGCAGTGCGAGCGCGCGCAGCGGCATGGGCGCCATCCCCAGGACGAGCCGCGCGTTCGCCTCATCGACCATGCGGTTCGCGGGGACACCCGCGATCTCGGCGACGCGCCGGTTCGCGAATGCCACCGTGCCGGAGGCGCTCACCGCGAGGATGCCGGTGGAGACGTGATCGAGAATGCTGCGAAGCAGGGGCGCGGCGCCGCAGCTCCCGGGGTCACCGGCCAGTTCGGCGAGCAGGTCGAGGCTTTCCGCTTCGCGGCCATGCCCTTCGCGGCAACAGCCGGTGCGCGCCAGCGCGATACGGACGCGCAACGCCAGGTCACGGGCATCGAAGGCGACATCGCCGGCGCCAGCTTCCAGAAGGGCGGCGGCGGTGTCCACGCTGGCGGGGCCCGCGGCCACCACGAGCGCGTGTGGCCATCGCGCGCGGGCCTCGCGAACGAGCGCATCCTCCGCGCCGGCGACGACCACGCCCGGCGCGTCGCCCGGTTCCCAGGGCCGGTAGCCCGCCTCGAGCAACGCGCGCGCGAACTCGTCCGCTCTCGCGGCGTCGCTGTCGTGCGTCAGGAAAGTCGTCGTCTGTTCGGTCATGGCGGGGCCGTTCGGTGCTCGCAAGGCGCCGTATGGGCATGCTAGCGGGGCGAAAAGCTGTTTCCTGTCAGGGAATCCCCGCTATCGGCGATCGTCGCGTCCTCACCTTCGCTGGCGTACCCAGATTTGCCACGCCACGACCAGCATCGCCAGCGGCAGGAGCCACTGCCAGTAGACGAACACGAACACCGCCACCACCAGCACCACGAAGGCGGCGATGAGCACGAGCAGGCACCCGCAGCACGCGAACGCGCGCGGCTCGCGCAGCAGGCCAATGACCGCGCCGAGCACCAGCCCGAAGCGGAACGCCTGCCAGCCCGACGGTCCCTCTGTCACGTCGCCCCCCCCCCGCCACCGCGAATGGCGGCCACGATAGCCCCCGATCGCGACACTCGCTGTCGCGCAGACTGACGCCGCCCGCGCATTCCGGTAGCGTGGGGGTATGCCCTCGTTCCGAGTTGCCCGCATCCGGGGAATCTCCATCGAAATCCACCCGTCGTGGCTCTTCATCCTCGGCGTACTCGCCTTCAGCCTCAGCGATGGCGTCTTCCCCGATGAGTACCCGGGCTGGTCGACGGCGATGTACTGGGCCGTGGGCATCGTCTCGGCGGTGATGCTGTTCGTCGCCGTGCTCGTGCACGAACTCGCGCACGCGGTCGTGGCGCAGCGGCGCGGCCTCGAAGTCCCCAAGATCACCCTCTTCATCTTCGGTGGCGTGAGCCACATCGCCCGGCAGCCGCGCTCAGCCGGTGAGGAGTTCGCCATCGCCGTGGCCGGCCCGCTCACGAGCCTGCTCATCGCCGCGTTGGCCGGCGGCGTCTACCTCGCCTTCCATGAGCGAAACGAGCAGGCCGGCGCTATCGGCGCCTACCTGGCGACGGTGAACCTCCTCCTCGCGATCTTCAACATCCTCCCCGGGTTCCCCCTGGACGGCGGACGTGTCCTGCGTTCCATCGCCTGGCGGCGCACGAAGAGCTTCCGCCGCGCCACGCGCATCGCCGGCACGGTGGGCGAACTCTTCGGCTACACGCTCATGATGGGCGGCGTCGCGTTCCTCCTCGGCGGGTACGCCTGGAACGGCCTCTGGTTCATGTTCATCGGCTGGTTCCTCAGCGGCGCGGCGCGCGGCGAGAAGGAGGCCCTCCAGCTCGAAGCCGTCCTCAGCAGGCTGCGTGCGCGCGATGTCATGCGCACCACCTACCCGACCATCACCCCCGGCGTGTCCATCGAGGAGGTGGTCGAGCGCCACATGGTGGGCGAAGGCGAACGCGCGGCCGTCGTCGCGCTCGATGAGGCCGTCGTCGGCATCCTCTCCGTCAGCGATGTCCGGCGTGTCCCGCGCGACGCCTGGGCGAACACGCCCGCCCAGCGTGCGATGACCCCGCGCGACCGCGTGCTCACCGTCCAGGCCGATACGCCGGCGCTGGAGGTGCTACACCAGCTCGGCGCGAACCGGCTGAATCAGGTCCCCGTGCTCGAAGGTGGCCGCATGGTCGGCATGATCACGCGCCGCGAGCTGCTCGAACGGGTCGAACTCGCGGAGTCGCTGGAGCGTCGTCCCGAGTAGCCCGATCAAGAGTCCCGTTATGCCCGGTAAATCCAGTCCAACCGGCCATATCAAATGGATAGTGCGCATGCGAGGATCCAATCGTGGCCGAGTGGCGATCGAACGCCCGGCGCACCGCGTGCGGTAGTCAGGCCCGCACGGAATGGAGAGAAGATTGACCAGCGCTCCCGTCCACGTCGCAACCGAGCCGCACCACCAGGCCGTCGCCTGCACGGTGTGCGATGGCCAGGTGAAGTGGGTGGTCGAACGCGCTTCCGGCCGGGTTGTTCGCAAGCGCTGCGATCACTGCGGGTCCGGGAGTCACCCGGTACGTGAGGCTGGCCGGGCAGCCTAGGAGCAAGGCAGTGCCGGTTCGGAAAACCATCCGCGACTTCGTCGAGACCGCCACCGAAGTCCTTGAGCCCGCTGAATCCGATGTCCGGGCCGTGCAGCCCGAGGCCTCCCACGCTGCGTCCACGTCCGAGGTCCCGCCCGAGGAGCCGCGGCTCAAGCCCGCCGCGCACATCCATCCCGATTCCAAGGAACGAGAGAGGGAGCACCGTGGTTACTGACCTCCGCCGCCGCCGCCCCGAACAAGAATCGCTCCTCTTCGCCGGTGAGGCCCTTGGCCGCGTCATCGCCGCTGAGGCACCCACGAACGAATGGTTCGCGAGCGCGCATGCCGCCCTTCGCGATTGCACCCTCGCCGTCGAGACCCAGCTCCATGCGCTGAACTCCCCGGGCGGCATCGGCGGCGATGTCCGTCGCGGTGAGCCCCGGCTCATCCCGGCGCTGGGCAAGCTCGAAGCCGCCCTCGCCCGCCTGCTCGTGGACTTCTGGGAGGCCGAGGCGATCCCCGCGAGCGCCCGGCCGGTGTTCGTCCCGCGCCTGCAGGCGCTCGCGACCGAGCTTCGCGACCTGGCCAACCAGGAGTGGAACTTCGTCTACGACGTCCAGAACGAGCCCGGCGGCATCGACTAGGCCGTTCGCGGCTGCCCCAATGCACGGCCCCTGCGCCATCGCCGGCGGAGGGGCCGTTTGGCGCCCGGGCTACTCCTCGTCGTCGTCGTCATCCTCGTGGTCGTGCTCTGGGGCGGCGGCCGCCGCCCGCGCCGGCACCAGCGCGATGTCGCGCGAATCGCCGCGGCCGCCCTTCCTCGCGGGCACGTTCTTGAGCGTCTCGCCGAGGGCCGTGATCTGCGCGTTCGTCGTGCCCTTGGGCGCGATGACCATCGCCGCGCCGCTGTCGCGAAGCGCGCGCAGCTCGGCCATGGGGGCCTCAGCCGTCACGTTCACGAGCAGCGGCGCGCTCGCGAACGAGGCGATGCGCACCAACTGCAGCTGCGTCGCGAGCGTCATGCTCCCCGGCGTGCGCGTGACGTAGAGCCCGTCGAGCCCCATCGGTGCCAGCGAACGGAGCGTCGTGTCGTCCAGCGCGGAGCTCGCGACGGCGATGTGGCCCATGCGGTCGGTGTCCACCGCCGTGGCGTCCGTCCCTTCGAGCGTGCAGACGACGAAGTCGCAGCCGGCGGCGTGCAAGGCCTCGGCGCCGGCTTCATCGAGCGCCGGCAGGACCGCGCCCGCGACCGTCTTCGTGCCCTTCAGCGACTCCACCACCGGCACGGCCGCCGCGGCAGTTCCGGCCTCGATGAGGACGACGTCCGCGCCCGCCTCGGCAACCGCTTTCGCCCCCGCGGCGTCCCCCGCGAGGGTGCCGAGCAGGAGCTGCACGGGCTTTTCGCGCGCCGTCGCGCTGAATCCGATGCCGTTGCTCTCGCGCCGTCCGAGCCGCGCGATCCGCTTCTGAAGCTCACTCATGCCAATCCTCCCGTGGTGTTCTCCCGTGGCCCGCCACGGACGATGTCGCCGCCTTTGACCACGGCGATGAATGCGTCAGGTTCGGCCAGCACCGCAAGCCCGGCCAGCGGGTCCCGCGGCAGGACGACGAAGTCCGCGTGTTTGCCCGCTTCGATGCGGCCCGCGGGCACCTTCAGCAGGTCCGCGGCCCATGCCGTCGTGGCCATCAGCGCCGAAGCCGGCGTAAGCCCGTGCTCGCCCATTCGCAGGATCTCCTGCGCGTTTTCGCCCGGGCGGTTGAGCGGCGTCCCCTGGTCGGTGCCCATGGCGATGCGCACTCCGGCGCGGACCGCCGCCTGGAAGCTGCGCGCGTGGTCTTCGAGGACCGCGTTCGATTTGTCGATCATGTACTGCGGTACGCCGGCGGCGGCGCCGTGCGTGGCCATCGCCCACGGTGCCGTCAGGGTCGCGACCAGGTAGGTGCCGCGTTCGGCCATTAGCTGCAGCGCCTCGTCATCGAGCCAGACACCGTGCTCGATGGAGTCCACGCCGGCCCGGATCGCGTTCTTGATGCCGTCCGTCGCCTGCGCGTGCGCGGCCACCACGCGGAACGCCTTGTGCGCCTCCTCGACGCCCGCGGCCAGCTCCTCGCCCGTGAACGACGGTGACCGCGGGTCCACGCCGGCCGTGAGCACGCCGCCGCTGGCGAAGAGCTTGATCGCCGTCGCGCCCGCCCGCAGCTGTTCACGAACGGCCTTGCGCACGTCGTCCGGGCCGTCCGCCTCGCGCGCGATGAATCCGTGGCCATGGCCGCCCGTCATCGTCACGCCGAGGCCCGCGGCGAGCATGCGCGGCCCCTCGATGAGCCCGGAATCGATGGCGTGCGCGAGGTCGATGTTGAGCCGCTCGGCGGCGCCGAGGTCGCGCACGGTCGTCACCCCCGCGTGCAGCGTCCAGCGCGCGTGCTCGGCCGCCTTCCATGCGCGCACGGGCACGGGCTCGCTCACCATCGTGTTGAGGGCCGCGGCTTCGCCCGAACTGGTGATGTGCACGTGGCAATCGATCAGCCCGGGGATGACGAACGCGCCCGCCGCATCGACGACGCGGTCGCCGGCGCCGGCCTGCCCGGGCGCGGCCACGGTCTCGATGGCGTCGCCGCGGCAGCGCACGTCGGCCGCGCGGAACCGCCGGGTTTCGCTATCGAACACGAGGCCGCCCAGGATGATGAGGACGGCGTCAGTTGGCATGGCTATCGAATGCGGCGAAGGTCACCGTTTCCATTGTGGGCCACCCGGCGCCGCAGATGCGAGCAATCCGTCTCGCGAGGGACTTGCCGCATCCGGGCGCGCCCCGTTACCGGCGTCTTGCCGTCGCCGCGTGCATTATCGACGCGTTTCACTCCCCTCGTTCCCGGGCCGTACCGCGCGCGCCTTCTGGGTGCTTCCCGTGCCCGCGGTGCTCGTGTTCCTCGCGATGATCGCCGCCGATTGCACCGGCACCGGCACCTCCGGCACGAACGATGAGACCCCGCCCGCCTCCGCGAGCGAGACGCCGGATGCGCCTGCCTCCGTTGCGCCGTCCGGGTCGCTCCCGAAGCTGCGCGCCGAGGAGGTCGCCCGCGGCTTCACGCGCCCGACCTTCGTCACGAACGCCGGCGATGGCAGCGGCCGCCTCTTCGTGGTCGAAAAGCCCGGCCGCATCCGCGTCATTCGCAATGGCGCCGTCGAAAGCCAGCCGTTCCTCGATATCACCTCGGTCGTCCAATCCAGCGGCAACGAGCAGGGCCTCCTCGGGCTCGCCTTCCATCCCGCGTTCGCCAGCAACGGCCGCTTCTTCGTCGCCTATACCGGTCGCGACGGCACGAACACCTTCGCCGAATACCGGGCGAGCGGCGGGAAGGGCGACCCGGCCACCGCCCGCGTGCTGCTCGCCATCCCGGACAAGTACCCGAACCACAACGGCGGCATGCTCGCGTTCGGCAAGGATGGCTTCCTCTACCTCTCCACCGGCGACGGCGGCAGCTCGGGCGACCCCGACGGCAACGGCCAGAACCTCGGCGTTCTCCCCGGCAAGCTGCTCCGCATCGATGTCGATGCCACGGCCCGGCCGTACGGCATCCCGGCATCGAACCCCTTCGCGAGCCGGTCCGGCGCGCGCCCCGAGACCTGGGCCTACGGCCTGCGCAACCCCTGGCGCTTCAGCTTCGATCGCGCCACCGGCGACCTCTGGATCGCGGACGTCGGCCAGAATGCGTACGAAGAGGTCGACCGCCAGCCTGCAGACAGCAAAGGCGGCGAGAACTACGGCTGGAGCACGATGGAAGGGCTCCATTGCTATGGCGGCTCGACCTGCGAACAGGCCGGCAAGACGCTTCCGGTGCACGAATACTCGCACTCGCTCGGCTGTTCCATCACCGGCGGGTACGTATATCGCGGGAGCAGCATCCCCGCGCTCGCCGGCGCCTACCTCTACGTGGACTACTGCCGCGGCGACATCACCGCCCTTCGCCAGCAGGACGGCGCCTGGAAACCCGAGGTCCTGGGCAAGGCGGAGAGCATCAGCTCCTTCGGCGAAGACGAGGCGGGCGAACTCTACCTCACGGGCGATGACTCCGGCGTCATCTACCGGCTCACCGTCGCGCCCGTGCCCTAGCGGCGTGCAGGCCGCATACTGCGGCTGCTCGCGGTGTTGCATCCGCGGGAACGAATCCGCGGAGGAACGCATGAAGCTCGCAATCAGCCTCGGCTACTCGGGCGCGAACATGGCCATGCCCGTCAAGTATGTCCAGGAAGCCGAAGCCATGGGCTACGACTCGGTCTGGACTGCCGAAGCCTACGGCTCGGACGCCATCACCCCGCTCGCCTACCTGGCCGCGGTCACGAAGAAGATCCGCCTCGGCACGTCGATCATGCAGGTGCCCGCGCGCACCCCCGCCATGTGCGCGATGACCATGGCGACCCTCGATGCCCTCTCCGGCGGGCGCGCCATTTGCGGCCTCGGCCTCTCCGGCCCGCAGGTGGTCGAAGGCTGGCACGGCGTGCCCTACGGCAAGCCCAACGCCCGCCTTCGTGAATACGTCGCCATCCTCCGTGCCATCTGGGCGCGCGAAAAGCCGGTGGAATTCCACGGCCAGGAGTACAACCTCCCCTACACCGGCCCCGGCGCGACCGGCCTCGGCAAGCCCCTCAAGAGCATCCTTCACCCCAACCAGGTGCCGATCTACATCGCGAGCCTCGGCCCCGCGAACATCCGCCTGACGGCCGAAATCGCCGACGGCTGGATCCCGGCCTGGTTCTCCCCGTACCACATGGACGTCTTCAAGAAGGACCTCGAAGCCGGCTGGGCGAAGGCGGGCAAGAGCGGCAAGGATTTCGAAATCCTCGGCGGCGGCAGCGTCCAGATCACGACCGACGTGAAGTCCGCGCTCCAGAAGGTGAAGCCCGGCGCCGCGCTCTACATCGGCGGCATGGGTGCCAAGGAGAAGAACTTCTACAACGAGCTCTTCATCAAGTACGGCTACGCCGACGAGGCGAAGTACATCCAGGAGCTCTATCTCAGCGGACGCAAGGCGGAAGCGGCCGAGGCCATCCCCGACGAGTTCGCCGACGAAATTTCCCTCATCGGGCCGGCCGACCGCATCCGCGAGCGCTTCAAGGTCTGGCAGGATTGCGGCATCACGACCTTCCGCGTCGGATCGAACGACCCGGAGGCGCTCCGGCTCATGGCCGACATCACCGGCGCATCCAAGGGCGGCACCGACTAGGCCGTACCACCGGGCACATGTGCGAAGGCCCTCTCCCCGCTCCGGGGCGGGGGCCTTCGGCGTTAGTGGGGGAGTTCCTCCAGGGTGAGCGGCACGACGGCGCGCAGGTGGGTGCCCTTGCCCGGCTCGCTTTCGACCTCGAACGTCCCGCCGAGCCGGGTCGCCCGCTCGCGCATCGATCGCAAGCCCAGGTGTCCGGGGAACTCGCCGCCGCTGTCGAACCCCGTGCCGTTGTCGCGAATGTCGAGGGTCGCCATGCCGCCGGCGCACTCCAGCTTCAGGTCGACGTGGGTCGCGCGGGCGTGTTTGACCACGTTGTGCAGCCCCTCCTGGGCGATGCGATAGAGCGCTTCCTTGGCCGGCAGCGTGGTGGCGGGCTCGTCGCAGAGGTCGGCGTCGACTTCGACGCCGTAGCGTGCCCGGGTGGAGGCAACCTGCTTCTTGATGGCCGCGACCAGGCCCTCGCCCTCCAACGACTCGGGCCGCAGCTCGAAGATGAGCGCGCGCATCTCCGCAAGGCCCGCCTCGGCGAGCGACAGGACATAATCCACAGGGTCCTTCGCCTTCTCCGGCGAGCGGTCGAGCAGCGTGCGGGCCGTGCGCGCGCCGAGCGCGATGCCGTAGAGCGCCTGCGACACGCTGTCGTGCAGCTCGCGGGCGAGCCGCTGCCGCTCTTCGACCGCCGCCAGTGATTGCGCCTGCTCGTACAGCCGCGCGTTCTCGATGGCGAGCGCCGCCCGCCGCGCCAGCGCCGTGAAGAGCCGCTGCTCGTCGGGCGTCCAGTGGTGCGGGCTCGTGTAGGCGCCGTTGAGGATGGCGAAGAGCTCGCCGTTCACGAACACCGGCACTTCGATGAGTGCCCGGATTCCCAGCGCGTAGGCGCGGCCCTGGGTGCCTTCGGGGCGTAGTTCGCTGGCGGTGAAGGCGTAGCCGGGGCCGCGAAGGCCGATCCGTTCGAACACCTCCGCCCGGCCCGCTTCCGCGAACGACTCCGCCACGCGGTCGACGGCCTCCTCGGGTGCGTTGCTCGAGGCGATGATCGTCGGCCGCACGGCGCCGGCGTCCCACATCGTGAGCGAGGAGTAATCCGGCCCCAGCATCCCTGTCACCGCATCGAGCAGCGCGCGAAGCACGTCGTCCAGCCGCAGCGACCGGTGCAGCTCCTGGTCGGCCTGGTACAGCGTCTCCAGCTGGCGGTTCCGGTCGCTCAGCTCGGAGAAGAGCCGCGCGTTTTCGATGGCGACCGAAGCCTGGCTGGCGATCGCGCGCAGGAAGGCGACTTCGGTGGCGCCGGGCAGTTCGCCTTCGCGGTAGTAGAGCACGAGCACGCCGCGCAGCCGGTCGCGGTACACGAACGGCACGCGTACCACCGACTCCCATTCGACGTTGCTGAGCAGCGGGCGAAGGTCGGCGAAGCCGGGGTGCGCGAGCACACGCCGGCGGGCGTCCGGGAGGACGGCGACGTCCGTGAAGTAGGCCGGGTCCTCCGCGGCGAACTGCATCGCGATGCGGTGGAACTCGGACAGATAGCCTTCGGGCAGCCCGTGCGACCCGCCGACGCCCAGCGGCACGCCCTCCACCTGGTCGAGCATGACCGCGCAGCCGATCGCGCTCGTGCCGCGCACGACGTCCTGCGCGAGCGCATCGAGCACTTCCTGGAGCGGCCGGTCGAAGGTGAGCGTGGCGGCGATGCGTGCGAGCGCCTCGCTCTGGCGCCGCCCCTGCTCCGATTCCGCGAACAGCCGCGCGTTCTGGACGGCGACCGCCGCCTGGTTCGCCACCGCCGTCATGATGGGCGCGATATCGGCGGTGAACGGGTCGGCGCCCGCGTGGAAGGTGTTGAGCGTGCCCAGGAAGGCGTCGTGGTAGTGCAGCGGCGTCACCACCGCCGACTCCCAGCGGGCGTCGTGGAGGTATGTCTGGATATGCGCGGGAAGCGGCGAGAGCAGCATCTGCGTGCGCGCGTCGCGCAGCACCATCGGCCGGCGGCTCTCCGCCACCAACCCCGCGGGCGAGACGCCGCTCGCGAGGATGGCCGCGCCGATGGCTTCGGTGAACCCCTCGGGGAGGCCGGACGCACCCCACGAGGTCAGCCGGAACGGGTCGCCGTCGTCGTGCAGCGTGATCGAGGCGGCGAGTGCGCCGGTGGCGTCGCGCGCATCGGCCGCCATCTCCGTGAGCGTGCGCGTCATCGGCTGGTCGAGGGTGAGCTGCGAGGCGATGCGTGCGAGCGCCTCCGTTTCCCGCAGCCGCTGCCCGCGCTGCGCGAACAGCTCCGCGTTCTGGATCGCGACCGCCGCCTGGCTTGCGAACGCCGTGGCCAGACGCACGTGCTCGGGCCGGAAGGCATCGACTTCGCGCCGCGATACCGTGAGCGCGCCAATCACGCGGTCCTGCGCGATGAGCGGCACCATGATCTGCGAGCGGATGTAGCTGAACGAACGCTCGGTCATGTGCGCGCCGAGGAGCTCCTTCGCCGCTACGGCGTGCTCGTCGTCGCCGCGCACGTCCGCGGTGATGGATGGCTCGCCGCGGCGCATGCACTCGACCAGGTGGTTCCCGGGCGGGATGGCCAGCCGCAGGCCGATAGCGGCGTCCTCGCGGTCGAACTCGCCGCGCGATTCGATGATGACGACCTCGTCGCGCTCCAGCCGGATGATCGCGGAGCCGCTGTAGGGGATGACGCGCCGCAGGTTCTGGAGAATCGACCCGAGGAGCGGCTGAAGGTCGAGCGTCTGGGACGTGCTCAGGCTCACATCGAGCAGCGTTTCCGCCTCCCGGCTGCGCGCCTCCGTCTCCGAAAAGAGCCGCGCGTTCTCGACCGCCACCGCGATGAAGTCTGCGATGCCGCGCGCCAGCCGCACCCGCTCGGGCGTGTAGTACCCGGCCACGTCGAAGGCGAGCGCGACGTACCCGAAGGTGGTGCCCTTGCTCACCAGCGGAATCGCGAGCCAGGACACGATGTAGGTGAACGCCGCGTCGAGGGCCGTCCCCGCGAACGCCTGGTACGCCTTCGCAGCGACGGTATCGCCGCGCACATCGTCGATCGCCACGAAGCGCCCCTGCGAGAGCTCCCGCGCGAGGTAGCCCGTGGTGTCCCGTCCCGTCTCCAACCGCGCCCGCGCCTCGTACTCCGAAATCGATGGACCGCGCCGCTGCAGCACGCGCGGCACGTTGTTCTCAATCACCTGGATCGACGCCGCCCGGTAGCCGACCACTTCATCGAGCCGGTCCAGCACGAGCGACAGCAGCTCCTCGAGGTTCAGCGTCGAGGCGAGCCCGCGCGAAACGTCGAGCAGGGTGCCCAGCTCACGGCCGCGCGCGCCGGTTTCCTCGAAGAGCCGCGCGTTCTCAATCGCCGCCGCCGCATGCGAGGCGATGCCAAGCGCCACGTTCGCGTGCCGCCGTCCGTAGTGGCCCGGCCGCTCCCCGGACAGGCTGAGCACGCCGATGATCCGGTCCTGGTTCAGGAGCGGCACCGCCATCCACGACCGCACGTACTCGAAGGGCTCGCTGGCGAGCTGCGGGCCGAGCACTTCGCGATACCGCCGCGCCGCCATCGAATCGTCGAACACGTCGTCGATGATCACGGTCTGCCCGCGCTGGAGGACCTCCTTGAAGTCGTCCGCCTGGGCGAGCGAGTACCGCAGGCCTACCGTCGATGCCGCCCCGAGCGGCTGTGACGGCGTGCGTGCCTGCAGGACCACCAGGTCGTCCTCGTCGCTCGTGAAGAGGGTCGCGCCGCTGTAGCCGACGACATCGCGAAGCTGGTCCAGCAGCACGTTTACCAGTTGCGCGAGGTCGAGCGTGGATGCCGCGGCGCGCGCGGCGTTGACCACGGCTTCGAGTTCGCGCCCCCGCTCCGTCGCCGCCGCGAAGAGCCGCGCGTTCTCAATCGCGACCCCGGCCTGGGCAGCGAAGGCGAGCGCGACATCGGCGTGCCGCCGCGTGAAGTACCCGACCTCCGGCCGCGACATGTTCAGCATGCCCACGACGCGGTCGTTGACCACCATCGGCACCGCGAGCCAGGCGCGGATGTGCGGATTGGTCGAAATGAACGCCGCGTCGCCGCCGTTCGCCTCCCGGTAGTCGATGGCGATGGGGTCGTCGCCGCGGGCGTCGTCGACCACAACGGCGTGCCCCTGTTCGAGCTGCTCCCAGATGCGCCGCAACCTGGTGGCCGGAAATCGCAGCCCGACCGCCAGCGGCGATGAGTACTCCCCCGGTTCGCGGTGCCCCCCAAGGATGGTCAGGAAGCCATCGGCGAACGTGAGAATCCCGGCCGCCTGGTAATCCACGATCTCCTTGAGCTTCTGGACGATCTGCTCGACCAGCTCGCGCGGCTCGAGGGTCGAACTCAGGCTGTTCGAGACTTCGAGCAGCGTGCCGATTTCGCGAGTGCGCTCATCCACGAGCCGCTCAAGCACGGCCTCCGTCTCGACCTGCTCGGTGATATCGCGCACCACCCCGAGAACGTGCGCCTCACCCTGGTACATGATGGGCGTGGCGAAGATCTCAACGGGGAACTCGCTGTGGTCGGCCCGGAGCGCGACCGCACGCACGCGGTGGCCCTGCCCCTGCCGCGCGCCCTGCACGAGCGCACGCACGAGGCTCTGGTACTGGGGATGGAGGAATTCCGTCACCGGCACGGTCGTGAACTCGTCCGCCGAACGCCCGTGCATGCGGCACAGCGCCGGGTTCACCGTCACAACCTGCATCCCCGTATTGAGGATGAGCATGCCGTCGCTGGTGGCTTCGAACATGCTGCGGTAGAGCTGCTCGCGCTCGCGCAGTTCGAGTTCGCGGCCCGAAAGCTCCGCGGTCATGTCATTGAAGGACGCGGTGAGCATGGAAAGTTCGTCATTTCCGTGCATTTGCGGAATGTGCACTTCGTAATCGCCGCGTGCCACCGCCCGCGTGCCTTCCAGCAGCGCCCGCACCCGCCGCAACACGAACAGGTCGCCGATCGCCCAGGCCGCCGCGAGTGCCAGCAGCGCCACCACGCCGAGGCCGAGCAGGTTCTGCCGCAACGACCGGTCGACGTCGGCGTACACGGTCGAGGTCGGCACCCCGACGGCCACATACGCGATGACGCCTTCGTCCGAGAACACCGGCTTGTACCCGTAGAGCCGCTCGACGCCGTCCGCGTCGCGGCTCGTGAGCGATCCCGGCACCGGCTTGCCCGCGACCGCGACCTCCTGGAGGCGGGCCTGCTCGACGTTCGTGCCCGCAAGCCGCTCCCATTCGGCCGAGCGGAAGAGCACCTTCCCCGTGCGGTCGAGCAGCACGGAGATGCTGTTCGGCGGGAGCGTGGTCGCGCTGCCGATGTGGTTGATGGCCTCGATATCGAAGGCGCCGCCGATGATCGCGACGGGGCGCCCATTCTCGCCGTCGATCGGCTCCGCGAACGACACGGCCGCGCGTCCGGTCAGCGGCTCGGTGGTGACATAGCCGCCGGAGGCATGCCGGCCCGTCGCCAGCGCTTCCTGAAAGGCGTCGAGCCCGGCCACGCTCAGGCGGCTCGTGCGGTCGGTCGAGCTGCAGAGGACATCGCCGTCGAGATTCGCGACCCAGAGCACGCCCAGCTCCGGGTTCTCGGGGCGCACGGAACGCAAGATCGACTGGCACGCTTCGGGGTCGACGGCGCGAATCTCGGGGACCGCCGCCAGCGCCCGCAGCACACGGCGAGCGTGCTGGATGCTCGCCGATACGTCCCGTGCCACCAGGTCCGAAAGCTGCAGCGTCTCGGCGGTGGCGTCGTCGTGAGCCTGGTCGCGGCGTTCGGCGGTGGTCCAGAACACGAGGGCGAGCGCGGGCAGCACGGCGAGCGCCACCAGCAAGAGAAGGCGCGCGCGCAAGGTGAGCGAAGGGATGCGGGGCATGGCGCCCTTAGCGCTCGGCCAGCTGTTCCGCCGGCACCAGGCCCGCGCGCACGGCGTGCAAGGCGGCCTGCGTGCGGCTCTGCACGCCAAGCTTGCCGAGGATGTTCGAGACGTGCGTCTTCACGGTCTTCTCGCCGATCATCAGGTCCCGCGCGATCTCCTTGTTCGCGCGGCCCACCGCGAGGAGCTTCAGCACGTCGGTCTCGCGCTCCGTGAGTGGCTCCGGCTGCTGTTCGGGCGCCCGCATCTCGCGCATCAGCCGCGCCGCCGCCTGAGGCGAAAGCTGCACCTGCCCCTGCGCCGCCGCGCGAATCGCCTTGCGCAGCGCGTCCGCCTCGGTGTCCTTCAGCAGATAGCCGATGGCCCCGGCGCGCACGGCGCCCACCACGGATGCGTCCTCGAGCACGCTCGTCAGCGCGATGACCTCGACGTCCGGCAGCTCCTTGCGGATGTGCCCGATGGCGGTGATGCCGTCCATCACGGGCATCAGCAGGTCCATGAGCACCACGTCCGGCTGGAGGTCGTGGGCCATCTTGAGCGCCTCGGCGCCGTTTTCGGCCTCGCCGATTACCTCCAGCTCCTCATCGAGCCCGAGGAACATCTTCAGGCCCTGGCGCACCACGCTGTGGTCGTCGGCGAGCAGGATGCGAATGGTCACGGTTCCTCCCGGCCGGCGCCCCGGTGCGCCGCCCTCGCGCCACTGTACTGACCAAAAAACGGGTGCGAAAGGAAAAACCGCCGGGATGGCGCAAATTCATCCCAAAGGATGACTCGCCCCTCGGCCCGCGGGCGGACGTGCGCCCTCGCCCATACGCATGGCGTCATCCAGTGCCGCGAGCAGCGCCGCCTTGCGCGCCACGAACGCGGGCTCGGTCACCAGTTCGGAATGCCGGGGGCGAGCGAACGGCGCGTCAACCATTGTCGCGATGCGCCCCGGCCGCGGCGACATCACGGCCACGCGGTCCGAGAGCAGCAGCGCTTCCTCCACGTCGTGGGTCACGAAGAGCACGGTGCGCCCGTGCCGCAGCCACACCTCTTGCAACCACGCCTGCATCTCGCGCCGCGTGATCGCGTCGAGCGCCCCGAACGGTTCGTCCAGCAGGAGCGTGCCCCCGGGGGTCAGGAACGTCCGCAAGAGCGCGAGGCGCTGGCGCATGCCGCCACTGAGCTGCGCCGGCCACGCCCGTTCGAACCCGGCCAGCCCGAATGGTTCGAACAATGCCAGCGCCTGCTCCCGCGCCTGGCGCCTGCCCACGCCAGCGATCTCGGCGCCGAGGGTGGCGTTCGCGAGTGCCCGGCGCCACGGCAGGAGGAGGTCCTTCTGGGGCATGAACGCCGCCAGCCCGGGGTGCCCGGCCGCATCCCGCCCCCCGACTTCGGCCTCGCCTGTTTCAGGCGTGAGCAAGCCCGCGAGGATGCGCAGGAGCGTGCTCTTCCCGCAGCCGCTCGGCCCCACGAGCGAGACGAACGTGCCTTCGTCCGCCTCCAGCGAGACATCGTCGAGCACGGGAACCACACGTTCCCCGCGGAACGCGTGGCTGACATGCCGCACCGCGAACCCGTTCACGAGCTACTTCTTCGGCAGGTAGTCGTTCGTGTACGCCTTCGTCGTGTCCACCGGTTTCGTGGTCAACCCCGCTTCGCGCACGAACTTCTCGAACTCGGTCCAGATGGCTGCATCCTGGAGGCCCCATGCGCGGCCCTTGTCGACGTAGCGCGTCGCGAGGTAGTTCGCGCTCGCGGTGAGCAACTTCTCATCCGCTTCGGGCGCATTCTTCTTGATCGCGGTCACGGACTCCTTCGGGGTACTCATCGCGGTCTCATAGCCCTTCGCGGTCGCCGCGAGGAACTTCCGCACCGTCTCCGGGTGCTTTGCGATCATGTCCTCGCTCGTGATGAGCACCGGTGTGTACCAGTCCGGGATGCACTTTGTGTAGTCGATGAACGGGATCGTGTTCACCTGCTTCTTCTCGATCTCTTTCGCGCGAACGCCGTCCCAGCCATCGAAGATCCAGGCGAAATCGAACTTGTTCTGTTCGAACCCGACCAGGTAATCGACGTCGCCAACTTCGACGAATTTCACGGCATTCGGATCGCCGCCATCGCAGCTCACGAGTTTCTTGATAAGCGCCGTTTCCAGGGCGCCGCCGAAACCGCCGTACGTCTTCCCCGCGAGATCCTTCGGGCGTTTGATGTTGTCATCGGACAGCGACATCAGGCTCGAGGTGTTGTGCTGGATGACGGCCGCGATCGAGACGATCGGCACGCCTTCGGCGCGCGCCGGGATCACGGCCTCCTGGATGCTGACGCCGAAGTCGGCCTTTCCCGCCGCCACCACCTGCTCCACGCCGCCGGTTGCGGGCTCGACGATGGTGACATCGAGGCCCTGGTCGCGATAGAACCCCTTCTCTTTCGCGATGAAGAGCCCGGCGTGGTTGGTGTTCGGCGTCCAGTCGAGCATGACGGTCACCTTCGTGAGCGAGCCGCCGTCGTCCTTGCCGCCGCACGCGGAGAGTGCCCCCACGATGCCCAGCGCCAGGGCAGCAATCGCCACCCATCGTCCCATCTTCATTCCGTTTCCTCCCTCGAAATCACGTGCGCCCACGGCGCGGCCAGCCGGAAGAGGCCCTGCACCGCCGCGAAGAGCGCCACGCTCGTCAGCGAAATCACCGCGATGGCCACGAACAGCTCGTCCGTCCGGAACGACGCGCGTGACCGGTTAATGAGCAGCCCGAGGCCATGGCCCGAGCTCGTCCCCACCCATTCGCCCACGACGGCCGCGGTCACCGCGTAGGCGGCCGCGATCTTCAGGCCCGCGAAGAAGGCGGGGACCGCCGCCGGGATGCGCACGTGGCGGAGCACCTGCCAGCGGTTCGCGCCCATCGAGCGCACGAGCGCGATCATGTCGGCATCGGCGCCCGCGAGGCCGTCCACGGTGCTGACGACGATGGGGAAGAAGCCCACCATCGCCACCACGAGCACCTTCGGCGTCATCCCGAACCCGAACCAGACGATGAGCAGCGGCGCGAGCGCGATCATCGGGATCGTTTGCGAAATGACCAGCAGCGGGTACAGCACGCGGCGCACGAGCGGCACGCTCGCGATCACCGACGCCAGCACGACGCCCATGACGGCCGCCCACACGAGCCCGATGACGGCTTCCAGCAGCGTCACGCGGGTGTGCGCCGGGAGCGTGCCGCGAATCTCCGTGAACGCGGCCCACACGCGGCTGGGCGCCGGCAGGATGTACGGCTTCGTGTCGAGCAGCGCGACCGAGAGCTCCCACAGCCCGACGAGCGCGACCAGCAGCACCGCCGCCGGCACGTACTCGCGCGCTGCCCGCGCCAGCCGCGATCGCGCCGCCGTTCTCACGCGCGCCACTTCCCCGTGAGGCTGCCGATGGTGGGCTGCGCGGCGATGTCGCGCGTCTGCTCGACCTTGAGCACGGTCACGAGCCCGTTCGCGCCCGCCGCCAGCACGGCCTCGTGCGCTTCGCGCGCGACGCGCCAGACGGCGTCGGGCTCGCCTTCGATGGTCGTGCCCAGGGCGCCGACCTCGTAGGCGAGCCCGGACCCGGCGATGACGCGGATGGCGGCTTCGATGTGCTTGTAGGTGTCGCCTTCGACCCCGGGCGGGAAGGCAAGGCACTGGATTTCGACGATCACGGCTTCCTCCACGGCTGCCGTACCGTCCCGGGAACACGAACGCCGGGGACTTCTCCCCGGCGTCAAGGCGACGACAACCCGGGGAGAAGCACGTGGGGTGCCTCCCGCCTGCGCGGGCTGCGTCCACGCCGCTTCCCTACGCCCGCATTACCGGGATCAGGTTCCTGGAGTTGCTCCGTTTGGAGCTCTCAGCCTCGCGGCTCCCCCAGCGGCATGCCAATTTGCAGTGTTGGGCGCACGCTACACCCGCCGCGCGACGCTCGCAATCGGCGGAACGAAAGGCGGCCCGGGGTCACCCCCGGGCCGCCTGACGCGCTCGATGTGCGGTTAGTACTGGACGGGAGCGGTGGAGCCGCCGCGTTGCTGCCGCGTCGACGTGCCTGGTGCGGCACCGGAGGCGCCGCCCTTCTCCGGGCAGTCCTCCTTCCCCGCCTTCGGCGTCGCCGGCGTGCCCGGGTCGGTGGGTGCCGGGGTGGTTTGCGGCGCAGGCGTGGGCGAATCGCCCCCGCTTTGCGCGAACGCCACCGACCCGCCAACCAGCGCCACCGCACCAAGCGGCAGCGCAATCGCGAGCGCGCGAACCCTGTTCATCGTCATACGCAACCTCCTGTTTGCTTCGGCGAGAGCTCTGCCTCCAGCGAATGTACGGGCCGGCGGAGAAAGAGGAGGTCTGTTTTGGCGTAAAGTAAGGCCGCACGATTCCCCGTACTCATTCCTGAGAATGAGCTGAGAAACCAGCGCCGCAATCCCCGCGAAGCTATTCGTACAACGGGTGGAAGACGATTCCCGTGCCCAGCTTCGGATGGAAGAATGTGGATTTCTGCGGCATTCGCTCGCCCTGGTCCGCCAACGACATCACCGAATCGATCCCCACCGGGCTGATCAGGAACACCGCCGTGTCGCCCTCCGCCCGCTCGATCGCTTCGCGCGCGTCGTGCGTGTATTCGACGGCGCCGAGCCGGAGGTCGTCGTCGCCGATCGACCACAGGGGAGCGAGCACGCCGTAGCGCAGCAGGTTCGGCGAAATCCCCGCCCATTCGGCGCTGAAGCCCGCGGGCGCGATCGCCGCCGCGACTTCCGGCCCGCGCGGCGTGAGGATGTGGGCCATCCCCGGGTCCAGGTTCAGCGCGACGATGCTCTCCGGGTTGGCGGCGAGGCGTGCCTCAAACTCGCGCGCGCGGTCCGCGAGGCCGCCGATGGGCTTCACGGACTCGACCGCGAAGCTTTCGCTCAGCACCTGCTCCCAGTTCGCGGGCGCCCGCCGCGGCACGATGCGATGGATCGGCCGGATGACGAGGCCCGGGTCGGCCGCCGGCACGATCGCCGTCATCGCGAACCGCGCAGGGTGGTCGAGCGCGAGCGTACCCTCGCGTTCCAGCATCGCGTTGCGGTAGTTCACGGCCGTTTCGTAGCGGTGGTGGCCATCGGCGATGTAGAAGCTCTCGGCGAGCAGCGGCGCGAGGAAGCGCATCTCCAGCCGCCCCGCCTCGATCACCCAGAGCCGGTGCCGGTCACCATCAATCGTCGTCGCTTCGGCGTCGGCGGGCCGCGCCGCGACGGTCTGATCGAGGAACTGCCGCAGCTGCGCGGCGCGGTCGCGGGCGATCATGAAGACGGGGCTGAACTGCACCTTCGTCGCTTCGAGGAGCTTCAGGCGGTCCTCCTTCGGCCCCGACATCGTGAACTCGTGCGGCTTCACGGCCCCTTCGTCCCACGGCTGCGCCTCGACTTCGGCCAGCAGCGCGCGGCGGTGGTACTCGCGCCCGGCCTCCACGAACGTCTGCTCGTAGACGTAGAACATCGGGATGTCGTCGCGCTGCACGAACCCGTCGCGCTCCCATGCGGAGAAGAGCGCGGCCACCTTCCCGTATCGCTCATCGCCGCCGTCCGCGAGTTCGAGGTGGACGGCGTTGCGCGCGCTCCGGCCCGCGAGCTGGCGCTGCTCCGCCGGCGAAATCACGTCGTACGGCGGCGCCAGCAGGTCGTCGAGCTTGCCGGCGGCGGCGGTGTAACGAATACCCCGGAAGGGGCGGAATTGAGGCATCAGTTGGCACCCTTGTCTGCTGACGGCCCGGTCCCGCGTTTGAACCAGCGGACCCCCGAACCTAGAATCGCTGAGTCTCCATGCAAGAAAACCCCGGATCCGGCGAGCCCAAAAGGCGAAAAGCGGCCTACTGCGTCTTCTGCCGCATCGTCGCCCGCGAAGAACCCGCCAACATCATCTACGAAGACGACGAGATGATCGTCATTCAGAACGTCCTTCGCTGGGTGCCGGTCATGCTCCTCGCGATGAAGAAGGACCACACGACGCAGGCCGAGCTCTGGGACGATATCGCCCACATCGGGCAGATCGCGCAGCGCATCGGTGCGCAGCTCTGCCCGGGCGGCTTCCGCCTCCTCACGAACTTCGGCTACGACGCCATGCAGAGCCAGGAGCACGGGCACCTGCATATCCTGGGCGGCACCTACCTCGGCCACTACGTCGGCTAGCCCCCCAGCGCCGCGCGCTGCGCCGCGAACAGGTCGATGATCCCCGCCCGGGCCAGGTCCACCAATGCGTCCATCGCCGCGCGCGAAAACGGCTTGCCTTCGGCCGTCCCCTGGACTTCCACGAACGCGTCCTCGCCCGTCATCACGACGTTGAAGTCGACCTCCGCGGTCGAGTCCTCCTCGTAGCAGAGGTCGAGGAGGGGGACGCCCTTCACCACGCCCACGGATACGGCCGCCACGGGCGCCATGATCGCCGCCGGCGAGGCCGACCCCGCCTTCACAAGCTTCTGCACGGCCATACTCAGCGCCACGAAGCCGCCCGTGATCGACGCCGTTCGTGTGCCGCCGTCGGCCTGGAGGACATCGCAGTCGATGGTGATGGTCCGCTGGCCGAGCAGTTCCAGGTTCACGACGCCGCGCAGCGACCGCCCGATGAGCCGCTGGATCTCCTGCGTGCGCCCGCCCGGGCGGCCACGTTCGACCTCACGCTGGCTGCGGGTGTGCGTGGCCCGGGGCAGCATGGCGTACTCGGCCGTCACCCAGCCGCTCTGGGTGTTGCGAAGCCAGCCGGGCTGGCGCTCTTCGACGCTGGCGGCGCAGAGCACGCGCGTCCGCCCGAATTCGACGATGCAGCTGCCCTCGGCGAAATCGAGCACGCCCGTCGTGATGTTGACCGGCCGCAGCTGCCCCGGCTGCCGGCCATCGATGCGTTGGGTCACGTTGGAATCCTTCTCCGCGCCGGGCCGATTGGCCCGCGCCGTTCGTCCTTCCAAGCTATGGCCCGCCGCCTGCACGCGCAAAACAGCGGCGCGCGATGACGATGCTATCGCCCGGTGCGAAGCGTGAGCCGCCGTCCGTCGCTCTCGATCCGCACGCGGCCATCCCGGTCCGTGCGCGCGATCGTGCTCCCGGCGAGCGCGTCCAGGGCCTCGGCGGAGGGGTGCCCGAAGCGGTTCTCCGCCCCGACCGAGATCACCGCGAGCCGCGCACCCACGGCCGATAGGAACGCGGGCGAACTCGACTTCGACCCGTGATGGGGTACCTTCAGCACGTCCGCGTGCGCATCCCCGGCCCGGAGGAGTTCCTCCTGGGCACGCTCCTCGATGTCGGCCGTGAGGAGCGCGCTGGTCTGGCCGTACGTCACGCGCAGCACGATGCTCCCGTCGTTGTCGCCCGGGGCGGCGAATCCTTCCGGCGGCCAGAGGACGTCGAACCGCACGCCATCGAACTCCCACCAGTCGCCGCGATGCACGCGCCGGGGCGTGGGTTCGCCCGTAAAGGCAGCGAACGAATTCGCCGCTCCCACGTCAGGTTCCATGCGCAGGCCGGTATCGAAGCGGCGAAAGGCCGCGCGGAACCCGCCCGAGTGGTCACCGTCGGCGTGCGTGGCCAGCGCCACGTCGATGCGCCGTGCCCAGTGCGGCATCACGGCTCCCAGTTCGCGCGCGAGCCCGATGCCGCTCGGGCCGGCGTCGACAAGCACGCGGTGCCCGCCAGGCGTCGTCACGAGGATGGCGTCTCCCTGTCCGACGTCGAGGACATCGATGCGGAGCACCCCCGGGCCGCCGGCGGGCCGCAGCGAGACGAGCCATATGAGCCCGAGCCCCGCCGCGAAGGCCGCCGCGCCCGCGGGCAGCTTCGCTTCGCGGCGGAACGGCTCCGGCGTTCGCTCCGGCGGCAGGAAGCGGTACGCCCATGCGCCGGCCGCGCAGAGGACCACCGCCGCCACCGTCGCGAGCGCGGGCGACTGTGCCGGCATCGGTGCCGAGGCCCCGGGCAGTGCTGCCAGCGTTTCCGCGACCCACACGATCGCGGCGAGCGGGTAGTAGGCGGCGAGCCCGATGGCCCACCCGGCCGTCTCCGAGACGGTTCCAGCCGCCGCCGTCAGCGCCGCGAGGGGCAACGCGACCACGAACAGCGGCGCACCGATGGCGTTCGCCGCCGGGCCGATGAGCGAGATGCGCCCGAACGTCGCCGCCGAGACGGGCAGCGTGGCCACCGTCGCCCCCAGTGTCAGCGCGAGCGCCTCCACCGCCGTCCCGGGGGCCCATGCCGCGAATCGCGCCCGCCGCAGGCCCGCGCCGATGGCCCACTCGAACCAGGGTGACAGCACGATGATGCCCGCGGTCGCCGCCAGGCTGAGCTGGAAGCCCGCGTCGACCGCCAGCCGGGGCCACCCCAGCGTGAGCAGAACCGCCGTCGCCGCCAGGGCGGGCAGTGCGCTCTCCGGCCGCCCCGCCCAGCGCCCGAACAGCAGGACGCCGGCCATCACGCCCGCTCGCACCACGCTGCCCGAGGCGCCCGCGACGACGGCGTACAGCATCACGAGCACGATCGCCGGCAGGACGGCCCATCGCCGCCCCAACAGCGGCACGCAGAGCGTGAATGCCAGCCCGGCGAGCAGCATCACGTTCGAGCCCGAGACGGCGACGATGTGCGCCAGCCCGGTCACGCGGAAGTCGTCGTACAGCGCGGGCGGGATCGTGCCGTCGCGCCCGAAGGCGATGCCGCTCGCGAGCGATGCCTCCGGCTCCGGGAGCGCACGCTGCGTCGCCTCGTCGAGCGCCGAATGCAGCCGCCAGAGGGCCGTTCGCGCACCCGGCGGCGCCTTCGCGAGCGTTTCCACGTGCGGCCGCGACATCGTCCCCACGACACCCTTGCGTTCGAGGTAGGCCCGGTAATCGAACCCTTCGAACGAGGGCGCCGGGTCGATGGTGCCGCGGATGCGCACGCGCTCGCCCGGCGCGTGCTCGGCGTACTGGTCGAGCGTCACCAGCACGGCCCCGCGGATGGCGTGGCCGTCCAGCATCGTCTGTGCATCGACACGGTAGCGGACGGTCGTGAGCCCGGGGTCCGGCTCGGAGGCGACGACGCCATCGAAGGCGACCGGCTGCCCCACGAAGGCGGCCAACGGCGGCAGCGGCTGGCCATCCCATGCGGCGAAGCGCATCCCTCCCGCCAGGGCCAGCGCGGCGGCGACCAACGACCATCCCGCGGCACGCCGGCCGTGCAGCGCCACAGCGCCGGCACTGCCGCCAGCACCATGAGCCCACCGAACCACCCGGGCAGGTCGAACACGCCCACCGCCGCGATCGCGGCCAGCTCCGCCATCGCCAGCAGGATCAGCGTCATCGCGCCGGGACCCTACCAGACCGGCGGAATCATCTCCAGCGGACGTGCTCGCGCGAGGCGAACTCCGCGCGCGGTCCATCGCGGAGCCGGTCGTGCGTTTCGAGTGGTTGAAGACACCGGGGGAGCGGGATTGGCGGCGCCTACGCGCTGAAGCGGTATCCCTTGCCGCGCACCGTCTGGATCTGGTCCGGGTTGGCCTGCACATCGCGGAGCTTGCGGCGCAGGTTGCTCACGTGCGCCCGCACGAGCGTGCTCGCACCCGTCGCGTCCGAGTACTGCCAGACATCGACGAGGAGGTGCTTGGGATGGAGGATCTCGTTCGGGTGCTCCATCAGGTACGCGAGCAGCGTCGCCTCGATGTTCGTGAGGTGGGTCTCGCCGTGCGCGGTCCGGAGCGTGTTCGTCTGCAGGTCCAGGTCGAGACCCGGGCCCATGCCGTCGCGGCGGGGGTGCCCGAGCCGCTCGCGCAGCGCCTCGCCCACGGCCTCGATCGGGAACGGCTTCTTGATGACCGTGCCCTCGAGCCGGAAGTTGGGCCGGCGCGTCCCCTTGTGCAGCAGATAGACCATCGTCGGCGCGCTTGCCACGAAGGCACCGGAAAGCCACACCGAGAAGTGCGCGAAGTTCGAACCCACCTCGCCGCGCGGCACGCCCTGCACATCCACGACCATACCATCCGGGCGAGGCTGCCAGGGGAGCGACTCCATCGCCGCGTCGTAGCTCACGGCGGTCGCCGTGTCGTAGCCGCGCTCCCTCAGGTAGGCGGTCACAGCATCACGCATGCGGGGCTCTCGGCTAATTACGTATACGAATGACATCAGGCATCAATCGGCCCCGGCCCCGCCGGAACGTCCCAGCATCTTCCCGACGCCCCGAACCGGTGTCAAGGCGATTTTCCCATCGGACCAACATAAGCCTGTGAAGTTCTCGCAAGTGCGCAAAACGCAAGTACCAATCGCGGTAACCGTCCCCGGTCGCGCCGCCCTATTTGACCGCCGTCAGTTCGTACGTCGCTTCCTCGATCTGCGCCCGCACCACGCGGTTCGGCGCGGCCTCATCGACCCACACCACGTAGCTGCGCTGGTCCTGCCGGATGCGCACCTTCCAGGCTGAGAACGTACCCGCCGGCACTTTCACCTGCTCCACCGCGTCCACGATGACCTCAACGCCCGCGATCACCCGCGGCTGCCCGGCGTTGATGACGTGCGTGTACGAGTCGTCGTACCCCGCCCGCAGCGTGATCCCGCGCACCAGCCAGAAGAGCGACTCATCGTCGTACCACCCGGGATTCGGGTTTTTCGAATCTGCCTTCGGGAGGTCGCGGGTCGTGTCGCTCACCTTCCCGTTGACGTCGGTCTTGAAGGTGATGACGGAATCGCCGTACTCGACGCTGTGAACCGTGCGGCGGTCCTTCTCGGGGTCCACCAGCGTCCGCTCGCTATGGAACGGCTGCAGCGTCTTCGAATCGACGATGGCGAGGCCGTCGTCGCGGTACCCCCCGCGCTCGCACAGGCGGAGCAGCTGCGTGCGCCCGGGCTCGAACTCGGGCTTCGTCTCGAGCGTGCACGTCCCCGGGTCCTCGCCCCGGAAGGAGAGGCGGTAGGTCATGCTTTCGGCACCCGTCCAGCGGACGTTTTCGAACACCTTCGTGGAGCGCGCGACCTCGTCGTCGCCGCACGATACGAGCAGCGCGAGCGCGCACAGCGCCAGCGCGCCCCAGGTAAACCGCCGTCCGAGCTTCAAACCGCCACCGCCTCCACGGCGTCGCGCACCCGCCGAAGCGCCTCATCGATATCGTCTTGCGTGATATTCAGGTGGGTCACCATCCGCATCCGGCCGCGCCCGAACGGTACCGCCAGCAGCCCGCGCTCCCGGAAGGCGTTCAGCCAGCCGTCCAGGGTGCCGCGCCGGACATTCGCAACGACGATATTCGTCTGGGGCACGTTCGGTTCGAAGACATCGAAGTGGGCGAGGCCCGCGGCCAGCCGCCGCGCGTTCGCGTGGTCGTCCGCCAGCCGCGCGATGTTGTGGTCGAAGGCGTACAGCCCGGCGGCGGCGAGGATGCCCACCTGGCGCATGCCGCCGCCCAGCATCTTGCGGTTGCGCCGGGCTTCGCGGATGAACTCCTCGGGGCCGCAGATCAGCGAACCAACCGGGCAGCCCAGCCCCTTCGAGAGGCAGAACGATACCGTGTCGCAGTCGCGCGCGATGCGTGCGGCGGGGACTTCGAGCGCGGCCGCGGCATTGAAGATGCGCGCGCCATCGAGGTGCACCTGCATGCCGTGACCGTGCGCCAGTGAGGTCAGCGCGTCCATGGTCTGGAGGTCGAGGGCGGCGCCGCCGCAGCGGTTGTGGGTGTTTTCGAGGCAAAGGAGCGGGTTGCGCGGCGCGTGGATGTTCGGCTCGCGAATCGCGGCCTCCACCTCGGCGAGGTCGAGCCCGCCGTCCTCTCCATTCCGCAACGCATGCGATTGCACCCCGGCCAACCGCGCCGCGCCCGCGACTTCGTAATTGAAGATGTGGCACTGGTCGCCGAGCAGGATCTCGTCGCCGGCGCGGGTGTGCGTCATCACCGCGATGAGGTTCGCCATCGTGCCGCTGGGCACGAACACCGCTGCTTCCTTGCCAACGAGTTCTGCCGCGCGTTCCTCCAGCCGGTTGACGGTGGGGTCGTCGCCGAAGACATCGTCGCCCACTTCGGCGAGCGACATCGCGCGGCGCATCGCCTCGCCGGGCTTGCTGACGGTGTCGCTGCGCAGGTCGATGATGCCGCTCACGCCCGCTGCCGTTCCCAGAGCGTCTGGTAGTGGTCGGCGCCGCGAATGGCCTGCGCGACCTCCTGGCGCTCCTCCAGCATGAGCTGCTCCATGATGCGGCCGCACATTTCGACCGCGTCGGCGCCCCCGAGTTCGGCCATGCGGTCGACGAGGTGCTGCCAGGTGCCGCTCGCGAGCAACACCGGCACCGAACGCGGCCAGGCGAACGACATCACCTTCTCGGGGAAGCCGAAATCCGGGCGCATCCGGCGAATCGTGCGGAAGCGGTCCTCGACCGACTCGGCGCGCGGCACGACGGCGAGGAAGGGCCCGACCCCGGCCTTCGTCCGGAAGTCCGCCAGCAGGCGCTTCTGGATCATGTGGAAGCGCACGACCAGCACATCGGACGAATCGATCACGCTGAAGACCTCGTCGAGGTCGACGCCGTACTCCTCATTCATGCGAACGGCCCGGGCATTTCATGGGGTATGGCCGATGGTAGGACGAACCATCACGCGGCGCAAAACGCGGGCCGAATCGCCCAAACCGCGCACCGCGGGCCGGTGGTCGGGGTGCCCGGATTCGAACCGGGGGCCTCGCGCTCCCAAAGCGCGCGCTCTAACCAGGCTGAGCTACACCCCGTCCTGCGCAGCGTACCCCGCGCATCTTCCCCGCGCGAAACCGCCGTCCCCCGCTCGGGTACACTCCTCCCATGCGCGCCATCTTCATCATGATTAAGACCGACCCGGGCCACACGACCGAAGTCGCCAATCGCGTCGCCGATATCGAAAGCTTCTCCGAGGCCTACTCCATTACCGGTCAGTACGACCTCCTCGTGAAGCTCTACGTCGAGGACATCGACTCGGTCGGCCGCCTGATCGAACGGGACGTCCACACCATTCCGCACATCCGCGAGACCTTCACCATCCTTACCTTCGAAGCCTTCGGCGCGCGGTAAAGCGGCTTCGGCGTGCCCCGCTGCCGGTGATACGCTCACGGCATGCCCGGTACGGACCCGCCCGGCGCCCTCGAGGTGCTTTCGCACTTCACGTTCGATGCGCCCTGGATCGCGCTCGCCGGGCTCGCCGCCTTCTTCTACGTACGCGGCTACGTCGCCTGCCGGGGGTGCGGGCGCGCGTCCTGCCACCCGGGGTGGCGGCTCGCGGCCTTCCTCGCGGGCATCGCGCTGGTGCTCGTCGCGGCCCTTTCGCCGCTGGAGTACTACGGCAATCAGCTGCTCTGGGTCGACTTCGCCGGGTTCCTCGTGCTGACGATGGCTGCCGCGCCGCTGATCGTGCTGGGGGCGCCGGTGACGCTCGCCTTCCGCACCCTCGGGCCGCGTGGCCGGCGCCGCCTGCGGCGAGTCATCCGTTCGGCGCCGATCGCGGCCATCACCTTCCCCGTCGCGACGTGGCTCGCGTTCGCGGTCGTGACCTACGCGTGGCAGTTCTCCGCGCTCACCGATTTCGCCGCGCGCGATGCCCACGTCCGTGACCTGCAGCTCCTCAGCCTGCTCGTTGTCGCGCTGCTGTTCTGGGCGCCCGCGATCCAGGCCGACCCCCTGCGCTGGCGTCCGGGCCACCCGGGCCGGGCGCTCTACGTCTTCGTGGAGATGACGCACAAGGGGCTCTTCGGAGGCATGTTCCTGAGCATGAGCCACACCTTCCACGACCGCATGGCGCGCGACCTCCCGCCGTGGGCGCCTTCGGCGATCATGGACCAGCGCATCGCGATCGTGATCCTGTGGATTGGCGGGAACCTGGTCTTCGTCGCCGCGCTGGTGTTCATCATCCTTGGCTGGATTCGCTACGAAACGCGCCATGCCCGGCGCGTCGACGCCCGCCTCGCCCGCGCGCGCGAAGCGAAACGCCGCCGCGAAGCCGCACTCCAGCAGATCTTCCAGAAGACCATCTGATCGCTGACCCAACGAAACGGCGGGACCGTGAGGTCCCGCCGTTCGTCGATGTATGGTTGGCTTTCGCTCCGTCAGGCGAGGCGGAAGCGGGCCATCGTGGTTTCGAGCGACTGCGCGAGCTGGCGCATCGCCGTCGCCGTCGCCGCGAGCTCCTCCGACTGCGCGGAGAGTTGTTCGGTCGAGGCCGACACTTCCTCCGCCGATGCCGACGTCTCCTCGCTCGTGGCCGAGACCTGGAGGATCGCCTCGGTCACCTTCGAGGTGCCGGCGGCCATTTCGTGGGCACCGCTGGCGGAGTCGCTCGCGCTCTGGGCGATTGCCTGGGCCGAGGTCATGATGCGGCCGGCGCCCTCGGTGAGTTCGCGCACGTCGAGGGCGATGCGCTGCATCTCCGTCGCCGACTCCTGCACGCTGCCGATGATGCTCTCCAGCGCCTCCCCGGCCTCAGCGGTGATGCGGCGCCCGGCCTGGACATCGCCGACGCCGGCCGCCATCGCCGCGACCGCGTCCGAGGTGCCCGTCTGCACCCGGGCGATGAGGTCGCCGATTTCGCGGGTCGCCTGCGACGAGCGTTCGGCGAGCGAGCGCACGTTCTCGGCCACGACGGCGAAACCGCGGCCCTGCTCGCCGGCGCGGGCCGCCTCGATGGCGGCATTCAGCGCGAGGAGGTTCGTCTGGCTCGCGATCTCGTCGATCGTGCGCACGATGGCGCCGATCTGGGAGCTGTATTCGCCCAGTTCGTTGACCGTGCCCGAGGCGCGCTCGACGGCCTGCGCGATGGAGGCCATGGAGGCGACGGCCTGGCCGATGGCCTGCTGCCCTGCGAGTGCGGCCTCGCGGGAGGCTTCGGCCGAGGCGGCGACGCGGTCGCTGACGCGTGCGACTTCGCCGATGCGGCCGCCGATGACGCGCGCCTCGGACTCGGAATCACCGGCGCTGACGGCGTTGGAGGTCGCCGTGGCGGCGAGCTCCTGCGAACCCGCGGCCACCCGCTCGATCTCCTCCGCCGACTGCTGCGAGAGCGAAGCCAGCTGCGTGGCGCTCTGCGTGACCTCGGTGATGGCCGAGGCGATCTGGGTCGTGGCCGAGGCCATCTGCTCGGACGATTCGGACAGCTGCGACGACGCCGAGAGCACGTTCGAGGCGTTCTCCCGCACGGTCCGGACGAGGTCGGCGAGCGAAGAGCGCATGGCGTTGTAGGCCCCGACGGTCGCGACGACGCCTTCGATGGTGGCGTTGATGGCCGTGGCGGCGATGCCGATCTCGTCCTTGCCCGGGTTCGGGATGAGCGGCGTCACGGGCGTGACGGTGAGCGTGAGGTCGCCATTCTGCATGGCCTGCATGGCGTTGCGAAGGTCGGTGACGCAATGCGCCTGGAGGCTCTGGATGCGCCCGACGATGGTGTCGACGTCGTTCTTGAGCTTGCGGGAGATGAAGAACGCCACGGCCATGCCGAGGATGGCGGCGATGACCGTCGCGCCGATGAGCTGCAGCCGCGCCGCGCTCGCCGCGTCGGCGATTCGCAGCTGCGTCTGCTCGGCGCTCGCGGACTTGGCGCTGATGGCGGCCTCCACGGAGGCGTTCATCGCCTGGATCTTCGGGTTGAGCGCGGCCGCCTGGGCGACCGCCGCCTCCACCTGCCCGCTCTCCAGCGACTTCAGCAGCACATCGCGATCCTTGAAGACGTCGACGATTTGCGCCTCGGCGGCATTCCAGGCGTCGCGTTCGCCGGCCGTCGCGATGGTCTGGTGGAAGTTCGCGGTGGCCTCGAGGGCGGATGCCATCGCGTCCCGGCTCTTCGTGATTGCCGCATCGCGCTTCTCGGCGTTCGCCGCGTTGAGGACGGCCGTCTGCTGCTCGCGGCCGCTAATCGCCGCGTAGGTGAGCGTCTGGTCGGCGTAGTGCACGCCGAGCACACCCTGGTGGTAGAGGTTGTCCGCCCGGCTGGCGGAGCTTCCAAGCGCGCGCGTTCCCAGGAACGCGATCACGACGATCAGGGCCACGACCAGCCCGAAGGTGCCAAAGAGCTTCAGACGGATGCTCAGATCCGAGAGGTGTTTCACAGCCAATTCCTTCCCATCCACCGTGGTGTGCAGTAGGTGTCGGAAGGGGTGCATGGCCGCCGGATGATCAGCGAGGTTATCGCGGACAGACCCGCAAGGTCGGTCTATTCACCGATGTGATGCGCCGTTGAACCTGGAAAACCCTGATTCGACGACATCAGGGAATACCCTGACGGTGGACGCGCGTCCACTCGCCCGCCACCCGGTGACGTTCCGGTGGTCAGCGCTTGATGAGCGCGTATTCGAAGGCGTCGGCGAGGGCCAGCCAGCTCGCCTCGATGATGTCGGTCGAGGAGCCCACGGTGGTCCAGTACCGCTCGCCATCGGTGCTTTCGATGAGCACGCGCACCTTCGCCCCCGTGGCCGCCTGGCTATCGAGGATGCGCACCTTGTAGTCCACGAGCTTCACGTCCTGCAGCTCCGGGTGTACTGCCGAGAGAGCCTTCCGCGTCGCCGCATCGAGCGCGTTGACCGGGCCGTTGCCTTCCGCCGCGGTGTGCTGCAGTTCGCCGTTGATGCGCAGCTTCACCATCGCTTCGGCGAGCATCTCGTTGAGCTGCTCGCGGTCCAGGCTGCGTCGCCGCCGCTCAACGATGACAAAGTCCTCGACCTCCCATGGCTGCTGATACCCCGGCAGCGTCCGCCGCACGAGCAGTTCGAAGCTGGCCTCCGCGCCTTCGTACTGGTAGCCCTGGCTCTCACGCTCCTTGACCCGTTCCAGCAGTGCCTTGATCTCGTCCTGGGTGAACGGATAGTCGATCCCCTGCTCCTCCAGCTTCATGAGCAGGTTCCGCTGGCCCGAGAGTTCGCTCACGAGCACCCGGCTGCTATTGCCGACGGCCTCGGGGTCGATGTGCTGGTAGGCGCGCGCGTCCTTCATCATCCCCGCGACGTGGTAGCCGGCCTTGTGCGCGAATGCGCTCGCCCCCACATACGGGGCCTGTTGATTGGGCACCATGTTCGCGAGTTCGTTGACATAATTCGAAGCCTCGGTCAGCCGCGCGAGCTGCTCATCTTCGATGACGTCCAACCCCAGCTTCAGCTTCAGGTTTGCGAGCACGGTGAGGATGTCGGCGTTGCCGCAGCGTTCGCCGTAGCCGTTCACGCAGCCCTGCACCTGCCACACGCCCGCCTCTACCGCGGCGATCGAATTCGCCACCGCCAGGCCGGCATCGTTGTGGCAGTGAATGCCCAGGCGCGTGCCCGGCACGCGCCGCTGCACATGCTCGATCGCCTCCAGCATCATCCGCGTCGTCATGCCGCCGTTCGTATCGCAGAGCGCGAGGCCATCGGCCCCCGCCCGCGCCGCCGTCGCGAGGCACTGCAGGGAGTAGTCGGGGTCTCCCCGGAAGCCATCGAAGAAGTGCTCGGCATCGAAGAACACCGTCTTCCCGAGCGCTTTGAAGTACTTCACGGTGTCCGCGATCATCGCCAGGTTCTCTTCCGCGGTCGTGCCGAGGATCTCCTGCACCTGGAAGAGGCTCGCCTTGCCCACGAGCGTGATCCCTGGCGTCCCCGCCGCGGCCATGCTCTGGATGTTCGGGTCCGCTTCGCAGAGCACGCCGGGCTTTCGCGTCCCGCCGAAGGCGGCCACCTTGGCGTTCCGCAGAGTCACTCCCTGCAACCGCCGGAAGTACTCGGCATCCTTGGGATTCGAACCCGGGAAGCCGCCCTCGATCCATTCCATCCCCAGCTCGTCGAGCTTCTTGGTGATCCGGATCTTGTCCTCGACCGAGAGCGAAATCCCCTCCATCTGCGATCCGTCGCGGAGGGTGGTGTCATAGAGCTGGACGCGGTCGGTAGGCATCGAAGCAAGTCCCCATCGGATGAGCGATCACGGCGGCGTCCGCCTCGGCGCGCCCGGCGGCACGGGTGAGCGGGGGCACGGCTCGCCTTCAATCGCGGGCGAAGCTGGCCGGGTGGCGGAGCGCGCTAAATTGCAGCCCCGCGGGATTGCCGCGGGGGAACTATCACCACAGGGAGGATGGGCACCATTGCCATCCCGCCGATCCTACCACCCCGGCGGGGAACGGTCGCGGTCAGCGCGCCGCCGCGAGCTCCTCCGCGATCACGCTCGCGATAATGCCGACCGCCCGGTCGATGGTTTCCGGGTCCGCCGCCGTGAAGTTCATCCGCAGGGTGCTAAGCCCGTCCTCCTGCCGCACAAAGAAGAACTTCCCGGGCACGAAGGCGACGCCCTTCGCCACCGTCTTCGCGTACAGCCGCTCGGCATCGAGGCCCTCGGGGCCGCGCACCCAGACGAACATCCCGCCCTCCGGGTGCGTCCAGCGGAAGTCCTCCGGGAGGTGCCGCGCGAGTGCTTCGAGCATCGCCTGCTGGCGCGGCCGGTACAGCTCCACGATGCGGGGGATCTGCCGCTCCAGGTAGCCGCCGCTGATGTACTCCGCCGCGAGTGCCTGCCCGAGCGTGCTGGTGTGGAGGTCGACCCCCTGGCGGGCGATGACCATCCAGTGCTGGATGACCTCCGGCGCGACGCAAAAGCCGATGCGCAGCCCCGGCGCGAACGTCTTCGAGAGCGTGCTCACGTAGGCCACGTTGTCCGGCGCGAGGGCCTTGATCGGCGGCAGGCGCTGGCCGCTGTAGCGAAGGTCGCTGTACGGGTCGTCCTCGACGAGGAGCGCGCCGTGCGCCCGCAGGATGTCCGCGACCGCCTGCCGCCGCTCCAGGGGCATCGTCCGGCCCGTGGGGTTCTGGAACGTGGGCACGAGATAGACCAGCTTCACGCGCTGCGTCGAAAGCACCGCCTCCAGCGCCTCGGGCACGAGCCCGTCCTCGTCCGTCTCCACCTGCACGTACTCCGGCTCGTAGGGGTTGAAGGCCTGGAGCGCGCCCAGGTAGGTCGGCGCTTCGACGGCGATGACGTCGCCCGGCGAGACCAGGATCTTGCCGATCGCGTCGAGCACGCCCTGCGAGCCGCTGAAGACGACGATGCCCTCGGTCTCCGTATAGACGCCGCGCGCCGCGAGATGCCCGACGAGTGCCTCGCGCAGCGGCCCGAAGCCTTCGCTGGCGTCGTATTGCAGCGCCTTCGCCCCATACTTGGAAAGCACCGATCCCGTGAGCTGCTCCATGAGCTCGAGGGGGAAGCTCTCCTCGGCGGGGAGGCCGCCGGCCAGCGAGACCACGCCGGGCGAAGTCGCGACCTTGAGGATTTCGCGGATGGCGCTCGCTTCCATGTGGCGCGTGCGGGTGGCGAGGAGGGCTTCGAAGCTCGTCATCCCGCGAGCATACCCGCCGCGCTCGAGCCTCCGCCACGGAGCCCGTTCGCCCGCATTCGTGACAGGGAGTACAATCCCGCCATTCTCGCCCTACCGGTGCCTGCGGCCTCATGAGCAACATCGACGCTGTCAACGCGCTCCTCACCGCCATCCATTTCGACCGCTTCAGCGAAATCGAAGCGCGCCACCAGCCCGACGTGACCTTCTGGTCATTCCGTGGCCCCACGCTGCGCGACTCCGTTTCCGTGGCCGATTGGCACCGCGTCTTCCTGCGGGACTACGCCGACTGCAGCTACACGGAGAGCGAGCCGATTGAGCAGGGCAGCAACGTCGCCCTGCGTGCCACCCTCACGGCCAAGGCCTACGACTGGCGCCCCTTCACGCAGCGCGTGCTCGAGGTCTTCGATGTGGAAGAGGAGGGCATCCTCGGGCGCCGCCTCTACGGCATGCTCCGCGACATCGAGCTCGACAAGCCGACGAACGCCGCGCTCGAGAACGCGCTGGGCGCGAAGGGCGGCAATGCCTCCGCCACGAAGAAGGCCGTCGACACGCTCTACGACGGGCTTCTCTCCGGGAACACCGAGGCCGCGCTCGAACTCTTCGACCCCAAGGCCGCGCTCATCGATAGCGTGTACGGCATCGTGAACGGCCCCCAGAACATCCTCGACCTGCTCGCCGCGACGCCCGCGCCGGCCTTCGGCATCTGGCGGCGGACGAACACCGTCGCCGGGGCGCAATCCGCCGCCGTCGAGCTCGCGATCGACCCCCAGCGCCCGCGTGCCGCCCATTGGGTGCGCATGGTCGATGGCAAGATCAAGGTCATCGAGGTCTACTGGATGCTGCGCGAAATCGGGCTCATCCCCGAAGAGAACTACGCCCGCGACCGCCATCAGCGCCGGGCCATCCTGCCCATCTAGCACCGCGTTCCAACCCGCCCGCCCCACACCACCACCTCCCGGAGGGATGCCCATGGCCGCCACGATGTACTACGAAAAGGACGCCGACCTCGCGCTGCTTTCGGGCCGCAAGGTCGCGATCATCGGCTACGGCTCGCAGGGCCACGCCCATGCCCTGAACCTGAAGGACAGCGGCTGCGACGTCATCGTCGGGCTCTATCCGGGTTCGAAGTCTTGGGCCGAGGCCGAGAAGCAGGGCCTCCGCGTCGCCTCCGTCGAGCAGGCGGCGAAGGAAGCCGACGTCATCATGATCCTGGTGCCCGACCAGGTGCAGAAGGCGCTGTACACGCAGGCCATCGAACCGGGGCTGAGCGAAGGCAAGATGCTGATGTTCGCCCACGGCTTCAACATCCACTTCCAGCAGATTCAGCCCCCGCCCTTCGTCGATGTCGCGATGATCGCGCCCAAGGGCCCCGGGCATCTCGTGCGCCGCGTCTACACCGAAGGCGGCGGCGTCCCCTGCCTCGTCGCCGTCCACCAGGACTACTCGGAAGTCGCGATGCAGCTCGCGCTCGCCTACGGCAAGGGCATCGGCGGCGCGCGCGCGGGCATCCTCGAGACCAGTTTCCGCGAGGAGTGCGAAACCGACCTCTTCGGCGAGCAGGTCATCCTTTGCGGCGGCGTGTCGGCCCTCATCAAGGCGGCGTTCGAAACGCTCGTCGAGGCCGGCTACCAGCCCGAGAGCGCGTTCTTCGAGACCATGCACGAGCTCAAGCTCATCGTGGACCTCATCTACGAAGGCGGCCTCGCGCGCATGCGCTACTCCGTCTCCGATACGGCCGAATACGGCGACTACACGCGCGGCCCGCGCATCATCACCGATGCCACCAAGGCGGAGATGAAGAAGGTCCTGCGCGAAATCCAGAGCGGCCAGTTCGCGAAGGAGTTCATTCTCGAGAACATGGCCGGGCGCCCGAGCTTCCTCGCCACCCGCCGCATCGAGACCGAGCACCAGGTGGAGCAGGTCGGCGCCGAGATGCGGGCGATGATGTCCTGGCTCAACGCCCCCAAGAAGTAGCGCACATCGCAGGTAACGTCCGCACGGGGGCAGCTGATTCAGCTGCCCCCGTGCTATTTGCGCCGCGCCCGCGCTTGACCCGTTCGCGCTGGGGCCTGAGAGTTACACCAATGGTTGCCATCGCCGCCACCCTCGCTATCACCGCCGCCGCTGCGGCGGCGCATGCGCGCGGGTAGCACAGGCGGTCGCGAACAGAATCGCGTCGAGCACGTTTTGGGCCGCCGGCAGGCGGCCTTTTTCGTGGGGCTGCACCGGCGGGGGAAGGGAGCAGAACCATGACGACCGAGTTTTCGGCCGCCCCTGCGCGTTTCATTTCCCACCGCATGGGCACCATCCCGCCCAGCGGCATTCGCAAGTTCTTTGACCTCCTCTCCACCATCGAGGACGTCATCTCGCTCGGGGTCGGCGAACCCGACTACGTGACCCCGGAGCCGATCAGCCGCGCCGCCATTCGCAGCATCGAACGCGGCGACACGCACTACACCTCCAACTACGGCCTGCTCGAACTGCGCGAGAAGCTCGCCGCGCATCTCCATCGCCTCTACGGCGTGACCTACGACCCCCGCACCGAGATCGTCATCACCAGCGGGTCCAGCGAAGCGTTCGACATCGCCCTCCGTGCGCTTCTCGATCCCGGCGACGAAGTGCTCTGCGCCGACCCCTGCTACGTGGCCTATTTGCCCGCCACGCTCATGGCGGGCGGCTGTTTCGTCCCCGTCCCGACCTATTCGGCGAACGATTTTCGCCTGCTCCCGGCCGATATCGAAGCGCGCATCACCCCGCGCACGAAGGCGCTGCTCCTCGGCTATCCCTCCAACCCCACCGGTGCCGTCATGGGCCGCGAGGACCTCGCCGCCGTCGGCGAAGTCGCCGCCCGCCACGACCTCGCCGTCATCAGCGACGAACTCTACGACCGCATGACCTACTCCGGGACGCACGCCTCGTTCGCGGCGGTGCCGGGAATGCATGGCCGAACGGTGCTCCTGGGCGGCTTCTCGAAGGCCTACGCGATGACCGGCTGGCGCCTGGGCTGGGTCTGCGCGCCTGCACCGCTCGCCGAGGCGATCATGAAGGTGCACCAGTACGTGATGATGTCCGCGCCCACGGCCGCCCAGTATGCCGGCGTCGCCGCGATCGATGAGGGCGAGGATTTCGTCGCGGCCATGGTCGCCGAATACGACCGGCGCCGCCGCCTGATCGTCGATGGCTTCCGCGCGATCGGGCTGCCCACGTTCGAACCGCGCGGCGCCTTCTACGCCTTCCCCGATATCCGGGCCACGGGGCTCGACAGCGTCGCCTTCAGCGAGCTGCTGCTCTCCGAGGAGCGCGTCGCCGTCGTCCCCGGGAACGCTTTCGGCGCGAGCGGCGAAGGGCACGTGCGCGCCTGCTACGCCACCGCCTACGAACAGATCGAACGTGCGCTCGAACGCATCGGGCGCTTCGTCCAGCGTCACCGCTAGGCCCTCAGGCCGGGGATTCGCGCGGTTCCAGCCGTTCGGGTGCGCCGCCGAAGCGCTGCTCGTTCACGCTCATCGCGTACGTCCAGAGGGAGAAGAGCGCGATCGCGCCAGCGACCGGCCCGAGGGCGTGATACCCGCCCACGCTCAGCACCAGCCCGCCGAGCGCGGACCCCGTGACGATGCCGAACTGCTGGCCCGAGGCGAAGAGCGCCATCACGGAGCCGCGCCGCTCGGGGTCCATCTCCGAAAGCACCGCCTGCGCCGAGGTGTAGCGCGCACCGGCCGCCGTCGCGAACAGCAGCAACGCCACCAGCGCACCGGCGATGAACGGCACGACCGTGATCAGCGACATAAACAGCGCGCACAGCGCCGTGCTCACGAGCACGACCGGCCGCTTCCCCGACGTGTCGCAGATGCGCCCGCCGATGTTGCTGCCCGTGAGCACGCCGATGCCCATGACCATCGTCAGCCCGCCCAGCGCCCACGCCGACACGTGGAAGTAATCGTGAAAGTACGCGCCCATGTACACCGAGAACACGTTCCAGTAGCCGGTCGCGAGGTAGTTCGAGAACGTGAGGAGCGCCGTTGGCCGGTCGCGCAGCAGGGAGACGATATCGCGCAGCCCGCGCGATTGGCCCGTGTTGCCCGCGGAATCGTCCGGGAGGCGGGCGAAGAGCAGCGTCGTAAACACGAGCGAAAGCCCCGCCATGAGCACGAAGCTCCAGCGCCACGAGAGCAGCCCGCTGATGAACGCACCCAGCGGCACCCCAAGGATGCTCGCGCTCGTGTTCGCCGAGATCACCCACGCCATCGCTCGGCCACGCTCTTCGTACGAGAAGTAATCGCCCACGGCGGCGAAGACGGCGGGCGTGAGACTCGCGACGCCGAGCCCGGCCAGCATCCGCGCCCCCATGAGGGCCAGGTAGTTCGGGGCCACCGCCGAGAGCGCCGTCGCGATCGTCAGCACCGTCATGCCCCAGAGCACCATGCGCCGCCGGCCGAGGCGGTCGATCAACGGGCCCGAGAGGATCGCGGCCGTGCCGCCCACGATCGCGTACGCGGTCACGAGCAGGCCCGCGGTCGCCACCGGCACGCCCAGGTCGTCCGAAATCGCGGGGATGAGGGGAGCGAGGATGAGGTTGTTGAAGACGGCCCCGAAGCTCGCCGTGCACAGCAGCGAAAGGATGAGCCTGCGGTTCGCCGCGCCCTGCAACGTCACTCCCTGAGCCTACGGGCGAACGCGAGCACGCGCACCCCTGGCCGGGCTGCCGTCGTTCGTTCACCCGCATGTTTCCTATCTGGCCCCTTAGGGGTTCCCCCTACCCCCCGAAGATCCCCACAGGGAGTCGCTTCATGTCTGTCACTGCAATCGGTCCCGTCCACGCCATCGATCCCGGTGGCAGCTTCGAAGGCGTCCAGGTCGGCGTTCGCGCCAGTCCGGACCGTGTCGTGCTCTCGGCCGACGCGTACCGTGCCGCCCAGGACGGCCAGCCCGGTGGCGACGGCGGCCAGATGGCGTTCACCGCCGAAGGCGGCCGCACCGGGCGCGTCACGATGTCGCCCGCGAGCGTCCCCGGGATGGTGCACGTCAGCGTCCGGCTCGCGTCCGGTCCGGGCGCCGCCGACGGCCCCGGCGCCGACGCCGACCCGGTGGTCACGCTCGAGGCGGATGTCCGCGGCACCTGGATTCAGAACGTCAGCCGTGGCGCTTCGACGCAGAACGAGCAGGCGACGCGCATCGCCGAGGCGCTCGCCCGTGTCGCTTCCCTGCCGGGGCAGGCGACCGTGCACGCGAGCGGCGAGGCGGCGCTCATTCGGGGCCCCGTCCGGCCGCGCTGGCCGCAGGTCTGGCTTCCCGCCGAATACCCCCCGCCCCCGGACGATCCCGCGCTTGTGGCACAGATGCGCGCCGCGAGCACCGCCGCATAGGCTCCCAGGAGAGGGACAAATCGAAAGGCCCCGGCATTGCCGGGGCCTTTCGTTGGTCGTTCGAAACCCGCCGGAGCGGGCCGCGGGACTAGCCGCGCGGAAGGCCGAGACCGCGCGTCGCGATGACGTTGCGCTGGATCTCGTTCGAGCCCGAGTAGATGGTCGACGGCACGGACTGGAGGTACTGCTCCATCATCTGGCCACCGAGCGGGGCGTTCTCCTGCTCCGGCCGGAACTGGCCCGAGAGGCCGAGCATCGAGATGCCGAAGTTGTAGATCTTCTGCCCGAGTTCGGACTGGTAGATCTTCACGACCGAGGCCTCGTAGTTCGGCACCCGGCCCGTGGCCTGGATGTAGCCGATGCGATAGCCCAGGTAGCGGCCGACGCCGTTCGCGACGACGAAGTCCGCGAGCTTCGTGCGGTACTTCTTGCGGCGGTCCGCCGGGCCGTCCTTCAGCGTCTGGGTCAGGCCTTCCAGCGTCTTCTTCTGCGACGCCGTGGTGCCGATGCCCGAGCGCTCGAAGTCGAGCAGCGTCATGCCGACGTACCAGCCGCGGTTCTCTTCGCCGATGAGGTTCCGCGCCGGGACGCGCACATCCTCGAAGAACACTTCGTTGAAGTGGTGGCGGTTCGCCATGTTGATCAGCGGGCGAAGCTGCAGGCCCGACTGGTTCTTGATGTCGTCGATGAGGAGGAAGGAGATGCCGCGGTGCTTCGGCGCATCCGGGTCCGTGCGCACGAGCGCAAACATCTGGTTCGCGCGGTGGCCGCCCGAGGTCCAGATCTTCTGGCCGTTAATGACGTACTCGTCACCGTCGCGCACCGCGCGCGTCTGCAGCGACGCGAGGTCGGAGCCGGCGCCCGGCTCGGAGTAGCCCTGGCACCAGATGTCCTCGCCGCTGGTGATGCGCGGGAGGTAGCGCTTCTTCTGCTCTTCGTTGCCGTGAATGATGAGGGTAGGGCCGATCATGCCGACGCCGAAGCCGCGGGTGCCCGTGTCGGGCGCGCCGTAGTAGCCGAACTCCTCGTTGAAGACCATCTGCTCGTAGATCGAAGCCCCGAGCCCGCCGTACTCCTTGGGCCACGCCGGCGCAATCCAGCCGCGCTTGCCCAGCTCGGCGTTAAAGCCCTTCGCGAACTCGAAGTCCTCGTCGCTCGTGCGGGCGTCCTCGTTCTCCGGGCGGTCCTTGAGAGTGCTGATGAGGAAGCTGCGCACCTCCTTGCGGAGGGCTTCTTCCTTCGCGCCAAATTGCATGTCCAAGATTCTGTCCCCTTCTTCCGGCTCCGGCCGGACACGGTGGGTTCGCCAGTCACGCGACGGCACACACGCTGCCCACGTTCTCGCGCACGCTATTCTGCGCTACTTCTGCGAAGTCCTCAAACCCGCCCTCGCGGCGGGTCCGATGGCGGCCCGGGGATGGGCAGATGCAGGTCGAAGGCGAGGCCCCCGACCCGCACGAGCGCCGTCACGCCAGCGCCGAAAAGTGCCGCCAGCTCCCTCGATTCCGGCTCCACGAGCCACACCGCGAGGGCACCCAGCGCCGCGGCCGTCGCGTTCACTTCCGTTCGCAGCACCACCGGGATGCGGTCGGCCAGCAGGTCGCGGATGACGCCGCCGCCGGTCGCCGTGATGATCCCGAGCAGCACAACCGCCGTCACCGGGAGGCCCGCGCCGATGGCCGCGAGTGCCCCCGCGACCGCGAACGCGCCCGTCCCGCCCGCCTCCGCCAGCGCCCGCACGGATGCCGGGATGCGCCGCTTCGCCAGCACGAGGCCAATCGCCGCGAGCGACCCGCCAATGGGCCAGGCGATGTAGTCGGCTTCCGCGACCACGAGCGGCACGCGCTGGAGGATCAGGTCGCGAATGAGCCCGCCGCCGGTGGCCGCGACGATGCCCATCACGAGCAGCCCGAAGAGGTCGAGACGCCGCCGCGCGCCCACTTCGACGCCACCGAAGGCGAAGGCCACGAGCCCGATGCGGTCCAGCGCGCCAATCAGCTCCGATGCCGTCAGATCCATCGCGCAGAGGGTAGCGCGCCAAGCGCATTCTGGTAGGCTTGAGCCGTGGGCACCGGAAGAAAGGCGCTGATCGCGGGTGTCGTGGCGTGGGACACCGCCTGGAAAGCCGTCGCCATTCGCCGCGCCGTGCGCAACGGGCAGCGTGCGTGGGTCCCCGTTCTCGCGCTCATCAACAGCGCCGGGCTCCTCCCCATGGTCTTCCTCGCGCTCACCCGCCCGCCGCTCGACTGAGCTAGGCCAGCCCCAGCGCCGCGAAAATCTCGACCTTGCCGTTCACGTTCCCGGGATTGAAGTGCGGGACCACGTGCCGCACGATGCCGCCTTCGCCCACGAGGACGAGCGCCCGCCGCGACTTCCGTTCGTCCGCATCCCAGAAGCCGTACGCCTTCACCGCATCGCCGTGGAAATCGCTGATGAGCGGGAAGGGGAAGTGGTCACGCTCCTGGAATTTCGCGTGCGAACCAAGCCCGTTCGTGTTGATGCCGAACACGCGCACGCCCGCGCCTTCGAGCAGCGCATGGTCGAGCGCGATCGCGGTCAGTTCGCGCGTGCAGATGGGCATGCCGTCGTCCTGGTAGAAGATGAGCAGGACCGGCGCGGTTTCGGCGGCATCGGGCATCCGGACGGTCACCTGCTCGCCGGTGCTGGTCACGGCCGGGAGCTCGAATCCGGGGGCGGACTCTCCCGCCCGGATCGGCTCGTCGCGTGGTTCGCCGGTCATGGGGCATCCTCGAAGCCGGGGAGCGGGCCCTCGATGCCGCGCGTCGCTGCCAGCACGCGGATGCGCCCGAGCCCGGCCGCGTCCGTGAGCGTCTGCAGGGCGCGCCGCCGGGCGAAGTACTCGCCCATGTCGTTCCGGGCCCCCTCGACGAGCGCGCCGAGGCCCATCGAAAGCAGGAACTCCGACTGCCGCACGGGCCCGTGCGCCACGAACCCTTCGTCCTCCACCGCCGAGGTGAGCTCCGAGAAGTTCACGTGCGTCGTCATGTCCTGCTCGCCGACGTGGATGAGCGGATTCTCGTGCGCCGTGTGGCGATAGAAGCAGAGCAGCGTGCCCGTCGTTCGCCACGGTGCCCAGAGCTCCTCCTGCGGGTATCCGTAATCGAAGGTGAGCACGGCGCCGCGCTCGACCAGCCCGCACAGCGAGCGCATCGCGCCGTAGGCATGCTGGTTGACCTCGAAACGGCCTTCGGTGGGCGCGTCATCGAGCGAGACCACCCCCAGCGGGACCTCCGCGAACGCCTCGCCGTTCCACACGACGCCGACCTCGACCGGCCCCCGGCCACCGACGTCGAAGAGCCGCACGGGGAAGGCGTCGAAGAGCTCGTTCGAGACCACGATCCCGGCATCGGCGGCGGCGATCGGCGGTGACGCCCACTCCACGCGCGGGTCGTTGCCGTGGGCGCCGGGCTCGATCGCGATGTAGCGCAGGGCCTCGCGAAAGCCGTCGGCGCGGCCCTCCGCCCAATCGAGGACGCTCACTGCGAGCGCGCCCTCGCCGGCCGCGGGTTCGAAGATGGTGAAGGGCGACGGTCGCCCCATTCGCTCCCAGGCCGCGTGGCACCAGCCCGCCACAGCCCACCCGAACATCGGATGGATGACCGGGCTCGTGAGGAAGTCGCCCTGCGGCCCGATGCGCCCGGGCTTGCGGTAATAGCCGAACTCGGGGTGGTAGAGCGCCAGCTCCATGAAGCGCTCGAACGGGATCGCGCCGCCCGCCATCTCGTCGATAATCGCGCGCACCAGCCGCGCATTCCCGATGCCGGCCGCGCCGGGGTCAAGGTCGATCGCCACGGCCCCAGTGTACCGGGCGGCGCTCTTCCGGTGCCCGGCGCCGGTGTACGCTTCGCTCACACCCAGCCGGAGTTGGTCATGGCCGAACTGATGGACATCCGCGTCGAGCGGAACGTGGCGGTGCCCATGCGCGACGGGACCGTCCTGCGCGCGGACGTCTTCCGCCCCGAGCCCGAGGGCCGCTACCCCGTGCTCCTCATGCGCACGCCCTACAGCAAGGCCGTCGGCTCCACCGCCTACAACTGGCTCCCGCCGATTCGGCCCGCGAGCGAAGGGTACGTCGTTGTCATCCAGGACGTGCGCGGGCGTTTCGAGAGTGAAGGCACCTTCCGCCCCTTCCACCAGGAGATCGACGACGGCTTCGACACGGTCGAATGGGCCGCACGCCAGGTGTGGAGCAACGGCCGTGTGGGCATGTACGGCGCTTCGTACTACGGCGCGACACAGTGGCTCGCGGCGCGCGCGCAGGCCCCGAACCTGCAGGCGATCTTCCCGGGCCTCACCGCTTCCGATTACTACGACGGCTGGATCTACCAGGGCGGGGCCTTCGAGCTCGCCTTCAACACGATGTGGGCCGGGACCGCGTTCGCCATCCCAGAGACGCTCAAGCGCGACATGGACGACGCCCACCGCCAGCAGCTCCTCCGCGGGCTGTACGCGCTCGCGTTCGACCACTGGCCGCTGCTGCGGCACCTCCCCGTGCGCGATATCCCCGCCTTCGCCCACGACCTGGTCGCGCCCTATTACAAGGAGTGGCTCGACCACCCCACGCGCGATGCCTACTGGGAGTCCGTGAGCATCGAAGCCGCCCATTCGCGCATCCACACCCCTGCCTTCAACCTGGGCGGCTGGTTCGACATGTTCCTGCGTGGCACCCTGCGCAACTACACCGGCATGCGCGAAAACGCGCCCACGGAAATTGCGCGCAACGGCCAGAAGCTCATCGTCGGGCCCTGGGTGCACGGTTCGATGCTCACTACGCAGGCCGGGCACTCCAACTTCGGCGCCGTCGCCCAGATCGTGCTCGAAGAGCTCCACATGCGCTGGTTCGACCACTGGCTGCGCGACCGCGACACGGGCATCGACCGCGAACCGCCCGTGCGCGTCTTCACCGTCGGGGCCAATCGCTGGCAGGATTTCGACGCCTGGCCGCCGAAGGAAGCCGCGTTTACCCCCTACTTCCTGCACTCGAACGGGGCGGCGAACACGGCGCGCGGCGATGGCGCCCTCACGACCTCGGCGCCCACCGCCGGCGAACAGGCCGATCGCCTCATCTATGACCCGCTGAACCCTACGCCCACGCGCGGCGGGGGCAACTTCGTGAGCCCGTCGGACGTGCCCGCGGGGCAGTTTGACCAGGCCGCCATCGAGCAGCGCCAGGACGTCCTCTGCTACACCAGCACGGCGTTCGCCGAGGACCTCGAGATTGCAGGGCCGGTTGAGGCGCGCCTCTGGGTGGCGAGCAGCCAGCCCGATACGGATTTCACCGTGAAGCTCGTGGACGTGGCCCCGGACGGCGTCGCCCTCAACCTCTGCGATGGCATCTTCCGCGCGCGCTACCGCGAAGGCTTCGACCGCGTCGCCCTGCTGCGTCCGAATGAGCCGGTGGCCGTGACCGTGGACATGACGGGCATCGCGGCGCTGTTCCGGGCCGGCCACCGCATCCGTGTCGAGGTCAGCAGCTCGAACTTCCCGCGCTTCGACCGGAATACGAACACTGGCGCGACCATCGCCACGGATGCCGCCGTCGCGGTGGCCGTGAACACGATCCTCCACGATGCCGCCCACCCGAGCGCGGTCGTGCTCCCGGTCATCCGGCGATGAGCGAACGCCTGACGCAGATTCGCGTCCGCCGCTTGCGCTCGAATGCGAAGCTCCCGTTCCGCGCGACCGAGCACGCCTCCGGCTTCGACCTCTACGCCTGTTTGGATGCTCCCGTGGAGGTGGGGCCTGCTCCCACGCTCGTGGGCACGGGCATCGCGATGGAGGTGCCCGTGGGGCTCGATGCCCAGATCCGGCCGCGCAGCGGGCTGGCGCGGCAGGGCATCCTCAGCACGCTCGGTACGCTCGACGCCGACTACCGGGGGGAGCTGATTGTCACCCTTTACGCCTATGCGCCGGGGGTGCGCCACGTTATCCACGATGGCGACCGCATAGCACAACTCGTCATCACGCGGCTGGTGCCCGTGTGGTTCGAGGAGGCCGCCGAACTGAGCGAGACCGCCCGCGGCGACGGTGGCCACGGGAGCACCGGCCGCTAGATCCCGATCCCCGCGAGCGGCTTCGCGCCGGTGAGCGCGAGCAGGTCGCGCACCGCGAGGCGCACGTCGTACCCGCGCTGCCCGGCACTGACCAGGATCTGCGCCAGCGCCATGGCGCGGCCGTCGATGTACACCGCGAACCCCTTCCCCGTGAGCGCCAGCGCGCTGATGCCCCCGACCTGCAGGCCGGTGTGGCGCTCGGCGTCGGCGTGGCTGGCCATGCGCAGCTTCTTCATCCCCAGCGCGGCGGCCAGCGCCTTCAGGTCGAGTTCCGCGTTCGAAGGCATCATCACGAGGAGGGGCTTCCCCTTCGGAGGGTCCTGCTCGACCACGAGTGTCTTGTACACCGACTCCGGTGGCATGCCGGTTTCCTTCGCTACCAGCGTCGCGTCGCGGATGGTGGCATCGAATGCGAACAGCTCGAACGCCACCTTCCGCTGCTCCAGCATGCGCACCGCGAGCGGCTTCGCCGGCGGCATCCTAGATGTGCGTCATCACGCCGCCGTCGGCGTGGAACATCTGCCCGTTGAGGTACCCGCCCGCGTCCGAGGCGAGGAGCACGGCGAGCCCGCCCAGTTCGTCCGCGCGGCCGAAGCGGCGCATGGGGATGAAGCGCAGCAGCCGGTTCGCGCCGATCTCATCCGGGCCGCGGCCCTGCGTCCAGTCCATCCAGCCGGTGCCGATGCCGTTCACGGTCACCCCCCGCGGTCCGAGTTCCTGGCTCAGCGCCACCACGAGCCCCATGATCGCGCCGCGGGCCGCCGCATAGGCCGCGCCCTCGGGGATGCCGCGTTCGCCGAGCATGCTGTTCACGAAGATGAGCCGGCCGGTGGTCCCTTCGGGAAGCTCCTTCGTCCATGACCGGGACGCATAGAACGCGCCGGCCATGTTCAGCTGGGAAACCCGCCCGAACTCCGCGTCGGTGGTCTTTTCGATCGGCTTCGCGAGGGGCGCGTCGGCGTTGAAGACCAGCACCTGGGGGAAACCGAACTCCTTCACCAGTTGCTTGAACCCCACCTGCACGTTCGTCGGGAGCGTGACATCCCAGCCCTGGGAGAAGGATGCCCGGCCGGCTTTCGTCACGTCGCCGCTGGCGCGCTTTGCCTCCATCACTTCGTCGCCGTCGAGGGTGGCCGAGGCGGTGGCCACGTCCGCGCCCGCCTCGGCCAGCGCGTTCACGATCGCGCGCCCGGCGGGGTTCGCGAACCCGACGACAAGCGCCCGCTTCCCCGCCAGGTCGAACCCCGGCTGCCGTTGCCAGTCGATCTCAGCCATTCGAGGGTCCTCCCGCCGTGTGCCCCATGGGCGCGATTCCGCCGGCGAGCCCGCCGCCATCGATGACGAAGATCTCGCCGGTGATGTAGCTCGATGCGTCCGAGCAGAGGAACACCGCCAGCGGTCCCATCTCCCATGCCTCGCCCAGCCGCAGGGCCGGGTTGAAGAGGCCGCGGGTGCGAATGCGTTCCTTCGCCTCGTCCGACTGCGGCGGCGCCTGGGTGAGGAAGCCCGGGACGATGCAGTTCGCGCGAATCCCTTCGCCCGCGAGCTGCCCGGCCGTCGTCTTCGTGAGCGCGATGACGCCCGCCTTCGCCGCCCCGTAGGCGAGCGAATTCACCGACGCGCGCATGCCCAGGCCGCTGGCGACGTTCAGGATCGCGCCGCCTTCGCCCCGTTCCTTCATGTGCCGTGTCGCCGCGCGTGAGCAGTAGAAGGTGCTGAACAGATTGACCTCGATGCTGTCCAGCCAGTCCTCGTCCGAGAGGTCCCAGATGGAAGAGCCGGCGCCGCGGCGGTCGCCGATGCCGGCGTTGTTCACCATGATGTCCAGCTTGCCGAATTGCTGGAGGGTCGCATCGACGAGCGCCTCGCACTCGGCCGAGCGCTGCACATCGGTCGGGACGCACACCGGGCGGCGGCCCGTCGCTTCCGCGATGAAGTCCGCGGTCGCCTCGAGCTGCGCGGCCGTGCGGCTCGCGATGACCACATCGGCGCCGGCTTCGCTCAGCGAACGCGCCATCTCCCGGCCGAGCCCGCGGCCCCCGCCGGTCACAATCGCCACTTTGCCATCCAGGCGGAGCTTCTCCAGCATGGCCACCTCCGGCCCCGAGTCTACGGCGGAGGCAGCGAACGCGCAGACCTCAGGCCACGCGAATGCCCGCGATGAGGAGCGTCAGCGCCGCCACGCCGAAGCGGTACCACACGAACACCGCCAGGCTCCGGGTGCGCAGGTATCGCAGCAGGAAGTGGATCACGACGAAGCCCACGACCGCCGAGCAGGCGAAGCCCACGCCGAGCGCCGCCAGGTCCGTGCTCGATTCGCTCGCCAGGTCCTTGCCCTTCAGCAGCGCCGCGCCCACGAACGCCGGCGTGCCCAGGAGGAAGGCGAATCGCGCGGCATCGTTCCGATCGAGGCCCCGGAAGAGCCCCGTCGTGATGGTCGCGCCCGACCGCGAGACGCCGGGGATGAGCGCGCACGCCTGCGCCACGCCAATTACGACCGCGTCCACCACGCCGATGCTGTTCATCGTTCGCGAGCGGGTCCCTCGCCGGTCGGCGTACAGCATCACCGCGCCGACGGCCGCGAGCGTGATGGCGATGAGCCACGGTTGCCGCACGTGCTCTTCGATCCAATCGTTGAATAGGAAGCCGACCACGGCCGCGGGCACCGACCCGAGCGCGATCAGCCAGAGGAACTGGCTCGGCCGGCGGTGGCGCGAGAAGCGGAACTGGTATCGCGCCAGGTCGGCCGTGCCGACGCGCGCCATCTCCACCCAATCGCGCCAGAAGTACCCGAGGATGGCGAGGAGGGTGCCCAGGTGCAGCCCGACATCGAACGAAAGCCCCTGGTCGTCCCACCCGAAGAGCGCGGGGATGAGCACCAGGTGCCCGGAGGACGAGATGGGCAGGAACTCGGTGAGCCCCTGCACGATGCCCAGGATCGCCGCGCGAACGAACTCCATCGCCCGCGAGCCTCACCCCGCGCACCGGTACGGGCAATCAGCCAGCGGGTTGTCTTGACGCCGCGTTATCCGCTCCCGCGCGTTTCGTCCGCGGGCGTAGAATCACGCCACCGTTCCTCAAGGAGTCCCGCGTGACCATCGTCCAGACCACCTACGGCGCGCTCGAGGGCGTGCAGCGCGAGGCCCACCTCGCCTTCTTCGGTATCCCCTACGCCGCCGCGCCCGCCGGCGACCTTCGCTGGCGCGCTCCCGGGCCACCCGCGGCGTGGACGGGCGTCCGCACCGCCGATGCCATTGGCCTCGCCGCGCCACAGACATCGCACCCCATCGCGGGCTTCGCCGCGAGCGGCCCCCAGGACGAAGACTGCCTCAACCTCAACGTCTTCACCCCCGCCGCCGATGGCGCGAAACGCCCGGTCCTCTTCTGGATTCACGGCGGCGGCTTCACGCACGGGGCCGGCTATGAACCGCTGTACAACGGCGGGCCGCTCGCGACGCGCGGCGATGTCGTGGTCGTCACCATCAATTACCGCCTCGGCGCGCTGGGCTACCTGTTCCTCGGCGACGTCCTCCCGGGGCAGGGGCTTGTCGCGAACGCGGGCCAGCGCGACCAGGTCGCCGCGCTCGAATGGGTGCGCGACAACATCGCTGCCTTCGGTGGCGACCCGGGCAATGTCACCATCTTCGGCGAATCCGCCGGCGCCGGGGCGGTGGGCACGCTGCTCGCGATGCCGGCCGCCCGGGGCCTCTTCCACAAGGCCATCCTCCAGAGTGGCACCGGGCGTGCCAGCGACCGCGCGACGGCGCGCGCCCTCGCCGAGGCGATGCTCGCGGAGCTCGGCCTCGACGCCGCCTCCGCCGGGAAGATCCTCGAACTGCCCGCGGCCGCTATCGTCGATGCCCAGACCGCCGTCGCCGCGAAGGCCGCGCGCAGCGGCGGCCCGCGCTTCGGCCCCGTCATCGATGGCGAATCCCTGCTCGAACAGCCGCTCGCCGCCGTCCGCTCGGGCGCCGCCGCGGGCATCCCCGTCATCGTGGGCACGAACCGCGACGAAACGAAGCTGTTCGCCGCCACGATGCGCCGCGAAGAGCCCGATGAAGCCGGCCTCGTCGCGGGCATTCGCGCCACCGTCCCGCGCGCGAGCGACGCCGATGCCGCCGCGCTGATCGCGACGTATCGCACCTCGCGCACGGCGAAGGGGCTCCCGGCCACGAACCTGGACATCCAGGACGCCATCGACTCCGACGTGCGATTCCGCCTGGGCGCGATGAAGCTCGCGCTCGCCCAGCGCCCGCACCAGCCCGCGTCCTATGTGTACCTGTTCACGCACGCCTCGCCGGCCCGGCGTGGCTCGATGGGGTCGTGCCATGCGCTGGAGATGCCGTTCGTCTTCGGCACGCTCGATGCCCCGACGCAGGACCGTTTCGCGGGCACCGGACCCGAGGTCGAAGCGCTTTCGCGGAACATGATGGATGCGTGGCTCGCGTTCGCGCGCACGGGCAACCCCGCGCACGAAGGCATCGGCGAGTGGCCCGCCTACGACGACGCCACCCGGCCGACCATGATCTTCGACCGCCAATCCTGCCTCGCCTCCGACCCCTTCGGCGAGGAGCGGCAGGCACTTCAACCATTCGCCTGAGCGCGCGTGCCCGGCGCCCCGGCCAGCCCTATACTGCCCGGGGCCTCACGCACGCACCCTCGTGAGCCCGTCCGAGCGCGACTCTCCGGCCACAGGCCGCGACACCAATTGGAGGAATCCCATGGCAGCTACCGTCAACAAGAACGGCGTTCTCGCCGGCCAGGTCGCCGTCGTCACCGGCGCGTCCCGGGGCATCGGCGAGGCCATCGCCATCCGCTACGCGATGGAAGGCGCGAAGGTCGTCGTCTCCGCCCGCACCGTCGAGGAAGGCGACCACATCCTCGAGGGCAGCATCAATTCCGTCGTGAAGCGCATCAAGGATGCCGGCGGCGAGGCCACCGCCATCCGCTGCGACCTCTCCGACCCCGAGGACCGCGCAGCCCTCATCGCGAAGACCGAGGAGACGTACGGCCCGGTCGACATCCTCGTCAACAACGCCGCGATCACGTACTTCATTCCGGTCGAGAGCTTCCCGCGCAAGCGCATCGACCTCATGTTCGAAGTGCAGGTGTTCGGGCCGTTCCACCTCGCGCAGCTCGTGCTTCCGAAGATGCAGGAGCGCCGCAAGGGCTGGATCCTGAACATCTCCTCGCACGCCGCGCTGCACCCGAAGCTGAACTCGGCCGGCCGCGGCGGCACGGTCTACGGCATGTGCAAGGCCGCGCTCGAGCGCTTCACCACGGGCCTCGCCTCCGAAGTGGCGCCGCAGGGCATCGGCGTGAACGTCATCTCCCCCGGCCTGGTGGCCACCCCGGGCGTGATGCATCACCACCTCATCAACGAGGCCAACAAGGACACCGTGACGCCCGTCGAGCATATGGCCGAGGCCTGCCTCCGCCTGGTTCACGGCGACCCGGCCCAGATCTCCGGGAAGATCACCTACGCCGACCAGATGCTGAAGGAATTCAGCCTCACCCCGGCCGAACTCCTCGCCTGACGTTCGCCGCCAGGACAACAACGAAAAGGGGCACGCCGTCACGGCGTGCCCCTTCGCTTCTCCGGCCTGCGGATGGTCAGGGGCCAATGACCCTCGCCGGGTAGGCCGCGGTGTCGTACGCGAACCACATGACATCGGCCGCCGTGGAGTTCACCACGACCTTGATCTCGATCTGGTGGTCGGCCGCGAAAGTGTGGGTGAACGTGGGCAAGAGCACCCCGTCCTGTACGAAGCCCTTCGTGCCCTGCTGCCAATCCGTCCGCATGAGCGTCGCGGAGGTGACCGTGGTGGCGGTGCCGTTCGGTGCGACGTCCCGGACCGCGACCGTAATCGAGCCCTCCACGCCCTGCGCGAAGCCTTCGACGGCGCTGTAGAGCACCACCTGTGCGGCCCCGCTGAAGGTCATGGGCACGCCGATGGGGGCCAATCGCCACACCTGCATCCTTCGCGCATCCGTCTCGGCGATGCCGGCGGAGGACCGCACCAGCGTGAGCCCGGCGCTCGTATCGCGGTTCGTGTCGTAGTTGTAGAGCGTGCTTGCCGTGGGCGCGTTGAGGTCGATCGGGAGGACCGCCTGGGAGGCCGTGCCGGCCGTCGCGGGCGAGGGATTGTTGTGCAGGAAGCCGATCGCCGTGCCCACGACGGCGCCGGCCGCGGTGCTGTCCGCGCTCATCCAGTTCTGCCGGTAGGCACGGACCACGTACCACCACTGGCCCGCGCCGGGGCTGTCCGTGTACGACGTCGTAGCCCGGGAGGTGACCTTCGCGACCGGCGTGAACGGTCCGTCGCTCGAGCTGCCCCGCGAGACCTGGTAGCCGCTCGCATAGGCGTCGGCACTCGCCGTCCAGGTGAGCGAAACGGAGGAGCCGCCGATGGCCTGCAGGTTCGTGGGCGCATCCAGCGTGTCCGCGGCGAACTGGTACGCCTGCGCGCCCTTGTCGGAGAAGACGGCGCCGCCGCTGCCCATGCGCCACGAGATGCTCATCGCGACGGCGACCGCGAGCACCGCGGTCATGCGCCCGCCCGCGCGCGGCAGCCGGCGCATCAGCGCGCCCCCGGGAATCGCCGCCAGCGGGGATGCCGGTTCGGGGTGAGTTTCCGCGTCAGCGAGCGCGCTTCATCCGCGAGCAGCCACGCCAGCATCGCCGCCACCGCCAGCGCGGCCACGATTTCGGGACTTCGCAGCGCCATCACCGCATACCCGAGGAACGGCACATAGGCGAGGACGCGCGCGCCTTCGCCATCGAGCGACACCGGGTTCGGGTCGGCCGCGCCGTTCGCGTCGCCCTTCGTGACGGCGGTCCGGCCCGCGGCTTCGCCGGTGATGCTGAGCACGCGGTGGAACACGACGTGACCGGTCTGCTGGCGGAAGCCGATGACGTCGCCGGGTTCGATGGCGCCGCCGTCCTTCGCCACCGAGATCGCGACGGAGCCGAGCGGCATCGCCTCGCCCATGCTGCTCCCGCGAATGACCGTCGCGCGGACGGCGCCGAACGGTTCGAACGCGACGACCGCGAGCACCGCCGCCAGGATGGCGACCGCCGCCCACTCCGCGACGGCGCCGATGGGAAGGTGACGCGCCCGTGCGGGCGCTGGCGTTGGCCGGTAGCGAGCCCAGGCGTCGGTGGTCATCAGTTGTTCGCCGTCTGTTCCGCATCGAAGGTGAAGGTGGCCGTCGTGGCCGCGCCCTGGAGGCTGTTGCCCGCGCTCAGCGCCAGCGAGACCTGGAAGCAGAGGGTCTCGGTCGCGCCGGCGGCTACCGTGCGGTCGCCGGTCTGCGCGCCGCTCGTGCTGTCGCCGAGGATCTTCCCCGCCGTGCTATCGAGGTCGCCGCTGTAGAGCTGCGTGCCGTCGAAGTTGTCGCAGGGAGTGCCCGGCGTCGTGACGTCGGCGGTCTTCACGACCAGCGCCAGCGAATCCTTGAGCGCCTTGCTGTCGGCGTTCGTCGCCGCGCTCGAAATCGCGTAGCGGAGCGCGTTCGTGCCGGCGTTGCTGACCACGACCGGCCGCGTGACCGAGTCGCCGGGTGCCATCGCGTTGAACGCGACCGACGCGGTGACGCTGTCGGAGGGCGTCGCCGAACCGTCGCCGAGCTTGATATCGAGCGTACCCGTGGTGAACGTGTTGCCGGTGGAGGTGGCCGTGTCCGTGAACACCGCGAGTCCGTCGTTCCGCAGCCCAAACACCAGCAACGCACCCGCCCCAAGAACTACCGGAAGCTTCGTTCGCATTCGTTTCACCTGCCGTTCACGTGCCCGTCCATCGGGTGGCCGCCACGTGGGAGTGCCGTGATCATCGGGGGCGAACGAGTGTCCTGAATGGGAATGAAGGGTCGTTTCGGGAACGGTCAGGTGTCAGCCTGCCGCCTGTTCGGATCCTCCCCGATCCTGAAGCGCGGCACGGGCGGCAGCGATGACGTCGGCGCCATGGAATGGTTTGGTGACGACGCCGGCGCAGGCGAAATCGCGCGCCAGCGAGGGCGCATCGGGCGAAGCCGTCACCAGCAGCACGGGCAGCCCCGGCCAGGTCTCGCGCATGACTGAAAGGAACGCCACGCCATCCATCACCGGCATGTGATGGTCGAGCAGCACGAGTGCCGGCGCGGGGCCTGTTTCGAGTGCCGTGAGGCCTGCGAGACCGTGCTCGGCCTGCACGACGGCGAACCCTTCGTCGGCGAGGAGGCGCGCGATCAGACGCCGCAGCCGCGGTTCGTCCTCCACGACCAGCACCCGCCGCCCTCTGCCCCAGCCAGCATTTGCGGTCATACGCGTTGCCCCCGGCGCGGTGCCCGGCATATCGAGCATGGGCCGCTCGAACGGCTACGCGCCGCCTTCCGTGCTCCGCGCGGCCAGGTCCACCGTCGCGTTACCCGGGGGATCGTGGGTCCGGTGGCGCCTCCCGGCTACCCGTGAGAACCCTTGGAAAATCTCTGCCGATCGATCTGTGAACGCCGCGTAACGCGCCGGTAACGCCGCCGGGGAGTCAGGCCGCGCCGGTGTCCGCCGCCCGCGCGAGCCGCTCGCCGAGGAGCGCCAGCACCGCCGCTTCGTCTGGCAGCAGGCCCGTGCTCACCCGATCCATCGCCGCCGTTTCCGCGCGCAACGATTGCAGCATCGTCCCTTCGAGGTACGCATCGAGCACGGCCGGGTGGATATAGCACTTGCGGCACACGGCGGGCGTGTTGCCGAGGCGTTCGGCGACGCGTTCGACCGCTCGCACAATATTTCGCTTCGCCTCCGCGGGCGAACCGAACGGCTCGAACTCACGCAGCGTCATGGTCGCGAATACGGTGCCCGCCCACGTGCGAAAGTCCTTCGCCGTGAACGCGTCGCCGGCGATGGCCCGGAGGTAGGCGTTGACATCGCCCGAGGTCACGGCGTGGCGCTCGCCGCAGTCATCGAAGTACTGGAAGAGCTCCTGCCCGGGGATTTCGCGGCAGCGGCCCACGACGGTGGCGAGTCGCCGATCCTGCAGGCGCACGTCGTGGCGCACACCGCTCTTGCCGCGGAAGCGAAATTCGATCCGCGAGCCATCGATGCTGACGTGCCGGTCGCGCAGGGTCGTGAGCCCATAGGACCGGTTGTCGCGCGCATACTCGCCGTTCCCCACGCGGATGAGCGTCGCCTCCAGCAGCCGAACGACGGCGGCGAGCACCTTCTCGCGAGACAGCCCGGGACGCCGCAGGTCGCGGTCGCACGCCGCGCGGATGCGAGGCAACGCCGCCCCGAAGGCCTGCAGCCGGTCGTACTTCGAGGCGTCGCGCACTTCGCGCCAGTGCGGATGGTAGCGGTACTGCTTCCGCCCGCGCGCATCCCGGCCGGTCGCCTGCATGTGCCCGTCCGCGTCCGGGCAGATCCAGACCTCGGTCCAGGCCGGTGGCACCGCCAGCGAACGGATCCGGGCGAGGGTGGCGGCATCGCGCACGGGCCCGCCATCCGGGAAGGTGTACCGGAAGCCGCCCCGGGCCCGTCTGCGTGCGATCCCCGGGGTCACGTCCGAGACGTAGCGAAGGCCCGCGTCCTCCGCGATGCCGGCGGCCGTGGCCGCCTGCTCGCACCCCGCCGCGTTTCGCCCTGCCATGGCCGTGGTCATGCATCCGAGCGTCGGCGCCAGGGCATGACCGGCGAGTCAGCCCGGGCCGCTCGCATCCCACGGATCCGTATCGCTGTTACTCCGGGTAACGCTATCCGATACTCCACACGGGGCGCCCGTGCCCCGGAGTACGCCATGCGAGCCTTTGTTCGCGCTCTCGCCGTGCCCGCCACGCTCGCCGGCGTGCTCGCGGCCAGCCTCACCCTCGCCCTGCCGCGCGAGGCCCACGCCCAGGCCGGCACCTGCCTCCCCTACTACAACGGCGCCGACATCACGGGCAACCAGAGCCACAACGCCCACCGAGTCGATGGCACGAAAGACCTCGACCTCGCGATCAAGGCGTTCGGCGCCGTCGGCCTCGTCACGATGAAGGTCGAAGCGGGGCCGTGGAGCACGACGTTCCAGCCCGCGCCCGGCGGCGAGCGGCAGGGCTACTCCTGGGCGGGCGCGATCCCGCCGTCGCAGTTCGCGGCGGGCGGCGGCGGCATCTTCAAGGTCACCATCGATTCCAGCGGCGGGTGCCAGTCCATCGCCTGGATCAACATCACCGGCAAATCCGTCTTCGAAACGACTGCCGGGCGTTTTGGCCTCGGGGCGTTCGTGTTCGGACTCGCCGCTGTCGCCGCTTCCATCGTGCTCGCCTGGCGCCGCAACTTCCTTGGGGTGTTCTTCGCCGCCCTCGGCGGGCTGGTCGCCGGCCTCGGGCTGACCGTCGTCGCGTGGCAGGCAGGGAAGGCGCCGCTCGAGCCGCTGTCGCTGCTGGTCTGGGGCCTTCCTCCGCTGCTCATCGGCGCCGGGGCCTATGCCATCGTCACCGCGAAGCGCGGCCCGGCCCGCGACGATGACGATGACGACCTCGACGACGACTTCGACGACGCCGCGGACGGCGAGGACGAGGTCGCGGGCGACGGCCCCGGCGAGGCCGCCCCGGAAGGAACTACTCCAACCGCCGCCGTTCGCCCCGAACCCGAGCCCGCGGTACCGCCGATCGCGGACGATGCCGCCGAGGTGTACGAGTAGCCGGGCATAGCTCCCGGCCGGTCACGGCCGCCCTTACCGGCGCGGTGGTGTGAAAGGTTAGCGGCGCAAGAATCGAAGGCAGTGGCACAACCCAAGAACCCGGGCAGCCCCGCCCCCGCGACCACGTCCACCCCCGCGGCCGACCCCGCCCTCTACACCAACTGGCGCGTCAACCTGCTCTTCATCTGGTTCGGCGTGTTCGTCGGGCTCATGGGCGCGAACTTCGTCTTCCCGTTCATTCCCTTCTTCATCAAGGAGCTCGGCGTCACCGACAAGGGCGAAATCGGCTGGTGGACGAGCCTTTCCGCCAGCGCCACCGGCCTCTCCCTGACGCTCACCGCCCCGATCTGGGGCACGATGGCCGACCGCTACGGCCGCAAGCCGATGTTCGTCCGCGCGCTGCTCGGCGCGGGCATCCTCATCCTCATCATGGGCGCGACGCAGGCGCCGTGGCAGTTCGTGGCGCTGCGATTCCTGATGGGCGCGTTCGCCGGGACGATGGGCGCCGCCGCCGCGCTCGTCGCCTCCACCACCCCGCGCGAACGCGTCGGCTACGCCCTGGGCATGCTCCAGACCGGGCAGTTCATGGCGAACACGCTGGGCCCGTTCATCGGCGGCATGGCGTCGGCTGCGTTCGGCATTCGCAACTCGTTCTTCTTCTGCGGCGCGCTCTACCTGGCCGCCGTCGCGCTTGCCTTCGTTTTCGTGAAGGAATCCAAGTCGTCGCTGGGCGCCGCCGTGCCCGGCCACAAGCCGAAGGGCGGCTCGCTCGCCGGGAACATCCGCCTTGTCGTCTCCGAGCGGCAGGTCGTCGTCATGCTCGGCTTCCTCTTCTTCCTCTGGCTTTCGACCCAGTTCGTGCGCCCGGTCATGCCGATTTCCATCGACGACTTCGCCAGCCACCTCGGCGACCGCGACAGCGTCACGCTCGTCATCGGTGGCTGGTCCCGGAGCTTCGATGAGAAGTTCGGCACGGGCCTGGTCTACGGCATGATCGGCCTGACGAGCACCTTTGCAGCGCTGTCGGTGGCGCCGCTGGGCCAGCGCATCGGCTACCGGCGCTGCGTGACGGCGGCCGCGGTGCTCACCGGCGTGCTCTTCATCCCCGTCGCGCTCGCGGGCACCTACACCACGTTCCTCCTCTGGATGGGCGCGACCGGGCTCTTCCAGGGCGCCATGGTCCCGGGCACGAACGCGCTCATCGCGGCCAGCGTCCCGGATGGCAAACAGGGGGCGGCGTTCGGCCTCGCCGCGAGCATGCAGTCGATGGCGCTGCTCATCGGCCCGCTCGCCGGCGGCGCCGTCAACGACGCGTTCGGCATCCAGTACGTCTACCTGGTCATGGGCACCATCCTCGTCGCGACGGGCGTCATCGGCTTCGGGCTCATCCGCGAGCCAGAGCTCTTCACCCGCGCCCGCGCCGTCCGCCCGGCCCACGGCTAGCCCGTACAATCGCGCCAACCCTGCCCGGAGGCACCTGTTGGCCGACTGCGAACTCGACAAGCGAGCGGATGGCATCGCGCTCATCACCCTCAACCGGCCCGAGCGGCTCAACGCTCTCGGCGGCGACCTGCTCCGCCTGCTCGGCGGCTACCTCCTCGATTGCGAACGTGACCCCGCCGTCCGCTGCGTCGTGCTCACGGGGGCCGGTCGTGCGTTCTGCGCCGGGGGCGATGTGCAGGAGATGCAGCGCCGCAACGATGGCGTCACCGACACCGCCGGCACCCCCGCGAACGCGATCGAATTCCTCGATACGCAGGTCCGCATGCTCCGCGAGACGCAGCTCGCCGTCAGCCACCGCCTCCACACCATGGGCAAGCCGACGGTCGCGGTCGTGAACGGCGTCGCCGTCGGCGCGGGGTTCAGCCTCGCCCTCGCCTGCGACCTTCGCCTCGTGGGCGACAAAGCCCGCTTCGGCACGGCCTTTCGCAACGTCGGCCTCAGCGGCGATTACGGCGCGAGTTACTACCTGCCCCGCGTCATCGGTGCGGGCCGCGCGCGCGAGCTCTTCTTCACGGCCGAAATCCTCGACGCCGAGCGCGCGCTGGAACTCGGCATCGCGAACCGTGTCTTCCCGCAGGACACCCTCCTGGAGAACTCGCTCGCCTTCTGCGCGACGCTCGCAGCGGGCCCCACGCTCGCCTTCAAGCGGATGAAGGAGAACCTCAACCTGGCCGAGCGTGCCACCCTGGAGGACGTGCTCAACCTGGAGGCGCTCAACCAGCGCGTGGGCGGCATGACCGCCGATAGCCGCGAGGCCGTCCTCGCCTTCAACGAGAAGCGCCAGCCCAATTTCCGCGGCGCCTGAAACGCAACGAAGGCCGCCCCACGGGGCGGCCTTCGAACCCTACCGTCGCGCGGCTCAGCTGATGTCGAACTCCGAGATCATGCCCTTCGCGAAATGCGGCGTGCCCTGCGGGTCGCTCGTGTCCGGGAAGGTGCAGACCATCACGTAGTGCCCCTTCTCCAGGTCCTTGCCGACCGTGTAGGTGGCCTTGTCGCCGGGCTTCATTTCGGCGACCACGAACAGCACCTCGACGCCCTCGGGCGGGCCGTCCGACGAGAGCGCCTCCTGCACGTTCACGCCGGGCGCGACCTTCGCGAGCACGGCTTCGTGCGTCTGCTTGCCCTTGTTCTCGAATTCCAGGGAGCTCGTCCCGGGCTGGATGTCCTTCGCATCGAACTTGAAGTTGAAGTCCCCGAGCTCGACGTTCGCGTCGGCCGAGTCGTCCGCGCCGCAGCCCACGAGCAGCATCGAGGTCGCGGCGAAGGCGGCGAGCGGTGCAACCAGCAGTTTCCGATTCATGTGCGTGATTCCCTTCTCTCCAGTGGATGCACTCATCCTGCCGTCCCCGACCATGAGTAAAGGAGTTGCATAGGTCGCACCCCGTGCCCCGTACCTTGGTCCGTTGACGAAGCGGCCCGGGTGTGGTTACGCGCGACATAAGGCAGATGCTCTGGGTGTCCGCGGGTGGGCACCGGCGCCCGTTGCCCGGATACTGATCGGGTGCACATCGGCTCCGTCCCCGTGACCGGCATCGCGCGGCTCGCGCCCATGGCGGGTATCTCGAACGCCCCCTTCCGGCTGGTCGCGCGCGAATGCGGCAGCGCGATGACGACCTCCGAGGAAATCGACGCCATGTCGCTCGTGCGCGAAAACCCCGTCGCGCGCGAGATCGCCCGCTTCTACCCCGATGAGCGCCCGCTCGCGATGCAACTCCTCGGTTGCGATGCCGCGGTGCTCGTGCCCGCCGCTGAGGCGCTCCAGGCCGCCGGCGCCGACATCATCGATCTCAACATGGGCTGCCCGGTCAACAAGATCATCCGCCAGGGCAAGGGCTCGGCACTCATGCGCGATGTTCCCGCGACGGCGTTGCTCATTCGCGCCCTGCGGCGGGCGACCGCCGTGCCCTTCACCGTGAAGATCCGCGGCGGCTGGGACGACCAGCACCTCAACGCGGTCGAAGTCGCGCGCATGCTCCAGGACGAGGGCGTCGACGCCATCACCGTGCACCCGCGCACCCGCAGCCAGCAGTTCACCGGCCGCGCGCCGTGGCAAATCATCCGCGACGTGGTCGAGGCCGTGGACATCCCCGTCACCGGCAACGGCGATGTGCGTTCGATGGCCGATGCCCGCCGCATGATGGCCGAGACCGGCTGCCAGTCCGTCATGATCGGCCGCGGCGCGCTCGGCCGCCCGTGGGTGTTCGACGAAAGCCTCGACGTGCTCGATACGGCCGCGCGCTGGGAGCGGATGACCGCCGCGACGCGCCGCCACGTCGCCCTCATCGAAGAGCACTACGCGGACAACCCGCGCTACCAGCTGAACCAGCTCCGCAAGCACCTCGGCTGGTACACTATGAACTTCCGCGGTTCGAAGGCCGCGCGGGCGGCCGTGCACCCGGCCCGTTCGCGCGATGAGGCGCTCGACGCCTTCTGGGCCTTCTGGGAGCGGACCCGCGAGCGTGCCCTCGCCGGCGAGCCCGTTGAAATCGTCCCCGACCACTCCGCCCTCGAAGGGTAGCCCGCCGTCCGATGCCTACCCCATGGCGCGCGCGCGCCGCGGGCTGGTCGTGGTCAGCGCGGCGATATCGCCCTCTTCGGCGAGCACGATGACGATGTCGCCCTCGTTCAGGCACTCCGTCTCGCGCGGCCCCACGAGCAGTTCGCCGCCGCGCCGCCGGATGCCGAGCAGTGTCGCGTTCGAGGTCCCGGCCACGAGCTGGCCCGCGGATTGGCCCGCGAGCTCGTTCTCGGCGTTCACTTCGAATTCGGCGAGCACGAGGTCCCCGTGGCGGCCCGTGGCGAGCGTGTCCATGAAATCCGCCGCCAGCGGCTGCATCGCGAGCAGCACCATCCGCCGCCCGCCCAGGCTGTAGAGCGAAAGCACCCGGTCGGCCCCCGCCAGGCGCAGCTTCTCCTCGTTGTGGGGCAGCGCCGCGCGAGCGACGATGAACATCCCCGGGTTCACGTTCCGCGCCGTGAGCGTGATGTAGGTGTTCCCCGCGTCGCTGTCGCTCGCCGCGAGGAGGCAGCGCGCCGTCGCGATCTGGGCCTGCACGAGCACGCGCTCGCTCGAGGCGTCGCCTTCGATGACGAGGTACCCGAAGCGCCGGGCCACCTCGGCCTGTTCCGGCGTCTGCTCGATGACGACGAACTGCTGGCCCCGTTCGTGCAGTTCGCGCGCGATCTCCTGGCCCACGCGCCCGAAGCCGCAGAGCACATAATGTTCCCGCAGCCGGCTGATCTCCATCTCGCGTCTCCTGCGGTAGAACCGCGTCCCGATGTCGCCCTCGAGGGATTCCTGCACGACGAGCGTGAGCGTGTACAGCACCGTTCCCACCCCCGTGAGGATGAGGAACATCGTGAACACCTTCTCCGCCGTGTTGAACGGCTTCAGCTCCCGGAAGCCGACCGTCGTCACCGTCGTGACCGTCTGGTACAGCGCATCGACGAGCGACAGCCCGAAGAGCATGTACCCGAGCGTGCCCCAGCAGATCGTCGCCCCGACCAGCGAGAGCGCGACGCGCAAGCGTGTGCTCAGGGGCAGGGCGCGAAGGAAGTCGGGGCGCATGGCGGGATTATATGGGCGGAGCCGCTGCGCACCGCCGCTGTCCGGCCGCGATTCCGCCGCCGCCCGCCCCTATCCGAGGAGGATCGTGTACTGGCGCTTCATCCAGTCGCCCTTGGCGCGGTACTCGGCCGAGGTGCGAAGCGCTCCCCGTTTCCCGGTCTCGCGGGCGTAGGCGAGGTTGAGGGCGGCGTGGTGGTTCTCCATGGGCCCGCGGCGGCGCGCGCGTTCCTTCGCCGCCCGGTTCGTCCACGTCTTGCAGTATTCGATGGCGTCGCGCATCTCGCCGGCGAGATCGACCACGTCGGGCACGGGCTCCGGGGCGGCCTGCGCGCGGGCCACGGGCGCCGGCGCCGCGACCCCGAACATCGTCAGCTGCTGGCCTTCGATGAGCTGCCCCGTGTGATCGACGTTCAGGTCGCCGGCCTCGACGACATCCGTGATCTCCGGGCCCATGCCCTCGTCCTCGAACAGCTCGCCGGGGACGGTGTCTTCGTCGTCGTCGCCGGCATCGTCGTCGCGCCCGAAGAGTTCCAACTCCGCGCCCCGTACGGCCACGGCCGCCGGCGGCACCTCGCGTTCGAGATGCTCGATGATGGCCGCCAGCCGGGGGTCGCGACCGATGAAGACGTTCAGCAGGTTCTGGCGCTCGGGGAGGTTGTGGTTGTAGCGAAGCCCCCGCCCGAGCTGCTGGATCACGGGCTCGCGGCTGAAGACGGCGTCGAGCTTCAGGAGCACGCTCACCGTCGGCGCATCGAACCCCTCGCTCGCCTTCTTTACCTGGATGAGCACGTCGTAATCGCCCGCGTGGAAGCCTTTGAGCCGCCGGTCGTTCTCGGCGTCGGCGATGTCGCCGCTGTGGACGACGACGCAGCGCAGCGACGGGTGCCAGCGCGAGAACTCACGCCAGAGGTGGTTCGCGTGCTCCGTCGTGGCCGCGAAGACGAGCCCCTGGTGCTGCCCCGGCGCAGCCGCGATCTTCGCCTGCAGCGCGAGCGCGAACTCCCGCACGAGCGGCTCCACGTAGTCTTCGTTCCAGCGCAGCTGTTGCCGCACGCACCGCTGGTCGAAGTCCGGCAGTTCCGCCATCTCCGAGGCGGTGAATTCGTAGGTCTCGCCGTCGCTGCCGCGCAGCTGCACGGCGTAGTCCTTCATCTGCAGGTTCAGGTGCTTGAGGATGTGCCGCTCTTTCCATGCCTGCCGCATCGAGACGAGCACGAGCGGGTCGATCTGGCGGTAGCCGTCGCCCGTGTCCGCGTAGCGCGCCCCGCCGATGGCATCGCGGTCCAGCCGCACCGGCGTCGCTGAAAGCATCAGCGTCGAGAACGCGCCGAGGGCGGTCACCGTCGCCGCCCAGCGTCCGGTCTCACCGAGGTGGTGGGCTTCGTCGCAGACGACGTGGACCCGCCGGTCGCGGCAGAGGCGCTGGTACATCCCCGGCGCCGCCACCACCTGCTGGTAGGTCGCGACGATGAAGTTCGCACCCGTGTTCCGGACGCGGTCCGGGGCGGCGTTGTCGGCGAGGATTTTGCGGATGCTCCGCGTCGAGCCGGTGACGCGCAGCGCCTTCTCCACGCCCCCGTAGACCTGCGTGCGAAGGACATCCGTCGGCGTCAGGTAGAGGCAGGTGTCCGCCCCCGCGACGTTCGCCGCGACTTCGAACGAACCCACGCCGATGACCGTCTTGCCATACCCGACGGGCACCACCACGAGCTCGGAGCGGGAGCCCTGCCGCAGGGCATCGCCCCAGCGCGCGAGCGCTTCCGCCTGCCCCGGGCGCAGCTTCCGGGCCATTGTTGAGGTGGTCACAGACGCGCCGCCCCCGGGTCGCGAGAATACGGTCGAGCGTACGACGGAGGTACCGGTGTGGTCACCCGCCATGTGGAAGCCGGATGGTCAGGGGAGAAGGCTCAGGACCCGAAGGAGACCATCGTGAGCACGTTGCGGAACGGCCGCAGCGGCGCCGTCGTGCCCGCGCCTGAACCGGAGGTGTGCCCGCCGTCGGAGGGAGCGCCCTGCTTTTCGAGGAACTCGGCGGCGACCCAGCCCGTTCCGGCCGGCGTCGAGATCTTCACCCACTGGCGGCCGCCCGAGGTGGCCGGGTCGGTCAGAACGGTCACCTGCGTGCCATCGCTCAGGAGCGCGATCGGCGCCTTCGCGGTGCTCGCCTCCGAGCGGAGGTTCAGCCCTTCGGGCCCGGCCTTCACGACCGCGAGGTCACCGGCGCGAACGGCCTTGCTCGCACCCGGCGGCAACGACGTGCGCGTCGTCGTCCCCGGCGCGGCGCCGAAGCGGTAGACATGGAAGTTCAGGCCGTACTCGGCGGCCTTCTCAGCCGGGTTGTAGTTGAACCGCAGCTCGACCATCCCGTCCCAGTTCTGGTTCGCGTCGATGCCGTTCACGGTGCCGTCGCCGTTGTTCTCAAGGACGATGAGCGTGTGCAGCCCGCGGTAATCGGCGTCGGGGCCGTGGAAGCGGTCGGAGACGACCTGGATAACGTCGCCGGCCTGCGCGTCCTTGAGGGAGACTTCGACGGCGCCGGCTTCGAAGAAGCCTTCGGTGTAATCGAACCCGATCTTGCGGCCGGTGGCATCGAGCACCACGCGCTGCATCCAGAGCCAGCATTCGCCCTGCCACGTGCCCAGATCGCGAAGGGCGCGCGCGGCGATGGGGTTGGATGAGGGGGTGTTCGCTTCTTCCGCAGCGGAAGCGACCTGGACGCTGAAGGTGGCGACAATGGCGAGCAGGATACCCACCAGGGCCAGCCGGTGTTGGGACAACGGCATCGCTTTACCTGTTCTGGTTTTCCTCGTCTTGTCGCCCGCTGGCTGCGGGCTTCGTGGCAAGGTAAACGTGTCGCACTTCACAGGCAATACGTTTTTAAGGCCTCCGGGTTGGATTATTCCCCAATTTTCATCCGTCAAAGGACCGAGGTGACGATAACGAGAACGGCGGGCGAACTCCCCTACATAAGGCGTATGACGCGGCTCGTGGCTTCGTCCCTGACAACGGCGTAGCCTTCGCGCCACCACCACTCCGGAGGCCGCGATGCGCGAGAACACCCCGAAAGCCCGCTGGAGCCGGGGCGAAGTTACCCACGGCGCCTGGCTCTCCCTGCCCAGCCCGTTCGCCGCCGAGGTCATGGCGCACCAGGGCTTCGATTGGCTCTGCCTGGATATGCAGCACGGCCTCATCGACTACCAGGTCGCGGTCACGATGCTCCAGGCCATTGCCACCACGCCCACCATCCCCTTCGTGCGCGTGCCGTGGAACGAGTTCGGCATCATCGGCAAGATGCTCGACGCCGGGGCGATGGGCATCATCATCCCCATGGTGAATTCCGTGGAGGAAGCGAAGGCCGCCGTCGCCGCCTGCCGCTACTTCCCCCAGGGCTCCCGCAGCTATGGCCCGACGCGCGCCGGCTACTACGCGGGCACCGACTACTTCACGCACGCGAACGAGCAGATCGCCTGCATCCCCATGATCGAGACCCGCCATGCCGTCGAACGCCTCGACGACATCCTGGCCGTGCCGGGGATTGACGCCGTCTACGTGGGCCCGGCGGACCTCAGCATCACGCTCGGCCTGCCGCCGGGGATGGACAACGGCGGCGCCTTCGACGAAGCCCGCGTACACATCGCGGAGGTTTGCCGGCGCCACGGTGTCGCGCCCGGGATCCATGCGAACGCGTCGCTCGCGGCGAAGCATGCGGCCGCCGGCTACCAGATGATCACCGTCAGCGGCGACATCCCCGCGATGACGGCTGGCGCCCGCGCGGACCTCGCCACCGTGCGCGACGCCGCCCTGCCTCGAAGCCGCTCTACGGCTGAGGCGCGGGCTACCTGCCCTTGAAGTCGGGCTGGCGCTTCTCGGCGAAGGCGCGCGGGCCTTCGGCGGCGTCCTCGGTCTTGAGGATCTCGGTGTAGAGCTTCCCTTCGAGGCGCAGGCCGTCGCTGAAGGGCATCTCCCAGCCCTTCGTAGGCCGCCCGCTTCATCGCGCGCACCGCGAGCGGCGCGTTCAGCGTCAGGCGGTGCGCCCACTCCAGCGCCGTGTCCAGGAGCTCGGCCTGCGGGAACACGCGGTTGACGAAGGCCCGTACCGCTCGGCCTCGGCCGCGTCGATGCGCTCGGCGAAGAGGATCATCTCCATGGCCTTGCCGAAGGGGATGTACCGCGCGAGCCGCTGCGTCTGGCCGCCGCCCGCCACGATTCCGCGCTTTGCCGCCATCGTCCCGAAGGTCGCATTCGGCGATGCGAGCCGGATGTCGCAGCCCAGCGCCAGCGCCAGCCCCGCGGCGAGGCAGTGCCCGTTGACCGCCGCGATGACCGGCTTCCAGATTCCCTCGGGCGTGAGGTGGTCGCGGCCATCGCTCCGGCGGCGGCTCCAGTCGTTCGCCATGTCCTCCGAGCTCTTCACCAGGTCGCGCCCCGCGCAGAATGCTTTTTCGCCGGTGCCGGTCACGACCGCGACATGGACCGAGTCGTCGCCTTCCAGTTCCTTCCACGCTTCGCCCAGCTGGTCGTACATCAGGGGGTCGATGCTGTTCATCGCCTCGGGACGGTTGAGCGTGATGATGAGCGTCTTGCCGGAGCGGGTGAGGTCGATTGGCATGCGCGCAGTGTACTCAATGGCCCCGCGCCCCGGGCCGTCCGTCGAGGCGCTACTTCGGGTCGCGCTGCTGCCGTCATTTATCGTCACGTTCGAACCTATTTCCGCGGCCTATCAGCGGTGGATTCGGACTTCCCCGGCCGGGTCCGTAAACCCGGGCCGGGCGGACCCGGGGCTCTCCGCCCAAAGACCGAAGCGCGTTCACATCGATAGCGGGACGATGCTTCGCACTGCCTCGCCCACAGTGAGTGCAGGAGGTGGCGCGTGATCCGGTTGCTCCTGGTGGACGATGAGCTTTCGGTGCGAAGGGGCCTGCGCATGCAGCTCGAACTGGAGCCCGATGTCGCCGTCGTCGGCGAAGCGGGCGACGGTGAGACCGCGGTGCGCCTCGCGCCCGAGCTCCATCCCGACGTCATCCTCATGGACATCCGTATGAAGGGCATGGATGGCATCGCCGCCACGCGCGCGCTCTGCCAGAGCTGCCCGGGCGCCGCCGTCGTCATGCTCAGCCTCCAGGACGACCGCGCGACCCGTGATCTCGCGTCGCACGCCGGTGCCCGCGCCTTCGTCGGCAAACACGAAGCCGCTGCCCAGCTCATCACCACCATTCGCAGCGTCGCCGCCGCCGGCTGAGCGCGCGCGACGCCACCGCCACCGGTCCGTAGACTGCGCCCCACCAAATCGCTGTGAGGGAAGCCGTTCATGGACATCAAGGGTGGTGTGGTCATTGTCACGGGCTCCGCGACGGGAGTGGGCGCGGCCTGCGCGAAGCTGCTCGCATCCAAGGGCTGCAACGTCGTCATCAACTACACGAAGAGCGAAGCCGAAGCCCGTGAGACGGCCGCGGCCTGCGAGGCGCTCGGCGTCCAGGCGCTGCTCGTGCAGGCCGATGTCTCGAAGGACGAGGATTGCCGCCGCATGGTGGAGGCCACGATGGCGAAGTGGGGCCGCATCGACGGCCTCATCAACAACGCGGGCACTACCCAGTTCGTGAACCACGCCAACCTGGATGGCCTCAGCGCCGATGACTTCCTGCGCATCTACTCGGTCAACGTCGTCGGGCCGTTCCAGATGACGCGTGCCGTCACGCCCCACATGAAGGCGGCGGGCCGCGGCGCCGTCGTCAACATCTCCTCGATCGCCGGGGTGATGGGGCTCGGCAGCTCCGTCGCGTACACGGCCTCGAAGGGCGCGCTCAACACCATGACGCTCTCCCTCGCCCGCGCCCTTGGCCCGGAGATTCGCGTGAACACTGTCTGCCCCGGCTTCATCCAGGGCCGCTGGCTCCGTGGCGGCATGGGCGACGATGCCTACGAGGCCGCCGTCGCCGCCCAGGAGCGCAACACCCCGCTGCGCAAGGCCGGCACGCCCGAGGACATGGCCCAGGCCGCCGTCTGGTTCGTCGAAGGCGCGGACCTCATCACCGGCGAGTTCCTCATCGTCGACGCCGGCAGCCACCTCGGCGGCGCGCCCCTCCGCCCGCGCTAAGCAGCCCTCGCCCCGCGCTCCAACGAAAGAAGCCCCTCCGAATGGAGGGGCTTCCGCCGTGCGAGGCCTGAGTGTGAGGCCTGGGGTGTCGCTTTAGCCGCGCGGGAGGCCGAGGCCGCGCGTGGCCATGATGCCCTTCTGCACTTCCGTCGTGCCGCCGGCGATGGTCGAGCTCACGCTCTGCATGTAGCCCTGCGACGCGCGGTTGCGGATGTTCCCGTGCATCCCGCAGAGGTGCATCGAGAGGTTCGAGATGCGCTGCGTCAGCTCGCTCGAGAACATCTTGCACATGCTCGACTCGTGGTTCGGGATCTTCCCCGAAAGCTGCATCGAGATGACGCGGTAGCTCAGCATCTTCGCCACTTCGCACTCGACCCAGCGGTCGACGAACTCCAGGCGGACCTTCGGGTTGCGCTCGAACGAGGCGCCGTCGTCGCCGCGCTTGGTGCGGCGGATGAGGCTCTCCAGGTTCTTGCGCACGCCGATGGCGGAGCCAATCGACGACCGCTCGAAGTCCAGCGTGGTGGTGCCCACGTACCAGCCGCGGTTCTCTTCGCCGATGCGGTTGCGCACCGGCACCTTCACGTCCTCGAAGAACACTTCGTTGAACGTCTGCGTGCCCGCGAGCGTCGTCAGCGGGCGCACGGTCACGCCCGGGGCGTGCATATCGACGAGCAGGTAGGTGATGCCGCGGTGCTTCGGCGCGTCCGGGTCGGTGCGCACGAGCATGTACATCATGTCCGCGAACTGCGCGCCCGTGGTCCAGATCTTCTGGCCGTTGATGGTGTACTCGTCGCCGTCGCGGACGGCGCGCGTCTGGAGCGACGCGAGGTCGGAACCGGCGCCCGGCTCGGAGTAGCCCTGGCACCAGATGACTTCGCCGCGAAGGATGGCGCCGAGGTGCTCTTCCTTCTGCTCTTCGGTGCCGTGCTCGATGATGGTGGGGCCGATCATCATGACGCCGAAGCCGCCGACGTTGCCGGGCACGCCGGCCTCCGCGAACTCCTCGTTCATGACGAACTGGTCGGCGACGGACATGCCGGCGCCGCCGTACTTCTTCGGCCACGAAGGGGCGACCCAGCCCTTCTCCACGACCTTCTCGCGCCATTGCTTCATGGCGCCCATGCGGCCGAAGAGGGAGTTCTCACCCAGTTCTTCGCCGCCCGAGAAGATCTTCGGAGCCTCCGTCTTGATGAAGTTCCGGACTTCCTGGCGCCATGCCGCCATTTCCGGGCTGTCGGCGAGCGTGATTGCCATAGTCGAACCCCCTTCGGGTTTTTGTCTTTCCAGCCATTGTGAGGCACTTTCGGCGAAGACGATAGCCACACGCTAACAATCCGCCGCCCGCCCGCCTATCCCGAACGCCATGCGCGCGGTACGGTGGTTCGGCTATTCGCGAATGGCGGCCGCATGCCCGCGAAACCGGGCAAATCTACGCAGCCGCACTTTTGGAGGACCCCCTGGTCACGCCCGTGAGCATGAAGCAGCTCCTCGAGGCTGGCGTCCACTTCGGACACCAGACCCGCCGTTGGAACCCGAAGATGCGCCAGTTCATCTTCACCGAACGCAACGGCATCCACATCATCGACCTCCAGCAGACCGTCACCCGCCTCGACGAAGCCATCAACTTCGTCCGCGACACCGTCGCCGGCGGCGGCGAGGTGCTCGTCATCGGCACCAAGAAGCAGGCCCGCGAGACGGTCGAGATCGAAGCCTCCCGCGCCGCCATGCCGTACGTGAACAACCGCTGGCTGGGCGGCACGCTCACCAACTTCCGCACCATCCAGAGCCGCATTCGCCACCTCACGACCCTTGAGACGAACGTCGCCCGGGGCGAATTCACCCGCCTCACGAAGAAGGAGCAGCTCGACATCTCCAACGAGATCGAGCGCCTCAACCGCTACTTCGGCGGTATCAAGAAGATGGATCGCCTCCCCGCCGCCGTGTTCATCATCGACACGGTGAAGGAGAGCATCGCCGTCGCCGAGTGCGTGCGGCTGAACATCCCCATCGTCTCGCTCGTGGATACGAACTGCGACCCGGACCCGGTGAGCTACCCGATCCCGAGCAACGACGACGCCATCCGCGCGATCAAGCTGATTCTCGGCAAGATGGCCGACGCCGCCATCGAGGGCCGCGCCGCCCGTGAGTCCGGCGCCGGCGCCGGCGTGCACGCCGATGACCTCGCCGCGCGCATGACCGCCGCCGCCGAGGCCGGTATCGCCTCCGGCAGCTTCTCCGCTTCCGCCGACGAGACGCCCGCCGCGCCCTCCGCCGAGGAAGCCGCGTCCGTCACCGTCATCTCGGCTGCCCAGCAGGCCGCCGCCAACGCACCGGTTCAGGAGTAACCCACCCAGTGGCCGAAGTCACCACCGCTCTCATCAAGGAACTCCGGGAGAAGACCGGGGCCGGCGTCATGGACGCCAAGCGCGCCCTCGACGAATCCAACGGCGACCTCAAGCGGGCCGCCGAGATCATTCGCGAAAAGGGCATCCTCGCCGCCGCCAAGCGCTCCGAGCGGGAGACCAAGCAGGGCGTCGTCGAAGCCTACATTCACGCCGGCGGCCGCATTGGCGTGCTCGTCGAGCTCAACTGCGAAACGGACTTTGTCGCGAACACCGACGACTTCCGCAAGCTCGCTCGCGATATCGCCATGCAGGTCGCGGCCATGAACCCGGCCGTCATCGGCCCCGAGGACCGCACGCCGGACCTCGAAGGCACCGACGCCGAGGTCTGCCTCCTCGCCCAGCCGTTCATCCGCGATAGCTCCCGCGCGATCGGCGACCTGGTGAAGGACGTCATCGCCAAGACGGGCGAGAACGTGCGCGTCAGCCGCTTCACGCGGTTCGAACTCGGCCGCTAAGGGGCCAGGAAGGGGGCAGCCCGTGGCAGGCCGGTACCGGCGCGCCCTCGTCAAACTCAGCGGCGAAGCCCTCATGGGGCCCCGCAGCTTCGGCATCGACCCGGTCACCGTCCGCAACCTCGCGGACCAGGTGGCCCGGGCCGTGCAGGAAGGCATCGAAGTTGCCGTCGTCGTCGGCGGCGGCAACTTCTGGCGCGGCGCCACCGTCGCCGAGACCGGCATGGACCGCGCCACCGCCGACTACGCGGGCATGCTCGCCACGGTCATGAACGCCCTTGCCTTCCAGGATGCGCTGGAGAAGCTCGGGGTGGTGGTTCGCACGCAGACGGCGCTCGCCATGTCCTCCGTGGCCGAACCGTACATCCGCCGCCGCGCCATCCGGCACCTCGAAAAGCAGCGCGTCGTCATCTTCGCCGCCGGCACCGGCAACCCTTATATGACGACCGACACGGCCGCCGCCCTGCGCGCCATCGAAACCGATGCGCAGGCGCTGCTCATGGCCAAGAACGGCGTCGATGGCGTGTACGACGCCGACCCGGCGAAGGTGCCGACCGCCACCCGTTTCGACCACCTCACCTACCTCGAAGCCATCCAGCGGCGCCTGCAGGTCATGGATAGCACCGCGCTGAGCCTCTGCATGGAAAACCACCTGCCCATCATCGTCTTCGATATGAACGCGCCCGATGGCGTCTACCACGCCCTCCGCGGCGATGCCGTTGGCACCATCGTCTCCGCCGAGGCGGGCACCGAGCCCGTGCGCGTCCTGTAACATCTGACGCCGGAGGATCCCGCTATGGCCGACCCCGAAGAGATGCTTCTCCACGCCGATGAACGGATGGATGGCGCCGTCCAGGCCCTCAAGCGCGACCTCCAGGGCATCCGCACCGGCCGCGCGCATCCCAGCCTCATCGAGACGCTGCCAATCGAGTACTACGGCGCCACCACGCCGCTCAAGCAGCTGGGCACGATCAATGCGCCCGAAGCCCGCCTGCTCACCGTCCAGGTCTGGGATCGCGGTGCCGTGCAGGCGATCGTGAAGGCGTTCCAGGCGTCGGACCTGGGCCTCAATCCCGCGATCGATGGCCAGCTCCTCCGCCTCCCGATCCCGCCGCTGACGGAGCAGCGCCGCAAGGAGTTCGTGCGCCTCGTGCACACCAAGGCCGAGGAAGCGCGCGTCGCCTGCCGCAACGTCCGCCGGCACGTGCACGACGAGCTGCGGAAGGCCGAGAAAGACGGCCTCATGGGCCAGGACGACCTCCACCACCACGAGGAAGAGCTCCAGAAGCTCACCGATGTCCACGTCGCGTCGATCGATACCGAGGCGAAGAAGAAAGAGGCGGAGCTCCTTGAAGTCTGAGACGGCGCCCGCGGCCGCGGCGGAACAGCCTCCGCCCGAGCTCCTCGGCGACCTCATCTCCCCCATCTCGGGCGGCCGCGTCCCGCGCCACGTCGCCATCATCATGGACGGCAACGGGCGCTGGGCGGCCCAGCGCGGGCTCCCGCGCGCCGCCGGCCATCGCGCCGGCACGGAAAACATCCGCCGCGTCATCGAGCGCTTCACCGACCATGGCGTCCAGTACCTCACGCTGTACGCGTTCAGCACGGAGAACTGGAACCGCCCCGAGCGCGAAGTGCGCGCGCTCATCCGCCTCCTCCGCTACTTCATCAAGCGCGAGCTCGACAACTTCCGCAAGAACAACGTCCGCCTGCGCATGCTCGGCCACATGGAAACCCTCCCCGAGTGGCTCCAGCGCCAGGTCGCCGACGCCATCGAGGTCACGAGCATGAACACCGGCCTCGTCCTCAACATCTGCTTCAGCTACGGCGGCCGCGACGACATCGTCATGGCGATCCGCCAGGCCGTCCGTGACGAGCTTGGCGCCGACGAAATCACCGAAGACGCGATTTCCGCCCGCCTTTCGACTGGCGGCAGCCCCGACCCGGACCTGCTCATTCGCACCGGCGGCGAATTCCGCATCTCCAACTTCTTGCTCTGGCAGGCGGCATACGCCGAGCTCTACTTCACCGACGCCTACTGGCCCGATTTCGGCCGCGAGGACATCGATATCGCGCTCGCCGACTACGGCCGCCGCAAGCGCAAGTTCGGCGGGCTGCTCCCCGAAGACATCGAAGCGCTTCGCACCCGGTGAACGCGACCGCGGCGACCGCCGCCGGCGGCCATCCGCGTTCGAACCTCCAGCTCCGCCTGATGACGGCCGCCATCGGCCTCCCCCTCGTGAGCGCGGTGATCTGGGTCGGCGGCTGGCCGTTCGCCGTCGTCGCCGGGGCGATCGCCACGCTCGCCGCGATCGAATTCCTCCATGGCTGGCTCTTCCCCACGCTGCCCGTGTCGCGAGCGGTCCGCCAGTTCGCGCCGTTCGCGGGTGCCGTCGGCGTGATGGCGGCGGGCACGCACAGTTCGCCGTCGTTCCTGCTGTTCGGCGTGGCCGTCGCGCTGGGGCTGCTGGCGCTCGGATACCTGCCCGCGGGCGGCCGCCGTCCCCGGCGCCCGTTCCGCATCCAGGGGTGGGCGCTCCTCTACGTGGGCGCGCTCATCGCTGTGCTCGTCCTCGCGCGCGATGTCGACCAGGGCCGCAAGTGGGTATTCCTCGGCATCCTCGCCACCTTCGCCGTCGATACGGGCGCCTACGCCGTGGGCCGGATGTTCGGCCGCCACAAGCTCGCGCCGAAGATCAGCCCCAAGAAGACGTGGGAGGGCGCTGTCGGCGGGTATGCGGCGGGTGTCGCCGCGTGCTTCGGCCTCAACGCGCTCTTCGAAACCGGCGTGCCCTGGACCACGCTGTCGCACTTCGCATTCGTCATGCCCATTGCCGCCCAGGTGGGCGACCTCTTCGAAAGCGGCATGAAGCGGCGCATGGGCGTGAAGGACGCCTCCGGCCTCCTCCCCGGCCACGGCGGCTTCCTCGACCGCCTCGACTCCATCGTGTTCGTGATCCCGCTGCTGTACGGGTTTCTCCAGGTTCGCGTCCTCTGATCTGATACCGTTGCCGAAAGGACTCACCGGTGCCCGCCGCGACGCTCCCCGCCGACCTCCGCCATGAATACGCCGACATCAACGGCATCCGCATGCATTACGCCGAAGCGGGCGGCGGCGAGACCGTGCTCTTCCTCCACGGCTTCCCGGAATGCTGGTACTCATGGCGCCACCAGATTGCCGCCTTCGCGCCCGAGTACCGGGTCGTCGCGCCGGACCTTCGCGGCTTCAGCGAAACCGAAGCTCGCGGGCCGTACGACGTGGCCACGCTGCTCGAGGACCTGCTCGCGCTGCTCCGCCACCTCGGGGTCGAACGCGCCCACATCGGCGGGCACGACTGGGGCGGCCACCTCGCCTGGATGCTCGCGATCCTGCATCCCGAGGTCGTCCGAACCCTGACCGTGTGCAACCTGCCGCACCCTGTGCTCATGCGGCGGGGGCTCCGCCGGCCGCGACAGCTGCTCCGCAGCTGGTACATCTTCGCGTTCCAGCTGCCGTGGCTCCCCGAGCGAGCCCTCGCCGCGCGCGACTACCACACGCTCGCCCGGGGCATGATTCGCGCCTGCGCCCCCGGCACCTTCACGAAGGACGACATCCGCATGTTCCTCGCTTCCTGGCGCCTGCAGGGCCTCGGCGGCGGCATCAACTGGTACCGCGCCGCCCTTCGCCATCCCCTCGCTCTGCCCGACCCGGTGCCCGTGCTCGACATGCCCGTCGCGCTCGCGTGGGGCGAGGACGACGCCTACCTCGGCCGCGAGCTCACCTACGGCACCGAGGCCTACGCCGCCGATTTCGCGCTGCACTACCTCCCGGGCATCAGCCACTGGGTGCAGCAGGAAGCCCCGCACGCCGTCAACGCCATCCTCCGGCAGCAGTTCGCGAAGGGAGCCGCCTGATGGACGAACGCGAACAGCATCACCTCCATGTGCCTTCGCTCCCGTCGATGGAGCAGTTCGTCTTCGAGGACGAGCCCACGCCCCTGCTGATGCGCCGCGGCGTGGTGGCCGCCCTCGTGCTGGGCTTTGTCGCGCTCTTCGCCGCCTACATCGGCGCGGGCGCCCTCTTCGATGTCCCGACCTCGTTCGATGCCGAGCCCTTCCGCGACTGGGTCGACCGGCAGGGGGCGCTCGGGCCGCTCGTGTTCATCCTCGTGATGGCGATCTCGGTGCTCTTCGCGCCCATCCCGAACGTGCCCATCTTCATCGCCGCCGGGCTGGCGTGGGGGCCGGTGCTCGGCTCCGTGTATTCGATGGCGGGGATGATGCTGGGCTCTGTGATGGCCTTCTACACCGCTCGCGTGCTCGGCCGCCGCTACCTGGCGCGGCTCATTGGCCGCAAGATGGCGAACCGCCTCGACGGCCTCGTCGACAACTTCGGCGGCCGGGTCGTCTTCTGGGCGCGCATGATGCCCGTGGTCAATTTCGACTGGATCTCGTTCGTCGCCGGGATGACGTCCATCCGCTTCGTCCCCTTCTTCGTGGCGAGCTTCTTCGGCATGCTCCTGCCCACGTTCGTCGCGGTCGCCGCGGGCGACCAGCTGGGGAAGGACCTGCGCGTGACGCTCGCGCTCGGTGGCTTCTGGGTCTTTGGAATCGTCGTGAGCGCGGCGTACTTTTGGCGAAAGCGCGGCAAGATGCGCGCTCCCGGTGCAACACCGGCGAAACGGCCGGCGTAAGAATTGGGGAAGGGGTGCGACCCGCTTGGGGGTTGCCCTATCACAATCTTGATGACCCGCCACGGAGAATCCGCACTAGCTAAACGAACGGAACAGTGCCATGGCAACAATGACCACGGTTCCCGCCAACCTTGTTTTTCTCCGCCCGGCTGAACTCGCCGCGAGCGCCCGCGAGACCGCCGGAGCGCCATCGCGTGAACCGCGCGCGATGGTCGTCGCGCGCCACCAGTTGCTCAAACGGCTCGACCTCGTGGGCGAACTCGCGCCGAACGCGCCGCTTTCGTTCCTCATCGTGCAGGTGGGCGGCCTCGAATCCATCCGCGACCGGGGCTGCGGCCTCACCCGCTCCAGCGTCATGAGCGCCGTCGCCCGCCGCGTGCGCGAACTCACGCGTGCGACGGACCACGTTGGCCGCTTCACCGCCACGAGCATGGGCGTCGTCCTCCAGGGGACGGGGGCATCAGCCGCGAGCGCGGTCGCGGCGCGCCTGACGTTCCACCTCGGCCACGGGCTCGCGGCCGTCGCGCCGGGGCTGGATGTTTCCGTGCACGCGGCCACGGGAACCGGCATCAATGCCGACATGCTTCCCGTCGCCGCCCTCGATTCCACGCTCGACGGCGAGGACGACCCCGCCTGACTCTGTCCGGCACCAGCAATGCGAAGGCCCTCCAGATGGAGGGCCTTCTTGCATTTCCGGTACCGGGAAGTCAGGCGTTGGGCGCCATGGGCACCGAAAGGTCGGCCCCGTTCAGGTCCTGCACGACGGCCACTTCCTTGCAGTTCGTGAAGAACGGGCAGCGCACGCATTCGTTCCAGACCTTCTGCGGGAACTCCATCACGTTCGCCACACGGAAGCCCTGCTTTTCGAAAAAGCCCGGCTTGTAGGTCAGGGCGAACACGCGCTCGAGCCCGAACGTGCGCGCATCGGCCACGCAGGCGGCGACGATCGCGGCGCCCACGCCGTGGAGCTGCGAATCGGCCGCAACCGCCAGCGAGCGAACCTCCGCGAGGTCGGACCCCATGATGTGCAGCGACCCGGTGCCGACGACGCGGCCCTCGTGGCGCGCCACCTTGAAGTCGCGGATTGCTTCGTAGATTTCGGCGATGGGGCGATGAAGCATGTCGCCGTGGTCGGCCCAGTAGGTCACCAGATCGTGGATAGCGGCTGCATCGCTCAGCCGTGCGGGTTCGACGCGTACCAAGGAATGTTCTCCTGCAGGGGTAGGCCCGGGGACGGGCGGCGCGGATACCGGCTTCAGGAGCCGCCGCGCACGGGGGCGACGTGCGTGCCGTCGCCCCAGGTTCCCTCTCGCGCAGTCTGTGCGTTCATCTCTCCGGCCAGTTTACGGTAGGCTGACCGAGGGCGCACAACGCGGCGGGAGAACCACCATGAAGGTCTCGGTCATCGGCCAGGCGGCATTCGGCGAAGCCGTCCTCAAGCGCCTCCTGCAGGACGGCATCACCGTCAGCGCCGTCAGCGCACCCGATACCCCCGGCGCCCGTCCCGACCCGCTCTGGACGGCCGCCGAAGCCGCCGGCCTGCCTCGCGTGGCCACCGCCGCGCTCAAGACGCCGGAGGGGCTCGCCGCCTGGCGCCCGCTCGCCGGCGACCTCTGCCTCATGGCCTTCGTGACGGACATCCTCCCCGAGGAGCTCTTCGCCATGGCCGCGAACGGCACCGTGCAGTACCACCCGAGCCTGCTCCCCCTGCACCGCGGCTCATCCGCCATCAACTGGGCGATCATCAACGGCGACCGCGAGACCGGCATCACCATCTTCTGGCCCGATGACGGCATCGACACCGGCCCCGTGCTCATTCAGCGCGCGGTCCCCATCGGCCCCGACGACACTGTTGCTAGCCTCTACTTCGACAGCCTGTTCCCCATGGGCGTGGAGGCCATGGCCGAAAGCGTCGCCCTCGTCGCGAGCGGCAACGCGCTGCGCATCGCCCAGGACCACGCCCGCTCGACGTATGAGCCGCCCTGCCGCGACGGCCATGCCGCCATCCGCTGGTATCGCCCCGCCGACGCGCTGTACGCGCTCATTCGCGGCTGCAACCCGCAGCCCGGCGCATGGACCACGTTCGCCGAGGCGAAGGTGCGCATCTTCGATTGCCGCCTCACCGGCGCCGTCGAGCCCGGCATGCCCGGCCGCATCCTCCGCGTCGATGACGACGGGTTCGATGTGCGCCTGAACGGCGGCGTCCTCCGTGTCACGCGGGTACAGCCCGACGGCGGCAAGAAAATGCCCGCGGCGGAATGGGCTCGCGCCGTGAGTCTCCAGCCGGGCAGCCGCTTCACCTAGGACCGCGCTGCCCGCGGAGCCTCCGTCAGGGGGGTGGCGTCGGCGTGCGATTGAGCACGGGCGTGTTCGGCACCGGCAGCTGCGGCGTGATCTGCGGCCGCGGCGTGCTCCCGAACGGCACCGTCGGCGTCCCTCCCGAGGTCGGCGTCCCGCCCGTCTGGATGTTGATGGTCACGCTCGTCGAAAGCCCACGCAGCAGCGGGTCGTCCGCCGTGAGGCGCACGGTATACACCCCTGGCGGGTACTCCGCCGGGTTGATCGTGCCCATCACGGCGTCCGTCACCGCGTTCGTGCCCTGGCCCAGCGGCTTCCATTCGGTGGGCGCCGCGCCGGTCCCGATTTCGAGCTTCCAGCCCTTCAGGTTGCCCGTGTTCGCGACGCTGCCGACGACGTTCGTGACCGTGTTCACCGTCTTCCCCGGGCTCAGGCTGGTGAGCACCACCGCCGCCGTGCCGCTGCTCTTCTCGGTCGGTGCGATGGGGATCTTCAGCTGCTTCGCGAGCTCGATCGCGGTGTCCGTCTTGAACGACGGGAGCTTCGGGAACTTCTGTTTCACGCGGTACTGCGCGGGCGTGGCATCGCTCGCCAGCTGGCCGTTGCGGGAGTCGATCTCCCGCTCCTCGCACTCGTCCGCGTAGCTCACGTCGGTGCGGCGCCAGCCGGTGACCGTCTGGTCGCACCCGCCGGCCCCCCTGCGTTCGGTGTGCGGCGAAATGAACGACAGCTGCGCCACGTTCTTGGGCCGCACGGAATCGAAGCCGGCTGGCGTCGAGAACGTGCCCTTGTCTCGCAGGTAGCGGTGGTATTCGCCCATCCAGTTCTTGAAGAGCTTCACCGTCGTGTTCGCCGCCGCGTAGTTGTACTGCGGGCCGTCGCGCACGAGCTCGTTCGTCGCGTTGCCCACCCAGAGCGCCGTCGCGGCGTAGCGCGAATAGCCCGTCATCCACGTTTCGAGCGTGTCCGCCGCGCTCTTTGGGCCCTGCTGCGTGCCCGTCTTCACGCCGCCGGGGATCTTGGTGCCATCGAGGAAGAAGTCCAGCGCGAGGTCGTTGTTGCTCCCGCCGCAGCTCCAGATGATGAAGCGCGCCGTGCAGTCCGACATGATGCTGTGCAGCAGCCACACCGAACCCGCGTTCACCACCTCGCGGCGCTGGGGCTCCGGCTCCGTGTACACGACGTGCCCGTCGTGGTCCGTCACCTGGAGCACGACCACCGGGTCCAGCTCGCGCGTCCCCGGCAGGCGGATGTGACCGTGCGCGAAATCGAGCGCCTGCTGCAGCGCCAGCTCGTAGTCCGCGCCCTTGTCCAGGGCCGTGGACTTCAGGTTCTTGGGGTCGATGTACTTGTCCTTGGGCACCAGGTTCGGCGTGCCGACCATGACGCCCATGTTCGAAATCGTCGCGTCCATGTACGCCATGTCGATGGCGCGGATGTTCGCGCCGCCCGTCGCGATCGAGGCCCCGTACGTCACATCCGGGTGCGAACGGAACGTCGGGTCGAACCGCTGGTGCAGCGTCGTGATGCCGAGCCGCTTCGCCATCTCGATGACGTTATCGACGCCGGCCTCCTGCGCCGCCCGGAATGCGCCCACATTCTGCGACCCGCCGAGCGCCCCGCGCGCCGTGATCAGGCCCTCAGACTTCGGGTCGCCCGAGCGGGGATTGACGATCTCCGTGCCCTCGACGGGCAGCGGCGAGGTGTCCCAGAGGATCGACATCGGCGCCTTGTTGAGCTTGTCGAACCACGTCAGGTACACCGCGGGCTTGAAGGACGAACCGGGCTGGTTGATCTCGTTCAGCTGGTCGATCTCGCCCGCGACACGCCGGTCGGACCGGTACGAAGGGTCGCGGTTCGGCGCGTACACGATGACCTGCCCGGTCGACGGCTCAATCGTGACGACGGCGGCGTTGTAGCACTCGCAGCCGTTCTTGAGCCCTTCGGCCACGAAGTCGCGCAGCATGCCGAGGGCGACCTCGGTCTCCTTTGCGTCGAGGGTCGTCGTCACCTTGTAGCCGGCCGAGGCCACGCTCGCCGCGCAATCCTTTGCGGCTTCGAGCTTCGGCAGGATGCCCGCTTCGCACATCCGCTGGAGGCGCGGCTGCACCTGGTTGTCGATGAACGCCGCCGCTTTGATCGGGTTCGTCGCCGCCCACACGAGGAGCGGTTCCGCCTTCGCCGCGGCCACTTCCTCGGCCGTCGCGCGCTTGTGCACGAGCATCAGGTCGAGCACTTCTTCCTGGCGCTGCTTGGCGTCGCCGACGACGGTGGTCCGGCCTTCGGTGTCGACGGCGCACTCGCCCTCGGGGTCGCCGTCCACCTTCGCGCAGTTCAGGCGCGGGTGGTACAGGGTGGGGTACTGCGGCACGCCCGCCAGCAGCGCCGATTCGGCGAGCGTCAGGTCCGCCGCGTCCTTATGGAAGTAGCCCTGTGCCGCCGCCTGGATGCCGATGTAGCGGTCGGCGTACGAGATCTGATTGAGGTACCACTGGAGGATCTTCTCCTTGGGGTAGTCCTTCTCCAGCTCGAGCGCGTACGCGATTTCGCGCAGCTTGCGGTCGACGCCGGCCTTGCCTTCGCGGGCCGCGCCCAGGCAGGCCGCCGAAGTCTCGGTCGCGATGTTCGGGCAGATGTAGACGTTCTTGATGAGCTGCTGCGTGATCGACGAACCGCCCGTGCCCGAACCGATCCCGCCGCCCGCGTAGTTCTCCCAGGCGGCGCGCAGCAGGCCCGCGAAGTTGATCCCGGGGTTGTCCCAGAAGGTGTTGTCCTCGGTCGAAATCGTGGCCTCGATGACCCACTTCGAAATCCGATCGAGCGTTACCGGGTCGAGCAGCTGCGCATCCGGGTTCGGGAGCGCGCCCAGCCGTTCGCCGTTGCGGTCGTAGATCTCGGTGAGGCCGATCTGCGTCTGCCGGAGCTTGTCCTCGATGGGCACGTACTCGTCGGCGTAGTTCTGGTAGACGGCGAAGACCGTGCCCACGGCCGCGACCGCGCCGAGCGCACCGAGCGCGCCCAGGCCCAACACGAGGAAGAGGGCGATCTTCAGGCCCGCGCCGCCGCGCTTCGCCTGGCGCCGCTGCCGCAGCCTGCGACGGTGCTGAAGCGTGCTCATGAGACCGCCCGGCCGGCGGCCCCGGGAGGCCGCGCCACGGTGCCGATATGACGCATCGCCAGCGAGCGTAGCAAAGCCATCGCAACCCGGCACCCGGGCGGTAAAGGGTTCATGGTGTACCCTTCGACCATGTCGCTCACGGCCAACGATGTCCTCCATATCGCGCGGCTCGCCCGCGTCCAGCTCGCTCCCGCGGATGTGGAACGCTTCACCACCCAGCTCTCGGGCATCCTCGAGCACTTCGCCGCGCTCGCGGCCGTGAACACCGATGGCATCGAGCCCACCGCGCACCCTCTCCCGCTCTCCAACGTCATGCGCGCCGATGAAGTTGCACCGTCGCTTCCACAGGACGCCGCGCTGGCCAACGCCCCCGAGCAGGAGGATGGCTACTTCCGCGTCCGGGCGGTGCTCGAATGATGGCCGAGGCCTGGCGGCTCACCGCGCACGAGGCCCACGAAAAGCTCCGCGCGCGCGAACTCTCCTCGGTCGAACTCACCCGCTCCGTCCTCGATCGCATCGAGGCGGTCGAGCCGAAGGTGAACGCCTACATCACGCGCACGCCCGAGCTCGCGCTGGAGCAGGCCCGCGAGGCCGACGCCCGCTTCGCATCCGGCACCGCCACGCCGCTCACGGGCATCCCCGTGGCCGTGAAGGACCTCATCGTCACGAAGGGCGTGCGCACCACCGCGGGCTCGCGCATCCTCGAGAACTTCATCCCGCCCTACGACAGCCACGTCTACGAGCAGCTTCGCCGCGCGGGCGCCGTCATGGTCGGGAAGGCGAACATGGACGAGTTCGCCATGGGCTCCAGCACCGAGCACTCGGCCTACGGCGCTTCGCACAACCCCTGGAACCTGGACCTCGTGCCCGGCGGCAGCTCGGGCGGCTCGGCCGCGGCGGTGGCCGCCGGCGAGGCGCTGGTCTCCCTCGGCAGCGATACCGGCGGCAGCATCCGCCAGCCGGCATCGCTCACGGGCATGGTCGGCTTCGATCCCACGTACGGGCGCGTCAGCCGCTTCGGCATCATCGCCTTCGGCAGTTCGCTCGACCAGGTCGGTCCCATCGGCCGCGACGTCGAGGACGTGGCGACGATGCTCGACTGCATCTCCGGGCACGACCCGCGCGACAGCACCAGCAACCCCGAGCCCCTGCCCGACCTGCGCGCGTACCTCGGCCAGGACGTTCGCGGCATGAAGATCGGCGTGCCGCGCGAATACTTCATCGCAGGCATGGAGCCGGGCGTGAAGGACCGCATCGACGAGGCGCTGAAGCTGTTCGAGGACCTCGGCTGCGAAGTCGACACGAGCCTTTCGCTGCCCAGCACCGAGCACGCGCTCGCCGTCTATTACATCATCGCCCCCAGCGAGGCGAGCGCGAACCTGGCCCGCTACGACGGCGTGAAGTACGGCTTCAGCGACCGCTCGGGCGCCAGCATGTGGGAGAACATGGAGCAGACGCGCGCGGGTGGCTTCGGCAACGAAGTGAAGCGCCGCATCATGCTCGGCACCTACGCGCTCAGCGCCGGGTACTACGACGCGTACTACCTGAAGGCGCAGAAGGTTCGCACGGTCATCAATCGCGAGTTCCAGGCCGCGTTCGAAAAGTACGACGTCATCGTCACCCCCACCTCGCCGACGGTCGCCTTCCCCATCGGCGCGAAGGTGGACGACCCCTTCGCGATGTACCTCAACGACGTCTACACGCTCCCGGCCTCCGTGGCCGGTCTCCCGGGCTTGAGCCTGCCGTGCGGCCTCAGTGAAGGCCTCCCCGTCGGGCTGCAGATCATCGGGAACTTCTTCGATGAGGGCCGGATTTTGCGTGCCGCCTACGCCTTCGAATCCGCCCTCGGCTGGTCGAACCGCCTCCCCGACCTTGCCTGAGCCGGGGAGCTAGGAGCCGCCGCCGGCCGGCGCACCCTCCGCGGCGAGCTTCGCCTCTGCTTCCCGGCGCGCCGCGTGCAGGGGCTCAGGCATGCGCAGGACCATGATGCCCAGGCCGACGATGCCGACCGCGCCCATCATCAGCGACGCCCCCGCGAGCGAGATCGCGAAGATCGCAGCCGACGCCAGCAATGGGCCGCCCGCCGTTCCGATATCGCCGCACACGCGCCACGCCCCGAGGAACTGCGCGCGCCCCACATCCGGTGAAAAGTCCGCGCCCAGCGTCATGACAATGCCGCTCCCGAGCCCGTTCCCGAAGCCGATGAGCAGGCCCACGACCGTGATCGCCATGAAGCCGTGCGTCAGCGGCAGCACGAGCATACCGATGGACATAATCCCCAGGCACGGCAGCGCCACCGACTTGCGCCCCCAGCGGTCCATCGCCGAACCCGCCGGGTAGAACAGCGTCATCTCCATCGCCATCGAGATCCCGAACACGAGGCCGACGGCGCTCGCATCCAGCCCGATGTGGTCCGCCCAGAGCGGCAGGATGAGCTGCCGCGTCGCCCGCAGCGTCTGGATGGTCGTCGCGGCGATGCCCGCCGTGAGGAAGACGTGCGAGTGCTCGCGCAGGACGGCCGTGAAGTTCACGTGCTCGTGCTGCGGCAGCCCCTTCGAGTCGTCGGCGTCCTTCACCAGCACGAGCAGGAGCAGCCACGCGCACAGCGCCGTCACGATGTGGATGACGTAGGCGACGGTGATGCCGCCGAACACCGCGAGCCCGGCGAACAGGAACGGGCCGACAAAATTCCCGACGCGGTTCATGCCGCCGAGCGTGGAGAGCGCCCGGCCCCGCAGGTGCGCCGGCATCACATCACTCACATATGCGAGGCGCGCCAGCAACCATACCGACCAGCCGCAGCCCATGATGAATGTGCATAGCGCCAGCACCGCCCAGTGCGGGCTCAGCGCCGAACCCGCGAGCGCGCCGATCACGAGCAGGGTGCCGAACGCCATCGCCAGCCGCTCACCGAACTTCGAAACGAGCCAGCCCGCCGGCACATCGAACGCCAGCACGCCGATGCCACGCAGGGTCACCACGAGCCCCGCGATGGCCACCGACGCGCCGAGGTCCTTCGCCGCCAGGCCCACGATGGGGATGACCGCGCCCTGCCCGACCGCGAACAGGAACGTTGGCACGTATACCGAAAGCCCGAGGTCGCGGAGCCCCATCTCCTGCCGGCCGGATACGCGCTGGGTCATACTTCGAACCCTAGCCCGACCCTCCCGTTCACGCGAGCGTTACGGCCGGTGCGGAAGGTCAAGAGCCGCGAGGTTACTGCGCCGGGAGCTTCTGCCACTCGGTCTGGCGGGCGAAGAGGATGTCGTGCATCGCCCAGAACTTCCCCTGGCGCCCGGCGCACGCCGCCGCGAGACTCGCGTAGCCGGCATTTGGATGAATCTGCACGATGGGGAAGTGCAGGAAGGCGAGCGCGACGCCGTCCTTCTCCCGCGCGCGCAGCTTCGGCAGCGAGCTCTCTACCCATCGTTTGCAGAACGGGCACTGGAAGTCGGAGTACTCGACCACCATCACGGGCGCATTGGCGTCGCCTTCGATCTGTGCGCCGGTGAAGTCCGCCCGCGAGGCCATGATCTCGAACTGCGGCGGGCTCTTCGCCGCGAGCGCCTTCACCGCCGCCGAATAGCCGTCGAGCGATTTCGGGCTCCCGGTGAGCTCGGCGTTGATCACTTCCTCGAAGATCGCCCAGGGCTGGTCGCCCACGACACGTTTGTTGTTGATGAAGAAGGTGGGCGTGCCATCGACGCCGAGGCCGCCGCCGCGCTGCAGGTGCGTGTTCACCAGCTGCGCGTTCGCGGGGTCTGCCAGGCACGCCACGAACTGGGTGTCATCGATACCGGCCTGTCCGCCATAGGCCCGGAACGCCGCCGCGAGGGTCGCAGGCTGGCTGGCGGCGCCCGGGGTCGAAAATACCTGTGTCACCGCGGCGGGCGTTGTCGTCGCTTCCGCCTTCTCGGGCTCGCGGCGGGTGTACAGCACCGCCGTCGCGACGATGAGCGCGGCCACCAGGATGGCGCCCGGCAGGAGCACATAACTCCATGCGGGCCGCCCGGCCGGGGCCGGCGTACCCGGCTCCAGGAGTGGCGGTGGTGGCTCGTCCTCGCCGGTCACGCTGCCATCGTAGGCTCCGCCCCGGGTCCGGGGAATCGCCGGTTAACCCTGGTCCCGGCCGCGCAGCACGGCCAGCGTGAGCGCCTCCACCGACTGCAGCGAAGGCTCGCGCGTGTGGGCATCCTCCACCCAGCGGCGCGCGTCCGCCCGCGGGAACCCGAGGGCTGTGATGGTCTCAATCGCATCGGCGAGCACGCGGTCCCGCTCGAGGCGCGCCGTGTCCACCGGCTTTTCGATGGCGCCGTCGTGCATCGAAGCCTCCGCCACCACCTTCCCCCGCAGCGAGGCGATGATCTTGTCCGCGCCCCGCGCGCCGATACCCGGCAACCGCGTCAGCGCCGCCCGGTCCTCCTGCTCGATAGCCCGCGCGATCGTCGAAACCGACACGTTCATCGCCTTCGCCGCCTTCGCCGGGCCGACGCCCTCGACCGTAATGAACTTGCGGAAGAAGTCGCGTTCGGCGCGCCTCAGGAAGCCCACGAGCACCGGCACGGGCTGGTTCGCGCTCGCCGAGTAGTGGATGTGCAGCCCGATCTCGGGTGCCGCCGCGTCCAGTTCGTTCTCCCCCGCGAGGCCCTGCAGCTCCGGCCACAGGAACAGCGGCACGAGCACTTCGTACCGCACGCCCGCGACGTCGACCTCCACCACCGGCCCGGTGATGTCCATGCGCGCGAGCCGGCCCTGCAGGTGCGTGATCACGGCCGCAGTATCGCCGCTGCCGCGGGCTGCCGCGAGCGCGCCGCCGTTGGTACGCTTGGCCTCGTGCCCGAGCTCCCCGAAGTCGAGACCATTCGCCGCGACCTCGAACCGCTGGTGACCGGCCGCCGCATCTCGGCCGTCGAGGTCGACCCGGGCACGCTCGGGCTGCTCGCGGGCGGGCTCCCCATCGAGGCGCTGCGGCAGGCCCTCGTGGGCCGGACCATCACCGGCGCCGGCCGCCGCGGCAAGTACCTCCTGTTCGCGCTCGATGACGGCCGCACGTTCGTCGTCCACCTGCGCATGACCGGCCGCCTCGTCTGGCGGCGTTCCGATGCCCCCCCGGAGCCGTACGAACGCGCCCGCATCAGCCTCGACAACGGCCACGACCTCCGCTGGGGGGACCTGCGCAAGTTCGGCACCTGGCGCGTCGTTGATGACCCCGCCGACGTCGTCGGCAAGCTCGGGCCGGAGCCGATCGACGAGGCGTTCACCTTCCGGGCCTTCCGTGCCGCGCTGGCCGGGCGGACGGCACCGATCAAGGCCGTCCTTCTCGACCAGCGGCGCATGTCGGGGCTGGGCAACATCTACGTGGATGAGGCGCTGTTCGAGGCCCGCATCCGCCCGGACACGCCCGCGGCCGACGTTTCGCTGGCTGCCGCCCGCCGCCTCTGGGCCGCGGCCCGCAGCGTCCTCGAACGGGGCATCGAAAACCGCGGCGCCAGCTTCAAGGACTACGTCGACGGGCAGGGCCAGCCGGGCCAGCAGCACATGCACGTGCAGGTGTTTCGCCGCCACGGCAAGCCCTGCTACATCTGCGGCGCCATCATCGTTCGGACCGTCGTCGGTGGCCGCGGGACGCACTATTGCCCGCACTGCCAGCGCCGCGCCCGCCAAAGGAGCCAGCCCCGTGGAGCTTGAAGACCTCGCAGCCATTCTCGGCGTCCCGGTGGAGGCGATCACCGGCGCCGAGACCATCGAGCCCGGCATCCTCCGCGTCTCGATCGAACAGGGCGGCGGGCACCGCGAAGTGCTCGTTCGCGGCGCTGCCTCCGCCGCGGCACAGACGCACGCCGCCGTGCTCGACGCGCTCGCCCGCGTGGGGTTCGCGCCCGTGCCGCGAGTCCTCGCGTTTAGCGGCGGGCTCATGGCCGAGACCGCCTTCGAAGGCCTCACCGCGCTCGCCGTCGTGCCCCCCGCCACGGCGCTCGAGGAAGCGGTCGATACGATCGCGGACCTCCACCAGCTGCCCGTCGGCGACAAAGTCCGTTGGGAACTCGAGCAGCATCTCGTGCCCGGTGCGGAGCTGCCGCTGCACCGGCTCGGCTTCGCCGCCCACGAACGCGAACCCGCGCTGAGGCTGCTCGAATCCGCGCGTGAGACGCTCGCGGCGGGGCCGTTCGGCTTCGTGCACGGCGAACTGCACTCGGGCAATGTCGTGTTCACCGCCGGGGGCTCGCGGCTGGTCGAATTCGGCGCGGCCGCGCAGGGCCACCAGTTGATCGATATCGCGGCCTTCCTCGCGACGGCCGGCCTCGAGCCACCGCTTCGTCGCGACCTCGCCGAACGGTACGCCCGCCGCCGCGCGTTCGACCTCGCCGTCACCGCGGACGCCATCGACCTCGCGACCATCCCGTGGGGACTTGCGTGGCTGGTCGAGTTGCCGCGCCGGCAGGTCCTCGCGCTGGGCGACGACGCGGCTACGGAGCGCATCTCCGTGCTCGCGGCGCGTACCCACGACGCCCTTCGCCGGCCGGCGGGCCATGATCCCATCGCCGCCGCGCTGCGTGCCGCGCTCTGGCCGTAGAATCGCCGCATGGATGCGAACGCCTATCCCGGCGCACTGAGCGAACTCGCCTTCGTCGAGGCCTACCTCCAGGGCGCCCTGCGCAAGCCCCAGGTGGTCGCGGATTCGCTCCTCCGGTCGCTCGTGCTCGCCAGCTATAACGACCGCCTGATCCTCTCCGGGCTGCTCGCGGAGCAGCTTGCGGAGGCGTGCCGCCGCCTCACGGGCGTCTACCTCGCGCTGTCCGACCGCCGCTACCCGGTGGCGCGCTCGCTGGCGAACCCGCTCCCCGGCCTCGGCCAGTGGACCGCCTTCATCCAGGCCGCCGGGACGCTGACGCCCGAGCAAATGCTGCGCGAGCTCGGCCTCGGCGGCGACGCCCTGCCCAGCGCGACCATCCTTCGCGCCCAGCCCGGGCTCGCCACGCTGTCCGACCTCGTCGCCGCGGCGGAGCTGGGGAGCCCGATGCTCCTCCTGCCCGCCGGCCGCCT
>JAXLWZ010000004.1:0-220159 GCA_046328225.1 Dehalococcoidia bacterium | reverse complement strand
GGCGATGTCGGCCTGAGCTGCCGCGCCCCAGACGCTTATGGTCGCAACCTGAGTGGGCTGTTCGGCTGGCAGCGGGCGGAGAGCGGGGTGATAGGTAGTGCGCAGCGCCTCAACCGCGGCAATCCGCACCGTCTCGCAGTCATGGCGGGTGTACTTCCGAGGGCCAGCGCGAAGCCAGAATCGGGCGCTCCATGACCCGTCCGTACCCCTGGTCAGGCCAAGGACCGGGTGACCGGTCGAGCTCGCGACCGAGCCGCCTAGGCGAACCCCTTCGGCGAACTCGTCGTCGTCACTCATATCCTGCCAACGCGGGACCGGATGCGAATGGAGCAGGGCGATGCCGTAGCCCGCGGGGCATTTGCGCTGAACGCGGCCGAGATAGTCCGCGCTGAAGGCGACGTTGCCCTGCAGGACCCGGTCGCCTTCTTCAGGCAGGATCAGCTGCGTGAGGATGGCTGTATACCGCTTGGCCCCGCGACTTGGCTTCCAGTAGGCAAACGTCAGGTCCTCCTGCAACGGCCCCTTGTCGAGATGGGCGGCGAGCTGACTGTCGAGCTCGCCCGTGAACGCCACTGAGAAAGTGACGCCTGCGAAGTCGGATTCCTGGTAGCCGTGCATTCAAACCTCTGACAGGATGGTCATGATGTGGGTCAAGATGGTCTTCGGGGTCGGGGGTCGGTCGAAGCGGCGGCTCCAGTAAGCCCAGTCCGGCCCGAGGTTGCTGTCTTGGATCGCGCGCGTGCCCTTGGGAAACAGCACCGGCTTCGTATGGATGGCTGCCGGCATCGCGAAAGGCGTCGATGTGCAACGCAGGATGGCCACGTCACAACTGCGGCCGGCGTGGGGACCTGCCGGCACCTCCACATCGCGGATGCTCGTGTAGACCTCGCCGTTGGGCGCGGTGAGCAGTTCCACCGTGTAGCCCGTCTGGCGGAAGTACTCCTCAAGGTCGTCACTCGTCATCTAGTTCAGCCTCGAGGTCGGGGTAACGCCGATGAAGCGGGTGGTGAACCTCTCGCCGTTGCGCAGCGGGACTTCCTGGTTGTAGTCGGTGAAGTCGTGGTGCCCGTTCTGGCGAGTCAGGATGTAGTCGGTGGCGGGAGTGAAGCCGGCATTCTCCAGGATCTGGGCGACCGTGAGCTTGTGCTCTTCGGTGGTCTGCTCCTCGCCGTCAACGAAGTACGTGATGATGTCCGTGGCCATGGTGAGTCTCCTTCGGGCGACCGCCCGTTCGTCAGTCTGCGGATAAGCTAATCCGCTAATAAGCGTAGGATAGCACACGACGGACTCAGATCAACCCCCTTTGGCGGCAGGAAGTTAGAAGAGGGAGCCGCTCGCGGTCGGCTCCTTGAGGAGACCGAGCTTCAAGAGCCGGATGCTCGCCGCTTCGACCGAAACTGCGAAGCGACGAGCCAACTGCCGGGCCACGGGGTCGGCGGAGGCCGACCCCGTGAGCAACGGTCCGCTCATGCCCAGCTCGCGCTGCACGTCGGTGAGTTGCGCTCGGAAGTGGCTCGCGGGCATGAGCAGCGCGCCGCACACATAGCCCGCCTGCCATTCCATCCAGTCGACCTCGCGCGCCTGCATGATGTTGTCACGCTTGCACTGGGTCGGCGGACCGGCGGCCGGACCGAACAGCGGCAGTGGCTGCTCCATCTGGTAAAGCCAGTTGTGGAACCTGACGTGGCCAAACTCATGAGTGAGCGTCGTCCGGAGGCGGTTTTCGTTCGTCCGCTCTGACAGGCGGGCCGCGATTCGCACCTTCGGGCGCTTCCCGCGGATGAAGTCCGTGACCCCCTCCACGTCGCCTTCGAGGTCGGACAGGTCGGCATACGCGTCCAAGTCGTCCGCGTCCCGCTCAATGAGCTTGGTGAGGAGGTCGGTCGGGACCGGCAAGCTGAATTCACCCAGAGTGCCCTTGGCAAACGAAGTGATGATCTCTTCGCACTCGACATCCAGATCGCGGGCGTCGTAATGAGGCCGCTCCCGGAACCGTCCTGTCCTGTCCGGCACCATGCGCACTTTGGTGCTCACTTCTCTAGGCTTCGACGGAACGCGCGATACGCTTCCTGGATTCGTTCAGGCGATGGGTTCTGCCCCCGGACATCGGAGGGCAACTGGCCAACTTGGTAGAGCAGCACTTCGATGGGGATCTCGAGGACCTCGGCCAGTCGGCGCAGCAGACTCTCTGATGACGGCTGGCGGCGATCATGCTCGATGTCGTTAAGGTACTGCGCGGAGATGGGGCCGCCTTCGTCCTTCATCAGTTTCTCCGCGAGCTCTTTCTGGCTGTAGCCCATCTTCTTGCGCGCGGCCGAGATCGTTTCGCCCAGGGGCATCCGACAAACTCCCAACTACGCAGAATAGCGTAGGTATCACGTGGTAGCCCGTCAAGGCGCTCTCGGTGCTGTAGGCGCGCCGTCGCGACCGGCCGCGGAAGAGCTAGCGGGGCACACGTGGGCGCAAGCACGGCGATTTAGCCACGACAGATCGTCGTGGGCCAGGAGGCAATGTTCACACGTCCCGGATCCTTATGTGTATTCACTTTGTCCCACCGCCGCTACTCATCCGTGCGGTCGTCAGAGAGCGGTGGGCAGATTCCCCGGGAACGCGGTTAGCCAGCGTCGGCTCCATCACGGCACGTAGCATGGCCAACCGGACCTCAGCCAGGAGGGTGCAGTGCTCCGTGAGTTGGTACATCAGCGTCTCTTGGGGGTATCGGGGGACGCTGGTTTGGTGTCCCAAATGGTGTCCGAACTACGGTGGGCGCAGGGTGGCCTGAGTGGGCGGCGCAGGAGGAAGCCGCGACGTCAGATTCAAGATAGGGACATAACACGCCTGGTTGGGACGGGAGACCAGCTTCGACGCTGCCCTTTCAAGGCGGAGATCAGGGGTTCGACTCCCCTACGCGCTACCACTGGCTACGATGAAAAGGCGCCCACGCGGGCGCCTTTTCTTGTTTCACCGGGCTGTTTCGCGGGCGGTCACCAGGTGCCGCGGGCGACCATTCCGCCATCGACGACGAGGTCGTGTGCGTTGATGTAGCGGGCTTCATCGCTGGCGAGGTAGGCGACGGCGTTCGCGACATCGATCGGCATGCCGGCGTTGCCGACGGGTGTCGCGTTCCCGAGGTTGGCGACGAGCTTCCGGAACTTCGCCTTCTCGTGGTCGGGGTCGAGCCCGCGGGCGCTCTCGGAGCCGCCGTAGAAGATCGGGGTGGCGACGGCGCCGGGGGAGACGGCGTTGACGGTGATGCCATCGGGGGCGAGGCGGATGGCCGCGGTCTTCGTGACGTGCGCGACGGCGGCCTTGGCGGTGCCGTACAGGTAGTCGCCGCTCGAGACGCGGATGCCGTTGATGCTGGAGTTGTTGATGATGCGGCCCCACTTCTGGGCGCGCATCCACGGCACCGCATGCTTGATGCCGAAGAGGACGCTGCCGAGCAGGAGGTCCATGGAGTAGTGGAACTGCTCCGGGGTGACGGTTTCGAGGCCCCCCGGTGTGCTCGCGCCGGCGTTGTTGAAGAGGATGTCGAGGCGCCCGAACCGCTGCGTGGCCGTCCCGATGGTCCGGACGATGTCCTCTTCGCGGCTGACGTCGGCCTGCACGAAGATCGCATGTTCGCCGAGCTCTTTCGCGAGCCGTTCGCCGGCATCGGCCGAGCGGCCGCAGAAGACGACATTGGCGCCGCGTTCGACGAACAGCCGGAGTGTGGCTTCGCCGATGCCGCTGGTGCCGCCGGTGATGACGGCGATTTTCCCTTCGAGACTACTCATGACTCTCTCCTGCTGATTCGGGCTGCTGGACTTACCAGGTATCGACGGCCATCCGCTTCTTGGCCTTGCCTCGCGGATCGATGCGGACGGATTCGAGCATGGTCGAGATCCAGCGGCGCGAGTCCGCCGGGTCGATGACGTCATCGACGCCGAAGACGGTGGCTTCGTTGAGGGCCTTCCCGCGCTCGTACGCGTCGGCGACCATGTCGTCGAAGACGCGTTTACGCTGTTCGGGGTCGGCGATGGCCGCGAGCTCGTTGCGGTAGCCGAGCTTCACGGAGCCTTCGAGGCCCATCCCGCCGTATTCGCCGGTGGGCCAGGAGATGGTGAAGAGCGGGGCCTTGAACGAGCCGGCCGCCATGGCGAGCGCGCCGAGCCCGTAGGCCTTGCGGACGACGATGGTCATGCACGGCACGGATACGTTCGCGCCGATGACGAACATCCGGCTGCAGTGGCGCACGAGCGCGGTCTTTTCGACCTCGGGGCCGACCATCATGCCGGGGGTGTCGCAGAGGAAGAGCAGCGGGATGTCGAAGGCGTCGCAGAGCTGCATGAAGCGCGCGGCCTTGTCGGACCCATCGGAGGTGATGGCTCCGCCGACGAAGCGGGGGTCGTTTCCGACGATCCCGATCGGCCGCCCTTCGATGCGCCCGAACGCGGTGTACATCCCCTGGCCGAAGTGCTTGCGCAGCTCCAGCACGCTGCCCTCGTCGCAGAGGGTTTCGAGCAGCACCTGGGGGTCATACACGCGCAGGCGGTTCTCCGGGACGATGTGCCGGAGTTCGCGCTGGTCACGCGCGGTCCAGTCTTTCGTGGCGCCCTGGAAGTAGCCCAGGTACTTGCGCGCGACTTCGACGCCTTCCTTCTCGTCGCGCACGGCGATATCGACAACGCCGTTCGGGACCTGCACGGACATCGGGCCGATCTCTTCGGGCGCGAAGACGCCCAGCCCGCCGCCTTCGACCATGGCCGGGCCACCCATGCCGATGTTGGCATCGGGCGTGGCGATGATGACGTCGCAGCAGCCGAGGAGCGAGGCGTTGCCGGCGAAGCAGCGGCCGGTGGTGATGCCGACGAGCGGGACGAGGCCGCTCATGCGGGCGAAGTGCGCGAAGGTGCGATTGCTGCCGGCGGAGCCGCCCATCCAGGGAGGCGGGGGCTCGCGGTTTTCGCGCATGGCTCCGCCACCACCACCGGCGCGGCCGCCACCGCCTTCGGCGAAGAGCACGATGGGGAGGGCGGCCTCTTCGGCCATCGCGAGGGCGCGGTCGGTCTTCTGATGGTTGCGTCCGCCCTGGGTGCCGGCGAACACCATGTAGTCGTACGACATGACCATGCACTGCTTCGTGGGGCTGCCGAAGTGTTCGCCATTGATGGAGGCGATGCCGACGATCATGCCGTCGGCGGGGCTCTTCGTGATGAGCTCGTCGAGCGAGAACCGGGCGTCGGCCGCGACCACAACGGGGCCGATCTCGACGAAGGTGCCGGGGTCGACCAGCTGTTCGATGTTCTCGCGGGCGGTCTGATGTCCCGAGGCGTGACGGCGGGCGACGGAATCGGCGCGGGCCGCATCGAGCGTGCGGTCGTGACGTTCGAGGACCTCAGCGAGGTCGGGCCGGATGCGGTCGAGGTCGATGGCGGCGGCGCCCGCGTGGACCGCGGAGTCGTCGGCGGAAGCCTCGATGAGCACGATGAGCTGGTCCGCGCGAACGGTGTCGCCGGGGGCGGCGTTGAGGCGCTTCACCACGCCGGCGACGTCCGCGCGGAGGACGTGCTCCATCTTCATGGCGTTGAGGATGGCGATCTCCTGGCCCCGGACGACGGCATCGCCGACGGCGACTTCGAGGCTGACGACGGTGCCCTGCATGGGCGCGAGGACGCTCCCGGGCTCGGCTTCGGCGCCGAAGGCCGGCGCCTCGGACGGGGGCCGCTGGCTGGATTTGCCGAAGGTGAGCACGGCGAGGGGGTCGTTGGCATCGACACGGGCGCCGGCGGTGTGCCCGGAGAGGGCGGGCACCGGGAGCGGCGAGGCCTCGTCGCTCCGGGGCGCGCAGAGCGACTCGAGCTCCTCGTCCACAAAGGTCGTGTGGAAATCCCGCGCGACGAAGCGGGGATGGTCGAGCAGGTTCCGGAGGAAGCTGGCGTTGGTCGCGGGGCCGGAAATCTGCAGTTCGCGCAGGGCCCGGCGGCCGCGCTCGATGGCCTCGGGCCACCCTCCGGGCGAGTGCACGATCACCTTGGCGAGGAGTGAATCGAAGGACGACGAGGGTGCGTAACCGGCGTAGGCGTGGCTATCGACGCGCACCCCTGGCCCGCTGGGCGGCCGGTAAGCGGCGAGGGCGCCGGTGGATGGCCGGATGCGTCCGTCGGGCCCGATCGATTCGCTGTTGATGCGGAACTGGATCGCCATGCCGCGCGGTTCGGCGATGGCCTCCTGGCGGAGGCCAAGCTCGTCGAGCGTGGCCCCCGCGGCGATGGCCACCTGGGCGCGAACAAGATCCAGGCCGCAAATCTCCTCGGTGATCGTGTGCTCGACCTGGAGGCGGGCGTTCGCTTCGATGAAGGCGTACCGGGTGTTGGCGTCGGTGGCGGCGGCATCGGCATCGACCAGGAATTCGAAAGTGCCCAGGCCGCGATAGTTCAGCCGCGATGCCATGCGCACGGCGTCGCCGGTGAGGCGAGCGCGGACGGCAGGGTGCAGGCCGGGCGAGGGGGCGATTTCGACGACCTTCTGGTGGGACCGCTGGATGGAGCAATCGCGTTCCCAGAGGTGCGAGACGCTCCCGGTGCCATCGCCGATGACCTGGACTTCGACGTGCCGGGCGCGCGGGAACAGCTCCTCGACGTAGACGGAGGCGTTGCCGAAGGCGTTCAGGGCCTCGGATTGGCAGCGGCGATAGGCGGATTCGAGCGCGGATTCGTCGCGGACGACGCGCATGCCGCGCCCGCCACCGCCTGCGACCGCCTTGATGATCATCGCGCCGCCGGGGCCGCGCTGGCGCAAGAACGCCCGGGCTTCGTCGACGGAGACGGCGGCGTTGATGCCGGCAAGGATGGGCACGCCGCAATCGGCGGCGAGCAGGCGTGCGTGAGCCTTATCCCCAAGGGTCGCGAGCACCGTGGGGGCGGGGCCGATGAACGTAATGCCGGCCCGTTCGCAGAGTTCGGCGAACCCGGCGTTTTCGCTGAGGAAACCCCAACCGGGATGGATGGCCTGGCAGCCATGCTGGCGCGCGAGCTCGATGATGCCCGCGCCGTCGAGGTAAGCGGCGGCGCCGGAGCCTTCGAGCGGGACCGCGACATCGGCCAGTGAGACATGCAGCGAGGCCGCGTCGTCCTGCGAGTAGATGGCGACCGTTTCGATGCCCATCTCGCTCGCGGTCCGGATGACACGGACGGCAACCTCCCCGCGATTGGCAATGAGAACCCGTGAGAACGTCATCAATCCCTCACTTTCATGTGCTTCCGCTCCGATGGCTTCAGGCGACCGGGCGTCCTCAGGAGAGCACGCCCTCTGCCGCAAGGTCGGCCAGCGCGTGTTCGTCCAATCCCAGGAGTTCACCCAGGACGCCGGCGGTGTGTTCGCCGAGGAACGGGGCGCGTTCGATGGGGTAGCGCTCGCCATTCCAGGTCACCGGTTCGTGGTGAAGCAGCATGGAAACGCCGGCGGGGTGGTCGATCTGCTGGAAGAGGCTCCTGCCCATGGGGTCGCGGCTGACCAGATCTCCCACGTTCTCGACCGGGGACGCGGGCACGCCGGCGGCCTGGAGCGCGCGCGCGAGGATCCAGTCGTCCATGGCGGCGGTCTTCGCCTGGATGGCGTCATCGACTTCGTCCGCGGCGGCCAGACGCCCGGCGAGCGTGGCAAGCCCCGGCCGTTCCGTGAGCTGTTCGATCCCGAGGACCCGGCAGAGGTTGAGCCACTGGTTGTGCGTCTCGATGGCGATGGCGATCCAGCGGTCCTGCCCTCGGCAACGGTAGACGCCATGCGGCGCGTAGCGGTTCGAGCGGTTGCCGTCGCGAGGCGGGTCGTGACGGTTGACCAGGTACTCCAGCGGCTCGGTATCGAGGAGGTGCACCGTCGCCTCGTACTGGGCGAGCTCGATGAACTGGCCTTCGCCCGTCTTGTTGCGATGGTGGAGGGCCGCACAGATGGCGAGGGCGCCAAAGTAGGGCGAAGTGAAGTCCGAATGGAGGGTGCCAAGCCCGACCGGCGCGCGGCCCGGGAACCCGGTGTGCGCGTTCAGGCCCGACATGGCGATGACACCGTTACCGACGGCGCGCCAGTGGTTGTGGGGCCCTTCGGAACCCATCACGGGCATGCTGGCGACGATGATGCCGGGCTTCACCTCGCTCAGGTCGCGGTATCCGAGGCCCCAGCGGTCCATCCGGTCGGGCGTGAAGTTGGAGGTCACGACGTCGCTGACGGCGGCGAGCTCCTTCGCGAGCTGGATGCCCTTCACGTGGTTGAGGTTGAGGAGGATGCTCTTCTTGTTCGTGTTGCAGTCGTTGAAAACGCCGTTGGTTTCGGCGTGCGGGACCGGTGGCTGGACGCCGACTTCGCGGATGCGGTCGAGGCGGGCCATGGACTCGACCTTTATCACCTCGGCGCCCATGTCGGCGAGGAGCCTCGTGGTGAGGGGGCCGGCAATCATCCAGCAGAAGTCGAGGACGCGGACGCCCGCGAGCGGTTGCGGCGTCACGGCGCCACCGCCGGCGCCGGCGCGCAGGCGTGGACCACGCCTTCGGCGAGGAGCGCGGCGACCGTTTCGTCGCTGAACCCGGCGGTCCGCAAGACAGCGACCGAATGCTCGCCGAGCGCCGGCGGTGCCTTCGCCACGGACGTGAAGAGGGACGAGACGAAGGGCGCGCGCAGCAGCTCCAGCTCCGCATCGAGCTGGTCCACGCGCACGGGCTGGAAGAACCCGCGTGCGCGGAGGTGCGGGTCGGCGGCGATATCGCCCACGCTCTGCACGGGAACGGCGAGGATGCCGCGCTTCTGGGCCTCGGTGATGAGCGCCTCGCGGTCCATCGAGGCGCAGAATTGGGCGGTGATCTCGGTGATGCGCACGGCCTGTTCGAAGCGGTAGTAGCCGTCGTCCCACGGGGCGCGGGTGTAGGTGTCGTCCCCGAAGACTTCGCCGTACCAGCGGGCGAACGCGGCGAAGGCGGGCGGGTGATGGTAGAGCGACAGGTACTTGCCGTCGCGGGAGGGGAAGATGGTCTGGCCGCCGACGTTGTCGATGCCGCGGCGGGCCGGGCTCAGCTGGTGCCAGTGCCAGTAGTTCTCATTCGCGGACTGGATGGTCGTCCACATGACGGCCTCCTGCATGGACACTTCGATGCGCCCGGTGGGGCGCCCGGCGGCGCTTTCGAAGACCAGGGACATCGCCGCGAGCGCGCTGGCGAGGGCGAGCTGCTTGTAGGCGAGGTTCCCGGCGGGGTGATTCGGCGGGTCCTCGGCGTACCCGTTGAGGCTGAGCTGTCCGCCTGCGGCGATGCCGATGAGGTCGGTGAACTCCTCCTCGCGGTCGCGCCGGAAAAGCGGCTGCACGAGGCCGATGCCTGGGGCGACGCGTTCGAAGTTGGACGGGGCGAAGAAGTCGCGTGCCGGGCCGATGCGCCGCACGGGGGCGATGACGACATCGGCCCGGGCGGCCATGGTCCCGATGATCTCCCACGCGCGGGGCGAATCGAGGTCCAGGGCCAGGCTCTGCTTGCCGGCGTTGTAGACGAAGTGCGGGAGGGAGCGTTCGATACCGGGCTCGCCGTGCACGAACGGGCCCGCCTGCCGGAGCGAATCGCCGTTCGCGGACTCGACGCGGATGACGGTCGCGCCAAGGTCGCCGAGCAGCCGGGCGGCGAGCGCGACGGGCTCGTCGGCGAGGTCGAGGATGGTGAGGCCGGTCAGGGGAGGGCGCATCGTGGCCGGGGTGGTCATCAGCCTCTCCCTCGCCGGACGGGGTCGAGCATTTCCGAAAGGACGTCGCTGAGAAAATTCAAGGCAAGCATGAAGACAGCGACGATAGACGCGGGCGCGAGCAAATACCACCACGCCAGGCGCATGAATCGCCGCCCATCGAACAGCAGGCCCCCAAGTGTGGGGTTCGGCGGTTGTTCGCCGAGCCCTAGGAACCCGAGCGCGGCGATAATGAGGATGGAGTTCACGATCGCGATCGGGAGTTGGACCGCGAAGACGCCGAACGTATTGATCGACACGTGCCGGAGGAGGACGCGCCAGCCCGAGCAGCCGATGGTGTGGGCGGCGAGCACGTAGTCGCGAACGATCTCCCGGAGCACGGCGGCGCGGGCCAGCCGGGTGGAGAACGGGACATTGAAGATGGCGATCGCGAGGGAGAGGCTCGTGAGGCCGGGCCCGAACCAGGCGATGAGGAGGACCGCCAACAGGATGCCCGGGAACGCGAGCAGGGTATCGACCGAGCGCGAAATCAGCGTATCGGCGAGCCCGCCGTGGTAGCCGGCGATGTAGCCGAGCGAGATCCCCACCAGCCAGCCTCCGACGACGGCGAAGAGCCCGCTGAGCAGGGTCGAGCGAAAGCCGATGGCGTTGCGGATGAAGAGGTCGCGCGAGAGCTCGTCGGTGCCGAAGGGATGCTTCCAGGAGGGGTGCAGGAGCCGCTCACCGCGGACGCTTTCGAACGGCGACGTGGAATCGACGAGCGGGATGATGAACCCGAACACGAGCAGGATGAGCAGCACCGTGAGCGCCCCGGCGCCGCGCGGGTCGGTGGCGAGGCGGCGGAGGAAGCGGAGCGGCGCGGCGCCGGGAAGGCGTGCCGTGCGCCGCCCCGGCTGGAGGCTGGCTTCGATGGAGAGCGGGCCCGTGTCCGTCATCCGGGGCTCCCGAGGGCGGGGCGAAGCCGGGGATCGAGCCAGGCGTAGAGCAGGTCGGTCAGCAGGTTGAACACGATGTAGGTGGAGACGAGCAGCAGCGTGATGGCCTGGATCGTCGGGTAGTCCTTGCTGTTGACGGCGCCGATGAGCAGCCGTCCCATTCCCGGCCGGGTGAAGACCTGTTCGATGACGATGGAGCCGCCGATGAGGCCGCCGAGCTGCACGCCGATGATGGTGACGACCGGCAGCATGCTGGGCTTGAGCGCGTGGCGGATGATGACGGCCCTCCCCGAGAGCCCTTTCGCGCGGGCGGTGCGGATGAAGTCGTTCGTGAGCACATCGACGATGGACTGGCGGGTGAAGCGGGAAACGACGGCAGCGACGGTCGAACTCAAGGCGACCGTGGGCAGGACGAGGTACTTCGCTCCCTCGAGGGGGGATGAGAGCAGCGAGGCTCGCCCTGCCGACGGCAGCCAGGAAACCCACACGGTGAACACGAGCAGGATCACGAGGCCCGAGACGAACGACGGGACCGCGATGACCAGGCTGGTGAAGACGCCAATCGCCACATCGATGGGCCCTCCCCGGTGGATGCCCGCGAGCACGCCGAGGGTGATCCCGAGCAAGTTCCCGAGCGTGAAGGCGACGACGGCCAGCTCCAACGTGGGCGGGGCGGAGGCAGTGATCAGGTCGGTGACGGACTTCCCCGTGGTCGAGCGGCCGAGGTCGCCCTCCATGGCCGAGCCCAGCCAGCGGACGTAACGCTCGGGGAGGGGCCGATCGAGGCCCATTTCGTGGCGCATCGCGGCGACGGACTCGGGCGTGGCCGTTTCGCCGAGGGCGATGGCGGCCGGGTCGCCGGGTAGGAGCTCGGCGAGCACGAAGATGAGCACCGAGGCGACGATGATCACCGGGGCGAACTGGCGGACAAGCCGCCGGAGAACGTAACTCAGCATCGATTCGACACTCCGCCTTCCCGCGCTCAGCGTGGCGCGGCGCCCGTGCGAAAACGGGCGCCGTCCGTTCGCTATGCCACCGACACCTTGTGGTAGACGGGGGCGCCCAGGAAGTCGCGGACGATCTTCACGCGAGGGCCTTCGAAGTTGACGCCCACGCCGCGCGAGAGCGGGAACTGGAACGCCTGGTCGAGGTAGGCCTGGTTGAAACGCTTGAAATCGGCGGGCGTCGCGGCGCCGTTGCTGAGGGCGTTGCGGGCGGCCACCCACTCGGGGTCCGTGTCGTGGTGGATGATGTCGTTGCCGATGGTGGCCGAGATGCGGACCTGGGCCATCGGCGAGAGCTGCGATCCCGAGTCCCCGAAGCCGATCCAGAGGTTGTCGAGCTTGCCCTGGTAGAAACGGTCGAGCATGGCCGCGTATTCCAGGGGAACGAATTCGAACTTCAGGCCAACTTCGCGGCCCTCCTGCTGGAGCAGCTGGGCTATGGCGGGCGAGTAGGCCCGGATGGGCAGCGTGTTGATCTTGATCGCGGTCGGCACACCGTTCGGGAAGCCGGCCTGCTTGAGCAGGTCCTTCGCGCGAGCGCGGTCGTAGATGGGCTTGTCGAGCTCGGCGTCGTAGGCGGGCGAATACGTCGGGAAGGGAAGGCGTCCGAGCTCGTCGAACTTGCCGACGAAGTTTTCGTCCTGGTAGCGCTTGCGGTCGAGAAGGAAGCCGATGGCCTGGCGCACGCGCTTGTCCTGCAGCGGGTCCAGGTCGGTGCGGAAGGTGATCGGCGTGGTGCCGACGGCGCGCAGCTTCACGGCGTTGAACTTCTTGTTGTCGTAGAAGCGCACGGCCTCGTCGGCGGAGAGGGCCGAGTCGTCGATGACGCCGGTTTCGAGGGCGATCGCGAGGGCGGCGGCGTCGGCGAAGATGGTGTACTGGATCTTGTCCAGGTACGGCCGGCCGAGGTGGTACTTGTCGTACGCCTCGAGCGTGGCGCCGCGCACGGGGTCGAAGCTCATCCACTTGAAGGCGCCCGTGCCGACCAGCTTGCCCTGCGCGGCCTGGTCGAAGGTATCCATATCGACCATGCGGAAGAGCGACATGAACTCGAAGATGGTCGAGTTCGCCTGCTTGAAGGTCCACTCCATCGTGTAGTCGTCGACGATCTTGTACTCGGCGACGGGGTTCAGGCCGGCCGTGGCGGCGGACTTCCACTTGTCGTTCTTGAGCTGATCGAGGCCGAAGGCGATGTCCTTGGTGGTGAACTTGCGCCCCGAGTGGAAGTAGATGTCGTCGCGAATGGCGAATTTCATGGACTTGCCGTCGGCGGCGACCTGCCACTCCTTGGCGTGGTCGGGTTCCCACTGGAGCTTCGTCTCGGACATGCGGACGAGCTGCCCCCAGACGAGGCCGAGGCCGGCCGCGGCGGCGTTGCCACCGCCGGAGAGGGTGCCGGCTTCCTGGAAGGGGAGGGAGGCGAGCGAGATGTTGCCGCCGGCGCCGCGGTTCCAGGTGCCGCCCCGCTTCGGTTGAGCGGTGGCGCTGGCCGCGGTCGCGGCACTGGCCGGGGTGGAGCCGTCGCTGCTGCTATTGGTTTCGTCGTCGTCGTCGCCGCAGCCAACGAGGCCGATGGCGGCGGCGCCGGCGAGCCCGGCTCCCGCGGTCTTGAGCAAGCGACGCCTATCGAACCGGTTGTCCTGGAAGCTCCCGATGGCCATCCGACCCCCCTACTGGCTGGATTATGCGAGCGGGTATAGTCCCGCCGGTTGCGAACCTTACGGTTGTCCCATTAGCCTGTCAACGCTTCATCTTCGACACTGGTACGGGGCCGGCGCCGCCCGGAGGGACACCGGATGGCAGCCGCAACGGAGGGGTTCTTGGTCGAGGAACAGTTCATTTCGGACGACGATGACGAGCTGGATGACGGCCCGCGGGGGCTCCGGGGGCACCGGACGCTCCATCCCGAGAAGATGCGCTCGCGGCGGGAGCAGATCATCGTGGCGTTCGCGGAGATCCTGGCGACGACGGACTACGAGGTGGCGACGCTCGATGACGTCGCGGCGCGGCTGTCGTGTTCGAAGGCGGTCATCTACTACCAGTTCCGGAGCAAGGAGGACCTGTTCGTAGCGATGAGTTCGACGGCGATCCAGATCGCCTACGAGAACCTTTGCGAGATCGTGGCGACGCACGAGTCGGTGCGCGAGCAGCTCTGGGAAGCGGTGACGGACCTCGTCCGCATTGGATTCGAACCCATTCACGCGGCGTCCTTGCGCTGCGGGGCGCCGAGTTCGCTGTCGCGGCAGTCGAAACGGGTGCTGCGGAACCTCTCGCGCCAGTACCGGCTGGAGTTGACGGCGGTCGTGAAGCGCGGCGTGGAGGAGGGGTGCCTGGCGGCGCGGGACATTCACCTCGTCACGAACACGATCATCAACGCGAGCCAGTCGATCTTCCGGTGGGTGCGCCCGGGCGGGCCAATTCCGCCGGAGACGTTCATCCGCGAGGTACCGGGCATGGTGCTCGGCGGGGTGTTCGCGCCCGGTCAGGACTGTTCGGCGCCCTGAGGGGGCAGGCATGGGCCTTCTCCGCCATCGATGACGCCCTGGAGCAGGCGGCGGCGTGTGAGGTCGGCGGCGGCGAGCAGCATGGGGAGCACTTCGCGCCTGCGCGCGGGGCCGAAGACGTGCGAGGGCGCGCCGATGGAGATGGCGGCGACGACGGACTGGTTGAGGCCGCGCACGGGCACGGCGATGTCGGCGGCACCTTCGATGTGTTCGCCTTCGGTCTCGGCCCACCCGCATGACCGCGCCTGGGCGATGCGGGCGACGATGGTATCGATGTCCACGACCGTATCGTGGGTCATCCTGCGGATGGTGTGGAATTGGAGCGTCGCACGGGCGCGTTCGTCGCTGAGGCCGGCGAGCAAGGCGCGGCCGCTGGCCACGCAGTGGGCCGGCTGGAGCTGGAGCAGGGGCATGTGCACCTTGAGCGGGTGCACGCCGTCCACGCGGGCGATGTAGTACACGCGGTCCAGTTCGAGGAGCGCGAGCCAGACATCGAACCCCGTCTCCTGCGAGCACTGGTACATGGCGTCTTCGGCGGCGGCCAACAGGGCCGTGGAGCGGGCGTGGGGCGGCACGAGCCAGAGCAGGGTATCGCCGAGGCTGTAGCGGCGCGTGCCGGGATCCTGCCGGAGCAGCCCTTCGTCCACGAGCGTCTGCACGACGTGGTAGACGCTGGACCGGTTCGCGCCGAGGCCGCGGGCGATTTCGGCGAGCGAGAGGGACTCCACCCCCGGGAACAATCTCAGGATCGTGGCGACTTTCGAAACCACGTGGATCCGCTTGGGTTGCGTCATTTAGGCCGGTGGCTCCTCGGCAATCACACCTCCGGCTTCGAGCGCGGCGATGGCGGAATCATCGAGGCCGAGCAGCCCGCCCAGGATCTCGCGATTGTGTTGGCCCAGTGTAGGCGCCGGCCGCACATAGCGCGCCGGGGTCTCGCTCAGCCGGATGGGGAGGCCGGGGAAGGGGTGCCGGCCGGCGTCCGGGTGGTCGACTTCGGCGAAGAACGCGCGCGCTGCGAGCTGGGCGTGCTCCACGAGGTCCTTCGCGTCGTTCGCGGCGCAGGCGGCGATACCGAGGCTTTGGAGCGAGGCTTCGAGGGCGTCGCGGTCGTTGGTGCGCGTCCAGGCGGCGATGCGCTCGTCGAGTTCGGCGTGCCGATGGACGCGTTCGGTGAGCGTGAGTGCGGAGAGCGACGGGTCGAGGCCGGCGGCGTTCGCCAGCGCCTGCCATTCGGCGTCGCCGGTGACGGTGATGGCGATCCAGCGTTCGTCGCCGGCGCAGGGGTAGCAGCCCTGGGGGGCGAAGTGGGCATGGCGATTGCCGCGCGGGGGCGGCGGCTGGTCCGGCTGCTGGCTGGCGAGGATTTCGCTGCCGATGAAGCAGATCATCCCTTCGAGCTGGGCGAGTTCGATGGCCTGGCCGCGCCGTTTGGGGTCCGCTTCGCGATCGATGATGCCCATGAGCACGGCGGCGGCGCCGTGCATGGCGGCGACGGGATCGGCCCAGGCGACGCCAGACTTGTAGGGCCCGGAGTCCTCGTAGCCCATGAGGCTGGAGAGGCCCGCTTCGGGTTCGAGGGTCGTGCCGAGGGCGGCGAAGTCCCTGGAGGGGCCATTCCACCCGTAGCCGGGCATGGAGACGTAGACGATGCCGGGGTTCAGCTCGCGCAGCCGTTCGTAGCCGAATCCGAGCTGCGGCATGACCCGGGGGGTGTAGTTTTCGATGACCACGTCGGCGAGCGGCACCAGGCGTTCGAGGATCGCTTTGCCCTCGGGTCGATCGAGCTGGAGGGTGAGCGAGCGTTTGCTGCGGTTGAGCTTGTTGAACATGCCCTCGCGGTTCCAGGGGCGCTCGCCGGCTTCGTTCCCCGGGTACCGCCCGGAAACGCGCACATCGACTTCGGCGACCGTCCGGGGGCCGCGGGACCAGATCGCTTCGATCTTGATTACGTCGGCCCCGAGGTCACCGAGCATGCGTGTGGCGAGCGGGCCGGCCCAGACTCGCGTCAGGTCGAGGATCGTGATGCCGGCGAGGGGCAGGCGCTCATCCCGGTTCATGCGTGTCGTACCTCAGCAGGCCGGCGTCGTGGAGGAGGGTGGCATCGTCGTCGTCGAGCGCGAGCCAGCCGCGCCCGCCTTCGCCGATCGCGGGTGCGGGTGTCAGCCGCCAGGAGTGCCAGGACATCCTGAACGGGGGGCCGGGGAAGACGGTGGGATCGGCCGTGCCTTCGGGGCGTTCCCAGAATTCCCGGGCGACGAGATGCGCGTCGGCGAGGAGGGCGCGCAGATCGTTGACGGGCGCGACGGGCGCACGGACCGCCTGCGAGAGCGCGACCACCTCCCCGACGGTGTGCTGGAGCATCCATGGGCCGAGGATGGCGTCGAAGGCATCGGCGTTGGCGAACCGCTTGCCGCCCGAGTTGAAGCGATCGTCTTCGAGGATGCTCTCCATGCCCACGAGCGCGAGGAAGCGGGACAGCGGCTCGTTGCCGACGGCGGCGAACGCCACCCAACCGTCGCTGCATTCGTAGAGCGTGCTGGGGTGGAGCGACCCGTAGCGGTTCCCGGTGCGCGTCTGGATGACGCCGCCGTGGGTGTACCTAGTGGTCGTCCACTGGTGGAGGCTCGCCATGACTTCGAAGTGCGAGACGTCGATATCCTGGCCGCGGCCCGTGCGTTCGCGCGCGACGAGGGCGGTAAGGGCACCGATGTAGGCATGGGTGCCGGCGGCGTAGAGGCTCTGGCCGGGCGCCCCCTGGAGTGGCGTGCGGTCCGGCTCACCGGTGAGGAACATGTGCCCGGCCACGGCGAAATCGGTGAAGGGCGTGGAGCCGTAGCCGCTGTAGGGACCATCCAGTCCGAACGGCGAAATACGCACGCGAATGGCGGTTGGGCCGGCGGTGACGGCATCGGGCAGCGGCGCCGGCGGCCCGGGCGAGAAGCTTTCGATGACGACGTCGGCTTTCGCGCAGAGGCGTGCGACGAGGTCGCGGCCGGTGGCCGAGGCGGCGTCGACGGCGAGGCTTGATTTGCCCGTGTTGAGGTATTCGAACTCGGCGCTGGAACGGCCGGCGGCGCGGCCGGTCCAGCGGGTGCCATCGCCCGCGGGCGGTTCCACTTTCACGACGTGGGCGCCGAAACCCGCGAACAGGCGGGCGGCGTAGGCGCCGGAGGCCGCGCCCGCGACCTCGACGACGAGGAGCTCGTGGTATGGCTTCATCTAGAGCCGCCCTCGCAACCTGGGATCGAGCGCATCCCGTAGCGCGTCGCCGACGATGTTGAGGGCGAGCACGGTGATGAAGATGGCGATGCCGGGGAAGATGCTCAGTTCGCGCGCCTGGTAGATGCGCGGGAGGCCCTTTTGGAGCATGCCGCCCCAGGTGGGTGTCGGTGGCGGCACACCGAGCCCGAGGAAGCTCAGACCGGCTTCGGCGAGGATGGCGAAGGCGAGGCCCAACGACCCGGCGACGACGATGGGCGCGACGGCGTTGGGGAGGATGTGTCGCAGCAGCAGCCTCGGCACGGGCACGCCCACGGCGCGCGCGGCCATGACGAAATCCTGCTGTTTGAGCGACAGGACCTGCGAACGGACCAGCCGGGCGTATAACGGCACGCTCGTGAGCCCGATCGCCACCATCAGCTGATAGAGCCCGGAGCCCAGCACGGCGACGATTCCGAGGGCGAGCATGATCGCGGGAAAGGCCATGACGGCGTCCATGCAGCGCATGATGAAGCTATCGACGTGCCCCCCGGCGTACCCCGCCGCCAACCCGAGCGGTACGCCCACGAGGACCGCGATCGACACGGAGATGAGGCCGACGACGAGCGACACGCGCGACCCATAGATGAGCCGGCTCAGCGAATCCCGGCCGTTTTCGTCCGAGCCGAGGAGATGCGCGGACGATGGGTGCGCGAGGGTGTTGAACGGGTCGATCGCCGACGGGTTTTTCGGGGCGAGAACCGGCGCGGCCAGTGCCACGACGACGAGCGCAACCAGCACGCCGATGGCGACGGCGGTGACGGGGTCCGAGACGAGGCGCCGGACGACGCTCCCGGCTCCGACCTTCCAGAAGCGGGAGCCGGGCTGGAAGAGGCTGGTTTCCTGTGTTTGCGCGGTCACGAGTACTGGATCCGCGGGTCGAGGAAGGCGTAGCTGAGGTCGGTCAGCAGGTTCGCGAGGACCACGACGAGCGCCGTGACGAGGACGACGGCCTGCACCACGGGGTAGTCGCGAATGAAGATGGCATCGACGGCGTAGCGCCCCATGCCGGGCATCGCGAACACGGTCTCGGTGACGACGGAGCCGCCGAGAAGCGCGCTCACCTGGATGCCCACGACGGTGACGACGGGGAGTAGGGCGTTTCGCAGGCCGTGTTTGAGCGTCACCACGCGCTCGCTCAGGCCCTTCGCGCGGGCGGTCCGGACGTAGTCCTCGCGGAGCACCTCGAGCAGGCTCGATCGCACCTGCCGCATGATCACGGCGGCCTGCACCATCCCCAGCGAGACAGCTGGAAGGATGAGGTGGCGGAGGCAATCGATGGGGTCGGTCGTGATCGAAACGAACCCGGACGGCGGAAGCCACTGCAGCTGCACGGCGAACAGGAGAATAAGGAGGATGCCCAGCCAGAAGCTCGGCATCGCGACGCCGGTGAGCGCGAGCACGGTGAGCACGCGGTCGAGCAGGCCGTTTCGCTTGTAGGCGGAGATGATCCCCGTGGGGAGGGCGATCGAGATCGCGACGAGGAATGACGCGACCGCGAGGTGGAGCGTGACCGGGAAGCGGTCCTGGAGCGCTTCGGTGATCTTCTGTTTCGTCACGGCGGACTGGCCGAGGTCGCCGCGGACGGCGGAACCGAGCCAATCGAGGTATTGCATCGGCAGTGGCCGGTCGAGGCCCAGGTCGTGCTTGCGCGCGGCGATCGTCTCGGGCGTCGCCGTTCCCGCCTCGGGCCCGATGAGTGCGATCACCGGGTCACCGGGGAGGAAGTGGATGAACGCGAACGCAGCGATCGAGACGATCAGGACGACGGGCACGAGCGCCAGCAGCCGCTGGATGATGTATCTCCACACGTTGGTCAGGCCCTCACTGGCTACGGGTCACGCCTTCTTGGCGAGGTTGGCGTAGCGCGGCTTGGTTTCTCCGCCGAAGTACTCGCCGAGGTTGAGGACGTTCTTGGGCGCGGCCGCGTAGGAATACCCATAGAAGACGTACCAGTCGTAGACCTGGTCGATGGCCATCTGCTGGATCTGGTCGTAGTACGTCTTGCGCTCGGCCTGCACGTACGTCTCGCGCGCCTTGTCGATGAGGCTGTCGAGCTTCTCGTTCGGGAGGTGGCCGGGGTTGTAGAAGCCGTCGGAGCGGAGCGTCTCGGAGATCGTGCCGTCGGGGTCGGCGCGGAGCGAGAAGCCGGCGAGCTGCATGGGCACGTTCTTGAGGACAAAGGTGCGGTTGGTCAGCTCGGCCGTTGCCAGCGGCACGACCTGCAGCTCGATACCGATCTTGCTGAGCATCTCCTTCCAGAGTTCGGAGTGCTGCTGATAGAAGGAGGTGTTAATCGTGATCATCTCGATCTTGGTGCCGTTCGGGTACCCGCTCGCGGCGAGTTCCTTCTTCGCCTCGGCGAGGTCGAAATCGAGCCCCTTGATCTGGTCGTTGAACGCCCACGTGCCGACAGCGATCGGACCGATGCCGGCGCGACCGCGGCCGAACTGGACGGCCTTGAGGATGGCGGCGCGGTCGATCGCGCGGGCGATAGCGCGGCGCACGCGCACGTCGTCGATTGGCTTGAGCGCCTGGTTGGCGTAGGTGCCGGACCAGCCGCCGCCGATGGGGGACTGCTGCACCTGGAACTTCTCGTTCTTTTCGAAGCGCTCGACGTCGCCGGCGGCGAGGCCGACCAGGTCGGCGGTCCCGGCCTCGAGGTTCGCGAGCTGGACCGTGGCATCGGGCACGAAGTTGATGCGGATCTGGTCGAGGTAGGGCAGCTGTGTGCCCGCCGCATCCTTGCCCCAGTAGTTTGGGTTCTTGGTCACGAGGAAGTGGTCGCTCTGGGCCCATTCCTTGAACACGAACTTGCCGGTACCGACGGGATTGCGGCCGAGGTTATCACTGTATTTCTGCACCGCAGCCGGGGACACGATCGCGCCACCGCGGTCGCCAAGCAGCGTGAGGATTGCGGCGTTGGGCTTGTTGAGCGTCAGCTTCAGCTCGGTCTCGCTGATCGTCTCGACTTTGGTGATGGCGAGCATCTGCGCCTTGGCCGCCGATTTGTCGCTCTGGGCACGTTCGATATTGAACTTGACGGCGGCGGCATTGAACGGCGTTCCGTCGTGGAAGTTCACGCCGGAGCGCAGCTTCATGGTGATCGTCGTGGGGTCGGGCTGTTCCCACTTCTCGGCCAGCGAAGTGCTGGCATCGAGTTCGCCCTTCTTGTTGTAGTTCACGAGGTTGTCGTGAATCATCCAGAAGAAGGCGTGGTCGCCACCGCCCTGCCCGAAGTGCGGGTCGACGCTGGTGGGATCGGTCGAGACGAGTGCGGTGAGGGTGCCGCCCGTGGGCAGCTTCGCGGCGGAGGGACTGGCGGACGTGCCGCCGCCCGGGGTTGTGCCGCCGCCGTTGGTGGAGCCGCCGCTGTCATCGTCATCGCCGCAGCCGACGAGCAGGTAGGCCGGGAGGGCGGCCGCGCCCATCAGGCCGCCGCGCAGGAGGGTGCGGCGGCGCAGTGTCCGTTTCCAGTAGTTGGGTTCGCGTTCGGTCGTCATGGCTGTCTCCCTGATTTCCCTACAGGAAACATCGTGACCTTGTCTCCCGTTTCGCCGCAGTCTAAGCTTCCTGCGGAACGTTCGGCAAGTACTTTCAGCAGTGCGGCGGCGTTTCCCTGTGGAGAATACTGGAGGGCCTGATGGAAGTCCGTTCCGTTGTCCAGGGCCGCGTCGTGGATATAGTTGCCGCGGTAGATTCGAGTGTTGAAGCGGGTGATGACCTCGTGATCGTGGAGTCGATGAAGATGGAAGTGCCCATCCAGGCGCCGGATGGCGGCAGGGTGACGGAGGTCCGCGTGAGCATTGGAGACGCCGTCGAGGAAGGCACCGTGCTGGTGGTGCTGAATTGACCGCGGAGTCGACGACGCCGCGCCCTTCGGGCTGGGAACCCGAGCTCGAGGAGCTCGAACTTCGCACCCGTCTCGTACAGCAGATGGGGGGCGCTGAGGGCGTTGCCCGCCAGCACAGCAACGGCAAGCTGACCGTCCGTGAACGGCTGGACCTGCTCGCGGACGCGGGCACGCTTCGCGAGTTCATGAGCCTGATGGGCTCGGCGCGGTACGTTAACGGCGAGCTTGAGTCGCTCACGCCAAAGGCGTCGGTGGACGCGTTCTGCCAGGTCGAGGGCCGCAAAATTGTGGTCGCGGGCGGGGATTTCACGGTCCGCGGGGGCAGCGGCGGCGGCGGCCACGGCGGGCTCGGGATGGAGCTTTCGGCCAGCCGCCGGGCGCTGGAATGGCGCGTGCCCTACGTCCGCCTGCTGGATGCGGCGGGCGGGAGTGTGCGTTCGTTCGAAGAGATCGGCCGCACCTACCTCCCCGATGGCAACTCCTTCACGCTTCCGGATGTGCGCCTGCTGCGGGCCGTGCCCGTGGTGTCGGCGGTGATGGGATCGGTGGCGGGGCTGCCCGCGGTGAACGCCTGCGTCGCGCACTTCAACGTCATGGTGAAGGGCACCAGTCAGCTCTTCCCGGGCGGCCCGCCGGTGGTCAAGGCGGCGCTCGGGTATGACGTGACGAAGGAGGAGCTTGGCGGCTCCGAGATGCACACGACGGTGAGCGGCGTCGTCGACAACCTGGCCGAGACGGAGCAGGAGGCGATCGCGATGGTGCGGCGCTTCCTCGGTTACCTGCCTTCGAGCGTCTGGGAGATGGCCCCGCGCGCGCAAACGGACGACGACCCGGCGCGGCGCGAGGAGCGGCTCCTGCGGATCAAATCGAAGGACCCCCGGCGTGCCTACGACGCGCGCCAGCTGATCGAGTGCATCGTCGACCGCGGGTCGTTCTTCGAGATCGCGCCGCGGTACGGCCGCGCGCGGACGACGGGACTCGCGCGCCTGAACGGCTACCCGGTCGGCGTAATGGCGAACAACCCGATGTTCGGCGCGGCGACCGATGTCGCGGCGGGCGAGAAGGTGGCGCGGATGATCCAGCTCTGCGACACGTTCCATATTCCCGTCATCGACTTCGCCGACGAGCCGGGCTTCATGGTGGGCATCGATTCGGAGAAGAAGGGCATCGAGCGGGCGGGCGCGCGGCTGGTCATCACGACCTGCGACAGCCAGATGCCGTGGGCGACGGTCGTCGTGGGGCAGCTCTACGGCGTCGCGGGGCAGTGCCACCATCGGCCCACGGGGATGTTCCAGCGATACGCGTGGCCTTCGGCGAACTGGGGGTCGATGCACGTCGAAGGGGGTGCGTTCGCCGCGTACCGGCGCGAGATAGAATCCGCGCCCGACCCTGAGGCCAAGCAGCGGGAGATCGAGAAGCGGCTGAAGGACCTCGCCTCGCCGTTCCGGACGGCCGAGGCCACCGGGCAGGACATCATCGACCCGCGAGAAACACGCCGGCTGCTGTGCGAGTTCGTGGAGGAGGCGCAGCCCATCCTCCGTTCGCAGCTGGGCCCGACCGCGGTCCCGTATCGCCCGTAGAGCGCGAGGCCAGCCTGGTCACGCGCGCGCGGTCCTCGCGATGGCCGCGCGTGCCGGCGTTCGTCCTTTCGCGGCGCCATCGCTGCGATTTCGCTCGCGCCACCGCAGGCGAGGGCTGGTTCTTTGCCTGACATTACCTAGCAGCTCAATGTATAGTGGTCCTATGCAAACGGAGACGGAGACCCGGATCGGGAAGGACCTGGTGGCGGCCTCGGCGATGCCGCTGGTACTGGCCATCCTCAACGAAGGCGAGACCTACGGGTACGCCATCCTCAAGCGCATCCAGGAGCTTTCGGGCGGCGCGATGGAGTGGACGGACGGGATGCTTTACCCGCTGCTCCACCGGCTTGACCGGCTGGGGTTCGTGGAGGCACGGTGGGACTCGCCCGAGAACGGCCGGAAGCGCCGGTACTACCGGATCACACCGGCCGGCGGCGATGCCCTGCAGGAGCAACGGCGGCAGTGGGATGTCGTCGCGGGGACGCTGCGAAACGCGTGGCATTCGTTGAAGGCGGCGTGCCGGCCGCTCACCCGGGCGGTGGCGTGATGGCGATGGAGCGAACGGGCGACGCGGGCATGGAGGCCCGCATCGGGGAGTGGCGGTCGTACCTGCTGCGGCGGCAGACGCTGGAGCAGGGCGACATCGATGAGCTGGAGGACCACCTCCGCAGCGAAATGTCCGAGCTCGGGGCCGCGGGCCTGAACGGCGAGGAGTCGTTCCTCATCGCGATCCGGCGCATGGGCGGGGTGCACGAACTGTCGCGGGAGTTCGCGAGGGAGCGTTCGAGCCGCCTCTGGAAACAGCTCATGCTGGGCGGCGAGGGTGCCCGGGAGCGGATGGGCGCGGGCTACCGGGGCATCGCGACGACGGTCGGAATCGCGGCGGCGGCGGCGCTGGCGTTCAAGGCGCCGGCGGCCTTCGGCGTAAACCCGTTCGGGACCTCCGGGAGCGAGTGGGACGCTTCGTTCTACGCGCGCAATGCGGCGCTGCTGGCATTGCCGTTCCTGGTGGGCTTCTTCGCGTGGCGGCGGGCGTTGCCGGCGCGCACGGTGGTGGCGCTGCTCGCGCCGTTCGCGATCGCGGCGGTGCTGGTGAACGCGTACCGGTTCGACCAGGGCGGCGACACGGAGATCCTGGCGATGATCCACCTCCCCATCCTGTTGTGGCTGGTGGCGGGGGTGGGCTACCTCGGCGGCGAATGGCGAAAGAAGACGCCACGAATGGATTTCGTGCGCTTCACGGGGGAGTGGTTCATCTACTACGCCCTCATCGCCTTTGGCGGCGGCGTCCTCTGCGCGGTGACGATCGGCATCTTCCACGCCATCGATCTGAATGCCGAAACGGCGGTCACCGAGTGGGTGCTGCCCTGCGGAGCGGTCGGCGCGGTGATCGTCGTGGCTTGGCTGGTGGAGGCGAAGCAGAGCGTCATCGAGAACATGGCGCCGGTGCTCACGGCGGTGTTCACGCCGCTGTTCGCGCTGATGTTAGTGGCGGCGCTCGTGGGGATGGTCGTGAGCGGCAACCTCATCGACGCCGAACGCGACGTGCTCATCCTCCTGGATGTCCTGCTGGTAGTGGTGCTGGGGCTCGTGCTGTACGCGATCTCGGCGCGCGACCCGGATGCGCGGCCGGGTCTGATGGATGGCACGCAGCTCGTCCTGGTGGTGAGCGCGCTCGCGATCGACGTCCTCGCGCTGGCGGCGATCGTGTGGCGCATCTCGGAGTTCGGGTGGACGCCGAATCGCACAGCCGGGCTGGGCCTCAACGTGCTGCTGCTCGCGAACCTGGCCTGGACGGCCTGGCTGCTCACGGGGTTCTGGCGGGGACGCCGCACGTTCGCGGACCTCGAACGGTGGCAGACGGGCTACATCCCGCTGTATGGCGCGTGGGCCGCGGCGGTCGTGGTCATCTTCCCGCTGGCCTTTACGTTCCGCTGACGGGCCGAACCCGGGCCGCCCCGGCGCGGCCATCCTTCCGCCGAACGGGCCCCGATGAGACGGGAGGATGGCCGTCCCCGGGCGGGGGCGGCATCGGGCACGGTGGGGAGGCAGGGGGAACGCATGTACTGGCTGTTCGTGGTGGGGGCGGAGTGGTTCATCAGCCTGGCGGGGCGGCCGGAAGCCGGGCGAACGACCGGGCTCGCCTCCAGCGTCACGCGCGAGGATCTCCTGGCGCGGATGCGGCGGGTGTCCCCGGCGGACCGCTTCGTCGTGATCGAAGAGGAGTAGCGCGCGCCTCAGCCCGTCGAGGCGGCGGCGCGGAACTGGCAGTGCGGAGCACCCGCGATGCGCGTCACGAGGAGTTCCAGTTCGAAGCCGGGGAGCGACCGTTCGAGCGCACGCCGTTCGTATTCGCAGGTCAGCGGGAAGGCGCGGGCGAGGGCGAGCATCGGGCAGTGGGCGACCTTGAAAGCAGCCGCGGATTCGTCCGCCTCGAGGGGGAGGACGTACATGCCGCGAGCGCGGGCGCGCCGGGCGACGTGCGCGAGGCGGCCGGGAAGGTCGTCCGGTGCACCGGCCTGGTCGCTCGAGACGTTGTCCCCGATGCGGTCTTCGAGCCACTCCTCGACCAGCCCGGGGGCACGTTCGCGAATGTATTGGATGAGACTGGCGAGGTCCTGCGCGGCGAGATCGGGGAACAGCGATTCGCCTTTGATGGAGACGCTGTACACCAGGCGGTCCCGGCCGGGGCGGCCGCGCCGGTCGGCGACGGCTTCGACGTAGCCGGCGGAGAGCAGCGTCGCGAGCTGTTGGCGCACGCCGGACTCCGTCATGGAGAGGCTGCCGGCGAGGCGGGTGACATCGCCCTCACCCTCGAGCTTGATCGCCTCGAGGACGCGTAATTGGGAGGGCGAAGGAAGATTCGGTACCTGGAACACTGAGCCCCGCAACCGGCGAACGTTCCGTGTGAGCCCACTCTAGCGATGCGGCGCGACAATGAAACAGCAATCAGTGTTGATGAGGCGAATCATCAAAAACACACACGTATTATTGCGGCTGATTTGTCGCTATTGAGCGGTGGCAGGCAGTGACACAGCCCGCGCGCGTTCGATGGCGGTCTCGGCGGCGGCTTCGGGGCTCGAGCCCGCGCCGGTGGCGACCACGCGGCCCCCGTCCGTGACGGTGGCGGTCCAGACGCCGCTGCAGTTGTTGAGCAGGGACTCGGCGACCATGCGAACGCCCTGGATTTCGACGACGCGCGTGTGAGTCTGCACGGTGGCACCTCCGCCGGGTCCATCGTAGCAGAGCGTCCCGGCGGCGTGGGTTCGAAAGGCGGCGCGCACGGCATGCGCCGAATGGGGCAGAATGGCGCCGCGTGCCGGGAGGGCGCGCCGGAGGTGCCACATGCGGCTCGGACTTACCCTTCCTATGACTTCGGCCGAGGGCGGGCCGCTCACCGGCGAAAGCTTCGTCGCGAGCGTGCGGGCCATCGAGGCGGCCGGGTTCGACAGCCTCTGGGCGTTCGACGCGATCGGGCGCGGGTTCATCCTGCCGGACTCGCTGCTGGCGCTCACCGTCGCGGCGAACGTGACCGAGCGGATCGAGGTGGGGACGTGCATCCTGCAGGTGCCGTTGCGAAGGCCCGTGGAGCTCGCGCACCGCGTGCTCACGGCGCAGCTGCTTTCGCACGGGCGGCTGGCGCTGGGCGTGGGCGCGGGGTCGACGGTGGACGACTTCGCGGCGGTCGGCGTGGACTACGAATCGCGGTTGCGGGTGTTCCGGGAGTCGCTGGAGACGATGCGGGCGCTGTGGCGCGGCGAGGTGGTGGGGGCTGCGAACCTGGCGCCGTGGCCGGACACGATCGGTGGGCCACCGGTGCTGATTGGCAGCTGGAGCGGTTCGCGCTGGCTGGCGCGAGCGGCGAAGGAGTACGACGGCTGGATCGCGTCGGGGGCGAAGACGAGCCTGGAGACGCTGGCGGCGGGCATCGCGCGGTTCCGCGAACTGGGGGGCCAGCGGGCGCTGGTGACGAACATCGTGGTCGACCTGGGGCGCGCGGACGAACCGATGCCGGCCGATGGCCCGTTCCACCTTCGTTGCACGCCGGGCGAGGCGCGGCGCCGGTTGGGGATGATCGCGGCCCTGGGCTTCGACGACGCCGTGCTCGTGTCGCGGCGCGTGGATGAGGGTTCGCTGCGGGCGATTCGCGCGCTCGTCCCCTGAGCCCGTCGCACTGGCGGCCAGCTCGAAACCGTGGGCACCTGCCCGATCGGGGGATGTGGCGCGAATGCTCGCGCGCGAGGCTGGGGTGGGGAGGTACACGGAGATGGCGACGATTCCTGGGGACGTCCGGGCGGTGATCGAATCGGGGCGGCTCGCGCACATGGTGACGGTGAATCGCGACGGCAGCCCGCAGGTGACGTGCGTATGGGTGGGCATCGAGGGTGACGAAATCGTGGCGGGCCACCTGGTCGAGCAACAGAAGCTCCGGAACCTGCGGCGGGACGCGCGCGCGGTGCTTTCGATCGAAACCGACGTGATGAACCCGATCGGGCTGCAGGAGTACCTGGTGGTCCACGGGCGCGTGCGCATCGAAGACGGGGGCGCGCCGGAGCTGCTGCAGCGGCTCGCGCACCGCTATCTCGGGCCGGATGTCACGTTCCCGCCGATGGAGAACCCGCCCGCGGGGTACGTCACGCACTTCGTGCCGCAGCACTATGGCGGCATTGGCCCGTGGGCGGGCTGGCGGGCGGAGTAAGCCGAACCGGGGCGGCTGCAAGGCGAGCGGCGAACCCGTAGGATCCCGGTGCCGGCGGCGGGTATCGCGGCCGCGAGGGTGCGCGCAATGGGTGACCGGGTTCGCTACGAGACGATCGACGAGGGCAGCATCGCGTTCGTGACGATGACGCGCGAACGGTACCGGAACGCGCTCAGCGCCCAAATGATGGCCGAGATCATCGACGCTTTCGAAACGGCCGCGGCCGACGAGGCGGTGCGGGTCATCATCCTCCGGGGCGAGGGGCCGGTGTTCTCGGCGGGACACGACCTGGGGTCGCCCGATGCGGTGGCGATGCGCGAGGCGAACCACGACGAGAGCATGGGACGCCGCTTCCCCCGCACGCGGGGCATGGACGTCGACCCGCACCTCTTCATCCGGGGCATTCCCAAGCCGACGATTGCGATGGTCCAGGGGAGCTGCATCTACGCGGCGTGGATGCTCGCCTCGGCGACGGATGTCATCTTCGCGGCCGAGGGGACGCAGTTCCTGGCGACGAACTTCGCCTACTTCAGCGTGCCGTGGGACCTCGGGGCGCGGCGCACGCTGCACCTCCTGTACGACAACCGGTTCCTGAGCGCGGACGAAGCGATGCGCTACGGGTTCGTGGCCGAAGTCTTCGCCGCCGAGAGGCTGGAGGAGGAGACGCTGGCATACGCGCGGCGGGTGGCGCAGAACGACCCGTTCCAGATGCGGATGATGAAGCATTCGGTGCACCAGATGCAGGAAATGCAGGGCTTCACCGCGCACATCCTGTCGTCGTATTCGGACCGCATGGTGCGGGCGGCGAACACGGATGCGCACATCACGCAGGAGCAGGGCGAAGGGAAGCGGCGGCTCTACACGAGCGTGGAGCGCGCGCGGTCGAATCGGGAGGCGCACAAGAGCGAATAGCCGGGGCGAACGGCGGCCCGGATGCGTGATTTCGGTGGCAAGGTGCGATTCAAAGGCGTAGCGTCCGGAGCGGCGGGATGTCCGCAAGGAGGATTCCATGGGCGAGGTGAATGCGGGCGTGGCGGCGATGCTCGTCGAGGAGGCGCCGGACGCGGTGATCTTCGCGGGAACGGACGGCATCATCCAGGTGTGGAACGCTGCAGCGGCGGCGATGTTCGGCCACACCGCGGAGCAGGCGATCGGCCAGAACCTGGACATCATCATCCCCGAGCAGTTCCGCGAGGCGCACTGGAAGGGGTTCGACCGCGCGTTGGAGGCGGGCGACACGAAGTATCGTGGCCAATCGCTCCCCACGCGCGCGACGAGGGCGGGCGGCGAGGCGTTTTATGTGGAGCTGAGCTTCGCCATCGTGAAGGACGCGAGCGGCACCGTCGTCGGCGCGCTCGCCCACGCACGGGACATCAACGAGCGCTTCGAGAGCGACCGCGCGAACCGGCGGAAGATGCGGGACCTCGAGGCGGAGCTGAAGACGCTCAAGGGCGGTTAGCGAACCGGCGCGGCCGCGGGCTCAGGGGAGTTCGAGGCCGTGCTGTTCGAGCAACGGGCCATCGGCGAGCAGCTTCTCCGTGGGGCCATCGGCGACGATGCGCCCGCGGTCCATGATGAGCGTGCGCGGGAAGACATCGACCACGAGCCGCATGTCGTGCGTGCTCACGAGCATGGTGTGCGGCAGGCCGCGGAGAAGGTTGATGAGCTCGCGGCGGCCACGGGGATCGAGGCCGGCGGAGGGCTCATCGAGCACGAGGATCTCGGGGTCCATGGAGAGCACGGTGGCGAGGGCGGCACGCTTCCGCTGGCCGATCGAGAGGTGGTAGGGCGCCTTCTCTTCGAAGCCGGCGAGGCCGACCTGGGCGAGGGCGCGCTGCACGCGAGCCTCGACTTCGGCCTTCGGCAATCCCATGTGCAGCGGACCGAAGGCGACGTCCTCACGAACGGTGGGGCTGAAGAGCTGGTCGTCCGGGTCCTGGAAGACGAGGCCGACGAGGGCGCGGACGTGGCGCGCGTTCTTCGCATCGACGTTCATGCCGGCAACGGTGACGCGCCCGGACTGGGGGACGTTGATGCCGTTGAGGTGGAGCATGAAGGTGCTCTTGCCGGCGCCGTTGGGGCCGATGAGGGCGACCTTCTCGCCGCGTTCGAGACGCGTGCTGAGCCCGCGCAGCGCCTCCGTGCCGTCCGGGTAGGTGAACGTGAGGGCGTCGATATCGACGGCGGGGCGGGCGGGCGCGGCGGGCGCGACACCCGGGTTCACGGCCGGGGAAGCCACAGGAATGCCACCAGTTCGAATGCGGCGAGCGCGGCGGCGACGGCGCCAATCGCGCTCACGCCGGCGGCGCCGAGCGGGGGGGCTTCGTGGCGCACCATCGTGCCATCGTACCCGCGGGCCTGCATGGCCACATAGACGCGTTCGCTGCGTTCGTAGGAGCGGAGGAAGAGGGCCCCGACCATGTTGCCGACGACGCCGGCCTGCCAGCGCACGGAAGGCCGCTTCGCGCCGGGGACCATGGCCGAACGGGCGGCACGGGCACGCATCATGCGCGAAGCTTCGCCCGTGAGGACGGCGAGGTAGCGGTACATCAGGCTGATGATGGCGACCATGAGCCTCGGCAGCCGGAGCCGTTCGAAACCGTGCATGAGGTCGTGGAAGCGGGTGGTGAAGACGAGCATGGTGGCGGCCTGCACGCTCACCCAGCTCTTAATGATGATGGTCAGCACAGCGTAGAGCCCCGGCCAGGTGGCAGTGAGCGAGAAGAGGCCGAAATCGAGGGTGCCGATGGCGTCGCCGTGCTTCGTGAAGAGCAGGGGCAGGGCCGCCGCCGCGAAGGGCAGGGCCACGAACGACGAACGCACCATGCGCACCGGGCCGACGCGCGCCACCCCGGAGAGGGCGACGAGCACGAGCCACGCTGCCGCCAGGGCGATGAACGAACCCACGGGCAGGAGGCTCAGCGCGAGGATGAACGCCACGCACGCGACGATCTTCACGCGCGCATCGGCGGCGTGAATGGGGCTTTCGCGGACGACGTAGCGGTCGAGGTTCAGGAGCGGGCCTTCCGGGATGAACGCAGCACGGCGCCGACGGCCATCGGGACAACGAAGACGATGCCCACGCCGATGAGGCCGGCGACGATCGTGCTCGCGTTGCCGTTATCGATGCCGGGGACGGAGTAGTTGGGAAGCCACTCGAAGCGGCTGTGCTCGGCTTCGTGCCCGAAGCCCTTGTCGGCGGCCACGCGGTCGAGGCCATCGGGGTCGCTGGAGGCGCGCGGAGCGAGAATCAGCACGACAAGGACCGCGGCGGCGAGGCCGACCAGCACCCAGCGGTAGCGGCGCAGGAACGACGGGCGCGAAGGGGCCGCCGTCACGGGAGCTCACCAGAGAGGGTGGCGCCGGGGCGCCCGGGGCGAAGGTTCCGGAGTTCGAGGAGGTCGGCGCGGGAGGCGGCGATGAAGCTCAGCGCTGCGACCGTGATGACGGATTCGCCCACGCCGATGAGAGCGTGCCACCCGGCCATGGCCACGAGGGCCGCGCCGAGCGCGGTCGTCCCGGAAACGGCGAGCTGAACGGCCGCGAGGATGGCGGCGGCTTCGACAGAGACCCACGCGGCGATGGCGGCAGCGGGGAGACGCGCCTTCAGTTCGCCACCGAGGACCCCGGCGAGCGTGCGGTACAGTGCGTAGCCGCCGAGTGTGCCGACGATGCCCATGTTGAAGATGTTCGCGCCCATGGCGACGAGGCCGCCGTCCTGGAAGACGAGCCCCTGCACGCCGATAACGCAGGCCATGACGATCGTGCCCGCCCAGGGGCCGAGCAGGACGCCCGCGAGCACGCCGCCAAGAAGGTGGCCGGAGGTGCCGCCCGGGATCTGAAAGTTGAACATCTGGGCGGCGAAGATGAACGCCGCCATCACGCCCATGAGGGGCACGGCACGCTCGTCCAGGTCCTGACCGGCCTTGCGGAGGGAGATGGCGAGCGCGGCGATGGTCGCGGCCCACATGGCGAGCGCGACCGGCGTCGAGAAGAAGCCATCGGGTGCGTGGAGGAGGAAAAGGGGTGCGAGCATGGCGGCTCCTCGGGGGTTGGGGGACGTGTCTAGCTGCAAGCGTTTGCAACTACGATCAGACTCTACACCGCGGCGAGCGGCCTATCTACTCATTTGCAGCCCTGTGGCCGGGATGTTCGTGTGAACGTTATGCAGGGCCTGAACGCCTTGTGCCGGGCCATCTCCAGGCGATGAGCAAGGGGATGGCCAGCCCCGCGACCAGCACCACGGCCTGCGCGGCGAACGGGGGGACGTACTGCGACGGCTCCCACACCAGGAGCGCCGCCTGGAGCGCGAACACGGGGACGAACGCGGCCGGGGGCACGCGGGCGAGGCGCGAAAGGCGTCCGATCGCTTCGGCGGCGAGGAGGGCGATGGCCGGGAACGCCAGCACGAGCAGGCGTTCGGTATCGGTGGCGACGACGAGCTGGAGGTAGACCAGCAGGAGCGTGGGCAGGAGGCGCAGCGCAAGCCGCCAGTTCGCCACGGCCCCGGTGACCGCGAACACGAGCGGGGCGAGCCCGAATGGCCGCCACGTGTACGAGGCGAGGGCGTCCCAGCCGAAGTAGTGCCAGCGCTGTTCGTAGCCGATATGGCGGGCGAGGTCGCGGTAGTCGTACGGCGGATAGAGGTCCGGGAAGCGGCGGATGATCTCGGGCATCGCTGCCATGTAGGCGGCATCGCCGTTGCGGGATTCGACCACGAGGCGGAGGGCCACCATCAGCACGAGCGCCGGCACCACGGCCAGGAACGACCGCATGGCGAGGCGCGCATCGAGCGGGCGCCGGGTATTGAGCATGTAGTAAAGGGGGGCCGCGACGAGCGCGCTCTCCTTCGCGAGGACCGCCACGGCAAGGCAGGCGGCGAACGCGCGGGGCTGCCGGCGGTGCGCGAAGAGCGCCGCGAGCGGCACGGCGGCGAACGCGACGGGGTCCGGGAGCCAGAAGTCGGAGAGCACGTACTTCGGGCCCCAGCCCATGCCAAAGAAGATGAAGAGCGCGGCGAAGGCTCGCGCGCGGTCGTATCGCGCATCGACAAGGACGAAGACGGCGACCCCGGCGACGGCCACGGCTACCATGGAAACGGCCAGGAACACCCACTGCTGGCCGAATGGGGAGGCCCAGGCGACGGCCGGGACCAGCACGCGCCAGCAGTACGGCGCGAGATGGAAGTCCAGGGGCGTACGGGAGGCCATCGCGCGGTAGAGGTGGCGGTCCCAGCCGGGATCGGCGAAGAGCGCCGTGTCCGTGGTGCGAAGGTCCGTGCGCACGAGGAGGAGCAGGGTCATCGCGACGCTGAGCGCGGCGGCCGCGGTGAGCGGATGCCGGCGGACCGCGCGCGCTGCCGTGGCGAGCCGGGAAGGCAGCGTCTCAGCCCCCGCGGCGGGCGCCGAAGCCCGCGGCATGGGGCGGGAGCGGCTGGTTCGCGAGCAGCAACCGCACGCGCTCTTGCGAGACGGCGTAATGGACGATGACCGCACCGCCAAGCGCGCTGGCCAGCACCGGGTGCCCGATGAACGCCAGCGCGGCGACGGCGGCGCCGAAGAAGTCGAGCTCGATGCCGAGGCGGACGATGCCGGGGACGGCCACGACGGGACGGCCGCCGTCGTTGGGGACGCGGAAGATGGCCCAGACGGCCGCGGGGACCCCGATCGCGACGGCCGCGAGCACGAAGCGCATGGGGCCGGAGCCGGCATGCCAGCCAAGGGCGCCGAACGCGGCGAGCGCGGCCAATTCGAGGACGAAGCGGAAGACGAGATTCGCGGGGTGCCAGGCCATCGCTGGGATGATACGGCCACGGCGTGCCGGGATCGCGGGGGGCCCGGGTTCGTGGTGGTGTCCGTGCTCGGGCTGTTGATGATACGGCCACGGCGTGCCGGGATCGCGGGGGGCTCGTACGCTGGGGGCGTGAACCCACGGCTGGCACTGGCGGTGAGCGCGGGCAAGCTCGCGGGGGTGGCGGCGCGGCGCGCGGGCCGGGGCGGCGGTACAGCCCTGCCGGGGCTCGTGGCCGAGCGCGTGGACCCGGCGCTCGTGGCGCACCTCGCGCGCCAGCTCGGGCGCGGGCGTGTGACCGTGAGCGGGACGAACGGCAAAACGACGACGAGCCGCGTGATCGCCGCGATCCTCGAAGCCGCGGGGATGCCATTCGTCCACAACCGCGAGGGTTCGAACCTGATGCGCGGCCTCGCGAGCACGCTGCTCGGGGTCGCCGGCCCCACCGGAGCCATCCCGCGGGCATCGCGCAGCTATGGGCTCTTCGAGGTGGACGAAGCGACGCTGCCGCTGGCGGTACCGGCGCTCCGGCCGACGGTGCTGGCGTTCACGAACCTCTTCCGGGACCAGCTCGACCGGTACGGCGAGGTGGACACGGTGTTCGCGCTCTGGAGCGAAGCGCTCGCAAAGGCGCCCCGCGACGCCACGCTGGTCCTCAATGCCGACGACCCATCGGTGGCGGAGCTGGCGAGCGGGTGGACCGGGCCGGTGCACTGGTACGGGCTCGATGACCCAACGTTCTCGACGGCGGCCGCGGGGGCGACGGATGCGCGCTGGTGCCGTTCCTGTGGCGGCGCGTATGCCTACGAGCGGCGGTACTTCGCGCACGTCGGGCTGTGGCGCTGCCGGGGATGCGAGCGGAAACGGCCGGCGCCGCAGACCGCCGCGAAGGATGTCGCGCTCGCGCTGGGCGATGCCGCCTTCGCGGTGGAGGGCGCCGGGACGCTGCGCATGGGCCTGACTGGCGCCTACAACGTCTACAACGCGCTCGCGGCGGTCGCGGTGGCGCGCGTGCTCGGGGTGCCTTCGAGCGCGATTGCGGCGGGCGTTGCCGCGGCGCGGCCGGCCTTCGGGCGCCAGGAAGTCGTCGAGGTCCAGGGCCGGCGGCTGCACCTGCTGCTCTGCAAGAACCCGGCGGGCGCGAACCAGGTGCTGCTCCTGCTCGCATCGGTCGGCGGGCAGGGGCTGAAGGTGGCGACGCTGCTCAACGACCGTTTCGCCGACGGCCAGGACGTGAGCTGGACGTGGGATGTCGACTACGAGGTGCTCGCGGGGCGCGTGGCGCGCTGCTGGGCCGCCGGCGACCGTGCGGAGGACATGGCTCTGCGCCTGACCTACGCGGGCTGGCCCCGCTGCGACGCGGTGGTCCACGAGCCGGGCGCGCTCTTAGAGGCCATCCTGGCCGGGAGCGAACCGGGCGAGGACATCTTCGTCATCCCCACGTACACGGCGATGCTCGACCTGCGGGCCGAGCTCGTGCGCATCGGGGCGGCGCAGCCCTTCTTCGAGACCGAATAGCTACGGTTGGCGGGCGATGAACGGGATCGTGCGGCGGGCGGGGGTGCCGCCAATCGTCCGGAAGGCGAAATCGCCGACGGCCGCGAGATTCGGTGAGCCGGCGGGGTAGGCATCGGCTTCGCCCGCGGTGCACCCGCTCACCGGCATCGAACAGGTCGCACGCCATTCGACCGTGGTCGAATCCACGAGCTCGATGACGAAGAGCTGGCCCGGTGTCGTCGGCGTCGCGTTCGGCAGGTCGAAGCGGACCCATTGCCAGCCATCGCGCGCAATGGACGCGGTGGCCGTCCCGAGGATGGGGCCGACGATGGAAGCGTTCCCCATGCGCAGGTTGATGGTCACCTCCGTCGGCGCCTTCGGGACATTGAGGCAGAGGTCGACGGCATCGGCGCCGGGGGCGGTGGGGACGAACTCCTGGCGCAGCGGGTTCGGATTCGAAACGAAGGTCTTGAAGTTCGGCGCTTCGCAGGCGGGGTCGCCGGCGAGCGTCTGGTCGGCGGTGCCGCCGAGGTGGGCGGGCACCTCACCGGCGATGGTGCGGAAGCCGAAATCGGCCGAGTCGGAGGCGTTGGAGACGCCCTCGGTGTAGCCGTCGGGGTCGATGCTCGGGCAGGAGCCGCCGGTGGAGCCGCAGAGCTTGCGCCACTGGAAGGTGACGCTCGAAGGGACTTCGATGACGTAGTGGGCGAAGGGGTCGAGGCCGATGGTCGGGTCGAAGGTGGCGCGCACCCATTGGAAGCCCGCGACGAGCGAGAAGGCCTCGACGGACGCGACCACTTCGCCCGGGTCGTGGACGGTGCCTTCGCGGATGCGGACGCGGACGGCGGTGAAATCGTCGAAGGTCTGCACGCAGAGGTCGAGGGCGGCGAGCCCGTCCTTGAGCGGCACGAACTCCTGGCGAAGCGGCGACGAGGAAGAAGCGCTGCCGCGGAAGGTGCTCGCGCGGCAGAGGGGGTCGCCGAAGATCTTCTGGTCGGCGACCCCGGTGTTGAAGCCGATAGCCTGGGCGCGGTACGTGCGGAAGCCGAAATCGCCGCCCTGGGTCTCGGAGGCGGGACCGCTGACGCCGTCGGGATAGAGGTCGGGACCGGCGACGGCGCAGCCCGGCGAAGGCCCGCCGCAGAGGCGCCGCCAACGGATGCCGGAGCTGTTCGGGATCTCGATCGTGTACCGCCCTCCCACGCTCGTGGGGATGGCGGCGGGAAGATCGATGTGCACCCAGCGCGGCCCGGAGCCGGAGAGGGTGACGATTTGCGACGAGAGCAGCGTGCCGGGCGTGGCCGCCGTGCCCTGGCGGATATTGAGGGAGAACGAGACCGAGTCGCCGGGGACTTCGAGGCAGAGGTCGACGCTGCCCAGGCCGTCGGTGCGGGGCACGAACTCCTGGAGCACGGGGGTGGCGGTGGAGGCGGCGACGGGGAAACCGGCGGTATTGCAGGTGGGCTCCTGCTGGAGGCGCTGGTCGATCGCGACGGGGCCGTGCGAGTGCGCGAGCGAGGCCGGGAGGAGCGCGATCGCCAGCAGCGGGAGTGCGAGCAGGCGGCGAAGGCGGATGGGCATCGTGAGCCTCCCGGGTGGGACCGCGCGTCGAGGGCGGGCGCCGCGATGATTATCGCCCACCGGCCCTTAGCCGTGGCGCGCCGGGGACGGGGTGTGAGGATGGACGGATAAGACGGCTCCACATATCTTTTCCCGTGAATCGCGGGCCGCACGGGTGGACCGGCTCAAAGCCGCGGGAGGGGGCGATGAAGGATCCGATCGCGGACCCGCTGACGCCGGCGCGCAAGGAAGTGATCCTCGCGATCAAGCTCATCGGCGAGCCGACGGTGGACCAGCTCGGGGAGCACCTCGGGCTGTCGGTCAGTACGTTGCGGGCGCACCTGCTGTCGTTGGAGGCGGCGCGGCTCATCGGCCATCACACTGAGGGGCAGGGGCCGGGACGCCGCAGGCACCGGTACTTCCTCACGCAGGGTGGCGAAGACCTCTTCCCCAGCGAGAACAACGGGCTGGTCTCGGTGCTCACGCAGATGCTGTTGCGGTCGGCGCCGCATGAACTGGAAGGATTCTTCGAACTGGCGGGTGCGCGGCGGGCGGCGGACATCCGGGCGATGTCGGCGGGGCAGCCGGCACGCGTGGCGCTGACGAACCTCGGGGTGGCGTTCGATTCATCGGGGTACATGGCGCGCACGGAGGGCGACGAGGGCGCGGGCCGGATGGAGCTGCATCACTGCCCGTTCCTCGGGCTCGCACGGGAGTGGCCGGGGTTCTGCGAGCTGGAGCTTGAGAAGCTGGCGGACTCGATCCCCGGGTCGGCGGTGGCGCGGGAGCGGTACCGGCTGGCGGGGGACCGGATCTGCGTGTACCGGTTCGATTACGCCGCGGCCGAAGGCCACCAGGACGTAACAGAACCATAAACACGGAGCGAAACCCCCGCCTTCGCCGCACAACAAGCCGCGATGGGGCAAAGTATTCGATTTTTCGATTCAACATTTAGTCGCGCGGCGATGAATCTAAGAAAAAGTATGTAGGGAAAATTCGTAGGGCGTCGGCCATGGCGTGAGACGATTCACGTAGCGATGATGTCTATCGTCTGAAAGGTGCAAGAAAAACGGCCAACCGGCCCTCGAACGCGAGTGGCGGCATCGCGATGGTTTGGGAGCCAGCGGCCCACTGGGAGGCATCACGCAGGCAGTTTCCAGGCGAGGTTCGGCCCATGACGGCGATGTTTCCCCTGACGAACGCACGGCTGCAGGTGCTGGTGGCAATCAAGCAGGCGGGCGAAGCTGATGTTCAGCACCTGGCACAGGAGCTGCATCTCACGCTCAGCGCCCTCCGGCCGCAGCTGCTGCAGCTGCAGGCGAAGGGGCTGATCCTGTACCGGCTCGAAGGGACGGGCCCGGGCCGCCGGCGCCACGTCTACCGGCTGACGCAGGAAGGCGAGGCGATGTTCCCGGACAACTCCCGGGTGCAGCTGGCCGAGCTCGTGCCGCTGATGGAAAGCGCGGCGCCAGGGCTGCTCGAATCATGGTTCAAGGAGCGCATCGAGCGGCTCTGGGCGGACGATGCCCGGCGCGTGCGCGAGGACTCCATCGACGCGAAGGTGGAGGCGGCGACCGCGGGAGCGGTTTCGCGCGGGTTCATCGGAACCGCGGAGCGCGATGGCGACGAGATCGTGCTGAAGGTGGCCCACTGCCCGCTGCTCGCGCTTTCGAGCGCATGGCCGCGTGCGTGCAACATCGAGCTGGAGGCGATGCGCAAGAACCTCCGTTCGGAGCACGTCGAGCGGGTTTCGTGGAAGCTGGATGGCGACCCCATCTGCGAGTTCCGGATCGCGGCAGGTGCGCGGCCGCCCCGGCTGGCGATGCGCAATGGCCACCTCGTGGGCGCGCGCGGCTAGCGTTTCGTCCCTGAAGGGCACGAAGAAGGGGCTCCCGGTTGGGAGCCCCTTCGCTGTCCCGTCGAAACCGTGGGTTTAGCCGCGCGGGAGGCCGAGGCCGCGCGTGGCGATGATGCCGCGCTGGATTTCGCTCGTGCCGGCCGCGACCGTGCTCGAGGCGGACTGCAGGTAGCCCGTCGCGAGGTCGTGGATTTCGCCCTTCGAACCATCGCGGAGCTCGCCGGCCTGGCCGAGCAGGTGCATGCCGGTGAGGGCGATGCGCTGGCCCATCTCGGAGCCGAAGAGCTTGCTCACGCTCGCTTCGTAGTTCGGCAGGAGGCCGACGCCCTGCATGTGCGCGACGCGGTACGAAAGGAAGGTGCCGACGTTGACCTCGGTCATGCGGTCGGCGAGTTCGTAGCGGACGCTGGGGCGGCGGGCGACGAGCTCGGGGTTCGCCTTCGCGATGGAGATCAGGCGCTCGATATTGCGGCGGCCGCCGGCATAGGCGCCCACGCCACTGCGCTCGAAGTCGAGGGCCACGGCCATGTGGTACCAGCCGCGGTTAATCTCGCCCACGACCTGGGTGGCCGGGATGCGAACGTCCTGGAAGAAGACCTCGTTGAAGCCGTGGCGGTTCGCCATGTTGATGAGCGGCCGCACCGTGATGCCGGGCGACTTCATATCGACGACGAACATGGTGATGCCGCGGTGCTTGGGGGCATCGGGATCGCTGCGGGCGGCGAGCCAGCCCCAGTCGGCGAGGTGGCCGCCGGAGGTCCAGATCTTCTGGCCGTTGATGACCCACTCGTCACCGTCGCGGACGGCGCGGGTCTGGAGCGACGCGAGGTCGGAACCGGCGCCGGGCTCGCTGTAGAGGGTGCACCACCAGTCGTCGGCGCCGGTGATGCGGGGGATGAACTTTTCCTTCTGCTCGGGAGTGCCATAGAGCATGAGGGCCGGGCCGACCCACTGGATGCCCATGTTGCCGACGGGCGCGCCGTGGTAGGCCATCTCCTCGTTGTAGACGAGCTGGCGCATGTGGGAGGCGCCGCTGCCGCCGAACTCCTTGGGCCAGGCCATCGCCAGCCAACCCTTTTCGACGAGCTTCTTCTGGAAGTTCATCGTGTAGTCGTACTCCTCCTTATAGGTGGAGAAGCCGCCTTCGTAGCCGCGGCGGACGCGGACTTCCTCGGGGGGGAGTTCGGCCTTGATGAACTGGCGAACTTCCTCGCGGAAGGCTTCGACATCGGAATCGTAGGCAAAACGCATGGACGCACTCCTTCGCGTGAATGGATACCGGATGGGGTGCGCCGAAGCATACGGATCGCGGGCGCGTGATGCCAGTGGTTTTCAAGTGCGGGTAGAAAAATCGTTCCATCGCGCTGGCGCGCGATGGAACGAAAGTTCCCGGTTGTCAGTTACCGGTTCCCAGTGACTCAGGGGGTGCGGCCGGCGAGGCCGAGGAGGATGCGGAGGACGGTGGCGTCGTCCATCGCGTTAGTGGGCGAATCGGAGAGCGTCCAGCTGACCTTATCCGATGACAGGCCCCAGCTCGTGGCAGCTCCGCCATCGGCGCGAACAAACGTCCAACCCACCGGGGCTCCCGCCACCGGGACGCCATCGCCGAAATCCGAGGGCCGGTCGGTTTGGTCCATCCCGAAGCCTTTGCCCTGCCCTGCCACGGAGATTTCCGCGGTCCTCACGCGAGAGGGCTCCGGTCCGACGCCGACCCGTACGCCCGTCACCTCCATCCCGTCGGGAAGCCACGGGATGGACAACCGCACGCCGGTCTGACGTTCGACCTCGCGTAGGGTCTCGGCGCGGGAAGGCCCCGCCGGGACGAAGACGAAGCCGAGCGCGGGGATGTTCGCGGCGGGCGACGTTGAGGGCGCTGGCGTCGGCGACGGTGTTGATGCGGCGGTCGAGGCAGCCGCCGGCGCCTGGTCCGCCGTGGATTTGCAGGCTCCGGCGGCGATGATGACGAGGATGGCCGTCGCGAGCACGGCCATCAGCCTCCTGTCGAGCGCGCGACGGGCAACGATGTTCGTCATCGCAGCCGCCGCGCGATCTCGGGACTTGTCCGCCGCGGCTTCGCGGTCCTGGTGCATGGCCTCCCCCTTCCGTCGTGCCGGTGGTTCATGTGCGGTAGAAACTTCGTTCCATCGGGCTGGACGCCCGATGGAACGAAGTTCCCGGTTGTTCAGTTCCCGGTTCTCAGCAGCTCAGGGGGTGCGGCCGGCCAGGCCGAGGAGGATGCGGAGGACGGTGGAGTCGTCCATCGTGTAGTTGGGCGAATCGGAGAGGGTCCAGCTGGCCTTGTCCGATGAGAGTTCCCATGTTGTGACGAGTGCATCGCCGCGACTGAACGTGAAGCCGGCGGGTGCACCGGCAAATCGTGGCCGCCAAGCAGCACGCCGTGGCGATCGGTTTGGTCCATCCCGAACCCTTTACCCTGCCCACCCACGGAGATTTCCGCGGTCACGATGCGGGAGGGCTCGAGGCCGACGTTCACGCGTACGCCCGTCACCTCCATCCCGTCGGGAAGCCACGGGATGGACAGCCGCACGCCGGTCTGACGTTCGACCTCCCGGAGGGTCTCGGCGCGCGAAGGTCCCGCGGCCACGAAGACGAAGCCAAGCGCGGGGATGTTCGCTGCAGGCGAGGTTGCCGCTTCGGGCGTCGGCGATGGCAAGGATTCTGACTCTCCGGGGGGACCCGCGCATGCCACTATCAAAACGGCTGCCGCAGCGGCGAACGAGAGGGCGAGCGCGAACGGTAGCCGTGAACGCAGAGGAGTCATCGCGAACCTCGCTGCACCGTTGATTACGGGCTGGTGACCGACGTGAGTATGCGTAGCGCGATGTCGGAATCCAGGACCTGTCCGGGACCGACCAGAATGACCGCGCTCCGCGAGCCGTTCGAGAGCCCGTACGCGGATCCTCCATCGCCCGTGCTGGCGCGGGTGAATTCTGCTCCCGCCGCGGCACCCTTCAGCATCTCAGCTCCGGGGAAACTCGCCGGGCGGTCATTCTGTTCCAGGACGAACGCCCCGGCCGGCCCGCGCAACGAGACCTCCGCGGTGTGTAGCCGTATGACCCCCGGTCCTGTCGATGTCCGAATGCCCGTCACTTCGAATCCGGCGGGGAGCCATGGTACGCGGACATCGAAACCGGACTCCTGTGAGGCCTGGCGGAACGCGACATCGCGGTCCCCGGCTGAGGGTGTCGTCGCGAAGAAGTCGCTCCGCGTTTCGGATTGAGAGTCGGCCGGCCTGGCCCCCACGGCCACGACTGTCACGGCCACGGCCGCGACGGCAACGGCAAGAGAGAGGGCGAGCCATCGGCGCCGGATCACGCGCTTACCTTCCTCTCAGAGATGAGGGGCGCCAGCGCAGGTAGGCCCGGCCGATCGAGATGACATCACCCATTTCGGGTGATTGTCCGGAAGATGCGTCCTGCTTCGCCGCGTGATTCGGCGTTTAATTTCGCCAAAATGCTACTGACATGCGACTTCACCGTATCGACGGAAACGGAGAGCCGCCGCGCGATCTCGGGGTTCGTGAAACCTTCGGCGATGAGCGCGCAGACCTGCCGTTCACGCTCGCTCCGTGAGGCGACGGCGGCCGCGGCTTCGCGGTCCTGGTGCATGGCCTCCCCCTTCCGTCCGGGACGCGACCGCAGCCTACACCCGGCCGGCGCGAAGGGGCCAGCGCGGTCAGCTGGCGGCGCGATGGGGGGTAAGCTGGACCTCCTCCGCCTGGCATTCGAACACGCGGCGAAAGTGGTAGGTGAACGATTCGATGACCTGAGGCATGGGCACGGGCTTGTGCGCTTCGTACGAAAGCGACGTCATGACGACGTCATCCAGGCCGCAGGGGGTGATGTATTGGAAGTGCTCCATGTTCGGGTCGACGTTAAGAGCGATGCCGTGCATGGTCACGCCGCCGCGCACATTGAGGCCGATGGAGGCGATCTTGCGGCCTTCGACCCAGACGCCGCGGCCCATCTCGGAGCGGCCGCCCACGATGCCCCAATCGGCGAGGACGCTGACCGCGGTTTCTTCGAGCCCGGCCACGAAGTCGACGACGGAGCAATCCCAGCCGCGGAGGTCGACGATGCCGTAGGCGACGAGCTGGCCGGGGCCGTGATAGGTGACATCGCCGCCGCGCTCGGTCTGGATGATTTCGATGTGTTGCGATTCGAGGAGCGACTCGGGCACGCGGAGCTTCGGCTCGGGGTGCGCGCGGCCGAGGGTGAAGACGGGGACGTGCTCGGTGATCAGCAGGGAATCGACGCCGGCGCCTTCGCGGCGCTGGGCTTGGAGGCGCTGCTGGAGAACGTGGACGTCGCGGTAGCGGGTCTGGCCGAGTTCGTAGACCTTAATCGTGCGGTTGGCGGCGGACATGGGACCTCCCCGATCGGTGGGATGCGGCCGCGGACGCTCCACGGCCAGTGTAGCCCGCTCAGGCGGCGAGCAGGGCGTGCGGGGCCTCGCAGAGGGCGCGAACGCGCGCGAGGAACCACGCGGCATCGCCCGGCGAGACCAGCGCCGGGTCGTAGGAGAGCGTGAGCGTGAGGACGGGCGCAAGTGCGGGACGCCCCGCCACGAGGGCGAACGTATCGCGCAGCGCCCCGGCGGCGAGGGCAAACCCCTGGCCTTCGCCGAGCGGCGGGATCCCTTCATCGATGCCGGCCGGGCCGAAATCAGTGAAGGCGCAATCGAAAAGGGCATCGTGCGGGCAGCGGCTGCCGGCGTCGTCGACGAGTTCGCGCATGGGCCGTTCGCCGGCGGCGCGAAGGATGGCGCGATGGCCTTCCCGGCGGCCGGGGGTGTCGAGCAGGATGTCGGCGCCGGGGGTGCCGGACTCGGCGAGCGCGCGCCCGATGGCGGCGGCGACGAGCACGGCGGCCGAGGGCCCGGGCGCGGCCCACTCCGTCCCGAGACGGTGCTCCACTTCGACGAGCCCGGCCGCGGGAAGTTCGGTGCGAAGCCAGAGGGCCGCCGGGCGCGCCGGGAACGAGGGCGCCATGGGAGCAGGATCGATGTTGCCGGCGGGGTCATCCCAGGGCTCGACGACATCGCCGCGCATTTCGAAGACGGCGGGCTCGGGCTCCGGGCCGCTGGATTCGAGCTCGCCACTCCATGCATCGGGCTCATCGGGCTCGGCGGGGCCGGGGTCGGCGACCCAGGCGGGGGCGCTCGCTGCGAGCGAATCGGCGGTGGGGGCATCCCAGGCGAAGGCGATGGCGGGGGCCGGGGGCCATGCTTCGGGTGCGGGGGTATCCCATTCGGCGGGCTCGGCGACGACCGCCCAATCGCCCTCTTCGAACACGGGCTCGGGCGCGGGCGACGGTTCGCTCCACGTCGGGGCGACGGCCGCGGGGGTGAACTCCCAGGTCATGGGCGGAGGCGGTGCGTCGTGCCAGCGGTCCTCGGCAGGCGCGGGTTCCTGTGCTTCAGCGTTCGCGAGCCAGCCGCCCGCGGGGTCATCCGCCGCGTCGGCATCGTCCTGAACGAGCGCCTGCGGCTCCCACTCGCCGTCCGTGGAGGCTGCAGGCTCGTCGTCCCAGCCGTCGTCGTCGTCCGAGGCGGTGGGCGGGACATCGTCGTCGTGGCTGCCCGCGGTCGGGCCGAGGGGGAGGAGGCGGCGGCGGCGGGGCTGCCCGTCGTCGTCGCGGCCCCACGGCCAGGCCTCGCTGGCGGAGCGCCAGAGCAGGGGGCTATCGAACTCGGTCTGGTCGCCTGGTGCGGAACCCCAGAGCGCGGCCGGCTCCTCCTCGCCGTGGGTGCGGCGAAGCAGGGGGAGTTCGGCCGGAGAGACCGGCGCGGCCGCTTCCGGCTCGTCCTCCGCGGGGTGCACTTCGTAGGCCTCGAAGGCGTAGTGGTGCTCCGCGGGCGGCGGTTCGCTGACGGACTCGGGGTCGTGGGCCTGCGCGGGATACAGGGCGACGGGCTCGGCCTCGTCGCGGGGTGTGCTGGTTTCGCCGGGGGCGAGGATGACGCCGATGGCTTCGCCCCAGCGGGCGGGCATGCCGGCGGCGGCTTCGTGCCAGAGGAAACCGTCGCCGGGGGCTTCGATATCGACGGCGACGTTGCCGGTTTCGAAACAGCAGACGAGGTCGCCCGCGCGGACTTCCTCGCCGTCCTCGCGATACCAGCCGATGAGGGTGCCTTCGCCGCGGCCAGGGCCAAGGACGGGGACCAGCAGATCGTTCGCCACGACATCCTCCCGGGCGGGTGCTGGGCGCACCCCTCCTTACATAGGGGTCGGCAGGTGGATGGTGCCCATGGAGTGGCGAGTGAAGGGCCGGGCGGTTGCGGGCTATCCCGAATCGTCCATTAGGGGCGGGTTCGATACGCTCGCGGCCGTGGCGAAGTCGCTGGTGGATGTGCTGCTGACGCTGCTGGTCGCGCCGGTCGCGCTCGCGACGGTCGGGGTGTTCGCCGTCATCCTCGCTGTGGAATTGCGGGGGAACCCGTTCTTCGTGCAGACGCGCGTGGGGCTTCACGAACGGCCGTTCCGGATGTACAAGCTGCGAACGATGCGGCACGCGAAGGCGGGCGAGGAAAAGACGTACGCGATCGAGGACTGGGGCCGGTTCGTGTTCAGCCCGGCGGGCGAAGTGGACCCGCGCGTGACGCGCTGGGGCGCGATTGCGCGCAAGACGTCCATCGACGAACTTCCGAACTTGCTCAACGTTCTCAAGGGGGAGATGAGCATCGTGGGACCACGACCGGAAATCCCCGAAATCGTGCGCCAGTACCCGGCGGAATACCGGCGGCGGCACGATGTCCTGCCCGGGATCGCCGGACTCGCTCAGGTGATGGGGCGCTCCGACCTCGCCTACGCCGATATCATGCGATACGATCTGCAATACGTGGATGACCATTCGCTCCGCGGCGACCTGGCGATCATGATGAAGACGGCGCTGCAGGTGGCGGCCGGGAGCGGCGCGCGATGAGCACCCACCGCTTCGCATTCCGGCGGATGGTGACGGGCGACCCGCTGCACACGCTGGCGGCGGCGATGCTGGACATCCTGGTGGTGGGCATCGCCTACGCGGCGGCGCTGTTGTTGCGCTTCGATGCCGATGTGCCGCGCGCGAACGCGGAGTTCGCCTGGCAGGTGGTGCCGTTCATCGCCTGTGGCTATGTGCTCGCGAACCTGGCCCTGGGCGTGTACCGGACGGTGTGGGCGTACGGCAGCCTGGGCGACATCATCGCGCTCTTCCGGCCGGTGCTGCTGGTGACGGTGATCGCGTTCATCGCGAACTTCTGGCTGCGAGACCGCGACCTGCCGCTTTCGGTGATCCTGATCGCGGGGGCGCTCATCTTCCCGGGGATGGCGCTGGTGAAGATGCGGGCGCGGCTGCTGCTGCGCATGCCCTGGAGCGCGAGCGCTTCGCAGCGGCTGCTGATTGTCGGCGCGGGGCACACGGGCCAGCTGCTCGCGCGCGAACTCCAGAACACCCCGGCCCTGAACTACCAGCCGATGGGCTTCGTGGATGACGACCCGAAGAAGGTGCACACGCGCATCCACGGGCTGCGGGTGCTGGGCTCGGTGGAAGAGCTCGACGAGGTGCTGCTGAAGGAAGCGGTGGACGTCGTCGCGATCGCGATCGCGCGGGCCAAGGGTTCGATGATTCGCCAGATCGTGGGCGTCTGCCAGCGGCAGGGCATCCCGGTGCGGATCGTGCCGGGGGTCGAGAACTGGGTGCTCGGCGGGCAGCACGACACGCTTCGCGACGTGACGCTCGACGACCTGCTGGGGCGCGAGCCGGTGCAGGTGGACTACGCGGCGTGCTCGGGCTCGGTGAAGGGGCGCGTGGTGCTCGTGACGGGGGCTGCGGGTTCCATCGGCGCGGAACTCTGCCGCCAGCTCATGGCCTTCCAGCCGCGCGAGCTGCACATCCTCGATAACAACGAATCGGGGCTGTACGACCTCTCCTTCGAGCTGACTCGGATTTCGCCGGAGACGACGCTGAAGATGTGGGTGGCGAGTGTCGTCGACGAGCCGCGCGTGAACAGCATCTTCAAGCGCACGCGGCCGGACCTCGTGTACCACGCAGCAGCGTACAAGCATGTGCCGCTGATGGAGGAGCACTCGGAGGAGGCGTTCCGGGTGAACGTGCTCGGGACGCTGAACGTGGCGCGCGCGGCGCGAACGTTCGAGACGGGCGTCTTCGTGCTGATTTCGACGGACAAGGCGGTGCGGCCGACGAGCATCATGGGCGCGACCAAGCGGATCGCGGAGCTGCTCGTGCTGGCGCTGTCACGCGAGGCTTCGAAAACGAAGTACGCGGCGGTGCGCTTCGGCAACGTGATGGGCAGCCGCGGGTCGGTGGTGCCGCTGTTCATGTCGCAGATTGAACGGGGCGGGCCGGTGACGGTGGTGCACCCGGAGATGATGCGCTACTTCATCAGCATCCCGGAGGCGGTCTCGCTGGTGATCCAGGCGGGCACGTTCGGGGGCCACGGCAACATCTACATGCTCGATATGGGCGAGGAGATCAACATCCTCGAATTGGCCGAACGGATCATCCGGCTGCGAGGGCTGCGGCCCGGGCAGGACATCGAAGTCGTGTTCACGGGCACGCGCCCCGGCGAGAAGCTGCGCGAGGAGCTCGTCGCGGACTTCGAACAGATGTCGCCGACGGAGCACCCGAAGGTGATGCGGCTGAGCGCTTCGATCGAGGTCACCGAGGCCGAGATCCTGCGGCTCATCGAGGAGATCGCGGCGCTGGTGTGGGACGACGCGGATGAGCTGCGCCGGCGCATTCACCTGGTCTCGCGACGGTATTCGCTGGAAGCGGAGGGTGCGGTGACGAAGCGCGAAGGGCAGACCGCGCCGTGAGCTTTCGCGTGCATCCGACGGCGGAAGTCAGCGACCGCGCACGCATCGGCGAGGGCGCGAGCATCTGGCACCAGGCGCAGGTGCGCGAGAACGCGGGCATCGGGCCGGGCTGCATCATCGGCAAGGGCGTCTACATCGGCGCGGATGTTCAGGTCGGCGCGAACTGCAAGGTGCAGAACTACTCCTGCGTGTACGAAGGTACGACGCTCGAGGACGGCGTGTTCGTGGGCCCCGAGGTGGTGTTCACGAACGACCGCTTCCCGCGCGCGATCAATCCCGACGGGAGCCTGAAATCGGCCTCGGACTGGGAGTGCGTGGGCGCGACGGTGCAGTACGGGGCGGCCGTAGGTTCGCGGTCGGTGGTGCTGCCGGGCGTGCGCATTGGCCGGTGGGCGCTGGTGGGGGCCGGCAGCGTCGTGACGAAGGACGTCCCCGCGCATGGGCTCGTCATCGGCAACCCGGCGCGGCAGGTGGGGTGGGTGTGCCAGTGCGCGCGCCGGTTGAACGACGACCTGGGCTGCGCCGAGTGCGGGCGGCGGTACCAGCACACAGCGGACGGCCTCGCTATTCTCGAATCCTGAACGACGCTCATATCGCGCGCGGAGAGCCGCCGGGCAGCCGCGTGCCGGGAGGAAGAACCTGATGACGACCGCGCCTCGCAGCATTTCGATCGCGCGCCCCCTGGTTTCGGACGAAGAGAAGGCGGCGGTGCTGGCCGTGCTCGATAGCGGGCAACTGGCCCAGGGCAGCCGCACGGAGGCGTTCGAAAAGGAGTTCGCGGCGTACGTCGGGGCGGAGCACGGCGTGGCGGTGAACAGCGGCACGGCCGCCCTCATCGTGGCGCTTCAGGCGCACGGCGTCGGCCCCGGCGACGAGGTGATCACGACACCGTTCAGCTTCATCGCGACGGCGACGAGCATCATCGCCTGCGGCGCGACGCCGGTGTTCGCGGATATCGACCCGTTCGACTTCAACCTCGACCCGGAGAAGGTGGAAGCGCTCATCACGGAGCGGACGAAGGCGGTGATGCCGGTGCACCTCTACGGGCACCCGGCGCGCATCGCGGAGTTCGAGACGCTGTGCGAAGAGCACGGGCTCGCGCTCGTGGAGGATGCCGCGCAGGCGCACGGCGCCGAACACCAGGGCAGGCGCGTGGGCGCGTTCGGCACCGGATGCTTCAGCTTCTACCCGACGAAGAACATGACGACGGGCGAAGGCGGCATCATCACGACGAACGACGGCGAGGTCGCGCGGATGGCGCGCATCATTCGCAACCATGGGCAGGAGCGGCGGTATTACCACGAACACCTCGGCCTGAACTGGCGGATGACCGACCTCTCGGCGGCGATTGGCAGCGCCCAACTGGCGAAGCTGGAGGCGTGGAACGCGGCGCGCATCGCGAACGCGGAGGCGCTCGTGACGGCGATCGCGGCGGCGGAAATCGTGGGCGTGGAGACCCCTCGCGTGCGGCCCGGCGACCGGCACGTGTTCCACCAGTTCACCATCCGCGTGGCGCCGGAGAAGCGCGAGGCACTGCAGAAGGCGCTCGCGGACGCGGGCGTGGGCACGGCGATTCATTACCCGCTGTGCATCAACGAGCAGCCCATCATGAAGGAGCTCGGGGTGGGGGCGGATGCGGACGTCCCGATCGCGCAGGCGGCCTCGCAGAGCGTGCTTTCGCTGCCGATTCACCCGTCGCTGACGGGGGAGGATGTGGCGTACATCGCGGAGTGCCTGGCGCGGTTCGCATAAGGTTTGGGCGGAACTGTGCGAGATTTCACAAGCGCTTCATCTGTGATACCATCCCGGGCGGTTTCCCGAACCCGAAACGTATGAAATCTGCCGGGGGCCAGGGTGCCGCCGGCTGCCGCAGGAGGCCGGCTACCGCGTGAACATCATCGTCTGCGTCAAGCAAATCCCGGACCCGGAAACGCCCGCAGCGTCCTTCAAGGTGGACGAAGCGGCGAAGAAGGTAATCCCCGCCCAGGGCATCGCGCCCGTCGTGAACCCGTACGACCCGCAGGCCACGGAGGCGGCGCTCCGCCTGAAGGAAGCGGATGGCGGCGGGAAGGTCACGGTCATCAGCCTTGGCCCCGATAGCGCGCGCGACGCGATCAAGCACGCGCTGGCGATGGGTGCCGACGAGGGCGTTCTCCTGAACGACCCGGCCTTCGGCGACATCGACAACTTCCAGACGGCGAACGCGCTCGCGAAGGCGATCGAGAAGCTCGGCGGCGCCGACCTCGTGCTCATGGGCCGCGCTTCGGCGGACTGGGACATGGGCGTCGTGCCGACGGGCGTCGGCCAGGCTCTGAACGTGCCGGTCGTGACGGTCGCGAAGGCGATCGAAAAGGGCGGCGCGGGCCTGAAGGTCGAGCGCGTGCTGGACGACGGCTTCCAGAGCGTGGAAGTGGCGCTGCCGGCCGTGGTCTCGGTTTCGAACGAATTCGGCGAGCCGCGCTACCCGCAGCTCCGCCAGATCATGATGGCGGCGAAGAAGACGGTGCAGGTGTGGGGCGCCGCCGACCTTGGCCTGGGCGCGGATGAAGTGGGCGTGGCCGGCCGGGCGATGCCGCTCGAAGCGCTCTACGTGCCGAAGGTCGAGAGCAACGTCGAGATCATCGAGGGCGACACGCCGGAAGAGAAGGCGGCCGTTCTCGCGCAGAAGCTTCGCGCGGCGAAGCTGGTCTAAGGAGCACCGACGAAGATGGCAGGAATTCTGGTTGTTGCCGAAGCGGCCGGGGACGGCGTTTCGGCCTCCTCGCTCGAACTGCTCGGGGCGGCTCAGCAGCTCTCGTCGCAGGGCGGCGGCGCGGTGTCGGCGTTCGTGGCCGGCCAGGCGGGCGCGAATGCGCTCCTCTCGCGCGGCGCGGCGACGGTCTACGTGGGCACCAATGCGGCGCTCGCGAGCAATATGGCGGAAGTGCTCCAGCCGGCCGTGCAGGCCGCGATCGAGCAGTCCGGCGCGGACATCGTCCTGCTCGCGCAGAGCAGCCTCGGGCGTGACCTCGCCCCGGCGCTCGCCTTCGCGAACAAGACCGGCGCGGCGATGGACTGCGTCGAGCTCAAGATCAACGGTGGTCGCCTGCGGGTGACGCGCGCGGCCTTCGGCGGCAACGCCCGGGCCGAGCACACCTGGAAGTCCCCGCTGCAGATCGCGACGGTGAAGGGCAAGTCGTTCGACGCGCCCGAGGCCGGTGCGGGCGGCGGCGAGACGAAGACGATCGATGCGGCCGGCGCGGCGCGCATCACCGTGCTTGGCATCTCGAAGGCGGAATCGACGGGCATCAAGCTCGAGGACGCGGCGGTGGTCGTGGCCGGCGGGCGTGGCCTGGGCGATGGCGGCGCCTTCAAGATGCTCGAGGACCTCGCGGGCACGATGCCTTCCGGCGCGGTCGGCGCTTCGCGCGCGGCGTGCGACCTGGGCTGGTATCCGCCTTCGCAGCAGGTGGGCCTGACGGGCAAGACGGTTTCGCCGAACCTGTACATCGCCGTCGCGATCAGCGGCGCCAGCCAGCACATGGCGGGCATGGCGGGTTCGAAGAACATCGTCGCGATCAACAAGGACCCCGACGCCAACATGGTGAAGGTTTCGAAGTTCGCGATCATCGACGACTTCAAGAAGGTGGTCCCGGCGCTGATCGAGGAGATCAAGAAGCTGGGTTAACCCGCGAAGCGTTCGCAATCATCGAAAGGGCAGCCGTGAGGCTGCCCTTTCTCGTTGGCTTCCAACACCGCCGTGTGCGTGGCCCACTGGGGTCGATGCCGCTACGGTGAATGGCAGCACGAGGGCGCGGGAGGGGCGATGCCGGGGGCTGAGATGGTGGAGGCGGCGGAGGCGCGTGCTCGGCTCCGCACGGTGGCGGTGCCGGCCGTGCTCGTGGCGCTCTCGGCGGCGCTCTTCCTGCTTTGCGCGTTCGGGTACCGCATCGGCAAAGACGACTTCGGCGATGACGGCGCGGGGCTGAGCCGGGGAGCGATCGACTTCCTGTCGTTCGCCTACGGATTCGGCGCGATCTCGCTGCTGACGGTCGCGCTGTTCGCGCCTTCGTACCCGCGGTTCGCCGGCTGGACGCTCGTGGGCGCGGGGCTGCCGCTGTTGCCCCTGGCGGGGATGGAATTCGCGGCTGAGGACCTGAGCGGCCTGGAGATGGCCATCGGCGTCGGGAGCGCGGTGGCGTTCGTTCTGCCGCCGGTCGCGGGTGTGCTGCTGCTGCTCGCGGTGCGGCGCGGCAAATTCGCACGCGGATAGCCGAAGCGACGAGCAGATGGGGGTGGAGCGTTGGCCGTTATTCTGCGACTGACAAACAGCGACGATTTCAATGCGCGGGTGCCCGAGGCGGAGCGCGCCCTCACGGTGGCGGAGCGCGTATTCACGGCGGAAACGGGCGAAACGGCACGCACGGTCTCGAAGCTGATGTGGCCGACGCCGTCGTTCCCGGCGCACCTGGACCGCTGGCTGGACGAGACGAAGCCGGACATGGTGCTGATCCGTCTCGCCGCGTACTGGGTGACGTTCCGTTCGGTGCCGCTGCGCCTGAAGCGGCGCGTCGGGCGCGTGGGCGGCACGTTGTCGGACATCGGGACGGCTTCGGCGCGGGTGCACTGGCTGGCGGAGTCGCCGCCGTACCACCTGGCGCGGCGCGCGCTCCTGCGGACCATCGGTGGAGACGCGAACTTCACCGTGGACGAGGTAATGGGGGTGTTGGAAGCGAGTGCGCGGCGCGTGCTCGCGCGCGAAGGGACCGTACTCGTCGTACGCGGGCCGCAGAACGCGCTCAGCGCCGACGTGTCGCCGAAAGCGCTGGCGTGGGCCGAGGCGCGCCGCTTCGAATTTCACCGGCGGGCGCGCGAGCTGTGCGAACGGCTGCACGTCGAGTACATCGGGCGGGATGAGCCCTACGCGACAGGGGACGACCCTGCGGTGTTCTTCGGCGACCTCGTGCACGCGACGGCGCTGATGCACCGGACCCGCGGCGAGGAAGAGGGCCTGGCGATGGCGGCGGCCTGGAAGCGCGAGCGGTAGCGGCTACCAGACGAACGGGATGAGCCGCTTTCGGCCGGCGGCGTAGGCGGCATACGGTTCGCCCATGGCCGCGAAGAGCACGCGCTCTTCGACGCGGATGCGAAAGAGGAGCACGGCGAGCGGGAGCCCGATGCAAATGGCCAGCGCGGCCCCGTTCGCGGCGGCGACACCGGCGCCGGTCAGCATCACGAGTGCGCCGGTGTAGGCGGGGTGGCGCACTACGCGGTAGGGGCCGCCGGTAACGACGCGCTGCCCGGCTTCGACATGCACCGCCGGGCTGTAGGCTTCGCCCAGGGTGCGGAGCGCGCGGAGCCGGATTGCGGCCCCGCCGGCGATGAGCGCCGCGCCGGCAAGCCACCAGGCGGGCCAGCCCCCGGGGAGGTCGTAGCGCCTGCCCCAGAGGGTCAGGTCGAAGGCGGCGACAACGGCGACGATCCACACCACGGTAATCGCCAGGAGCGAGCCGCCGTCAGCGTCGGCGGAGCGGTCGCCGCGCACGATCGCGAGCAGATGGCGGCCCGATTCGGCAAGGAAGTACGCGAGCAACGCGAGCCCGAGCGCGACGAACGCCAGGGGTCGTGCGAGTTCACCGGGCACGCGTCCTCCGGGCCGCTCCGTCCGCTGGCGACTGTAACCGCGCACCCGCGATACCGGGCGGGGCGAAGGGCCCGAAGGCGAGCGCCGTTCGTCGCCGCTGGATTAGCCGCGGGCGGGCACGTCCTTCTTCGGTGGGAGCGCGCGCAGGAGACGGCCCGTGGCGGCGGTGATATCGCCGACGGCGGCGTTGAAGGCCTCTTCGTTCGCCTTCGAAGGGGCCCGGAAGCCGCTCACCTTCCGGACGAACTGGAGCGCGGCGGCGAGGACCTCATCGTCGGTGGCGGGGCCGGTGGTGGTGCGAAGGGGCTTGATGCTGCGGCACATAGGCGCCTCCCGGGGACGGTTTCGGCTCACCTTCGAACGCGGACGGCGCGGCCGTCAACGCGAGCGAGGTTTGGGTGGGGTCAAGGCGCGGGCGGGTCCGGGGAAATGCGGCTGAACGGACGTATCGCGCTGCGGTACGCGGGGGTGCCATGGTGAGCGCCACCCGCCGGGTGCCCTGGAGGACTCATGGAGATTGACAAGCTCGCCGGACTGCCGGCGCACGCGCTCATCGTTCACGCCGCCGTCGTGATGGTTCCCCTGGCGTTCCTCGCGCTCGCCGTGACGGGCTGGCGGGCGCCGTGGCGGCAGGTCTACGCGTTGCCCATCGCGCTGCTGGCCGCCGGCGGGGCGTTCTTCGCGATCATGGCGGCGGGAACCGGGGAGCCGCTGGAGCACCGCGTGAAAGACGCCGCTCGCGCCCAGGGCCTCGAACGCCCCCGCTTCGGCGACCACCCGGAGGACGGCGAGATGGCGCGCAACCTGGCCGTCGTCTTCGCGCTGGCGGCGATCGGGCTCTTCCTGGTGACGAAGTATGGGAAGCGGTGGAACCTGCCGCCGTGGGCGCCGATGGCGGTGTACGCGCTCGCCGTGGTGGTTGGCATCGGGGCGACGGGGATCATGGTCGCCGCCGGGCATTCGGGCGCGCAGCTGGTGTGGAAGGATGTCGGGTCGCTGACGGCGGGAAAGTAAGGGCCCTCGGGGCGGAGAGCGGAGTGCTCGCGCACGGTAGACTCGCTGCGTGAGCACTCCGGCCGGGCTCTTCCTCGCGATGATGATCCTGTTGGCGGGATTGGGCATCGGCGCGCTGGGCGAAACCGGCAGCGCCGAGCAGGCGGTTCCGGTTCGCGCGGTCGCGCCGATGGTCGCGCGCGATGGCCCGCCGCCCCCGGCGCCGACGCCAACTCCTATCCCTCCGCCGCCGGCGATCGCGGCGAAGCCGGCACGCTGCTTCGAGCCGCGCGGCGACGTGAGCGCGTTCGATGTGCGGCCGGCCGACGGTGATTCGGTGCTGCGGAACTGCCAGGTCATCGCCTACTACGGGTACCCGGGCGTGCCGGGGCTGGGTGTCCTTGGCGAAGGCAGCGAAGCGGAAATGCTCGCTCGGCTCGCGCGCGAGGTGGCCGCGTACGATGAGGCGAACGGCGGACGGCACGCCGTCGGGGGGCTGCATCTCATCGCGGCGGTGGCGCAGGCGGGCGCGACGGCGGACGGCAGCTGGCTGGTGCGAATGCCGTGGGAATCCATCGACCACCAGTTGGCGCTGGCCGAGGCGAACGACCTCGTCGTGATCCTCGATGTGCAGATGGGCCACAGTACGGTGGCGGAGGAGATACCGCGGCTCCTCCCGTACCTTTCGAACCCGCGCGTGCACCTCGCGGTGGACCCGGAGTGGGCGATGCCGCCGGGGGTTGCGCCGGGCACGGCCATCGGTGGCATGGACGCGAGCGCGATCAACGAGGCGCAGCGGCTGATGTCGGAGTACATCGCCGCGCACGGGCTCTCGAACCGGATGCTCATCGTGCACCAGTTCACGCCGGGCATGATCCGGAACAAGGCCGGCCTCCAGTGGTACGCGGGCGTGGACCTCGTGATCGACATGGACGGGTTCGGCGGGCAGGGGATCAAGCTCGCGCATTATGACCAGTTCGTGCGCGAGGACGGCGCCCCGCACGGTGGCCTGAAGCTGTTCTACGACGAGGACGTGAACCTGCTCGCGCCCTGGCAGGTGGCGGCGATTTCGCCCCAGCCGGATGTCGTCATCTTCCAGTAGGGGGGCGCCCCGCGACCGGGAGGCGGGCGGATGGTAGAACGCGGGCATGGATGAAGCGTTTTCAATCGAAGGGCAGCTGGCGGTGGTGACGGGCGGGTCGCGCGGGATCGGGTTCGCGATCGCGAAGGCATTCGTGGGCGCGGGCGCGCGCGTGGTAATCACGGCGCGCAACGCGGACCAGCTGCGCGAAGCGGAAGCCGCCCTCGGCCCCAACGCCATCGGCAAGGTGTGCGACAACGCGGACCTCGCGCAGGTGGCGCGCACGGCGCAGGAGGCGTGGCGGCTGCAGCCCGTCACCATCCTGGTGAACAACGCCGGCGTGAGCTCGTTCTACAAGCGGGCGGAGTACGTGACCGTCGAGGACTGGGACCCCGCCTTCGCGATCAATGTGCGGGGCACGTTTTTCTGGTCGACGGAGATCGCGCGGCGGCTGTTCGAGGCCGGGCTGCCGGGTTCGATCATCAATATCAGCTCGGTCGCCGCGAGCCACCCGCTGGAGCGGTTGAGCGTTTACGGCGCGACGAAGGCGGCGATGGACCAGCTCACGCGCTCGCTGGCGCTCGAATGGGCGGACCGCGGCGTGCGGGTGAACAGCATCGCGCCGGGGTGGGTGGACACCGACTTCACGAACGACCTCTTCGCGAGCCGCTGGGGTGAGAAGCTGCGCGCGGACGTGCCGATGGGGCGCGTCGCGGCGGCGGACGATGTGACGGGAGCGGCGCTCTACCTCGCGAGCGCGGCGAGCGGCTACGTCACCGGTTCGGTGATGACGGTCGACGGGGGTCGTTCGCTGCGCTGATGGAGTGGCGGCCGGACGCCGGGTGCGCGACCATCGCGGGGTGAACGGCGACCCCCATCGGCCCCGGCTGCTGCTGGTCCATGGCTTCCTCGTGCGGCGGCAGGTGTGGGATGCGCTCGCGGAGGAGCTTTCGCACGACGCGACGGTCATCGCCCCGGACCTGCCCGGCTACGGCCGCACGGGGCGGGCGATGCCTTCGTACCAGCTCGAGGATGTAGTCGAGGCGCTGGTGCCGCTGGTGGAGGCCGAACGCCCCACGCATGTGCTGGGACACTCGATGGGCGCGATCGTCGCGCTGGGGCTGGCCGCGCGGCTGCCGGGGCAATTCGAACGCGTGGGCGTCGCGAACCTGCCGGTGTACCGGTCGCGCGCGGAGGGACGGGCGCACCTGCGTCAGCGGAGCCGCGTGCGCGACCTCTTCCTGCGGCGCCACGCATTGACGCACCTGGGCTGCGAGGCGATTCACCGCACGCGGCGGGTGTGGCTTCCGGTGGCGAAGCGCGTCCCGTGGGAGTACACGGAGCTCGCGGCATCGGGGGCGTTCGAGCACACGCTGGAGAGCCACGCCGAGGGGCTGGAGGCGATCATCTTCGCCGGGCACGTGGAAGGCCTGGCGCAGCGCGTGACGAGACCGGTGGAGGCGCTGCACGGCGAACGCGACGGGGCCGCGCCCGTCGGGCCGGTGCGCGAAATCGCGGCGCGGTACGGATGGCGGTTGCGCGTCGCGCCGACGGGCAGGCACCAGGTGGCGCTGGCGCGGCCGAAGATGACGGGCGAGTGGGTTCGCACCCACCTCTTCGAACCCGTACACCGGTAAGACCGCCTCCCGACCGGTCGCAGGCCTACATCAGTACGAGTTTTGCGCTTGGCGGGCGGGGCAGCGCGTGCTTTGCTCGCGTGCGGGCGATGCCGGCGAGGGAGCGGACGCCGGCATCGCCGGGCGGCGCCAGATACTGACGCGGCAGCGAGTCTCCCCTGAGGTGTGCCCGGCTGTTCGCCCGAAGGATGAGCGCGTGGACGGCTGGCAGGACGCCCTGAAGCAGGCACGGCGAGAGCGGAAGTGGTCTCGCCGGGAGGCGGCCGCGGCGGCGGGGCTGGGCGAAGCGACGATCGAGGCGTGGGAGACGGGGAGACGCCATCCGCGCATGGAGAACCTGATCGCGTACTGCCGGACGCTGGGGGTGTCAGCCCCGGAGCGGCAGCGCATCGTCGCGGACGCCGGGTACGGCGAGGAGCCCCGGGATGACTCGGCGGAGCGGCCATAGCGCGCTGGCGGGCACGGTGTTCGCGCCAGATCCTGACGCCTTTGGCGAAAACGGTTGACGCGGCAGATCGCCATCTGTACGAAGCGTTCGGCTGATCTGGAGGGCGAGCGTGGACGAATGGCGCGAGGCGATCCGGCGGGCGCGGGACGGGATGGGCTGGTCGCGGCTGCAGGCGGCGAAGGCGACGGGCATCGGCAAGGCGACGATCGAAGCGTGGGAAACGGGCGGGCGGCACCCAAAACGGGAGAACCTGCTGCGCTACTGCGAGCGCCTGGAGATGCCGCTCGCGGAGCGGCGCCCGGTGCTGGCCGACGCGGGCTTCGAGCCGGAGCCGAACGATCCCGCGGGCGAGCTGCGGCGGCGGCGGCGCATCGGCCTGCGGCCCTACGCGGACGAGATGGAGGCGTACCCCTGGTCGTTCCTGCTGCTGGACGACTACAACGACATCCTCGCCTGGAACTCGGTGGCGGAGGCGGTGGCGGAGCTGAACTTCGCCGAGCACTTCGAAACGCTCGGGGAGCGGAATGTGGTGTGGCTCGCGGCGACGGCGCACTTTCGCAAGCACCTGCTGAACTGGATGGACCTCATCGGGCGGCAGGTGTCGTTCTGGAAGATGGCGCACCTTTCGCGGCCGCCGGATTCGGAGACGGGCGAAGCGGGGCAGGGCGCGGCGCCGCTGCTGCAGATGATGATGGAGCTCGGGACGCGCTTCCCGGAGGCCTTCGGCGACCTGCTGACGCTCTACCAGACGGTGCCGGTGTGGCGCGAAGGGGCCCGGAACAGCCACCCCGTGAAGTGGCGCGTGGCTGACGGTACCGTGCTGCGCTTCGAGACCGTGTTCCGCGCGTGGAGCGATTTCGACTCGCTCTACGCGTTCGACTGGCACCCGGCGAACGCGGAAACGTGGCGCTGGGTGGAAAAGACGATGGGCACGCGCGAGGCGCATTCGCGCGAGCACTGGGAGCCGGACCTGCCGGTGCGATGGAACGAGGCGTTGCGTGCGTTCCGGGAGCGGGTGAAGCTTTCGCAGGCGGAGTTCGGCGCGCGCGTGGGGCTGTCCGCGAACGCGGTGTACAGCCTCGAGAAGGGCCGCCGGCGTCCCCGGCGCGACACCGTCATGACCATCGTGCGGACGCTGCAGATGGACGGCCCGACGATGAACTTCATCCTCGAGGACCTGGGGATGAGCCCGGAGCCCTCGTGGATTGCGCGCTGGATGTCGGGCCTGGATGTGGCCTACCACCCCAATGCCTCGCTGAACTACCTCTCGGCGGCCGAGCTGGAACGGGATGCGGAACGGCTGCCCTGGCCGCTGTTCGTGTTCGATGCGGACTGCCGGCTGATCGGCGGGAACACGGCGGCACGGCGCTTCGACCCATTTCCGCTGCCGCCGTTCCATGAAACCGAGGGCGGGCCGCATCTGCTGGAGCTGGTGACGTCCGAGGCATTCCGGATGCACGTCGAGAACTGGGAAGAGGTGGTGCTGACGCTCGTGCCGGCGCCGCTGAAGCCGTTCCTGAACCCGACGGTGACGGGTGGTCCCGGCCGGGCGTTCGAACAGGCGGTGACGGCGGTGCGCCGGACACCGAACGGCACGGCGGCGATTCGCGACCTGATCGCGGCGTGGGAGAAGCGTGGCGCGCGGCGGGCGGATGCGCGCGTGGTCTTTCGCCTTCGTTGGCGGCACGACGATGGCAGCCTGCTCGTGTTTGACGGGCTGGTGGCGGGCTGGAACGCGCTCGACCCGTACTGGGTGATCGACCTGCACCCGGGCGACGCGGCGACGTTCGAGTGGTTCGAACGGCAGTGGGGCGAGGCGTCGCCCGGCGCGGCACCGTGGTGGTTCGCCGGCCCCGGCACTGGCGAGCGATAAGCCGCTTATCGCTCGTATACTCCTCCGCACGAACACGGGAGGAATGGGATGGAATTCAGGAACGTCGGGTTTTCCGGGCTGCGCGTCTCCGTCGCGGGCCTTGGCTGCAACAACTTCGGGATGCGGCTCGACCAGGAGAAGACGCAGGCGGTCGTGGACAAGGCGATCCAGCTGGGCGTGACGCTGTTCGACACGGCGGACGTGTACGGCGGCGGCCAGTCGGAGGTGATGCTGGGCAAGGCGCTGGGTGCCCGCCGCCAGGATGTCGTGGTGGCGACGAAGTTCGGCAGCCCGATGGGCGAAGGGCCGTACAAGGCGGGCGGGTCGCGGCGGTACGTGATCGCGGCGTGCGAGGCGAGCCTGAAGCGGCTGGGCACGGACTACATCGACCTGTACCAGATTCACCGGCCGGACGCGCTCACGCCGCTGGACGAGACGATGCGCGCGCTGGAAGACCTCGTGCGCGCGGGCAAGGTGCGCTACATCGGGCATTCGAACTTCGCGGGCTGGCAGACGGCCGAAGCGCAGGCGATCGCGAAGTACGAGCGCGTGGCGCCGTTCGTGTCGGCGCAGAACGAATACAGCCTGCTGAACCGCCGGGTCGAAGGCGACCTCGTGCCGGCACTGGAGGCGTACAACGTCGGGCTGCTGCCGTACTTCCCGCTGGCGAGCGGGGTGCTCACGGGCAAATACGTACAGGGGCAGGAGCCGCCGGCGGGCACGCGCCTCGCGGCCTGGGGCCCCCGCGCCGGCCGCATGCTGAGCGACAAGAACTTCGACCTCGTGGAGAAGCTCTCGACGTTCGCGCAGACGCGCGGGCATTCGATCCTGGACCTGGCGATGGGCTGGCTGGCGAGCAAGAAGTACGTGCCGAGCGTGATCGCGGGGGCGACTTCGCCCGAGCAGATCACGCAGAACGTAGCGGCGCTGGAATGGCGGCTCACCGGCGAGGAGATGGCCGAGGTCGACAAGATCACGGCCTAGGCGCGGACGGCGTGTTCGAACTTCCCGGAGGCCCGCCGCACTGGCGGGCCTTTGGTTTGCCCTCGCGGGCGCGCGGTCGGCGCGGTGGCAAGGTGCGCACAGGGGGTATCGGGATTGGCACCTAGTGAAAGTTCTTATGCGGCGGCTTTGCCGCCCTGATCGCGGGTCGCCTATACTGGCAGGGTGCGAAGCGGTCACGCGCTTGGAGGGGTGCCACGGCGTGATTCCTGAAGACGATAATCCGCGAGAAGCCTGCGGCGTGTTCGGGGTGTTTGGCCCCGGTGAGGATGTCGCGCGGCTCACCTTCTATGGGCTCTACGCCCTCCAACACCGCGGGCAGGAAAGTGCCGGCATCGCCACCAGCAACGGGAGCGAAAGCTTCGGTCTGCGGACGGGGATGGGGCTGGTCTCGCAGGTGTTCGACGAGGAGGATCTCGCGTTCCTCCGGGGCCAGATCGCGATCGGGCACACGCGCTACAGCACGGCGGGCGGTTCGCTGGCCTGCAACGCGCAGCCGATCCTCGTTCGCGACCGGGAGACGGGCGAGCAGATCGCGCTCGCACACAATGGCAACCTGACGAACGCGGACGTGCTGCGCGAGGACCTCGAGGCGCAGGGCGTGCGGTTCGAATCCACCGCCGACAGCGAACTCATCGCGCACCTGCTGGCGATGGCGCCGGCGGGAACCTGGGAAGAGAAGTTCCACTACGTGATGCGCCGCATCGAGGGCGCGTACAGCCTCGTCATCATGACCAAGGACGTGCTCTTCGGCGTTCGCGACCCGCTGGGCGTGCGGCCGCTCTGCTTCGGGCGGCTGGGGAACGGCGGCTGGGTGGTGGCGTCGGAATCGTGCGCGCTGGAGCACCTCGGAGTGCAAATGGAACGCGAAGTGCGCCCTGGCGAGGTCGTGCAAATCGACGGCAGCGGGATGCGCAGCTTCTCGCCGGTGGCGCCGCTGGCGAAGCGGGCGGCCTGCACCTTCGAGCTCGTCTACTTCGCGCGACCCGACAGCCAGTTCATGGGCAAGCTCATCTACCCGGTGCGGGAAGAGATGGGTGCGCAGCTGGCGCGCGAGCACCACGTGGAGGCGGACCTCGTCATTGGGGTGCCGGATTCGGCGATCCCGGCGGCCATCGGCTACGCGCGCGAGGCGGGCATCCCCTACCGCGAGGGCCTCGTCAAGAACCGGTACGTCGGGCGGACGTTCATCCAGCCGGACCAGCGCATTCGCGCGGCGGGCGTCAGCCTGAAGTTCAACGCGCTCGGCGATGTCCTGCGCGGCAAGCGCGTCGTGGTCGTGGATGACTCGCTCGTGCGGGGGACGACGACGCCGCACGTGGTCCAGCTTTTGCGGAAGGCGGGCGCGACCGAGGTGCACATGCGCTTCGCATCGCCGCCGATCATCTCGCCCTGCTTCTTCGGCGTGGACATGGCGACGAAGTCCGAACTGATCGCGGCGAACAAGACGTTGGATGAGATTTGCGCGCACATCGGCGCGGACTCGCTGGGCTACCTGAGCGTGGAAGGGCTGAACGCCGCAACCGGTCAAAGCGCGAACGACCTCTGCAACGCGTGCTTCACCGGCGTCTATCCCATCAACGTCCAGCTGGAGATGGACGACATGTCGGCCGCGCGGCGCGACCCCGTACTCGCGGCGGCGGACAGCCTCAACCGTTCCGGTCGTCCGTAGGGTAAGCGCGTCAGCGCCCCAACGCCGGGACTCGGGCCTTGAGGGTTGTCCCCTCGGCCTCGAGCCTCGAGCCTCGCGCCTCATTCCTCATTCCTCATTCCTCGTTCCTCAGGCGGCGGCATGCGCCGCCTGTGCTATCCTCGAACCATCGGCGATGACCGGGACGAGTAGCCGTCCGCCCCAGAGAGTTCGCGCCCCGGGCTGAAAGCGCGACGAGAAGGCCGGCGAAGACCACCCGCGAGCCTGCCGCGAACGGCGCGATGGCGCCCCAAGCGAGCACGGATGGCCCCGTCACCGGCCATGATGAGGCCGCTCCATGGGCGGCGAACCCGGGTGGAACCACGAGCCCGCGCGCTCGTCCCGGGATTGGCGGCGCCAGCGTGGCGTGCCCTTTCGCGCAGGCAACACAGGGGAACAGCCATGCCGCGATCGCGCATGCATTTCGACACGAGAACGGGCCCGGGGCAGGCCACTATCGTGGCTGGCTGAGGCCGCGCCGCCTTCGCCAGCCCGCTCCCGAGGCGCGTTTCGCCCGCGGCGACCTGGCCGCCGACTGCACGGAGTACCCCCATGGCTGACCCCATCGAATCCCACGTCGACCTCGCTTCGCTGCCGAAGGAGGAACGGCTGAACCGCATGCGCCACTCCGCCGCGCACGTCCTCGCGGAGGCGATGGTGGAGCTGATGCCCGAGGCCGAGCTCGGCATCGGGCCGCCCATCGATACCGGCTTCTACTACGACTTCCGGCTGCCGCGGCCACTGAACGCGGACGACCTGGCGTGGCTCGAGGAGCGAATGCGGCGGTCGCTGGCGGGCAAGCACGCCTTCCAGATGGCCTCGCTGACGAAGGCGGAGGCCGAGGCGAAGTGGGCGAACCAGCCGTTCAAGCTCGACCTGCTGAAGGACATCGAGGAAGGGAACGTGACGCAGTGCACGCACGCGGCGTTCACGGACCTCTGCCGCGGCGGGCACGTGAACCACACGGGCGAAATCCCGGCGTTCAAGCTGATGTCCATCGCGGGCGCGTACTGGCGGGGGAGCGAGAAGAACCCGCAGCTGCAGCGCGTCTATGGAGCGCTCTTCGAGACCGAAGCGGAGTTGGCCGCGTACGAACAGCAGCTCGAGGAGGCGCGCCGCCGCGACCATCGGCGCATCGGGCGGGAGCTGAAGCTGTTCGACCTGATCGAGAACATCGGCCCGGGGCACGTCATCTGGCTGCCGGCCGGCGCGACCATCCGGCGCGAGCTCATTCGCTGGATCGAGGACCTCGAAATCGAGCGCGGGTACCAGCACATCGTGACGCCGAACGTGGGCAAGAAGGAGCTCTACGTGCGGTCGGGGCACTGGTCGCACTACCAGGACGCGATGTACCCGATCATGGAGCGCGAGGGCGAAATCTACGCGCTGCGGCCGATGAACTGTCCGAGCCACATCATGGTGTACGAATCGGAGCTGCATTCGTACCGGGAGCTGCCGATCCGGCTGGCGGAGCTGGGGAACATGCACCGCTGGGAGAAGTCGGGCCAGCTCACGGGGATGAGCCGCGTGCGCATCATGACGCTGAACGACTCGCACATCTTCTGCACCGGCCCGGAGCAGGTGGAGCAGGAGATCGCGGGTGTCCTGGAGCTCATGGAGGACGTCTACGGGACGCTCGGGCTGCGGAACTACAGCTACCGCCTCTCGCTCGGGGACCCGGAGGACACGGAGAAGTACGTCGATAACCCGCCGATGTGGGAGATGGGCGAGGCGCTGCTGCGGCGCGTGATGCAGCGGTCCGGGCTCGAATTCCATGAGGCGAAGGGCGAAGCCGCGTTCTACGGCCCGAAGATCGACGTGCAGTTCCAGACAGCGGCGGGCAAAGACGAGACGCTCGTGACGATCCAGGTGGACTTCCATCTGCCGGCACAGTTCGAGCTCGAGTACGTCGCCGAGGACGGGTCACGGCAGCGGCCGATCATCGTGCACCGGGGGGTGCTCTCGACGATGGAGCGCATGGTGGCGCTGCTCATCGAGGAGTACGAGGGAAACTTCCCGCTCTGGCTGTCGCCGGTGCAGGCCGTCGTCATCCCCATCGCCGACCGGCACGTGGCCTACGCCGAGGAGGTGGCGAAGGAGCTGCGGGCGGCGAAGCTGCGCGTGGAGGTGGACGGCCGGAACGAGCGGATGAACGGCAAGATCCGCGACGCCCAGATGCGCAAGATCCCGTACATGCTCGTGGTCGGCGACCGCGAGGCCGAGGCGCGGGCGGCGGCGGTGCGCGTCCGCGGCGGCGGCGACCTCGGGGCGACTCCGGTGACAGACATCGTGGCGCGGCTGCGCGGTGAGCGCGATTCGAAGGCGCTCGTGCCGGGCGTGTTCAAGGACGCGTAGGAGCCGGCCCGGTTCATGACAACGCGAAGGCCCCGTTTCCGGGGCCTTCGTTTCATTTGCCATGGGTTCGGCGGTCTCGGCCTGCCTCGTTATTGCCGCTGTTGGGTTGCCGGGTCTCCGAATGGGGGAGGGTGCATCCGGCGCGTTCGTGGCAGCCAGGCCGCCTGTGGGCTATTGCCCGGAGGTCTGCCTATCGACCTGGAGTACTCCGAACAGGGCGTGGATGTTGCTGCGCATCTCGTTGCCTCCTGTCCTTCCGGCCATCCCGTTTGCGGTGCTCGCCCCGGTTCCCGCTCCGTTGATGTATCAGTTGTACCCCTTCGCGCACGGCGTGCGTGGTCCGGACGGGCCCATGCGTGTGGGCCATTGGTACCCGTCAACCAGCTGTTCACTCGGGAGTGGGAGACTACTTCGTTACGTCGAGCAGGAACTGGTACGCGGCGCGCGAAGCATCCAGCGCCTGCGAGGGCTCGCCGCCGGCGGCCGAGCGCCCGACGCTCCCGGGCCAGGGGTGGTCGGCGCCGGCGATGACCACGAGCTCGGTGCGAACGCCGCCGCGGCAGCCAATCCATGAGGTCGTCGTGAGCGGGCCGGCCGCCGCGCTGGTTGGCGTCGCGGCGCAGCCGAGCGCGGCGGTCCACATCGCCATCGTGTCCGCGGTGGAGCGAAAGTCGACGTTCGCGACGGAGCGGTCGCCCTGGCCGCCGGCGAGCGGGTGGTTGCGGTCGGCGTCGCCATGGATATCGAGCAGGGGGACGGGCACGGACGGCTGGCAGCGGTCGATCTCGAGGGAGCCCGCGACGGCGACGACGGCATCGACAACATCGGGGCGTTCGCAGGCGAGCCGGAAGGCCATGATCGCGCCATTGGAGTGGCCAGTGACGAGCACCCGCTTCGCATCGACGGGGAGGGTGGCCTGGAGCGACTCGATGAGGGCAGCGAGGAAGCCGGTGTCATCGACGCGGAGCGCGCTCGCCGGGCGGCAACAGTTCCCGCCATTCCATGTGCGCTCGATGCCGGCGGGGAAGACGGCGATGAAGCCCTCGGACTCGGCGAGCATTTCCAGGCGGCTGGTGGCGGCGAACTGGTCGGGTGCGCCGAGGCCGCCATGGAGCGCCACCACGAGCGGCAGGCTCGCGCCGGGCCGGGAGGCCGCCGCCGGCAGATAGAGGCGGTAGGAGCGTTCGAGCCCGCCATGGCGGAAGGTGCGCGTGCTGACTCCGCGCGCGAGCGGCGCGGCCGTCGGTGACACGAGCGCCGCGGGCGACGGCGACGCGGCCACCGCGGTTGGCGATTCCGTGGGCGCGGGCGAAGCAGGGCTCGCGGCGTGGTCTCCCCGGCCGCAGGCGGTGGTCAGCAGGAGCACGAGGACGGTGGCAAGGGCAGCGAACGGCTTCGGCACACCGGGAGTATGGCGCACGGAGCGCCCGGGGTGACGGCTCATCGGTCGAACACACGCGCATCGCCCGGATCGTGATGTCCGTCGCACGGGACATGTTGGCGCTGGCAATCCCGTACGCTTGGACGATGGCCGACGCCCATCTCATCGAACAGGTAGCGATCGCGCTGGGCGTGGGGCTCGCCGGCGGGCTGGGGGCGAAGCTCGTGCGGCTGTCGCCCATCGTGGGGTACCTGGCGGCGGGCGTGGCCATCGGGCCGTTCACGCCGGGGTACGAAGGCGATGTCGCGACGCTCGAGCAGCTCGCGGAGATCGGGATCATCTTCCTGATGTTCGGCGTGGGGCTGCATTTCAACGTGAGCGACCTCTGGTCGGTGCGGAAGGTGGCCATCCCCGGGGCGCTGATCCAGATGGCGCTGGTGACGGGCGTGACGGCCTGGGCGGGCGGCCACTTCGGGGCCGGCGGCCGCGAAGGCGTGGTGCTGGGGTTCGCGCTGGCGATTTCGAGCACGGTGGTCGTCGTCCGGGCGCTGGAAGAGCGCGGGATGATGGGTTCGGTGCACGCGCGCGTGGCCATCGGCTGGCTCATCGTGCAGGACATCGCGACGGTCTTCATGCTGGCGATGCTCCCGGCGCTGGAGGCGGGCGGCTTCGACGCGTTCGTGCGGTCGGCGGGGCGCGACCTGCTGGTGGCGGCGGTGTTCCTCGCGGTCGTGCTGACGGCGGGGGCGCGCGTGGTGCCATGGCTGCTGGCGGAGGTGGCCCGCCTCGGCTCCCGCGAGCTGTTCATCCTGGCGGTGGTCTGTGTGGCGCTGGGGGTGGCGGCGGGCGCTGCGGCGGCGGGATTGTCGGTGGCGCTGGGGGCGTTCGTCGGGGGCGTGGTGGTGAGCGAAAAGGAGACGAGCCACCAGGCGGCGGCCGACGTGGTGCCGCTGCGCGAGGCGTTCGCGGTGCTGTTCTTCGTCTCCGTGGGGATGCTGCTGGACCCGGCGGTGTTCCGCGATCACCCGGGGCTGGTGGCGACGGCGTGCGGGATCGTGTTCGTGGTGAAGGGGCTCGGCACGGCGGTGATCGCGGCCGCGTTCCCGTACCCGGCGCGGACGGCACTGTTCACGGGCGCGGGGATCGCGCAGGTCGGGGAGTTCTCGTTCATCATCGCGCGCGAAGGCGTCGAGGGCGGGCTCATGCATGCGCCGGCGTACAACGCGGTGCTGGCGGCGGCGGTGCTTTCGATCACGCTGAATCCGATCACGTTCGCGGGCGTGCCGGCGTGGGAGCGCGTCTTCCGGCGTACGGGCGTGTTGTGGCGCTGGGCCGACCGCCAGGGACCGCTCCCGGAGGCGCGGGAGGGCATGTCCGGGCACGCGGTGATCGCCGGGTATGGCCGGGTGGGACAGCTCACGGGGCATGCGCTGGGGCAGTTGGAGCTGCCGTTCCTCGCGGTGGATTCGGACCTGGAGCTGGTGCGAAGGCTGGCGGGAGCGGGCATCCCGGCGGCCTGGGGCGACACGGCGAGCGTGGACGTATTGCACCGGGCCGCGATCGAACGGGCGGCGCTGCTCGTGGTGTGCGTACCGGACGAAAGCACGGCGCTGCTGACGGTGGCGAACGCGCGGCGCCTGAACCCGGGACTGCGGGTGATTGTGCGGGCGCGCGATGCCGGGGAGGTGGCGGTGATGCGCCAGCTCGGCGCGGGCGAAGTCGTGGTGCCCGAGTACGAGGGCGGGCTGGAACTCATGCGCCAGGCGCTCATCGCACTCGGATACGACGCCGCGGAGGCGTTACGGTTTTCGCGGGCTGTTCGCGATACGCACTACCTCGCGGAGGCGTGAGCGAATTCGTGCACGCGGCCGTTCTCGGACTGGAGGTCGAGTGCGCGGCGGCGCTCGCCGGCTTCGACCATCTTCGCCAGGGCACGCTGAAGCTCGGCGAGATCGACTTCGCTGAGGTCCTTCATCAGGCCCACGGTGTAATCGCGGACTTCGTTCGAGACCTGGCTGCAGACGCGGAGGCCGCGGTCTTCGAGCTTGATACAGATGCCGCGACGGTCGGTGGGGGAGATGTCGCGGCGAAGGAAGCCGCCGCGCTCGAGCCGCTCGAGCAGCGCTGAGACCGAGGGACGGGTGATGTAGAGGCGATCGGCGAGCTCGGCGTTGGAGATGCCGGGGGCATCGGAGACGAGCATGAGGAGGCGCAACTGGGTGACCGTGAGGCCCTCGGTATCCCAGATACGGAGGCGGAGGGGCTCCATCAGGGCGCTGGCCTTGAAGAACTCCGTCATGGCGGCTTCGAGGGGCGAAAGGACCAGGTCCGGCGGGGGCGGGGTGAGCATGGCATGCACTCCGTGGTCGCGAGGTGGGAACGGACACCGCGGCGCCAGGCGGGCGATGGGGGAGCGGGATCGGGTGCGGCCACCGGCACCGAATCCCGTTCGACCATTGGTCTCCTTAGCGCGTGCCCGGCTGGCCGGGCGGCGTGCGCGGGATTGTGGCAGTGCCCGCGTCGGTAATCAAGGGTAAATACTTCTCGGATTTCAAACTGGTTGGTATGGTGCGGCCGCGACAGGAGGGCAGGGCGAATGAGGTTCGGGATCTTCTATGAGCACCAGATTCCGCGGCCGTGGGGCGAAGGGGCGGAGCTGAAGCTGTTCCAGGACGCGCTTTCGCAGGTGGAGCTCGCGGACCGGCTGGGGATCGACTACGCGTGGGAGGTGGAGCACCACTTCCTGGAGGAGTATTCGCATTCCTCGGCGCCCGAGGTGTTCCTGGCGGCGGCCAGCCAGCGGACGAAGAACATCCGGCTGGGACACGGGATCAAGCTCATGCCGCCGAACTACAACCACCCGGCGCGCATCGCGGAGGAGATCGCGACGCTCGACCTGGTCTCGAACGGGCGGGTGGAGTGGGGCACGGGCGAATCGGCCTCGCGGGCGGAGCTGGAGGGGTTCGCGATCGAGCCTTCGGAGCGGCGGGCGATGTGGCGCGAGACGACGGAGCAGGTCGCGAACATGCTGGCGATGGACCCGTACCCGGGCTTCCAGGGGCGGTTCTTTTCGATGCCGACCCGGAACATCGTGCCGAAGCCGGTGCAGAAGCCGCATCCGCCGCTCTGGGTGGCCTGCTCGAACCGGGACACGATCCACCTCGCCGCCCAGCTGGGCATCGGCGCGCTGACATTCGCCTTCGTGGACCCGGCGGAGGCGAAGAAATGGGTCGACGACTACTACGAGACGTTCAAGCGCGAGTGCGTGCCGATCGGGCATGCGGTGAACCCGAACGTGGCGATGGTGACAGGCTTTTCGTGCCATCCGGACGCGGCGGAGGCGGCACGGCGCGGGCTCGATGGCTTCCGCTTCTTCCAGTTCGCGCTGGGGCACCACTACAACTTCGGCGAGCACAAGCCGGGGCGAACGAACATCTGGAACAAGTACATCGCCGTGCGGGACGCGCTGGGGACGGAAGTGATGGGCGGCGGCACCGGCGGCATCGGCACGCCGGACTCGATGCGCGCGCACCTGGCCGAGTTCGCGGCGGCCGGCGTGGACCAGACGGTGTTCATCCAGCAGGGCGGGAACAACCGGCACGAGGACATCTGCGAGTCGCTCGACCTGTTCGCGTCGGCGGTGATGCCGGAGTTCAAGGAGCGCGAGGACGAGCGTGCGCGGCGGAAGGCGGACGAGCTCGCGCCGTACGTGGAGGCGGCGTTCCAGCGGAAGGAATGGATGCGTAAGCTGACGGACGACCAGATCGAGCCGTACCGGGCGTACGGCTTTGCCATCGCCGAGGAGGACATTGCGAAGCTGCCGGAGGCGCAGCAGCGCCGCGCGCGGGCGATGCAGCGCCTCCGGGAGATCGCGCTCAAGGCGTAGCGAGGTGTGGCCCGCCGGCCGTCGGTATCGCAGCGGGAGGGCACCGGGGAAGTCGAGGGATTGCAGGCGGCTCGCATGAGGGTTACCCCGGTGCGGTTCTGCAATGGATCGGCGAAACCCCGTAGTGCCCGTAGCCGGGGCGCATGCCGATGATCGCTCCATGACGGTACCCCGTTCGCGCGGGGGGCCGTTCGCGGAGGAAACCGATGGAGAACCCGATCCGGATCTGTGGACGCTGCGGCCTGCGGTACGACTGGCGGCGATCGCCCAGTTCGTCGCTGAAGATGACCTACTGCGGGTCGTTGTGCGAGAAGGCGGACCTCGGGTTCACCATCGAGACGCTCCTGTACGACTACAAGCGTGTGCGCCCGGCGTGGCGTTCGCTGCTGGCGGCGTGAGGAGTTTCGGCCGAAAGGCGGGTGTTTTCTGCTCCTAATGGCGGTGCGCCCTGCTTCCGGTGAATGCCACGCTCTGACCCAGGGCCGGGAACGGCCCGGGGGGAAGGAATACTCGCCATGGGAACGATCACCGAATTCGACCCGAAGAACATCGTGACGTGCGTGCACTGCGGGCTGCGCTACGACTGGCGGCGGTCGCCGAGCTCGTCGCTGAAGATGACGTACTGCGGCTCGCTCTGTGAGAAGGCGGACCTGGGCTTCACCATCGAGACGATCCTGCGGTCCGAGCGGACCGTGGCGGCCTAGCAAGGGGAGGTTTCTTTAAGCTGCTGTTACCGTGGTGGCGGCAGCGAACGGAACCTTCTACGCTGGAACTACGTTCTGTAAGTGGACGTCACTCAGGACGTGGGGAGGGAACGTGGATACGCCCATCATCGGCCCCGGTGCAACGGGGATGAGCCTGGACAACATCAAGGTGTGCGCTCGCTGCGGGCTGCGCTACGACTGGCGCAAGTCCCCGAGTTCGTCGTTGAAGATGACCTACTGCAGCTCGCTGTGCGAGAAGGCGGACCTTGGCTTCACGCTCGAGGCGCTGCTCCGTCACAAGAAGTCGACCGAGGAAGCTACCCCGGCGGGTTTCTAAAGCCTGCCCGGAGAAACCATGCGAAAGGGGCCGAATCGGCCCCTTTCGCGTACCCCGGTCACACGTGAAGCCGGTGCGTCAGCGGGACGCACCGGCTTCCTCGCGCTTGAAGGAGCTGAGGCAATCCTGGGAGCAGAAGTTCCGGTCCCGGTAGTGGAAGGCGTCGCCCTGGATCTGCTGTCCGCACCGGTCGCATTGCTGATTCATAGGAACCCCCTTCGGGCCGGCTCGATCCCCGGCCGTGCACCTATTGGAACGCGGCGGGCGTACGCCACAGTCACGAACGGGCGTGGGGGCATCGCGGGAGCCTGACGAAGGGCGGCGGTTTACCGGGCGGCTCGCTCAGCGCTCGAGCGACTCGAGGTGGCGGCGCCACTCCTGCACGAAGGGGTTGTACTGCTTTTCGAAGGCGACGGTGGTCTCCTGCATGTGCCCCGGCAGGACGATCGTGTCGTCGGGGAGGGTGAGCAGGCGGTCGCAGATGCTCGTCATCTCCTGGGCGAGGTCGCCGCCGGGAAGGTCCGTCCGGCCGATGGAGCCGCGGAAGAGGGTATCGCCGCTGAAGAGCATGCCCTCGGCGTAGTAGCTGACGCTGCCGGGGGTGTGACCGGGGGTGGTGATGGCCTTGAGCTGCAGGCCGGCGACCTCGACGGTGTCCATGTCCTCGACGAAGGCGTCGGGGTCGGGGGGCTTCTGCGTGGGATCGAGGCCGAAGCGGGCGGCGGACATGCCGAAGCCGTCGCGCAGGAGGTCGAGGTCCTGGTGGTGGAGCAGGAACTTCGCGCCCGTGGCGGCGTGGATGCCGCGGATGCCGAGGACATGATCGATGTGGGCGTGGGAGTTGGCGATGAGCTTGATTTCGACGCCCATGTCGCGGGCGAGCGCGAGGATCTCGTCGGGCTGGTCGCCGGGGTCGATACAGATCGCTTCGCGGGTGCGGCGATTGCCGATGACCCAGCAGTTTTCCTGGAACACGCCGACGACGATGCCGCGGACCATGATCTCGTTCGCAACTTCCATGGCGACAGTGTAACGGCGCGGGCAGAAGGCCGCCGGGGCGCCTACCAGATGCCGGGAAGCAGGCGGTAGCGGACGCGGGCGCGGTATTCGGCGTAGTTCGCGGTATCGGAGAGGATGCGCTCTTCGGCGCGGATGCGGAGCACCTGGAAGATGGCGGTAAGGGCGAAGACGCCGATGTTCCAGGGCGTGGGGTTGCCCACGATATAGCCGGACATCGTGACGAAGTGGGCGAAGTAGATGGGATGGCGGACGAGCCGGTAGGGGCCGTTCACTTTCAGGCCGCGGTTGGCGGCGACGACGCCGAAGCTGCGCCCCAGGTAGCTGAAGCCGACGAAGACGAGGCAGAGCCCCGCGACCTGGATGGCGGTGCCAGCGAGCTCGGGCGTGGAGTGGCCGTCGTGGGGGCGCAGGAGCAGGGCCGTCCAGCCGCCGATCGCGACCACCCAATCGATCGGCCGCGTGCTGGTGGCGATGGCGCGGCGGCGGCTCAGGAACATGAAGACGAGCAATCCCTGTTCGAAGGCGAAGGGGATGTTGCGGAGGTGCCCATCGAGGGCTTCGCGCGCGTTCGCCCAGAAGAAGAGGGTGGAAACGAGGACGAGCGCGGCATCCTGGAGGAACGCCGAAGGGCTGACGTGGGATCGCGTAGTGGGGTCGGCGGCGGCGCGTGCGGCCATGCGGCGGTTACTCCGTCGTGCGTGTCTTTTTCAACATCGGCAGGAGTGGGCCCTGTGGGTATGGGTGGTGGCGGTCGAAGGTGAACAGGGCAGCGGAATCCGATCGACGGCCCGGTCAGCTTCGGAAGCGAGCGGGGGATCGACCGGATGGGGAAGGGCCGGTGAACAAGGGGTAACCCACCTTTAGAGCGGCTGGCTCTGGACGAAGTTGCTAGTAGCTCCTCAACGAGAGCACCGGTCCCGAGCCGGAAGGCCCGCAAGCGCGCACCAGAGAGGGAGCGCCGCGGGGCGACCGGGGAGGGCTGGCCACTGGAGATGGCCGGGGAGGCCCGGGGCACAGGACGGGGAGAACTCGATTCGGGGCAGGGGCCCCACCACAGGAAGAGGTAGGAAACCATGTCGAAGATTCACAACTGGGCGCTCCGCAAGTACGTGGCCGCCAAGACCCGCGACGAAGAAGGCCAGGGCCTCGCCGAGTACGGCCTCATCCTCGCCCTCATCGCCGTCGTCTGCATCGCCGCTCTCCAGACCCTGGGTGGTGGCATCAACGGCGCGCTCGGCAGCGTGAACGCGGCCTTCTAAGGCGCGGAGCGCGGTTCCCCCGCGAGGGGGCGAACGCAAAGGCACCGGGGGTGGGATGGGGCTCTCCCGTCCCGCCCCCGAACCACATCCGGGCCATGTGCCCAGACGAGGGAAGCAAGATGACCGAACCGCGGAACGCTGGCGCCAATGGACAGCAGGCCGCGCGTGGGCGGCGGGGCTTCCGGGGTGGCGAAAAGGGCCAATCGCTGGTCGAGTTCTCGCTCATCCTGCCCGTGTTCCTGCTCCTGCTGTTCGGCATGGTGGACTTCGGACGCGGCTACTACACCTGGATCGTCGTCACCAACGCGGCCCGCGAAGGCGCCCGAGCGGCGGCGGTGCAATCCGATAACGCGACCATCGACGCGAAGCTCTACGGGAGCTTCTGCAGCACCTACCCGGCGGTGACCAACTGCGCGATCGACGCTTCGAAAGTGACGGTCACGAAGACGAACGTGCAGGGCACGCGCGGGACAGAGACGTCGGTGAAGGTGGCGTTCGCGTTCAACTTCGTGACGCCCATCGGAAACATCATGCAGCTCGTCGGCGGGAGCTCGATCTCGGCGCCGACGATCCAATCGACTTCGTACATGCGCCTCGAATGACGGCGGCGCGACCAGGAACCAGGTGTCCACAAGGGTGCGACGTGCCTCCACCCACCCGGAAAGGGACCACGCCATGCAAACGATTCTGAACAAGCTGATTGGCAGGGAACGCCGGCGCGATGAGCGCGGGCAGACGCTGCCGCTTTTCGCGATCGGCCTCATCGGGCTGATCGGGCTGGTGGCGCTGAGCGTCGATGTCGGCCGGCTGCTGTGGGCGCGGACGCAGATGCAGGCGGCGGTGGACGCGGCGGCGCTTGCGGCGGCCCAGGACATGCCGCACGGCACGAGCGCGGCCTCGGCGGCGGCGAACACCTATTGGACGAAAAACGCCACGTTCATCAACAGCCAGGGCCAGAATGTGAGCTTCACGACCACGTTCCCCGCGGGGAATAAGGCTGTGAACATCACGGGCCAGGCCGATATCCCGACGTTCTTCGCGCGGGTCTTCGGCATCAACAACTGGCACGTGTCCGCGACGGGCACGGCGGCTTCGCAGGTGCTCGACATCGCCATCGTCCTCGACATCTCGGGGTCGATGTGCATGGCGAGCTACCCCGAGACGGAGAACGCGAACTCGATCTATTTGATGAGCCCCGGGCGATTGACGGTGCCGGCGGGCGGGTTCAGCTTCCCGCGCCTGGCGGCGGACATCCCGGCGGTCTCGGGCAACAGCATCGTCATCACGCTGAACGACGTGCGGGTGTTCAACAGCACCAACGCGGCGACGAACCGTTCGAACTTCGGCGACGGCTGGAACAGCACCACTACCTACTGGCAACGCACGCCATCCGGCGGCGGCAGCCCACGGGCGGGGATGATCCAGATTGACGATGAGCTCTTCAAAATCACGGCGGTGAACGCGCCGGCCAACCAGCTCACGGTGACGCGCGCGCAGTGGAACAACGCCGACAGCACGCCGACGCTGAAGGCCTACCACCACGGCAGCGCGAACGCGGCGGATGCGGCGCGGGCGTACATCTGGTCGCTGCACGGGACGGACACGAATCCGAACCCGGACCAGTCGTACTGCGACAAGGCCGCGCCCTACCAGGCGACGACGACGACGAACGGCCCTCACGAGCCATTCGACTCGATGATCAACAACGCCAAGTACTTCACGAACTTCTTCAACGAGTCCTACGACAAGATCGGGCTGGCGTCGTTCTCCTCCTCGGGGACGATCAACTACAACCTGATCAGCAACTTCTCGACCGTTCGCACGCAGATGGACGCCATCCTGGTGCCCTCGGGTGGCACGAACATCGCCTATGCGGCGGCGCTGGGGCGAAGAATCGCGACGGGGTCGGGTTCGCGGATGAATTCGAAGAAGATCGTCGTCCTGCTGACGGACGGTATGACGAACACGGTCTGCCAGAACTCGAGCTACAGCCAGTCGAACTACGACGGGTCGTGCAGTTCGCCGCAGAGCCCGGGGACGTCGGTCGCGTATTCACACCTGACTTCGGAGGCCAACCGGCTGAAGAACGCGGGCGTGACCCTGTACACGATCGGCCTGGGGACGGCGGTGGACGACGCGAACCTGGAGGCGGTCGCGGTCCTGACGGGCGGGAAGTACTTCAAATCGCCGACGACGGCCGAGCTCGATGACGCGTTCGCGAACATCGCGGCGGAGACGCACATTCAGCTGACGCAGTAGCCGGCGCACCGGCCCCAATCACCGCAGACGGCCGCCTCGCGAGGGGCGGCCGTTTCGTTAGGCGAGGGATCGGGAAGGTCAAGAGGGGGTTGCGGCCCTGTGCCGGTGGAGTGTGGCTGTCGATACAGCTAGGGGAGGAGATCCTGCGATGCCACGTACTTCAATCGCTTCCACTGCCGCGGCCGGTTCGAGCCGGAATCGCGGCGTCCTGATGCTCGCCGCGGTGTTCGGCATTCTGAGCGCGGCGCTCATGTTCGCGTTCCTGAACAGCCGGGGCGCCAAGGACAGCACGCTCGACCAGGCGCTGAACGCCGGGAACGGGGCGGAATCGGTCCTGGTGTTCACGCGCGATGTTGGCGCGGGCGAGAAGATCACGGATTCGATGCTGGAAGCGAAGACGGTGCCGGCGGCGGCGCTGCTGCCGGGCCGGTTCGAAGCCACGCGCTCGCAGGAGCTCGTCGGCAAGGTGACGACGGCGCCGGCCGTGACGGGCGAGCAGGTGCTTTCGGCGAAGGTGACGACGTACGAAGGGCAGGCGGGGCTCGCGTACAAGATCCCGGAGGGGATGCGGGCGCTGGCCCTGCAGGTGCCGCACGAGGCGTGGATCGCCGGCGGCCTGCCGCAGCCGGGCGACCGCGTGGACGTGCTGGGCCTCACGACGCTGAGCAAGATCGACCCCCTCACGGGCGCGGAGAAGCCGGACGTGATCGCGGGCATCCTGGCGAGCGACGTCGAGGTGCTGGCGGTTTCGCAGACGCTGGTGAAGGTCGTGGTGAACACGGACGCGCAGAAGGCGAAGGCGGCGGCGAGCTCGACGGCGACGGCGGGCGCGACGACGACGACCCTGGGCACGAGCACGACGACGGGCGGTTCGGGCACGAGCGTGGACCCGGACAAGGAGAAGGACCTCACGACGTACGAGAAGGCGATCTCGGTGACGCTCGCGCTGCCGGTCGACCTGGCGGCGAAGGTGGCGATCATCGACGCGATGAAGGACGAAGTGGGCCAGTGGCGCATCCTCCCGCGGCAGAAGGGCGATGCGAAGGCGATCGAGGGCGCGCAGCTCTGGTCGCTGGAGGATGTGTTCACGCAGAAGAAGAAGTAACAGGCGCCCGTGGGCGTACGCACGCCCTGGTCAACGGGAAGCGGAACAATGTGCGGCTCGCGCTGAGCGGGCCGCCGCCGATGGTGGAGGACAGGCAATGGCGAGGGTTCCACAGGTCATCGTGATCGACCCGGACCGCGAAAGCAGCGCGGAGATCCAGAAGACGCTGACGATGCTCGGGTTTTCCGTGGCGGGTGCGGCCGGCTATGGCGTGGAAGCGTTCACGCTGGCATTCCAGCTGCGGCCGGACGTGATGCTGATGCGCATCGAGGAGCCGCTGGTGCGGCCCGTGCAGACGCTTTCGCGCATCAACGACGGTCTGCCGGACCTGCCCATCGTGGTGTTCTCGACGGAAGCGAACATCCGCCTGATGCGGCAGTCGATGGTCTCGGGGGCTTCGGATTATCTCCAGGAGCCGCTGAACCCGGAGGAGCTCGAGGCGTCGATCATCAAGGTGCTCGAACGCAAGGAGCGCGAGGGCATGCGCCGCCGGGGCGAACTCGATGACCCGATCCCGCAGGGGACGATCATCACCGTGTTCGGGGCCAAGGGCGGCATCGGCAAGACGACGATTTCGTCGAACCTGGCCGTGGCGCTCGCGGGCGAAGCACACCAGTCGGTGGCGCTCGTCGACATGGACACGCGCTTCGGCGATGTCGCCATCACGATGGACATCCCCGTGGAGCGTTCGATCGCGGACCTGGCGCGGAACCTGGACAACGTCGACCGGCAGTCGCTGAAGGAGTACCTCGTCGAGCACGAGTCGGGGGTGCACATTCTCCCGGCGCCGACGCGGCCGAGCGACTGGCGAAACCTGACCGCGCGGCACGTGCGGGACGTGGTCGACGTGCTCGCGCAGACGCACGACTTCGTGATCCTGGACACGCCGGGCACCTTCAACGAGATCGTGGCGGCGGCCATCGAAGTCGGGACGATGATCCTGCTCGTGACGACGCTGGACATGGCGAGCATCAAGGACACGGTGCTGGCCCTGGAGATGCTCCACGAGCGGTTCGGGAACGACGAGGAGCGGATCAAGGTCGTGCTCAACCGCGCGGGCGTGGACACGGGCGTGCGGGAGAAGGACGTCGAGCGGACGCTGGATTCGCCGCTGTGGTGGCGCATCCCGCAGGACAACGAAGTCGTGAAGGCGGCGCAGCTCGGGCGGCCGATCGTCATGAGCCGGCCGAACACGAAGGTCTCGCTGGAGATCCGCGAAATGGCGCGGGCGCTGGCGGGCGTGCGCCAGGCGAAGCAGAAGGGGAAGAAGGCGGGCAGTGGCGGCGGGCCGCTGACGAACCTCCTCCGGCCCCTGTTCCGCAAGAGCGCCTGACCGAAACCAAACATGAGAGCGGCACCGTGAGCGTGGAGCAACGACGAGAGGAGGCCGGCTGTGGCGGATGAGTCTGAACGGCAAACACCCCCTGAGAGCGGCCGCCTCTTCGGCTGGTCGAGCGCGCGACGGCGGGTCGGCGGCCCGGGCCCGGAAGGGCAGGGGCCGGCGGAACCGCCGCCGAGCGATGGCAACCTCGCGATGCGGCCGCAGCCGCCGGCGCAGCCCCCCGCGGGCGATGGCCGGCTGCTTCGGCCATCGGGCCAGCTCCCGCCGCGGCGGAGCTGGGGCGGCATCCCGGATGAGGTGAGGCCGCCGGCCGCGCCGCCTTCGGAGGCGCCCCAGAGTCGCGCGGCGCCGAGCGAAACGCCGCCTCCGGCGCAGCCGCTGCCCTTCCGCGACCGCCGCCAGATCCCGCCTTCGAACCAGCCGCCGGCGACGCCGGACGGGCAGCAGGCGCCGCGCCGCAGGGCCGCGGACGGCCGCCCGGGCGAGGCCGGCCAGCGTGATGCGCGCGCGAACCCGCAGATCGAGGCGGCGAAGATCCGCCTGCACGAACTGCTCATCGAGGAGCTGGAACACGGGAGCCTCGAGGGCCTGCCGGCGGAGCAGCAGCGCGAGGCGGTCATTCGCGCGGCGCGCGAAATCGTCGCCCAGGAGCAGCTGCAGCTCGGCGGGGCGACGCGCGACGAGCTCGTCGAAGCCGTCGCCGACGAAGTGCTCGGCCTCGGGCCGCTGGAGCCGTTGCTGCGCGACCCATCGGTCAGCGAAGTGATGGTCAACGACCTGGACAAGATCTTCTTCGAGCAGGACGGGCGCATCTACCGGAGCCCGCTGCGGTTCCGGGACAAGCAGCACATCATGCGCATCATCGAGCGCATCGTGGCGCCGCTGGGGCGGCGTATCGACGAATCGAGCCCGATGGTGGACGCGCGCCTGCCGGACGGTTCGCGCGTGAACATCACCATCCCGCCGGCATCGCCGAAGGCGCCCAGCATCACCATCCGAAAGTTCCGGGCGGACAAGATGCGGATGGCGGACCTCATCGCCGTCGGCGCGATGAGCGAGGCAACGGCGGAGTTCCTGGCCATGTGCGTGCGAGCGCACCTCAACGTCATCATCTCCGGCGGTACCGGCACCGGTAAGACGACGCTGTTGAACGCGCTCTCGGCGTTCATCCCGAACACCGAGCGGATCATCACGATCGAGGACCCTTCGGAACTGCGGCTCCAGCAGGAGCACGTGATCACGCTCGAGGCACGGCCGGCGAGCATCGAGGGGAAGAACCAGATCAAGCAGCGCGACCTCGTGAAGAACTGCCTGCGCATGCGCCCGGACCGCATCATCGTCGGCGAAGTCCGCGGCGAAGAGTGCTTCGACATGCTGCAGGCGATGAACACGGGCCACGACGGTTCGATTTCGACGATTCACGCGAACACGCCGCGCGACGCCCTCGCCCGCCTCGAGAACATGGTGCTCATGGCGGGCATGGACCTGCCAGCCCGGGCGATTCGCGAGCAGATCGCGTCGGCCATCGACATCTTCATCCAGGTCCAGCGTCTCCAGGACGGCAGCCGCCGCGTGAGCCACGTGACGGAAGTGAGCGGCATGGAGGGCGACACGATCACGCTCCAGGACATCTTCCTGTTCAAGCTCGACCGGGTGGACGAGGACGGGAAGGTCGTGGGCTCGATGCAGCCGACGGGTGTGCGGCCTTCGTTCCTGCACAAGTTCCAGATGGCGGGCATCGAGCTGCCGGCGACGCTGTTCGACCCGGGTTACCGGAAGGGAGGCTCGTGATGATCGCACTCCTGACGGCCTGCCTCCTGGCGGGGGCCACGGCCACGACGTTCACGCTCTGGGCGACGGGCTTCGGCGGCGTCTCCGCCGAGGCGGCGAGCCGGCTGACGCGGCTGAAGAGCATGGACGGCGCGCCCCAGGGCGGCCCGGCCGGCGGCGGCCTGAGCCTGCGCAAGCGGGCGACGGTGACCTTCGGCGGCGTGAACCTGGTCTCAGCGAACCTCGTGCAGCAGTGGACGGTGCAGCTGGAGCGGGCGGGCCTGGCGCTCAACGCGCGGGAGTACTTCATCCTGCGGGCGACGTTCGGCGTGGTGATGGTGCTCATCGGGCTGATGACGTTGCCCATGCCGCAGCTCTCCGTGCTGGGGCTGCCACTCGGCTATTTCGCGGTCGGCTTCTGGGTGAAGCGGCGCATCGGCAGCCGCACGCGCAAGCTGGAGGCGCAGCTGGTGGAGATGCTGCAGATGCTGGCGAGCGGCCTGCGCGCGGGCTTCGGCCTCATCCAGGCGCTCGATTCGGCTTCGGAACAGCTGCCGAACCCGCTGGCGACGGAGATCCGCCGCACCCTGCGGGACACGGCGATGGGCGCGAGCGTGGAACAGGCGCTGAGCGCGCTCAACCAGCGCGTGGGGAGCTCGGACTTCGACATCGTGATCACGGCGACGCTGATTCAGCGAAGCGTGGGCGGCAACCTCGCCGAGATCCTGGACAACGTGGCGCACACGATGCGCGAGCGGGAGCGCATTCGCGGCGAAATCCGGACGCTGACATCGCAGCAGCGCATGACGGGCTACGTCATCGGCGGCATCCCGATCGGGCTCGGGATCATCTTCATGATGATCAGCCCGGAGTTCACCGGGAAGCTGTTCACGGACCCGCTGGGGCGAATGATGCTCGGCGGCGCCATCGGCATGGAGATCCTGGGCTTCGCCGTCATCCGCAAGATCGTGAACATCGAGGTATAGGGCCGTGGAAGCACTGATCGCGCTGGCTACGTTCGTCACGGTGACGCTCACGGCATATGGGCTCTTCTACCGGCAGGCGGAGGCCGACCCGATGGATTCGCGCCTGGGCGGCCTGCGCTATGTCCGGCCCGGGAAGCAGGAACTGCCGGACCCGGAGGCGGCCTTCAAGGCGCGCGTGCTCGCGCCGATCGTGAAGGCGCTCTCGGCCAAGGCGAACGGCGTGCTCCCCTCGACGATGTCCGAGCGGCTGGAATCGGCGATGAAGCAGGCGGGCCTGAACATGAAGACGGGCCAGCTCATCCTCATCGTGGGCATTACGGCGGGCCTCGTGCCGCTGTTGGCCGTGCTCTACATGGCGGCCATCGGCAAGACGGGGCAGATGCTGCTCATCACCTACGGCGTCGCGGCCGGCTTCGGTATCTATGGGCCGCGCGTCTGGATCATGGGCCGCATCAAGCGGCGCCAGAAGGAGATCTGGCGGGCGCTGCCGGACGCCTTCGACCTGATCACGGCGTCGGTGGAGGCCGGCCTGGGCATCGATGCCGCGTTCTCGCGAGTGATTGAAAAGGTGAAGGGCCCGTTCGCCGAAGAGCTGACACGGACGATGCGCGAGATCACGATGGGGCGCACGCGCCGCGAAGCGTTCCTCGATATGGCCGACCGCACGGGCGTTGAAGAGCTTCGCTCTCTGGTGAACTCGATCGTCCAGGCGGAGCAGATGGGTATCTCCATCGGCTCGGTGATCCGGGTGCAGACGGGCGTTATGCGGGTGAAGCGGAAGCAGAAGGCGGAAGAGGCAGCCTTCAAGGCGCCGATCAAGATGGTGTTCCCGCTGGTGCTGTTCATCTTCCCGGCGATCCTGATCGTCATCGGCGGCCCGGCGATCATCCAGATGAAGGGCGCGTTCTAGGGATGGCGCGCATCGTCGACCTTTCGGCCGGGCGGGTGGTCGCGGAGCGCGCATCGACGGCGGACACGGCCTGGACGCGCTTCCGCGGGCTGATGCTGCGCGGCGGTCTCGCCGAGGGAGAGGGGCTCGACATCCGGCCGTGCGGGTCCATCCATATGATGTTCATGCGCTTCGCCATCGACGCGGTGTTCTACGACCGTGAGGGCCGGGTGACGAAGGTCGCGCGTGGCGTGCGGCCCTGGGTAGGCCTTGCCTTCGGCGGGCGCGGCGCGAAGGGCGTCGTCGAACTGCCCCGGGGTGCGGCCGACTTCGTGGAGGCGGGCCACCAACTGGAGTTCGCGGCCTGAGGACAGGGACCGCGGGGGCGATCCATGGCGGCACCGGGATCCCGGTGCCCTTTTTCATTGGTTGCGACGCACCATGGCGCGGAATCCGGTGGCGATGCTGTACGCAGTGGCGCGCGGGGATTAAGGTATCGCGGGCGCAATTCAAAGGCGCTTTGAATCTTCGCGTGTCTCCTTGGCCGGGCGTGGTTGCCCGAGCGATGGGGGTGCGGAAGAATCACCGATGCTCCGAGGCGGCGCCGGGAACCGGGACGGCCGGGCCGCACTTCACGAAAGGCAGGGCCACTCTTTGGCTGCACCGCGCAAACCCATTCCACAGCCCACGCCCGAAACCCAGGAATTCTGGGACGGGGTCAAGGCCGGCGAGCTCCGGCTGCAGCGTTGCCAGGAAGCTGGCTGCGCGCAGGCGTACTTCCCGCCGCGGCCGTTCTGCCCGTCCTGCGGGTCGCGCAATATCGCGACCTTCAAGGCGAGCGGCAAGGGCACGCTGCACAGCTACGTGATCAACCACCGGGCGGCTCCGGGGTTCACCGCGCCGTACGCGATTGCGGTGGTGAAGCTGGATGAAGGCCCGAAGATGATGACGAACATCAGCGGCATCGAGCAGACGCCGGAAGCGCTGGTGCTCGATATGCCCGTGGAGCTGGCGCCCGAGGCGGCCTCGGAGACGATCAGCCTGCCGATTTTCCGCCCCGTGGGAGGTGGCTCGTGAAGCCCGGAAGCATTGCCATTGTCGGCGCGGCGGAAACGACCGAGCTCGGCCTGATCCCGGGTCTCTCGCAGCTCGGCCTGCACGCTGATGCGGCGCTGAACGCGATGAAGGACGCGGGTCTTTCGCCCAAGGACATCGACGGTGTCGCCTGCGCCGGCCAGAGCCCGATGGAAGTGGCCTGGTACCTGGGCATCACGCCTACCTGGGCCGATGGCACGATGGTCGGCGGCTGCTCGTTCATGCTGCACGTCCGCCACGCGGCGGCGGCCATCAATGAAGGGCTGTGCAACACGGTCCTGATCACGCACGGCGAAAGCGGCAAGTCCGGCGTTGGCCGCGGCGGCTTCGGCGGCGGGGCTTCGACCATCAACGGGCAGTTCGAATCGCCGTACGGCATCGCCGGCCCGCCGAGCATGTTCACCATCCCGGTGCTTCGCTACATGAAGGACTTCGGTCTTTCGCACGAAGAGCTGGCGATGGTGGCGGTCGTGCAGCGCGAATGGGCGGGCAAGAACCCGCGCGCGACGATGAAGGACCCGATCACGGTCGAGGACGTGCTTGCCTCGCGGATGATCGCGTACCCGTTCCACCTGCTGGAGTGCTGCCTCGTGACCGACGGCGGCGGCGCGCTCATCCTCACCAAGGCCGACCGGGCGAAGGATTTCCCGAACAAGCCGGTCTACGTCGTGGGCACGGGCGAAAGCGTCGAGACGCCGATGATCAGCCAGATGGAGGACTTCACGAGCTCGAAGGCGTTCCGCGTCTCGGGCAAGAAGGCCTTCGACGAGGCGGGGATCACGCACAAGGACGTGGATCACCTGATGATCTACGACGCCTTCGCGCACCTGCCGATCTACGGGCTCGAGGACCTCGGGTTCTGCGAGCGCGGCGAGGCGGGCAAGTTCATCGCCGCGGGCAACACGCGCCCGGGCGGGAAGCTGCCGCTGAACACGAACGGCGGCGGCCTGAGCTACATGCACTCGGGCATGTACGGCATGTACGCGCTGCAGGAGAGCGTGCGGCAGATGCGCGGGATCGCCCCGGCGCAGGTGCCGGGCGCGAAGCTTTCGGTCTGCCACGGCGTGGGCGGCATGTTCGCGGCCAGCGGCACGATCATCATGTCGAACGAGCGGCCCTAGCGCGCGGAGCGCGCCAGGGCCGCAGTTCCCGGTTCCCGGTTCCCAGTTCCCAGGGGGCAACCCCGGGGGGCGAGGAGACGGGGGGGACACGGGCGAGAGATTAGAAGGGGTGGCTCCGATGGGGCCACCCCTTTTGGTTTGTTTTCGCGGGCGCGTGGAGGGGCCGGGTGAAGGCTTGAGCGGCCTGTTAGCATGCGAACGTGCCCGTCGTCGATGCGCATGCGCACCTCTTCGCCCCGGAGCAGCGCGACCGCCGCGCCGTGATCGCCGCGCGGGATGCGACGTTCGCCGAGATGTATGGCGACCCGGCAGCGCGGATGGCGACGGCGCCGGAGCTGGTCGCCGCGATGGACGAGGCGGGCATCGAGCGAGCGGTCGTCGCCGGGTTCGCCTTTGCCAACCCGGGCGATTGCGAGATGCAGAACCGGGGCATCATCGAGGCCGCAGCGGAAGCCGCGGGGCGCATCATCCCTCTTGCGACGGTGAACCCGGCGGTGGAAGGGTGGCGGGACGCGGCGGAGGCGGCGCTGGCCGCGGGCGCCCGCGGCTTCGGCGAGCTGCGGCCCGGGAGCCAGGGCTGGGACCCCCTCGGACCGGACGGGCACACGCTCGCGGAGCTTGCGGCGGCGCGAGGGGCGGTGCTTCTCTGGCATGTGAGCGAACCGGTGGGCCATCGCTACCCGGGGAAGGCGGGCGGGATTTCGCCCGCGGAGCTGTGCGCGCTGGCGGGGGCGCACCCCGGGACGCGGATGGTGGCGGCGCACCTTGGCGGTGGCCTTTCGTTTTACCTGGAGATGCCGGAAGTGCGGAGTGCGTTGGCCAATGTGTGGTTCGATACGGCGGCTGTAACGCTGCTGTATGATATGGGGAGTGTCGCGCGTCTCGCGGACCTTGCGGGCCCGGAGCGCGTGCTCTTTGGCTCTGATTACCCGCTGCTTTCGCCACGTCGTCAGCTGCAGCGCCTGCGGGCGTCGCTCCCGGGCGCAATCGCGCAGGCGGTGTGTGGCGGAAACGCGACAACTCTGTTCTCGGAATCGCACCAACCATGAACACGCCTACCGACCACGTCAGGCTTTTCGTTGCCTGTGAAGTCCCCGAAGACGCCCGCGAGACCATCGGGGAGATCATCGAGACGCTGAAGGACCGGAGCGGCAGCGCCGTGCGCTGGATCCGCCCTGAAGGCGTCCACGTGACGCTGAAGTTCCTGGGCGAGGTGCCGGTGCGGCAGCTGCCGGCGATCAAGCTCGCGATCCAGGAGGCGGTGGTCGGTCACTCGCCGTTCGAGCTCGAGTTTTCGAACATCGGCACGTTCGGCGGGCGCGAGGGCCTGCGCATCATGTGGGTTGGGATCGCCGGGGATGTGCTGCGGCTGGAGGCGCTGGTGCGCGCGGTGAACGCGGCGCTCGCGGTTGTCGGCTTCGAGCCCGAACGGCGGCCCTTCCGGCCGCACCTCACGCTGGGCCGGGTGCGGGACGAGATCTCGACGCGGCAACGGGCCGAGATCGAGGTCGCCGTCGGGAAGATGGATGTGCCGCAGACCTCGTGGCGGACGGCGCACGTGTCGCTCATGCGCAGCCGGCTGACGACGCAGGGTGCGATGTACGAGGTGCTGGCGACGTTCCCGCTGCGGGTGTCGCAGCTGGTCCAGCCCTAGGTTTCGAACACAATCCCGGGATTCAACCACGGCCGGCAGCGGCCGGCTGGCTGCGTGTGTCGAATACTGCCCCTGGCACGAATCGGACATCCGCGGTGGCGGCGGGCACCGTGGCGCGGTAGCGTTCGCCCGGGAGGAACGTCGCCATGGAGTTCGGGATCGGGATTGATGCCAGCCTGGGGCTGACGCTGGCGGAACAGCGGGCGCTCGTCGGGGAGGCTCGCGATGCCGGGTACGCGGGCGCGTGGACGCCGAGCGGGCCCGCGACGCGCGACGGCTTCCAGGTGTGCGGACAGTGGGCGGCACAGGGCCTGCCCGTGGGCATCTCGGTCATCCCGGCGCCGCTGTGGACGGTGCCATCGCTGGCGCAGCAGGCCGGTTCGCTGCACGAAATCAGCGAAGGGCGTTTCACGCTCGGGCTGGGGACGGGCGGCATCTACGGCGCGGAGTACCGCTCGACGTATGGGCTGCCGGAGTGGCCGGTGGTGACGATGATGCGCGAATACCTGGGCGCGCTGCGCGGGCTGCTGGCGGGCGAGACGGTCACGCTCGAGGGGAAGGTCGTGCGCCTCCGGGGGTTGCAGGTGACGGGCAGGCCGTTGGCGGTGCCGCTCTACCTGGCGGCGCTGGGGCCGCAGATGTTGGCGCTCGCGGGCGAGGTCGCCGATGGGGTCTGCCTGAACTGGACCGCGCCGGGGATGCGCGCGGGCGTGCGCGAGACCATCGCGCGGGGCGCCGGCCGCCGGGGCCGGGACCCATCGGCCATCCGCGTCACGGAGTACATCCGGGTCTGCATCGATGAGGACGAGGCGAAGGCGCGACGCGCCTTTGTGCGGGCGCTGATGCCATACGCGCTCGCGCGGGCGGGGGCATCGAAGGACCACGGCTATCGCGGGCACTTCCGGCGCATGGGCTTCGACGCGCCGCTTTCGCACATTGAGGAGCGGCACGACGCCGGGGCACCCGCGGGCGAACTGCTCGACCTCTTCCCGGAGGAGCTGCTGCGCGAGGTGGGGTATTACGGCAAGGCAGCGGGCGCACCGGCGGCACTGGCACGGCTGTCGCAGGGGCTCGATCTCGCGGTGGTCCGGATCGTCGGGGCACAGCCCGGGATCGACGCCGCGCGCGCGGTGCTGCGGGCGTGCGCGCCGGGCGCTGTGTGAGCGGATTCGCGCGGGGAGTGCCATGTGGGGGCATTACGGCTCGCGGGCGCGGCTACAATCGCTCGCACGACACCCCGCCCCGGGTGCCACTCATCCTGGAGGCATGCGATGGGCAACCGGCCGGCGACCGTGATCCCGGAGGAGGGCCTGCGGCTGCGCCGTGGACCTTCGACGGCGACCGAAATCCTGGGGCTCCTGGCGATGGGCCAGGTGGTGACGATCACCGCGCGCGATGGCGATTGGCGCCGGGTGGAATCGCCGCTCGGGCCTGGCTTCGTGCACGGCGACTACATCACCGTGGATGGCGCGCGGGCGGTGAACGATGAGCCGCCGGGCCTCGACATCGATGTGCCCGGCCACGACCGCAAGCCGCCGGAAGACCGATCGGGGACGGCGGCGAGCGCGACCTTCTACACGGTGATGCCCGGTGACAGCCTGAGCGCGATCGGCACGCGGCTGGGGCTGAACTGGCGGGACATCGCGGCGGCGAACGGCATCCGTGAGCCGTTCATCATCAGCGTGAACCAGGTGCTGCGGTTGCCCGGCGCGGGCGTGCTCGCGGGAACCATCGAAATCCTGAACCCGATCGTGTTCGGCGGCGACACGCGGGTGACGTCGTCATCGAGCCAGGGACACCACACGCCGTACGGGGGTTCGCGGTCGATGGATCTCGATGTCATCGATGCGCCCAGCATCGGCCAGTCGATCGCGTTCAACGTTGCCGCGCCCGAGGGGACCGAGGTGCGCGGTGTGGTCCGCATCATCGGGCCGGCCTGCCGCTCGGGTCAGCTGAGCGACGGCGGGAACAAGGTGCAGATTCGCATCGAGTACCGGGCCGCGGGTGGCGCCTGGCGGCCATCGGATGCGTGGGTGCTATACGCGCACATGGACCCCGTGCTGGTGCGCGTCGATGACGTCATCGCGCCGGGGACGGTGGTGGGCCGGATGGGACCGGAAAGCGGCCCGGAGTACGACTCGTCCTGCGCGCAGGGTTCGCATGTGCACGTCGAGGCAGCCCGGGCGACGAGCGTGCTCGACGTGGACACGATCATCCGGGCGACGGCGGTGATGCAGCTCGCGCTGTAGATGTTCGCGACCCGGCCTGAAGGCGCGGAACGGGCGGAGGCTGGTATTCTCGGGCGCACTTCCCGTGGAGGGCCTGCATGGCGGACGCCCCTGGAATTGTGATCCGCGCGGTGGCGCCCGAGGATGCGGCGGCCGTCGAGGAGCTGCTGACGACGGTCTGGATTGGCGAAGGGTTCACGCCCGTGGGTGCGAACCCGTTCGGCGATGTCGGGCACCGGGCGCGCGCGGCGCGGGTGCTGGTGGCGGAGGACACGGCGACGCACGCGATCGTGGGGACCATCCTCCTCGCCGAGCCGGGCACGCCATACGCGCTCATCGCCATCGAGGGCGAGCTCGAGGCGCGGCAGCTGGCGGTGGCCGTGGGCGCGCGCGGCCGCGGCGTCGCGCGCCTGCTTATCGAAGAGGGCCTGCGCATCGCGGGGGAAGAGGGCGCGCGCCAGGTGGTGCTTTCGATGCAGGAACGGATGCTGGCGGCGCAGCAGCTGTACGAGCGGATGGGGTTCGAACGGAAGCCGGAGCGGGACTGGTTCCGGCCGCAGTCGGGGCGGCACATGCTCGTGTACGCGAAGGCGACGGCCGCGAAAGGGGAACAGTGATGCGCATCGGGATCATGCTTTCCATGCCGGGGGACCTGACGAACGTGGCGGGCCTGGTGCGGCGCGCCGTGGAGGCCGAGGAAGCGGGCTTCGCCTCGGGCTGGCTGCCGCAGGTGACGGGGCTCGATTCGCTCACGGTGCTGGCCATCGCGGGGGGCGCGACGTCGCGTATCGAGCTGGGGACGTCGGTCGTGCCGACCTATCCGCGGCACCCGGTGATGCTCGCGGGGCAGGCACTCACCGTGCAGGATGCGACGGGTGGCCGCCTCGCCCTGGGAATCGGGCTCAGCCACCGGATGATGGTCGAGGGCGCGCTGGGGATGGACTATTCGCGCCCCATCCCGCACATGCGCGACTACCTGGCGGTGCTGAACGGGCTGATGGCGGGCGAGGCGGTATCGCTGAACGGGAGCGAGTACCGCGTGAACGCGCGCCTCGCGGTGGCGAACCCGGTGAAGCCGCCGGTGCTGGTGGCCGCGCTCGGCCCCGACATGCTGCGGCTCTGCGGGCGGCACGCGGACGGGACGGTGACATGGATGGGCGGCCTGCCCTACCTGCGGGACTTCGCCATCCCGGCGGTGCGCGCGGCGGCGGAGGCTGCCGGCCGGCCCGCGCCGCGTGTGGTGGCGATGGTGCCCGTGGCGCTCAACAGCGACGCGGACGCGGGGCGCGAAGCCGTGACGGCGGCGTTCAAGAACTACGGGCAGATCCCGTCGTACCGGGCGGCGCTCGACCGTGGCGGCGCCGACGGCCCCGCCGATGTCGCGGTCGCGGGCGACGAGGGGGCCATCGCCGCGGGCGTGGCGGCTTACCGCGAGGCGGGCGTGACCGACTTCGTGGCCGCGATCCCGCAGCTCCCCGGCGCCCACCCGGAGGAGGCGTACCGGGTGGTCGCGGAGCTTGCGCGCGGCTGAGCGCGGCCCGCGGGCTTAGCGCGAGGGCGTGGGTGAGGCGGACGCCGTCCCGAGCGTCCCGAAGAGCTGCGTGGGGTCGATGATGATGCCCTGGCCGCTGGGGATGAGGGCGATCTGGATCTTGTCGCTGAGCTTCTGAAGCGCCTGGAACTGGATGACGGCGGGCGTGAGCGAAGCGGAGATGGCGGCATTGGCGGCGGCCTGGCCTTCGCCGCGGATGCGGTTGGCGTCGGCTTCGCCCTTCGCGGTTTCGACCTGCTGCTGGGCCTCGTACTGGCGCTGCTTCACGCGTTCCTGTTCCCGCAGTGCGTCCTGGGTCGCGATCTGCTTCTGTTCGATGGCCTGCTTGAACTCCTCGCGGAACTGGATGTCCTCGATGAGGAAGTCGGCGATGGAGATGGAGAACGGGCGAAGCTCGGTCGTCAGGCGTTCGCGCACGGCCTGGCGGATCTGCTCGCGCTTGGGCGCGACATCGACGCTGGCGTACTTGACCGTCTCTTCCTTCACGAAGTTCACGACGCGGGCTTCGATGAGGCGGTCGAACCAGTTCGGGCCGACGTTGCGGTAGAGACCCTGCACGGCGTTGGGGCTGACCTGGTAGTTCACGGTGACGGTGAGGAGCACGTCCTGGGTCTCGCTGGAGAAGGCGGTGACCTGTTCGAAGCGGTGGCGCTGCACCTGCACGCTCGCGCGCTTCATCGACTGCCAGGGGGCGATGAACTGCAGGCCCTCGCCCTTCTGGCCGACGATGGAGCCGAATTCGTAGACAACGCCGACGTTGCCCGCCGGCACCTGCCGGATCGATGCCGAGGCGGTGTGAACGACGACCCAGATGGCGAAGAGGGCGACGGCGGCGACGCGGATGATGGAGCCGCGGCTGCCCGCGGGGTCGCCATCGCGGGCCGCGCGAGAGATGGTTCGCCCGACGAAGAAGATGGCGCCGCAGACGATGGCGGCGAAGAACATGCTGACGACCCAGGGCATGAGCGTCTCCGGTGGCAGGATGCCGGTGCCATTATGGGTGGCCGCGCCGCTGCGTGGGGGAAGGGGCACACGCATCCACGGCGGGCGTTCAACCGTATCGATCGGCAACCGGGGCTTCGGGCGGCGAGGGAACGGGCCCGAGGCCCCGGGGCTCATCCCGCGGCGGACGTACCGAGGGCGTCGCGGACGGCTTCGCTGAGTTCGGGGAGCATGTAGGGCTTGCGCAGGAAGCCGGCGGGGGCGCGCCCCTGGAAGCGGGCGGCAGCCTCGGCCGGGCCCGAACCGGTGGTCACGAGCACGCGAGCATCGGGCCGGAGGGCGCGGAGGGCATCGAAGGTCTGCACGCCATCCATCCCCGGCATGGCGAGGTCGAGCACGACGCAGTCGATTTCGCCGGCGTGTTCGCGGTAGAGGTCGAGCGCGAGGCTGCCGCTTTCTGCCGTGAGGACGCTGTAGCCGGAGAGGCCGAGGGCGCGCGCGGTGACGTCGCGGACGTGGGGCTCATCGTCGACGACGAGCACGGTGGCGGTGTGCGGGCGATGTTCACCCGTCGTGGCGGCGGCTTCCGGCGCCGAAGGAATGGCGATCGGGAAGCAGAGACGGAAGGTGGCACCGTGGCCACGTTCGCTTTCGACCCAGACCGCGCCGCCATGCGCCCGGACGACGCCCAGGAGCGATGCGAGCCCCATGCCGCGGCCGGGGAAGCGGGTGGTGAAAAACGGGTCGAAGACGTGGTCGAGGAACTCGGAGGACATGCCCTCGCCGTCGTCGCGAACTTCGATGACGGCACAGGGACCGCCGTCGAAGGTGGCGGCGCGCAGCGCGTCGGGATAGGCGCGGGCGTCGACCAGCTCGGCGGCGACCCGCACGGCGATGGCGCCCGGCTCGCTGTTAAGGGCATCGACGGCGTTGCGGAGGAGTTCGCCGAGGCAGCGCGTGACCTGGGCGGCATCGACGTTCGCCTCGACGGGCTGTTCAGGGAGGGCCAGCGAAATGGCCACGCCCGGCGGCGGCGTCATCGCCCCCACGGCGGCGTCGACGAGCCGGCGAACGTCGTGGAGTTCGAAGGAGAAGCGGCCGCGGCCCGCATAGGCGAGCATCTGGCTCGTGAGGTCGCTGGCGCGGCGGCCGGCGCGGACGATGTCCTCGAGGCTTTCGCGCACGGGCTCGTCGGCCGGGTCGAGCATGGTGATTGCGAGCTGGGCATTGCCGAGGATGCCGACGAGCAGGTTGTTGAAGTCGTGGGCAATGCCGCCGGCGAGCACACCGAGGCTCTCGAGGCGTTCGGCCTGGGCGATGCGCTCGCGGTCGCGGTCGCGCTCGGCCTCGGCGAGGCGGACACCGGTGATGTCGCGGACGATGCCCACCGCCTCGGCATCGCCGAAGGGGGAAATGCGCGCCTGGAGGACGGCGCCACCGGGCCCGGGGACTTCGACTTCCTGGGCGGCGTGGGTTTCGATGGCACGACGGGAGGCATCACGGATGGGGCCCGCGGCACCGGCGGGAAGCGCATCGGCGAGGGTCGCGGCATCGCGCTGGTCGTCGCCGGGGGCGTGCCAGCCGTGGAGGGTCCCTCCGGCATCGGCGACGAAGACGGTATCGGGGAGGGCTTCGACGGCGGCGGCGAGATGCCTGCGGCGGGCGGCGGCCCGGGGGCGCAGCGCGAAGGCGAGGACGCCGGCCAGCACGCTCACCCCGAGGAGGAGCGAGGCGGCGCGGCGGGACGGTGCGAGGGCGGAGTCTGCGCTCCCGCGGTTCCGCTTCCACCGTCCAGGATGCCGTTTGATGTCGGTACTCCAGCCAGCCATTTCAACCACCCCAGTGGGCGCATACTCATTACACATCGGAGTCGCACCGCCCCGATATCGGGGAATTCCCTCGAACGGGGGTGACAGCGGGTTGCAGAAGCGTGACGGCGAGGGGGCTGAAGGTAACGCCGGTAACAAAGGGGCTGGTTCGAAGGGGCGCCGTTTGCTGTAGGATAGCCGCATGGCTGCCCCCGCGAAGAGCCACTCCGCCGGTCTCACGCCCTACTGTCCCGTCTTCCAGTCGGCCGTGGAGCTCATTGGCCGGCGATGGACGGGTGCGATCGTGCGCAGCATGTTGTGCGGATCGCTGCGGTTCTCGGACATCCTCCACAACGTCCCGGGGCTTTCGGACCGGCTGCTCTCGGAGCGGCTGCGGGAGCTCGAGACGGCGGGGATCGTTTCGCGGACGGTGTACCCGGAGACGCCGGTGCGGATCGAGTACGCGCTCACGGAAAAGGGCCGGGAGCTGCAGGAGATCGTGCTCTCGCTGAGCGCGTGGGCGTCGCGCTGGGGCCACGAAGTCCCGGCCGGGTGCGCCGACTAAGCATTCCCAATCCACCAATGCCAGTCACGCGGAGCGCGGCTCAGGCGGGGCGTGCCCTGAGGGCGGCGAGCAGCCGCGCGAAGGTGAAGAGCGCGCTGAGCATCGCCAACGCGGCGAGCGGCCAAAGTGCCAGCTCCAGCTGGTCGAAGGCGAGGGCGGCGGCGAGCACGACCGCACGCACGGGATACCGGACAGGACCTTCGGCGGTGGGTGCGCCAACGACAGCGGCGCGGGCGGCGGTGTAGGACTGCGCAATCGCAGCCGTCAGTGCGGCGAACGCGGCCATGGCGGCGGCGTGGTCGTTCGTGTCCCCGAAGTGCCAGGCGGCGCCCGCGAAGATCGCGGCTTCGCCCCAGGCGGTGGCGATGGGCACGAAGACGGCGGGATAGCCACTGTTCGTCGCCTTCGCGGCGGCCATGGCGATGAGCGCGGCGCCCAGGGTCAACCCCGCGGCGGGGGCCGGCAGGTCGCGGGCGATGGCGGCGCCGGCCGCGACGGCAAGCCCGAAGGCGGCCAACGCGAGCGGAATCGACAGCGCCGGCGAAGGTCGCGGCGCCCGCGGCATCGTCAGGCGCGAACGGCCGAATGGTGGCGGCGGGCGCGAACCTCTTCGACCTGGCGGCGTTCGTACAACAGCCGTTCGTAGTAGCTGAGCACGCGATGGGCGATGTGGTCCCAGCTGTAGTGCTCGGCCTGGGCCTGCCCGCGCGCGGCGATGGCCTGGCGGAAGGCGGGTTCGCGAATGTAGCGGAGGATAGCGGCGGCGATGGCCTCGGGGTCGCGCGGCTTCACGAGGACGCCCTCCTCCTCGTGGGTGATCATGGTGGCGAAGCCTTCGATGTTGCTCGCGACCACGGCCACGCCGGCCGCCATCGCTTCGAGCAGGGCGATGCCCTGGCTTTCGTTGCCGGTGGCGGGCGAACAGAAGGCGTGCGCGCTGTGGTGGTACCGCGGGATCTCGGCGAAGGGGACGTTCGTACGGAAGACGACGTCGTCGAAGGTGCGGAAGAGGTTCTCGTAGCGCGAGAAATCGCCGGCGCCGACGACGATCAGGCGGCAGTTCGGCTCGACGCGGCGAATCAACAGGTAGGCGCGCAGGAGGAACTTGAGCCCCTTCCGCTTTTCCGGCCGGCCCACGAAGAGGATGTTGAAGCGGCCGTCCATGAACTCCGGGAGCGGTTCGGAAGGCCCGGCGAAATGGGCGTAGTCGATGCCGTTGGGGATGATGTTGAAGTAGCCGGCGAAGTAGCGGGTGATGAGGCCTGCGGCGGCCGGGGAGACGGCGATCTTGCCTTCGAGCTTGCGGAACCAGCGCCGCGTGAGGGCGGTGGTGTATTCGTAGAAGCGGTTGCCGCCCTCCTTGAAGGCGTGGAAGGTGCCCACGTTGACGGCGTTGCTGTAGCGCAGGAAGTGGTAGGGGAGCAGGGGCATGAGGGGCTCATGCAGGTGCACGACATCGAACTGGCCCTCGGCGAGGACGGCCTTCACCTCGGGGGACTTCCAAGAGAAGGTGATGCGCGCGACCGAACCGCTGACCCGGAGGCTGCGCGGCTTGCCCAGGACGTAGCACTCCTGGGATGCGGTCGCCGGGTCGGAGGCGGGGGCGAAGATGACGACGTCGTGGCCCCAGGCACGGAAGCGCTCGGCGAGGTGCTTGATGTGATTGGTGACGCCGCCGTGGACGGACCAGTCGTAGGGGGAGACCAGGGCGATCCTCATGCCTGCGGCTTCTCCATCGATGTGCGGCGCAGCATCTTGCGCGGCGTTGCCGAATAGCCCCACGCCAGCCCGAGCAGCGTCTGCCCGATGCCGACTTCCCGGAGCGCAGGATACCGCGAGGCCATCGCTACGGTCGCGCCGCTGGTAAGGGCGCGGCGCAAGTCCGCGGCGGTTGTGCCTTCGAATTCGGTCCACCCGGTACCCACGTGCGGCAGGTGGTGGGCATCGGAGGAGCCGGTGACGGGGAGGCGCCACGCGCGGTTGTGGCGCAGCGCGCGGGCGGCCGTGACACGCCCGGCGGGGCTCGGGTTCGCGACCTCGATGGCGTCGAAGGTGATGCCGCCCTCGTTGCGGTGCATGAGGCGGGAGACGGTACGTTCGCTGAGGGAGCGCGTGAGCCAGCTGAAGGGGTGGGGGATGACGGCGAGGCCGCCCTGGGCGTGGATCGCCTCGAGCGTGGCTTCGATGCCGCGAAAGCTCTTCGGCGCGGTTTCGATGTCGAGCGCGAGGAGGTGCCCCTGGAGGGTCGTCACTTCGGCGCCGACGATGACCTCGACGCCATAGCCGCGCTTCGCCGCCAGTTCGCGGGCGCGGTGGCCGCCGGTCGCGTCCTCGTGGTCGGTGACGGCGATGACGTCGAGGTCGAGGTTGGCTTCGACGTGCTCCAGGAGGCGGGCGACGGAGTACATGCCGTCGGAGATGGAGGTATGGAGGTGGAGGTCAGCCTTCCCCACAGCGGTGTACCTCCCAGAAGTCCTCGAGCACGGTCCACTGGGCGGGGTCGCGGCGGAGGTGCTTTTCGAGGATGAGGCACCAGCGTTCGATGGCTTCGCGGATGTCGTGCTCGGGGTCGGCGGTCTGGGCGACGCGGATGGGCTCTTCGACCCAGACGGCGAAGTCGTCGCGGCGGATGCGCGAGCTGAGGACGGGCAGGACGACGGAGCGGGTGCGGCGGGCAAGGTCCCACGGACCGCGCGGGAGTTTGACGGTGCGGCCGCAGAACTCGACGCAGACGCCGCTGCCCTGGATGTCGCGGTCGCCCATGACACCGACGAGGCCGCCGTCTTCGAGGGCTTCGATGCAGGCGCGCAGGCCGCCGAAGCTGGCTTCGTGGAACTGGCCGCCGGCGACGGAGCGGAGGCGCAGGAGGTCGAGGGCGAAATCGCGTGGCTGCAGCGGCTCGACGAGCGCGACGAACGGCCGGCCGCGGTAGGTGAGGGCCTGGATGGCGAGTTCGGCGTTGCCCGTGTGGGCGCTGACGACGATGACGGGACCGGGTTCGGCGAGCACGGCCAGGCGCTGCGGGTTCACCAGGCGGAGATGGTCGTGCTCGACGCGCGAGAGGTCGCGGTAGCGCAGGGTGCAGAGGTCGATCCAGTACCAGGCCACGTTGCGGCAGGCGGCGAGGCCGGCGTGGCGCGCAAGGCGGCGGTTTCCGCCGCAGAGGGGGAGCATCGTGCGGGTGAGGCGGCGGCGCATCGCGGGGCGAATATTCCAGGCCACCCAACCGGCGAACCAGCCGAAGGGGTAGGAGAGCGCAGGGAAGCGCCCCAGGAGGGGGATGCAGATGCGAAGGAGGTTCCTGCGGCTCATGCGGAGGCGCGGGCCGGGGTCCGCGGCCACATCTCCTGGAACTTGTACCACTGCTCCGGGTGGGCGCGGATGAAGCGTTCGTGGGCGTGCATGATCGCCTGTGTCAGGCGGCGGATGTCCTCGCGGTCGTCGCCGGTGCGTTCGGGGATGACGGAGAAATCGGTGAGGACGGTGACTTCGCGGCGGGACGGGTGCTCACGGGCGAAGGCGACGGGCACGACGGCGGCGCCGGTGCGCAGGGCGATGCGCGCGGCGCCGGCGGGCACATCGATCGGGCGGCCGAAGAACTCGACGGTGACGCCGTCGCCGCGCACTGGACGGTCGATGAGGATGGCGAGGAGGCCGTTCGCCTTGAGCGCGCGGAAGAGGCTCGGGGCCGCGCGCTCCATGGGCACCACCTGCATCCCCAGGCGGCGGCGGGCGCCGACCACCATCGCATCGAGCCGGGGATCGGTGAAGGTTTCGGCGATGACCGTGAGGGGATAGCCGCGAGCGGCGGCGGCCCCGGCGCCGAGGTCCCAGTTGCCGAAATGCATGCAGACGATGATGGCGCCCTTGCCGCGCTGGAGGACGGCGTCGAGACCGGCGAAGGCGGGTTCGCCGCGGCAGGCGGCGACCAGGCCGGCGGGGGAGAAGCGGTGGAATTGGATGAAGTCGGCCAGGTAGCGGCAGTAGTTCACGAGCGAGGCGCGGGCGACGCGGCGGATCTCGGCGGGAGCGGCCTGCGGGAAGACCTGGCGGAAGTTGCGGTGCATCGCGTGGCGGCCGCGCGGCCAGCCGTAGTAACCAATGACACCGATGACGGCGGCCAGGGCGTACGCGGCGCGAGCGGGCAGGTGGCCGATGACGAACGAAGCGGCGATCCAGCTGCGGTACTGCATTCCAACCCGCGCGCGGCCGATGGGGCCGCCCCGGCGAATGATACCAAGGGGTCGCTATTCGGGCCGGGACGGTGGTTCGGTATCGCTGCCGGCGATGCGCGAGGCGAGGGGAAACGCGATCAGCACCGCCACCGCGACCACGGCGCCGAGCAGGACGAACGCGGGATCATCGCGCAGAAGGCCGTAGGCGACGGCGAGGACGCCGAGCGCGGCGGCCACCCAGGGCAGCTTGCGGCCGAGCGGGATGACGGGAGGGCGCATCGTGCGGCGGCCGATTACAGGAGCCGGGGCTCGGGGTCTTCGGCTTCGATGGCGGCCCAATCCTCGTCGCGCAGGGGGGCGAGCTCGCCCTTGCGATGGGCGTCGTAGAGGCGGAAAAGGGCATCCTTGTGGGGCCGGACGCGTCCGATGGGGCAGGCGGCCCAGTCCTTTTCGGATTCGTCGCAGTACCCGAGGCGGAACTCGCCGCACTTGGGCTGGAGGTAGCGGCCGAGCTCGGGCACGACCTTCATCACCTCGGCGCGCATGAGCGCGGCGACCTTGCGGAACTCCCACTGGGCGCGCGTGCAGAGCCGGAGGTCGCAAATGTGCAGGAGGCTCTGGAAGTTGACGGTGATCTTGAAGTTCGTGTTCGTGGCGTTGGGAAGGAGGAAGCGCGCGTCCTCGGCGGGGACGCCGGCGGCGACGAGCTCCTCGTACAGTTCGCCCACGCGGCCGAAGAGCTCCTCCATCTTGTCGTCCATCCCGGCCTTTTTGACGGTGTCGGGGATGGTGTAGGGGAATTCGCCACCCTTGTAGGTGACGTAGCGCTGGCTCTGCTGTTCGAAGGAGATACCGACGCGGTGGCGCACGAACTGGTGGCTGAACGCGCGCGAGACGCCGGAGATGCCGAATTCGAAGTAGACCTGCTCCAGGGGGCTGGCGTGGCCGGTCTTGAGGCGCTCCTCGATAAACGCGCGCATCTGCTCGGCGGTGATGCGTTCGTCGTCGATGCGGGCGAACACCTGCTGGGGCGTGAGCGCGCTGTAGCAGGTGCGGTAGGCCATGTAGAGCGAGCGCATGGGCTCGGGGGAGTGCGAGATGAGGGTGACACGGATCATGGCCCATCCAGTCTGACGTGCGACGGGCGGATCCGCGAGCGGCGTGACAGAAGGTGAAGCTTTCCGAACTGTTATGCACCGTCCCCGGCGCGCCGGCGGCGGTTCAGGGTTCGCGAATGAGGTCGTTCCAGGCGGCGGCGCTCACACGGGCGATGGGGTCCCAGACCCAGCCGTGTTCGGAGAGGACGGCGATGACGTAGGTGCCGCCCGGTGCTTCGACGAAGCCGATGTCGTGCGTGATGCCTTCCCAGGTGCCGGTCTTGTTGCCGACCGCGGTGCCGGCGGGCAGGCCGGCGGGGATGCCATCGCGCCATTCCTGGGCGAGGAGGAGCTCGCGGGCGTGGCGGCGAGCATCGGGGGTGAGCCCTTCGCCACGGACGAGCGCCTCCATGAGGCGGGCCATCCCGGCGGCGGTGATCGGAAGGTCGCGGGTGTTGACGGAGATGCCCGTGGCACCCAGGCGGCGAAGGGTGGCGTCAATCGCGGGCGCGCCCAGCATGTGGAGGAGGGCGACCGCCGTGGCGTTGTCGGAGCGGGTGACCATGGCGCGGAGCGCTTCGCCGACCGAGAGCGAGCCATCGGGGGCGAGGTCGAGGAGGCCGATCGTGCCCAGGTCCTCGCCGGCGTCCTCGCCGGAGATGGTGACGCGGTCGTCGAGGCGGAGCTCGCCCAGGCTGATGCGGCGTTCGGCTTCGTAAAGCACGGCGAGTTTGAAGGTGCTGGCGGCGTAGAACTCGCGGTTGGGGCTGAGCTCGAACGTGCGGCCGTCGCGGAGGCGGCGGACAACGATGGCGTAGCTCGCGGCGTCGTCCCCGAGGGCGTCGCGGATGGCGCGTTCGAGGGAGTCATCGGGCACGGGCGCGGGGCGCACGGCGGTAGGCAGCGACGGGGCTTCGCCGGGCCCGCCCACGGTGACCACGGCCTGCTTCGAGCCGGCCGAGGAAGGAACGAAGGTGACATCGAAGCCGTCGCCCATGCGCAGGTTGGCCGCGCCGAGGGCGGAGGCGAAGACGGCGACGAGGAGAACGAGAAGGACAGGGAGATGCCGCGCCGACTCTTCCATCGCGCACTGACCTGCTCCCGCCGGGCAAGAGCATGACGGATCAGCGATGCGCGATGCAAGCCAATGATTGGCGCCGGGCGTAGGATGACGGTGTGAGCATCATCTTTTTCCTGCTGGTGTTCCTGGCGCCGCTCGGGGTGTACCTGTTAAACGCGTACAACGCGCGGCGGCCGGGAGGCATCGCGGGGGGCGTGGAGCCGGCGAAAAAGGCGAAGACGGTGAAGCCGCGCCGGACGAACGTGGCGTCGGCGCGGCAGCGCGCGGGGCGCAACTGCGGGCGGGCGTGGGCGCACTTCTGCCTGTCGCTGGTGGGGTCGCGAGATGCCTGCCGTTGGTGCGAGGCAGCGCGCATCGAGCCCGTGCCGTTCCCGCGGCCGGCCGCCCAGGAGCAGCAGCGCCCATCGCCGGCGGCGGATGAGATTGAGGACCGCGACCCCACGCCGATGCCCCCGCCGCCAACGCCGCCAACTTCGGCCGAGGCAGGCGAGCGCTCCGAAGGCGTCGCGCCGGAGGCGAAGGCGGCGCCGCTGGATATCCTGGCGGAAGTCGAAAAGATCCTGGACGAGGGCCGGAAGGAATAGGGCGCGGCCGGCAGCGAGGGCTACCGGCCGCGCGTGGTGGAGGCTTGCCCCGGCGCGATGCCGGCGCGCGCGGGCGGGGGCCACGCGTCACTGCCGGGATCGCCGCCGCGCGGTCGCGTAACGGGGCGGCCGGGCGCCGGTTGGCGCCTTCGCCCCCGCGGTGCTTCCGCGAGTCGCCGCGGGCATCGCGGCGTCCGTGGTGGGCCGCGGCGAATCGCCGTGCCACCACCGGCTAACCGTTTCACCCCGCCTCCAACGCGCCGACTGTAGCGGCGACAGGCGTGCTGCAACAGGCTGTTATGACGCCACGGCGCCCGCGTTCACACAGGATTGATGATGCGGTTCCGTTACGTCCCGGCGGGATTCCGGGCGTAATAGGCGAGTATGCCCGGGCGAGACTGGCTCTTATGTCGCGACGATCGACGGCGGCACGATGCCCTCCTCGATGAGCGACTCCAGCGGGTACCAGCTGCGGTAGTCCACGGAGCCTCGGAAGCCCATGCGGCGGTAGATGGGGTAGCCGAGGGGCGTCGCCTGGAGGCCCGCGGCCGAGCATCCCTCCGCGAGCCCGTCGCGGAGGGCGTGCCACGTCATGGTTTCGCCGTAGCCCCGGCGGCGATGCGACGCCAGCGTGCTCACGTTGAATATCCCGGCGATGCCGTGGCTGGCGACGAGGGTGGCCGTGGCCACAGGCTTCGGGCCCACGAAGCCGAGGTAGTGCGTGAGACCCGGCCGCCCCAGCAGCGAGTGATGGCCAAACAGGTCGAACAGCTCGCGCGGCGTGTTGAAGCCGGCGGCCATGGTCGCGACGAAGGTGGCGGCGTCCTCCACCGTTTCGACGGCGCGCACGGTGAGGGTCGTGCCCGGGCGGGGCGGCAGCGCGCGGAGATCGGCCATCGCCATGCCCACGATGTGCGAGCCGGGTTCGATGGCGGAAGCGTTCGCGAACAACGGGGCGATATCGGGCGGGACGATGATGCACCAGGGCACGCCCGCGGCCGCGAAGAACTGGGAGGCGTGGTCGAGCAGGACATCGGCGTCGGCGGGCGGGCGCAGGACGAAGAGGCGGTTGAATTCGGCGCGGCCAACCCCCGTGGCGACGGCGGTGGCGCCTTCGGATTCCCACACGGCGCCGCCGGGGACGTTGCGGCCGATGACCCGGTAGGCCTCGGCGAAGTTTTCGTGGAGGCGAGCAAGGAGCGCCTCCGGCAGGGGTGGGGGCTCGCCCATGGCGCGCAAAGTGTAGCGCGTTCGCGGGTTGCCCCGGCGAACGCGCATGGCGGTCTCAGAAGATCGCGATGGGGTTCACCGGAGAGCCGGTGGCGCCGCGGACGTTGAGCGGGTTCACGGTGAGCAGGAAGTCGTAGCGCCCCTCCTCGGCGCAGGCGGCGGCGAGCGGCTCAAGGCGGGCGTTATCGAGCAGCGGGAGCCCCATGTAGACAATCGCGAGGACGTGCACGGAGAGGCCACGGGCATCGAACACCGGATACCCGGAGGGGCGCGCGTCCATCATGTCCCAGCCGAGGAGGGCGACGTCGTGCGCCTTCAGCACGGGCGCGACATCGACGTGGAGCCCCGGGGACGGCGAGGTGCCGGGCTCGCTGGCGGGGTTCGCTTCGTAGAAAGCCTGGCGGCCGCTGTGAACGATGAGAGCGTCACCGGGCTCGATGGCCACGCCCTGCTTCGCGGCGGCGGCATCGATCTCCCAGCCACGCACCGGGTTCGCGTCATCGACGAAGGGGACCCCGCGGAAGCGGGGGATATCGATGAGGACGCCGCGGGTGGTGATGCCCTGGCTCCACGCGTCGACCGAACCGAAGCGCGCGCCCAGCGAGGTGACTTCGCTCGCGGGGCGGCCGTTCCAGCCCTTGCCTTCCCAGAAGATGTGGCAGAGGGCATCGATATGGGTGGTCGCGTAGCCGTGGTACATGATGCCCAGGTAGTCGACCGAGAAGTCGTTCGTGGAGCGCACGAAGTGTTGCGCGGGATTGGCGTTTCCGGGTCCGCCGATGGTGTTCCACTGGTGCGCGAGCGAGACGGCGCGGCCATTGCGTACGAGTGCGGCGGCGGCGCGGCGCTTCTCCGGGGTGATGAGGTTGATGGTGCCGGCGTTGTCGCCTTCGCCCCAGCGGCCCCAGTTGGTGCAGCGTTCGAAGTAGGCGTTCACCTCCTCGGCGGAGGGGACGGGGGTGGAGTCGGGCATGGCGTGCGCTCTCTGGTGTGGTGCGCGCGATTCTACGCGGACGGGTCGCCGGTGGGGGCATCGTCGCCGGGGAGGTCGTCGTCGCTCCAGTCCCATTCGCTCACGGCCGGGGGTTCGGAATCGGGACACATGGGGCGCCAGGCGCAGAAGCCGCAGGCGCGGTTCGGTGTCGCGGGGAAGTCCTGCGTGGCCTGGATGCGGTAGGCGATACCGATGTAGCGCTTCACGGTGGCGGCAGCATCGGTGCTGCGAAGCACGCGCTCGCGCACCTGTCCGGAACGCAGATTCCATCCCACCGCGCGCACGATCGCATCGCCGGGAAGGTGGAAGGATGTGCGAACGGCGACGTGCCCAAGATCGAGCTGGGCATCGGTGACCTCGTCGAGGTCGTGGCCGGTCTTCCAATCGATGACCTGCCAGTGGCCGCCGGCGAAGCGGTCAGCGCGATCGATGCGGGCGCGGAGGGTGACGGCGCGGCTCGGGACGGGGACCCAGGTATCGAGCTCGGGCCAGCGGTCTTCGCTAGCCATGGAGGCGTGGGCTTCGCAGCCGCGCGCGTAGAGGGCCATGGCACGATCGAAGGCATCGGTGCCGGGGCCGGCGCAATCGTGGGCGGGCATGCGCAGGTAAGCATCGAGTTCGCGGGCGCCGTCCTCCGGGTCGCCGGTGAGGCAGAGGGTCTTCATCGCGCGGTGGACGCCGTTGCCGATGAGGCCGGCGGGCGTGACCACTTCGTCGGGGGGCCGTTCGAGGCCGCTGAGGTAGGTGAACCAGTACTGCTTCCGGCAGCGTTCGTAGGACTGGACCATGCTGTGGGTGATGGTGAACAGGCCGCTCATCGCGGCGGCATCATAGCGCGGCGGGGAGCGGTCGCGAAGGCGCGGCTGGCGCGATAATTCGCCGATGGACGTGCGGTTGCAGGGGGTCCGCCTCGAGCGCGGCGGGACTACGGTGCTCTCGGTCCCGGAGCTGACCATCGCGGGCGGGCGGGTGACGGCTGTCGTTGGCGCGAACGGGGCGGGGAAGTCGGCGCTCTTGCGGCTCATCGCCGGCGGCGAACGGCCGTCCGCGGGGCAGGTGCGCATCGGGGGCGAAGCGGCGGTGCGCGCGATGCAGGAGCGGATCGCGACCGCGTTCCAGCCGGCCGAGCGCGGGCGCGGGACCGTGCGCGACCAGCTGGAGGGCCGCCGGCGCTTTCGCGGCCGGACCGGCGAGGCCGCGCGGGCGCGAACGGAGGCGCTGGCGGCGGCGATCGGCATCGGGACACTCATGGAGCGGGACGTGCGGGAGCTTTCGGGGGGCGAGATGCAGCGGGTGCACCTCGCGCGGGCACTCGCACGACGCGCGCCGGTGACGCTCATCGACGAGCCGTTCGCGGGCCTGGACGGCGATGCGCAGGCGGAGCTGCTCGTCGCCCTCCCGGGGGTGTTGCGGTCGTGGGGTGGCACCGTCGTGCTGGCGATGCGCGACGCGCGCCCGGCGGCGGCACTCGCGGATGACCTCGTGGTGCTGGTGGGCGGCAGGCTCGCCGCGCAGGGTCCGGTCGCGGAGGTGCTGGCTTCGCCGCCGGACGCGGAGACGGCGGCCGCGATCGGGTTTGCCGTCGTGGAGACCGAGAGCGGCGTCGTCGCGGTGTGGCCGGACGCGCTCTCGGTCGGCACGGGAGGGGTGACGTTCACGCTGGCGGTGGAGGGCGCCGTGCCGCTGCCCGGCGGAGTCGAGGTCCTGGGGCGAATCGGCGAATCGGTGGTGCGTGTGCGATTGGATGCGGGCGTGCCGGCGCCGCGTGCGGGCTCGCGGCTGGCCGTCGCGGCGGCGCCGGGAATGGTGGTCCGGTTCGCTCCGGGGAGCAAAAGCGAGGGGCGAGGGGACCATCTTGCAGTTCCTGCAAGCCGTTGACAGGGCGGGATCGAGGGGACTAGTGTCGGGGCCTATGGATGCGCTCTCTGGAATCAAGAGAGGGTGAACGGACGGCGGCGCGCAGGCGTCGCCGTTTGTGGTTTCAGAGGGGGGCGCATCCGGACAGTCTCTCGGGTCACACACCACGAAAGGGGAGCCCCCGAATGCAGTCCAGCCTCATCTCCAAGGTCGAGAAAGCCCGCGCGTACGCCGGCGAGCGCCATCGCATGCAGATCGATGGCCTTCACGTCAGCTTCCATGGGGAGAACAGCGACCACGAGGTCACCATCCGGGACAGCCGGTGGCACTGTAACTGCGACTTCTTCGAGGGCTGGCAGGTGTGCAGCCACACGATGGCGCTGGAGCGCGTGCTGAAGGGCATGGTCCCGGCGCAGGAGGTCGCGGCGCTGGCCACCGCCTGAGGCCGGGCCGCCAGGCACGACAGCCGATTGCGGCACGCCGGCGGGGCATGCAGGATCGCCGCGGTGCGCCGGACACCCAGTGTGTGCCGGGCCGTGGAGGATGGCATGCCCCGGATGTCCGACGAGAAGCAGGAGGCGTTCCTGCAGCAGCCGATCACGGGCGTCATCGCGACGCTGCGGAAGGACGGCATGCCGTACACGGTGCCTGTCTGGTGGCTCTGGCGCGACGGTGAGATCTGGGTCACGGGAACGTACTCGCGGGTGTGGTGCAAACAGCTGCTGAAGGACCCGCGTGCGTCGCTGTGCATCGAAGCGGGCAGGCCGAACTCGGGCCACATCGAATTCGATGGCTATGTCGAGGCGAAAGAACTGCCGGACTTCGATATCTGGCCGATCTCGCGGGCGCTGGCCGAGAAGTACGTGGGCCGCGGCGACCCGGCGAACGCCGAGGCGGTGGAGCGCTTCTTTTCGAACATGCAGACCGAACCGCGGCTTCTGTTCAAGCTCGTGCCCGAGGTGCGCCGCGCCATCGACATGAGCGTGTACCGGGGAAAGCGTGCGGACCGCGAGTACCAGGCCCGCCAGCGCGAGACCACGGAGTAGAACCGGCGGCATCGAACGGACAATGCGAAGGCCGGGCGTGCGCCCGGCCTTGCACCGGCATGTGGCCCGGCCCCTTCCGCTCCGCTCGCAAGCGCCGGCCGCGTGGGCCGATGCATGCGAGTGGGGCCGGGCCGGGGCGCGCATGTCGTGTCCGGATCAAATGTTAAGGAAGCGTCGTGCGCCGCAATATTCGGAAATCGATGGACACGGGTTTGTCCATCGAACGGGACGGCCTCAGAGGATGCCGAGCTCACGCGCGAGATTCATGGCGGCGACGCGCCCGTTCACCCCGAGCTTGTCGTAGCAGCGGTGCGCGAGCGTCTGCACGGTGGACGGCTTCACGCCGAGAGCGGCCGCGGTTTCCTTGTAGCTGAGGCCTTCGGCGAGCTTGCGCAGCACTTCGACCTCGCGCGGCGCGAGGTGGCCGCCAAGTTCCATGCCGGCGCCGCGGCTGAGGGCACGGGCGACGGGCAGTGCGTGCGGCCCGGGGTCGATCCCGGCGTGGAGGAGTGAGTGACTGGCGTCGCGACGCTGCGTGCGGCGCTGCTTCTGGGAGACGATGAGGGTGCCGTTGGCGAACAGTTCGCCGAGCTGGAAGGCGGCGAGGTCGCGCTCCACCCCGTACCCCGCATCGCTGGCCCACTCGATGGCGTGCTGCAGCAGGCGGCGTGCGTCCTTTTCGTTCCCGGCGCGAAGGGCGAGCAACCCCTGCACGCGCGCGCGGGAGACGGGCCATTCGAGCGATGTCTCGATGGCGCGCGGGATGGCGGACATGCGGCGCAGAGCGGCGACCGCCTCGGACTGCGTGCCGCCGTGGGCGATGGCCTCGACGCCGGCGAGCGTCGCCGGGAGGTTGCCCAGGTGAAACTCCGCGGCGAACGCGACCGGGGTGGTGATTTCGCCGTCGCGGTGCGCTTCGACCAGCGCGTGGTAGTTCGCGACGGCGCCGAAGGGGGACCCTCCCTGGGCGGCGTCCATCTCCGCGAGGCGCTGGAGGGGGGCGCCGACGGCGGGCCAGTCGCGGCGGACGACGGATGCGCGAAGGCGTGCGAGCACGCAGCGCATCTCGGCGATGGGGTTCGAAAGCATCGGCTCGGCGGGCTCGGGGATGGCGCCACGACCACACGAGGGGCCGACCGCGAGCGCGTATTCGAAGGAGCGCGCATCGGCCAGGCGCCACTCGTGGCCTTCGGCGCGCGCGAGGGCACGGAGGAGCCGCAACCACGGTTCGATGCTGCCACGCCGGCCCATGGCCGCCACGCAGGGCACGAACCAGCTCAGCACCCAGAGCTGCTGACGGGGGATGGCCTGCAGCGACGGGTCGGAAAGGACGTTCTCGGCGCGGGCGACGGCGCCGGGCGTGAGCGAGACCATGTCGACCACACTGCGGGTACTCACGACGACGGCGCGGGCGAACGGGGTGACGAGCCGGGGCTCATCGATACCGGCGCTGGCGATGGCGGCCCGGGCGGCCTCGACGCGGCCTCGGGAGAGCAGCATGCCGGCGGAGAGCGCCTGGATGAGCGCGCGCGCCTCGGGGCGGCGGGCGGTCCACGCGGTCGAGTGCTCGATCAGCGCGAGGGCTTCATCGAAGCGGCCTTCGGCATCGAGGCCCGCGCAGACGAAGTGCACGACCTGCGAAAGCTCTTCGAGGTTGTTGGAAACGTAGGCCGCTTCGAGGGCGGCTTCGACCTCGCGGTCCAGGCTGGCGGTGCGCCCCTGTTCGCGGAGCATGCCGCGGAGCCGCTCGATGGAACTCGCCGGCGGGCTGGTGGGTACCTGGGGCGTCACCGGGTGAGTGTACATCCGGGTGTCCACTCTTCGGAGATAGGTGACATAGCGTTCGGCCGGGCAGACTCCCTCCATTCGGTTTCGGAGGAAGCAACGATGACATGGGTCGGGTGCGAAGAGACGATGGGCTGGCTTTCGCGGGCGTTCGCGGAGCCGCGGATCGCCGAGGAGCTGCGGGCGCTCCGGGCGGCGCGCGCCGAGCCGGCGGAGTACATCCGCGCGCTGGCGGAGGTGGCGGAAGCGGGCCAGCGGTCGACGCTCATCGAGGAGTTCCGCGCGCTGCCGGCGTTCACGGTCGCGGCGATCGTGGAAGCGTGGGCGATGGCGGACACGGCGGCGATGCCGTTCGTGCTTGAATCGGTGAAGCCGGCGAGGCCGCTGGAGGCCGCGCGCCGGAAGCAGGTGACGCTCTCCATCGCGAGCGACGCGGACGGCGTGCACGTCGGGCTGGCGCACGTGGCGACGCGCCACGCGGAGTGGTACCAGCCGGCCTAGCATCCGTGGCGTGAACGGCCTGGAATTGCTGGTGCTGCAGGCGAGCGCGCTCTTCACGCGAGACGCGCACGGCCGGTTGCTCGCCGAGAACGCCCCCGGCGGGCGGCCGGCGCCGGACCTCTACATTGCGGCGGGAGCCGGCGGCAGCGGGTACTGGCTCGGGTGCGGGGTGAGCGACGATGCCGCGGCGGCGGTGCATTCGTTGCACGCGGCGGTGCGCGAACGCGAGGACGTGCGCGAACTCCCGCTGGCGGAGTTCGCGCGCGCCCTCGGCGGCGCAGACGGCACCGCCCGGCCGCGGGACATGCACCTGACGTTCGTGCTCGAGCGCCACGCGCTGCCCGCGGTCCCGGCGGAGCTGGTGCTTTCGGGGACGGAGTCCGCGGCAGCGCTGGCCGAACGGGTGCGGCGCGAGGGCATGCCCGCGGATGTGGCGGCTGCGGGCTTCCCGGTGATGGAGGAGTTCTGGGAGCCGTGGTGCATCGCGCTCGTGGAGGGCGAGATGGCGGCCACGGCGTTCGCCGCCCGGCTCGGAGACGAGGCGTCCGACGTGGGCGTCTACACCTTCCCGCGCTTCCGGGGACGGCGGCTCGCCGGCGCGGTCACGGCCGCGTGGAGCGCGCACCCGGCGCTGGGAGCGCGGACGTTGTTCTACAGCACGTCGGTGACGAACCTGGCGTCGCGTGCGGTGGCGCGCGAACTGGGGCTGCCGCTGGTGGGGACGAGCGTGGCGATCGCGCGGGAATGACGGAGGCCCTCCGGGTGGAGGGCCTTCGCTTCGTTGATTGGTACGCCCGGGAGGACTCGAACCTCCGACCTTTAGGTCCGCAACCTAACGCTCTATCCGCTGAGCCACGGGCGCCTGAGTGCTGGTGCCGAAGGCGAGATTTGAACTCGCACGCCCATTACGGACACTACGCCCTGAACGTAGCGCGTCTGCCATTCCGCCACTTCGGCACTCGTGTTTGAGTATGGCCCAAGCGCGGCTCCCGGGCAACGCGGGAGGCACGGCGAACCGTGGCCCGCAGGGGCGCTGACGGCGCTTCGACTTGACACATTACGTTCAGGTAGCGAAAAAGGGGGTACGCTTGCGTGGTTCCCCGCCACGCTCACTGGAGTGCCACGCTTGTCGAAAACCCCGGCCGGTAACCTCTGGCTCGCCGAGGAGCTCTGGAAGCTCAACGCGATCGATTTCGGCGACTACACGCTCGGCCGCACGTCGGTTCATTCGCCCATCTATATCAACCTGCGGCGGTTGATTTCGAACCCGAAGGCGCTGGCGAAGTGCGCGCGCATCATCCGCGAAGAGCTGGAAACGCTGATGTCGATGCGCAACCCGCACGTGCAGCCGTTCACGCTGGTCGCGGGGGTGCCCTTTGGCGGGCTGCACGTGGCGACGGCGTTTTCGCTCGCCGTGAACACGCCCATGATCTACATCCACCCGCCGGCGACGGATAAGGCGGACGTGATCGAGGGCATCTTCGTGCGCGGGCAATCGTGCCTGATCATCGATGACCTGATCACGGGCGGCGGCAGCATCCTCCAGACGGCGGCGACGCTGACGGAGGCGGGCCTGGTGGTGCGCGACGCGGTGACGCTCATCGACCGGCAGGAAGGCGGCCGCACGAACCTGAAGGCGGCCGGCATCAACCTCGTGAGCATCCTCAAGCTCGACCAGATCGCGACGTACCTGATGTCGGCAGGGCACATCCAGGAGGATGCGTACCGCCGGACGATGGAGTACATCGAAGCGCGCGACGGCGGGTAGCGGCGGGCGTCCTCGCCCGCAAGCGAGCCCCTTCACCGGGCATCCCCTGGATTGTTGGCGGTTATCCCTAGGGAAGCCGTCACCTTTCGGCGCGGCCGTGCCATTCGTACAGTGAAACCGCTGTGCTTGAGGTAAAGGCAGATGCGCTGGCGGCTGAGGGCCGTGATGACGCGGAAATCGCCCGCCGGGCGGCCGCACGGGACGCGGCGGCCTGGTCGGAGATTTTCGACCGGCACTGGAACGCCGTCTTTGGCTTCGTGCGCTACCGGCTGCGGGGCGCGGCGGAGGCCGAGGATATCGCCTCGCAGGTGTTCGAAGTGGCCTACGCACGCGCGGACCGTTTCGATTACCGGGGCGTGCCCATCGAGGCCTGGCTCATCGGCATCGCGCGGAACCTCGCCCGGGACCACATCAAGAAGCTCGGGCGCAGGGGATTCGAGGAGGAACTGGTGGAAGCGGTAGCACCACCGGACGCGGACGGCATCGCGGCGCTGGAGCTGCGGCAGGACCTCTCGCGGGCGATGCACGCGCTCACGGAGGACCAGCAGACGGTGCTCTCGCTGCGCTTCCTGCTCGATAAATCGGTGGCGGACACGGCGAAGCTGATGAACCGGTCCGAGGACGCGGTGAAGAACCTGCAGCGGCGGGCGCTGGCGGCGATGCAGCGAGCGCTCGCGGGGAGCGCCTATGCGGGGGGAGAGCTGTGATGGCGGACCGCATCGACGACCTCCTCGAACGGGCGATCGAAACCGGGAGCATCCCACCGGAGGCGACCGGTGCCGAGCGTGCGGAGCTTGAGCGGCTGCTCGCGGGGCGGGCGATGCTGCGGGCGGCACGGGATGCCGCGCACGAGGACGCTTCCGCGGCGAAGCCCACGGCGCGCGCGCGATTCGAGCGATTCACGGCACAGCAGCAGGCGGCAGCTACCGCGACGAAGGGGCGTGCCCCGGTGTCCACGGCGAAGCCAGGGGGCCGCTTCGGACGGTTCGCGGTGCTGGTCACGGGGGTGCGCGGGGTGGCGGTGGCGGCCGCCATCGGGATCGTGGCCGTGGCCGCGCTCTTCGCCGCGCAGAACCTGCGGAACACGACGGAGGCAGCGGCGGCGTTCGAAGCGGGGGATTATGTGCAGCTCCAGGGCACGGTCGCGCGCGTCAGCCCGGGGGCGCTCGAACTCCGGTACGAGCTCGGGACGGTCACCGTCCAGGTCGGGGAGTCGACGACGGCCGTGGCCGATGGTGCGGCCGTGGACCCGGGGACGCTCAAGGCGGGCGACACCGTGCTCGTCGGAGGGGTGGCGGACGATGACGGGAACGTGAGTGCGCGAACGCTGGCGGTATCATCGGCGAAGCTGCCGGCCCCGGCGAAGGTCGCGATGCGGCGCCTGGAATCGCTCGACGGGAAGCTGCCGGGCCGCGTGGTCGCCTTCGCGCTGACGCCCGCGGGGCGCGGCCGCGTGACCCTCGAGGTAGCCGGCGGGCAGCGGGTCCTGGTCATCATCGACCCACGTTCGGCGGAGCGGCTCGTGGAGCTCGGTGAGGTCATCGGGCGGCGGGTAACCGTGGCCGGGGTGTCGCCGGGAGCGGGCGGGATGTTCTTCCTTGAGTTCGAGGGTGTGGCGCTTCCCCCCACGCGGGGGGCGGCTGGTGTTCGCCCGACGCTGACGCCGGCGAGCGGCACCGCGGTGACGCCGCCCAATCGGCCGAGTGTGGCGAGTACACCGCCGGCGACGGGGCTGCTGCGCGTGACGGGCGTGCTCACGGAGCGCGACGGGCTGGTGCTGCGCGTGGCGACCGATGGTGGGCCCGTGCGCGTCCAGCTGCGGGCCGACACGCGCATCCTCGTCGGCGAGAGCGGCATCACGCTGCGCGAATGGCTCGCGGGCGCGACCGCCGCCGGGCACCTTGTCACCGTCAGCGGCGGCATCGATGCGCGAAGCGGGATGGTCGTCGCGGACCTGGTCCTGCTGGGGCCGAAGCCCTAGGGCGTGGCCTCAGCCGGAGGTGGGCAGGATGCGGACGCGGCGATTCGGTTCCTTGCCGGCGCTGCGCGAATCCAGGTTGTAGCGGGTCGCGAGCTGGTGCTGCACGCGGCGGACGTAGCTGTTCGCGGGCGGGAGCTCGATCGGGCGGCCCTCCTCCATCACGCGAGCGATGGCGTCCTCGGTTTCGCGAAAGACATCGACCATGGGATCGCGGCGGATGCCGCGTTCGCCGCCGCCGGGGTGAAACTGGGTCAGCACCTGCTCGATCTGGAGGGCGGTGTTGCTCTTGATGACGTAGACGGGCACGGAGCGCTCCTCGGCCTCGCGGAGGGCCGGGGGCTTGCGGCGATAGTAGGTGCGGAGCGTGATGACGACATCGGCTTCGCGGACGTCGTGGACGATATCGACGCTGGTGCCGGCGTTGCGCATCGCCTCGTCGAGCCGGGCCTTGCTGAGCCCGAACGGGTAGAGCTTGATGGTGGGCCCGCCGGCGCCGTGCTGCGCGCCGAAGCGGTCGCGCTGGGATTCCCGTTCGGCGGGGGCATCCTCATCGCGGACGTGGCCGCCGGTGCGGCGATGCTGCGTCCGGGGGAGGCCGAGCTCCCAGCCACCGCGGCCGCCGCCACCGGCGGAGCCTCCGCCGCGCGGAGAGAGGCCACGGCCGCGAGGCTCCTCGGCGTCGGGATCGAGGGGCTCATCGACGATTTCGAGGCGGCCACCGAAGCCGAGCTGGCGGACCTCGGGGGGTGCGTCGTAGCCGCGGAGCATGGCGTCGATGGTCTCGGCGACATCGGTGTGGACGGCGACGCGCTGCCAGCTCTGGATTTCGACGACCACGTCGAACGTGGGTGGGGCCTTGCGCTCGAGGATGGACTTCTGGGTGCCGCGGCGGCGGGCTTCCTCGTCGCCGAGGGTGACGGACTGGATGCCGCCGATGAGGTCGGCGAGGGTGGGGTTGAGCATGAGGTTTTCGAGTTCGGTGCCGTGCGCGGTGCCGACGAGCTGGACGCCGCGCTCGGCGATGGTGCGGGCGGCGGCGGCTTCGAGCTCGGTGCCGATCTCATCGATGACGATGACTTCGGGCATGTGGTTTTCGACGGCTTCGATCATGACGGCGTGCTGGTTCGCCGGGGTCGCGACCTGCATGCGGCGGGCGCCGCCGATGGCGGGATGCGGGATATCGCCGTCGCCGCCGATTTCGTTCGAGGTATCGACGATGATGACCCGCTTGTTGGCGTCGTCGGCGAGGACGCGGGCGATTTCGCGGAGCATGGTGGTCTTGCCCACACCGGGGCGGCCCAGCAGGAGGACGCTCTTGCCGCCCATGACGAGGTCTTCGATGACGCGGATGGTGCCGTAGACGGCGCGGCCAACGCGGCAGGTGAGGCCGACGACCTTGCCGCGGCGGTTGCGGATGCAGGAGATGCGGTGGAGGGTACGTTCGATGCCGGCGCGGTTGTCGAGGCCGAATTCGCCGATGTGTTCGATGACGTAGAGGAGGTCATCCTCGGTCACTTCCTGGTGGCTGAGGACGATTTCGCGGCCGGGGTAGCGCGCCTCGGGGAGGCGGCCAAGGTCCATGACCACTTCAAGGAGTCCGTTGCGCCGCTCCGCTTCGCGGAAGATCTCGCAGATGCGCGGCGGCAGGGAATCGAGGAGCAGGTCCAGGTCGTCGGTGATGATCTGCTCGGTGTAGCCGGATTCGGAACCAGAGAGCTCGAGCTGTGTCACGGGCATTACTGCGGCAGGGCGAGCGATTCGGCCGGGACCGCAGCCACCTCCTTCAGGGGGTTGAGGAGCGCCATACGGCGTGCGAAGACCAGGCGGACACCGAGGGGCGTGTAGCCGCGGGTATCCGCTTCGCGTTCAAGGGAGACCTGGTCCTCGGCGAGGACGAGGGTGCCATGGTGTGGGCCGGCGCTTTCGACGAGGGCGAGCGCGGCATCGGCGACGCCTTCGCCGGTGCCGTCTTCCAGGACGCGGCTTTCGCGTTCGCCCATGCCCACCCAGGCGGCGATGGCGCCATCGCGTTCGAGGACGAATTCGCGGCCTGCGTCGAAGGAATCGAGGACGGCGCGCCACTCCTGCTGGGTGGGCGCTTCCTGGCGGCGAATGTGTTCGGGCACGGCGCGGCAATAAAGGCGGAAGATGCCATGACGGTCGGCGCGGGTGGCGGGCCGGAAGCGCGTCTCCGAGGCAGCGGGATGGGCCGCGGGCACGGCATGGAGGCGTTCGATGCGATAGGCCATGCAGCCCGCGCGGCGAATGGCCTCCTTGTGGGGCGAACCCTCGGCCGCACGAAGCGAAAGGGTGCGGCCGCCGCGGGAGGCGACTTCGTTCGCGGCGCCGCTGAGCAGCGCGGTGACGGCTTCGTCGTCCTTTTCGCGGGCGAGGCGCAGGGACACGGCCTCCCAGCCGGCGCCGCCGGCGAGTTCCTTCACGACGACGACGCCGCGATAGCCGAGCCCGCGCTTGACCCCGAGGACGGCCGTGCGGGGAATGCGCGGCAGGCGGGTGAGACCGGTGGCGGCGAGGCCGAAGCGCACGAGCAGGCTTTCGCCGCCGCGGGTGGCAAGCACCTCGGTATCGAGCCGGCCGAGCTGCGGCCAGAGGGTCGCGGCATCGATCGGGCTCAACGGCTCAGCGCGGACGTCACTCATCCGGCGACCTCGATGGCGGGCTCGCGGGCGGGCGTGCCGATGGTGAGGAAGAACTCGTGCAGGCGGGTGTCGCCGGTGAGCTCGGGGTGAAAGGAGATGGCGAGCAGGTTCCGCTCGCGCGCGGCGACGATGGTGCCGTCGTCCAGGGTGGCGATGGCCTCGGCCGGCGGGTCGACGCGCTGGATGAGGGGCGCGCGGATGAAGACGGCGCGCACGGGGCCACCTTCGAGGCCGCGGACGTTGAGGTCGGCTTCGAAGCTATCGACCTGGCGGCCGAAGGCGTTGCGGTGGACGGCGATATGCATGGTCTCGATACCGGGCCGGTCGAGGTTGTCGACCTCTTTGGCGAGGAGGATGGCGCCGGCGCAGGTGCCCCAGGTGGGACGGCCGCTGGCGCAGAAATCGCGCAGGGGCTGCTGGAAGCCGTTGCTGATGATGAGGCGGGCGATGGTGGTGCTTTCGCCGCCGGGGATGATGAGGGCGTCGAGGCCATCGAGTTGGGCCGGCTTGCGGACTTCGAGGACTTCGTGGCCAAGCGTTTCGAGCACTTCGCGGTGCTCGCGGAAATCACCCTGGAGGGCGAGAACGCCCACCCGTTTTTTCATCGTGAAAGGGACCGTGAGAAAGGACTGGCACACACCGGGATCCGCGGCTGGCGAAGGCCGCCGGGGAAGTTCGAACCTGACATGATGCGTGTCCGCGACAGTGGCAACATCCCGGGTGGTTGTGGATCCATTCTATCGCATCGCGCGGGCGGGCAGAGAGTGGGCGGATTAACGTTGCGGTGCGTATCACGTGAGGAGGCTTCGAGATGGCGAACTGGGCAGGCTTCGCGGCGGAAGCGCCGGAGATGGCGGCGCGCGGGCGGGAGATCATGTACTTCGCCGGGATCGGGCTGGGATACCTGGCGACGGTGCGGCCGGATGGCGGGCCGCGCCTGCACCCGTTCTGCCCGATCCAGCGCGGGGACGGGCTCTACGGGCTCATCATTCCCGGGCCGAAGCGGCGGGACCTGCTGCGTGACCCGCGTGTCGCGATCCACACGCAGGGGATGCCGGACCGCGACGACGAGCTCGCACTCACTGGCACCGCCCGTCCTCGCGACGATGCGGTGCTGCTGCGGGCGGTCGAGGCTGCGTTCCTCGCGAGCGGCGGGCATAGCCGTGACCATGTGCTCTTCGAGTTCGATATCGAGTCGGCGCTGCTGGTGACGTACGGGCCGCGAGGGGAGAGCACGTCGCGGCCGCGGCACCTGGTGTGGCGTGCGGGTTCGCCGGCGATCGAGCGGTAGCCATCGCGCGGCGGCGTCGACGCGGCGGTGGCGCCCCCGTAGAGTGCGGCGCGAAGGTACTGCTGCGAGGTTCGAGCATGGAATGGGATGGGGCCGCGACGGTCACGGATGGCGTGCGCGAACGGCGTTTCATCATCGAACGGGATGGCGACCGGTTCCCCGGGTACCTGTGGACGAAGGACGGTGCGGCGCCCGGGCCGGTGCCGCTCGTGCTCGTCGGGCACGGGGGCCGTTCGCACAAGAAGGACCCGAAAATCATGGCGCGGGCGGGCCTGCTGGTGCGGCGCGAAGGGTTCGCGGCGGCGGTCATCGATGGCATCGAACACGGCGAGCGCGGCGCGATCACGAACACGACGGACGACGACACCCTCTACCGGGCGATGTGGCGCAACGGGCCAATCGACCGGATGGTGGCGGACTGGCAGGCGACGCTCGATGCGCTTTCGGCCCTGGACGAAATCGATGCGGAGCGCGTGGGCTACTGGGGCCTCTCGATGGGGACGATGTTCGGGCTCCCGTTCGTGGCGGCGGAGGCGCTGGTGAAGGCGGCCGTGCTCGGGCTCTGCGGGCTCGAAGGGTCAAGCGCGGTGCGGGGCCACATCGTGCCGCGGCACATCGCCGATGCCCCGAACGTGACCGTGCCCGTGCAGTTCTTCGCGATGCTGGACGACGAACGGTTCGCGTTCACGGGGACGGTGCGGCTGTTCCGGATGCTGGGCACGAAGGACAAGCGGTTCACGGCGTACCCGGGGCTCCATGCGGATTCGCCGCCTGAGTGCGCCGACACGGCCATCGCCTTTCTCGCGGAGCGGCTGCGCGGGGCGTGACCCTCAGGCGCAGCCGAGCTGCGTGGCCAGGTCGTGGAAGTCGGCGGCATTGATATCGAACTCCGCCTCCGGGGCGAGGTCGACCTCGCGATTCGGACCGGCTTCGAGCGGGCGGGGGATGAACGCGGTGCGCAGGCCGGCTTTCGCGGCCGCGCGGAGATCGCCCTTGTGGGCGGCGGCCATCATGACCTCGCCCGGCGCGAAGCCGAGGAGGCGGGCCGCTTCGGTGTAGCAGCGGGGCATGGGCTTGAACGCGCCCGTGAGTTCGGCGCTGAGGATGCAATCCCAGGTAAGCCCGGCATGCCTGGCCATGTTCACGAGCAGCGAGACGTTGCCGTTCGAGAGCGTGGAGACAATGTAGCCCGTGCGCAGGCGCGCGAGCCCGGCAGCGGAATCGGGCCACGGGTCGAGGCGGTGCCAGGCGCGGTTGAGGTGGTCGCGGGCGGCCTCATCGAGCGCGCCGAGGCCGTAGCGGGGGAGCAGCTCGTCGAGCTTCGCGCGGTGGATGGCGTCGGCCGTGGCCATGGGCGCTTCGCCCCGGTTGATGCGCCCGATGCCGGCGATGTAGCCGTCGTAGCGCCATTCGTCGGCGAAGGCGGGCCAATCGCCGCTGACGCCGGCACCGGCGGCGGTGGCGGCGACTTCGCGGATGATGCTGGAGCGCCAATCGACGACGGTGCCGAAGACATCGAAGGTGAGCGCGCGAACGGCGGGGACGGCCATGGCGGCACTCTAGCAGGCAGGCGGGCCGCTTCCCAGCTCAGTTCGTGCGCTGGGCGATGCGGGCGATCTCCTCGGGCGCGGGGCTCGGGTAGGCGATGCGCGGGTGGTACACGGCGCGGAGGGTGGCTTTGAAGCTGGCGGCCACCTCCTGGAGTTCGCGCATGGTGAGGTCGCACTCATCGAGCTGACCTTCGGCCAGGCGCTCGGCGAGGATACCGTCGATGAGGTCCTCCATGGCCGGACGCGTGCGTTCCTGGTTCGCCCGTACGATGGCCTCGCAGGAATCGGCGAGCATGACGATGGCGGTCTCGCGCGATTGGGGACGTGGGCCGGAGTAGCGGAACGGCCCGGGCTCCTGGGATGCGTCGGCCTGCATCGCGCGGCGATAGAAGTAGGTCACGAGCCGGGTGCCGTGGTGCTCGGGGATGAAGTCGCGAACGGGGCGCGGCAGGCGGTAACGGCGGGCCAGTTCGAGGCCGTTGACGACGTGGTCGCGGATGAAGGTCGCGCTCTCGGTGGGAGTGAGCGCGTCGTGGGGGCTCGCGGCGCCTTCGAGCTGGTTTTCGATGTAGTAGACGGGGCGTTCGAGCTTGCCGATGTCGTGGAAATAGGCGCCGACGCGGGCGAGGAGGGAATCGGCGCCAATGCCGTCGGCGGCGCGCTCGGCGAGGGCACCGACCATCATGCTGTGGTGGTAGGTGCCGGGGGCCTCATCCTGGAGGCGCCGCAGGAGCGGGTGGCCCGGGTGGGTGAGCTCCATGAGCTGCAGGCGGGTGGTGACGCCAAACAGGCCCGGCAGCCCGACGAAGCAGCCGAGCGCGATGAGCGCGGAAGCGACCCCGCCGGTGGCGGCTGTGCCCAGTGCCCACCCCAGCGGCATGGTCTCGTGCGGTTCGCTCACCAGCCAGAAGACGGCGACGGCCCCGGCGCCGGCCGCGGCAACGGCAAGCGCGGCCCAGATGTAGCGCCCAAGGCGTTCGGCGCGGTGGACGGCGGCCGCGCCCACGAAGCCGGCCGTGGCGTAGACCATCGCGAACTCGAGCGCTTCGAGGGAGGAGATGAAGCCGGAGCCGGCGAGGTCGGGGGCGACGGCGCCCGCGAACGCGGCGGCGAACCCGGTCACGGCGGCCACGGCAAGTGCGAAGGAGAGCTCGGAGTAGGAAGCCACAACCATCGCCGCCGCGGCCACGGGTAGGGCGTACCCGAGCGAGCGCTGGTCCGTATCGGGCGTCACCACCGGCAGCAGCAGGCGCGCGGCGGCCACGGCGGCCACCACGAGCGCGGCGGTGGCGAACAGCCGTCTGCCCGGCGCGGCCGAGAACGGCTGGAGCTGGAACGCGAACAGCCCGAGGAGGACGCCCATCCCGGCGGCGAACAGACCGGCGCCGCCGATGCGGTAGTAATCGAAGCCGTCCTCGATGGTGCCGGTTTCGCGGAGGGCTTCGATGGTGCCGGCATCAAGTAACTGGCCCTCGGTGGCGATGACCTGGCCGCGGGTGAAGGTGACGATGACGGGCGAGACGTTCGCGCGGGCGGCGTCGCGTTTCGCGTCGGTGGCCGGCTGGTCGACCTCGACATTCGCTTCGACGAAGGCGCGGAGGGTGTCTCGGAGGAGGGTCTGTTCGACCTCGGTGCCGGGGTTGTTACCCTGCCGGGCGAGGTACTCGTTCAGCTTGGCGGCGACTTCGTCCTTGCCGATGGGGCCGGCCATGACCTCCGCCAGGGCCTTGCGCGCGCGTTCGGTGAAAGCGTCGAAGGCGGCACGTTCGAGCAGGATGAGGTAGGAGCGGGCGTTCGAGGTGACACGGGCAGCCGCGGGCAGGGCGTTAAGTTCGGCCAGCTGCTGCTGCGCGGCGACGGGGCGGGCGCGGATATCGCGGACCTGGGCGAGGAACACGGCGAGGGCATCGGCCTGGCGGGCACCGACGGCGGCGCTCGGCGGCAGGAGCACGGGCTCGACCTGGCGCTCCGCCTCGTCGCGGGCGGCGGCGGTGAGGGCCTCGGAGGGGTACTGGGCGTCGCGCGCGGCGGGGTAGGTGCGCGGCGCGAGGTCGCCTTCGCGCACCTCCTGGCGCGCGGGAAGGATGGGCGAAAGGAGGATCGCGACGGACGCAGCCAGCAGCACGCCGAACGCGGCGGCGCGATTTCCGGTGACGACGCGATGGGGACGGCGGCGCAGCATGGCTCCACCGGAGGATATCAGGTTGGGCGGCGGCGCCGGTGTCGCGGTATGCCTCGTGCGGTCATGCGCCGAGGACGGCGCGGACGACCTCGTTCACGGTGCGGCCATCGGCCTTGCCCGCGAACTCCTTCACGATGAGCGGCATGACCTTGCCGATGTCGCGGGCGCCGGACGCGCCGGTTTCGGCGACGATGCGGCGGGCGGCGGCTTCGATCTCCTCGCGGGATGCCTGCGCGGGGAGGTAGGTCTCGAGGATGCCGAGCTCGGCGCGTTCCTTCGCGGCGAGGTCCTCGCGGTTCGCCTTCGTGAACTCGTCGATGGAATCGCGGCGCTGTTTGACCTGCTTCTGAATGACCACGACCGCCTCGGCATCGCCGAAGGGCTTGCCGCGGGCATCGATCTCGGCGTTCTTGAGGGCGGCGGTGAGCATGCGGAGGGCGGACTTGCGGGTCTCGTCCTTCGCGCGCATGGCCTCGTTGAGGTCGTGGGCGATAGTGTCCTTGAGTGTCATGCGATGTCTTTCGTGGTGGCGAGGAGGCCCTCGGGGGCGCCGGCGGCGGCGAGGGATTCATCGAGGCGTTCGAGGAGGTATTCGACCCACAGGCCCGGCCGTTCGAGGGCGGGCGAGGGCACCTTGTGGTTGAAGCGGTCCTGCTTGCGGCGAATGCGATGGGCGAGGTCCGCATACTGTTCGCGCACGCGGGCGAGGCGGCCGGCGTAGGCAGGCCAGTCGTCTTCCTCGGCGGCCCAGCGAGCGAAGTTGTGGAAGCGGCGGGCGGTCTCTTCGAGGCGGGCGATGTCGTGCTCGATCTCGCGGCCGAGCATCATCCACTCAGGTGTCATGTCGCCGTTGCGGAGGATCTTGAAGCCGAGCCAGTCGTCGCCGGCGAGCTTGTCGGCGTCATCGAAGGCGAGGGGCCGGCCGGCGCCGGGGAGGTCCTTGAAGGCGCCGCCCTCGATGGCCTCCTGGATGCGGGCTTCGATGAGGTCCCAATAGCCCATGGGCTGATCCTAGCGGGTGGGCGGGGACAACAAAACAGGCGGGGGATGCCCGCCTGTTTCGCGTCGCTCGAGGTGTGGGGGCTCAGTCGGCCGAAGGAAGGACCTTGGGCTGCATGAGCTCCATGGGGCGGCCGCTGACGCTGAGGTCGCAGTTGCCGGGCTTGATGACGAGGAGCTCGATGCCGGTCTGCTCGTCCTTGTAGCGCTTGCCGAGTTGCACTGCCATGGTCGTGGTACTCCTTACTTCTTCAGCTCGAGCGGAGTATCGCCGCACATGAGCTCGCCATCGCCGCCCTTGGTGACGATGAATTCCGATCCGCACTTGGGGCACGTGTACCGCTTGCCGGTCTGCGCTGCCATGCCCAGTCCCCCTTCCGAAGTGGCGCGACGAAGCGACGCGCTCGATTTCTTGCGTCGGGATCGTAGCCATGGGGATCGTGAGCGTCAAACCGCCGGAGCGGGTGGCGTGGAAACGGCGAAGGGAGGCCTTGCGGCCTCCCTTCGTCGTGGTTCGGGGTGGTTCGCGAACGCTACTGGACGAAGATCGTCGCGAGCATCGCGGGGTGGAAGTCGCAGGTGATCTTGAAAGTCCCCGCGTTGTTGAAGGTGAGCGTCCGGGTGTCGGTGCCCTTGAAGTCGGCGCCGTCCTTCGTGCCGTTCACGGTGATGGTGTGGATGCCCACCTGGTTCACGAACTTCACCGCGGTGCCCTTGGCGATGGCCACGACACCCTTGTTCAGGTCGGACTTGGTGCCATCGGCGGTGACGGTGAAGTCGTTGGCGCCGCTGGTGATGGTGACGTCCTTCGACTGTGCCGCCGGCGGCGACACCTGGGCCTGGGGCGTGCCCACGCCGGGGAGGGTCTGGAAGACCGCGTCCGGGATGGCGTGCTCGACACAGGCGGTGCCGGGGTTGCGGGCGTCGGGCGGAGCGCTGCCCCGCGCGGCGGTCGGGAGCACGAGGCCCTGGCCGATGCGGAGGACGGCCGTCTCGGGCACGCTGTTCGCGTCGCCGAGTTCGGAGGCGGTCACATTCGAGAGGGTCTTCGCGATGTCGTCGAGGCTCTGGCCCTTCACGACGTACTTGTCGACCTTCGGGAGCGTGATGATGACCTGCGGCGTCACCGGGTCGGTGAGCTGGATGCCGTTCAGCTTGGCGAGGTCGGCGGGCGTGGTCTTGTGGGAGACCGCGATGGTGCCGAGGTTGTCGCCAGGCTGGACCAGATAGGTGGCGGCGTCGTCGAGCTTGAGTTCCTGGCCGGCGCCGGGCACGGTCTCGGCGGTGAGGCCGTTGAGGCTCTGGAAGTCCGTGGGCGTCAGGCCGTGGTTGGTCGCGATGGTGGCGACGGAATCGCCCGGCTGGACGACGTACGTCGAAGGCACGCGGATCTTGCGCGCCCCTTCGAGGGCCTCGGTCTGGTTGGTGGTGCCGAGGGCCTTGGCGTTGTTGCCATTGCCGGAGACGTCGGCGGGGCGAAGCCCGTGGGCGGTCGCGATGGCCTCGATGGTGTCGCCGGTCTTGACGACGTACCGCGAGTTATCGGGGAGCTTGAGGGTATCGCCGGGGAAGAGTCCCGGGACTTCCTGGCCGCTTTCGTTGAGAAGGGTCAGCTTGGCGGACTTCTCATCGAACTTGTAAGGCAGGCCGTTGAACTCGGCGAGGATGATGGCGCCGACCGCCTGGCTTTCGGCGATCTTGGCGAGGGTCTCGTTGTCCTTGCGGATGAGGTACTCGCGGCCCTTGGGATGTGCCAGCGTCGGCGGAAGCGTGACCTTCTGGCCGCGCTCGATGATGGCGTACGGGTCGACGTTGCCGTTGGCCGCGCTCAACTCGGCGATGCCGAGGAGGTGGGCGTTGGCGATGGTGCCGAGCGTATCGCCGCCGACGGAGATGGCCGTCGCGTGGTTCAGGTTATGGGCGAATTCGAGGGCATAGAACCAGCCCTCACTCGTCGGATTCCCGGCTTCATCGACGTACTTCGCATCGACGGGTGACGTAAGGAGGTCGATGAGGTGGTCGATCTGGCGCTCGTTGAGGGCGCCGCCGTTCGTGTTCAGCCAGGCGGGCATGAGGGTGCCGGCGCGGCCGCAGGAAAGGGTGCGCTTGAGGAGGGCCTTGTTGTTCTTGAGGACGAGCGGGTCCTGGTTCTGGAAGTCCCGCGGGTTGGTCGCATCGAGGGCCGGCCCCACGCCGCCTTCGCCGACGTTGCCGTGGCAGGTGCGGCAGTTGTTCGCGAAGAGGAGGGCGCCGCGCTCGATAGACTGGGAGTGGTGCCACTCGGTCTGGTCTTGCGCGCGAATCGGCAGGTCGATGACGGCGTAGGCCGCGCAGCTGCCGACGAAGACGAAGAACAGCGTGACGATGAGGATGATCTGCTTCTGGGTGTTCAACGAGGCCTCCCGCTAGCCGTTGTACGCCACGGCGCGCAGCGGGTTATCGGCGGCGCCGCCGGTGATCTTGCCGGTGTTGACGTTGACGGAGCCATCGCCGTTCACGGAGAGCAGCATGGTGTCCATGGGGCGCGGGGCCGGTCCGAAGACGCGGACGCCGGCGCGGGAATAGGTGGAGCCGTGGCAGGGGCACCGGAACCAGCCGGTGATGCCGGGGAAGTTCACCTGCGCGCCCTGGAAGCCGGGGTTCCACGGAACCGTGCAGCCGAGGTGCGGGCACTTCCAGTAGAGGGCCATGAGGCCACCGGTGCCGCCCACGCCGAGCACGTCGCCTTCGCCACCGGCGAGGTTGACGAGCCAGAACTTGCCATCGGAGACGCGTTCCGGGGTGCCCGAGGGCTGGGGAACGCGGGCCTTGGAGACGGTGACGACACCGCCGAAGCCGGTGGGATGGCGCAGGTTGAAGAAGCCAAGGAAGCCGGACAGGAGGGTGCCCGTGAAGAGCGTGAGGCCGGCGAAGGCGCTCACGCGGAGGAAGGAGCGGCGAGCGACCTTCCGGGCCTCGACCTGTTTGGCCTGTTCGAGGCGCCGCGCGGTCGAGCGCGGCGCCGAGGAGTCAGCAGTCGCCATTAATGTCCCCCCGCTTCCTGGCCCGGGATGCCTTCGCTGACCTTGAGCTCCCACGGGAAGACGAGCTCCTGGCCCTGGCCCCGGAACGCGGTGCCGACGAGCGTGAGGACGCCGTAGGCCCCGATGAATCCACTGAAGAGCGCCAGCACGGCATCGCGGCGGGTCTGCACCCAGCCGATCCGCCACATGGTGTAAATCATGATGCAGGGGAGGCCGACCATGACGGCGATCGGGATGCCCTGCTCGACGATCCAGCCGGGAAAGTCGAGGTGCTGGAACTGCGTCGGGCCACCGGGGGCGTCGCTCGAAAGCAGCTTGAGGTTGAACGGAAGGTAGGTGATCTCCTTCGACCAATCCGGCCACGGGAGCTGCGTCTGGAAGGAGCGCACGTCAGCGAGGAAGCGGAGGTTGTCGCCGCCGGAGATGCCGAACCAGTCGTGCATGAAGAAGGCGAGCTTGCCGGAGTCCCAGAGGATGAGCGACCAGCAGCCGAGGAAGCCGACGAGGCCGGCGGCGATGCTGATCTTGACGGCGCCTTCGGTGCCAAACCACTCGCCCTGGCCGTCCTGTTCGCGATCGAAATAGGGGAACGCGCCGAGGATGACGAGCCAGATGGTGGGGATGATGACGCCAGCCATGGCGGCGTTCATGTGCAGTAGCAGTTCCTGCAGGTTGAGGAGATACCACGGCGCCTTTGAGGGGTTCGGCGTGACATCGGCGTTGGCCTGATCAAGCAGTGGTGCGTTGATCAGGAACGCGAGCAGGAAAAGGGTGAGCGTGAAGACCATCGCCGCGATGAACTCGATGAACACGAGGTCCGGCCAGACGAGGACTTCCTCATCACGAGCGCGCGCCTGGGGGCGTGCGACGGGGCGAGCGACTACAGCGGTTGCCATGGATGCGTACCCTGCGTGCTGGTATGGGGCCTAAAGGGGCCGGGCGAGGCCGCCATCGCGCCGAATGCGCCAGAAATGGACGGCCATGAAGATCGCGGCCAGCAGCGGCAGGCCGATGACGTGCAGCGTGTAGAAGCGGATGAGCGCGTCGGGACCCACCTGCAGGCCACCGAGGAGCCAGAAGCGCGACTTGGGCCCGAGGACGGGCGCCGAACCGGCGATGTTGGTACCCACCGTGATGGCCCAGAACGCGAGCTGGTCCCACGGGAGGAGGTAGCCGGTGAAGCTCAGGAGGAAGGTCAGCACGAGGAGAATGACGCCGACCACCCAGTTGAATTCGCGTGGTGGCTTATAGGCGCCCGTATAGAACACGCGCATCATGTGCATGAAAACGAGGATGACCATTGCGTGGGCCATCCAGCGGTGCATGTTGCGCATGAGCTGTCCGAATTGGACGTTCGTTTGGATGTTCTGGATATCGAGATACGCGCGGTCGACGCTCGGCACGTAATAGAACATGAGCAAAATGCCCGTGATCGTGAGGCCGAGGAACATGAAGAACGAGAGGCCACCCAGGCAGTAGGTGTGCGTGATCTTCACGTGGGTGCGGTGGATACGAGTCGGGTGGAGGTGGAGGAAGACGTTCGTCGCGACGACGAGCATCTGGTTACGGGGCGTATTGGGATAACCGGTGCGGAAGATCGATTTCCACAAGTAGTTGTGGAACATCTTGTCGTAGATCTTGTCCGCGATCGTTGGCCTGGTGGGTTGTTCGACTGCCATCCTTCCCCTCTTTCCTGGCCTACCGCTGCCACCAGTGGCCAAAGGCCACCATGATCGCGAGCGATGTCACGATGGTGATTCCCACGAAGACGAGCTCAAGCGTCTCGGCGAAGTCGTGCGGCAAGTTTGCGAATTCCACTTCCGAGCCCTTTGGCGTCCGCCCGGGTGGGCGGGATTCGCTCACACCTCGTCGCGCGGCACGGTCCGGGCCGCGATTGTGAAAGGCGTAGCGAAGGGTTTTATACATCGGCCCCCCCGGGGGGTCAAACCTGCGAAGCCCCGTGCTTACCTCTCAGGAGGGCCCGGCAGAGGGGCGCGAGGAGGCGGCAGACCGGCGTATCGTGGGCCAGAATCCGGGCCTTTCGCGGCCCGGTTAATCGTCGGGCCGGTAGCCGCGCTGGAAGCGCATGCGCAGGAGCCCGCGGATATCCTCGGCGGCGGTCTTGAGGATGTGCACCTTGGTATCCGGGTCCTCATCCCAGCGCACGGGAAGCTCCATGATTTTGTAACCGGCGCGGTGGGCAAGGATGAGAAGTTCGGTATCGAAGAACCACATGCGGTTTTCGATGCGCGGCACCAGGTGTTCGACGGTGCGGCGGCTGAGCGCCTTGAAGCCGCACTGGGCGTCGGTGATGTTGAGGCGGGGGAAGGTGGAGCGGATGAGGAAGACGTACCCGCGTGAGGTGGTTTCGCGCTTGAGTGATCGCTTCGTGCGGGAGCCGCGGGCGAGGCGGCTGCCGATGGCCACATCGGCGCCATCGACGGCGATCATGTCGATCAGCCGGGGGATGTGGGCGATGTCGGTGCTGAGGTCGACGTCCATGTACATCACGACATCGGCGTCGCTTCGGCCCCAGGCTTCCTTAAGGGCGAGGCCGCGGCCCTTGATGGTCAGGAGGAGTGCCTTGACGGCGGGATATTCGTGCTCAAGGTCACGGGCGAGGGTGCTGGTGCCGTCGTTCGAGCCGTTATCGGCGATGACGATGCGCCAGTCGTAGGTTGGCTGGGTGGCGAGGAATGCGAGGGTGCGCTCGACGCTCTGGCGGAGCACGCCGACTTCGTTGTAGCACGGGATGACAACATCGACGCGCTTTTTCGCGGCCGGCTCGTTCGACATGCGAGCCATTGTCAGAGCAAACGCGCGAAGACGGAACCGCGCGCGGGAACGGGGACATTACCGAACCATCTCGGAGAGGGTGACAGGCGTGAGGCCGCGCTCGCGCAGGGCGGCGAGGATGCCGGGCAGGGCTTCAAGTGTGTTGTAGCCGCCCAGGTGCATGAGCACGATGGAGCCGCCGCGCGCATTGGCGGCGACCTTCGCGACGATGGCCGCGGCGGTGGGGCCACCCTGGCTTTCGGGTCGCCAGTCGATGGTGTCGATGTCCCAGGTGACGGTGTAGGGGTAGCCGGCGGCGGCCACGCCATCGACGACGGCCGCGGAATAGGCGCCGAACGGTGGCCGAAAGAACGGGCCCGGCGAGAGGCTCGACACGGCGGCGATGGCGGCGCCGGTGCGTTCGAGCTCGGAGCGCATGGCGGCGGGCGTGAGCGTGGTGAAATCGGGGTGGCTGTAGCTGTGGTTGCCGAGCGCGAACTGGCCGGGGTGCGCGGCCATCAGCCCGAGGACCTGGCGGCCGGCCGGGGTGTTCTTGCTTTCGGCCATGGCGCCGGTCATGAAGATGGTGGCGTGCACGCCGTGCTCGATGAGCCAGTTCATGATTTCGACGGCGGGCTCGACGCGGCCTCCCATGTCGAATGTGAGGGCGACCTTCGTCGAATCGCGCGGCCCATTCGCGAGCAGGCGTCCCGTCGCGGGCGTGGTGGGGGTGCTTGTCGCGACCGGGGTCGCCGTGGCCGTCGCCGGCCTGGGAGTGGCGGTGCGCGTGACGGTCGCGACGGCCGTGGGTGTGGACGTGGCACTCCCGAGCGCTGTTGGCGTCGTCATCACAGTCGCGGGCGCAGTGGATGTCGCCGGGAGCGTCACGCTGGCCGCCGGGATGTTCGTGGCGGTGGGCGCAGGCGGCGAGGAGCCGCCGCCGCAGGCCGCCATGAACGCGACGGCGAGCAGGGCCAAGAATCGCACGCGGACCATGGCACGAGCGTACGGACGGTGGACGGTCCCGGGGAGCGCGGAAAGCCCCTGTCTGGGGGGTCTTTCCGCGCGCTTCGTTAGATGGCCGGTGGGCCCGCGATCACCCGGGCTTGGAGCACCGCGGGGTCCGTCTCCATCCAGTTGGCTTCGAGGTACCAGGTGGCGCCGGCGGCGGCGAGCTGGCGCACGCGGTCGACGGCGGCGGCATCGCCGGGGCCGGTGATGCCATCGACGACGATGTCCCACGGGTGGCCGCGGAGCGCCTCCGGGCGTTCGCTCGCGGCGTAGGCGGCGATTTCGCGGACGGCCTCGGGCGTGACCGACGACGGTCCGGCCTCGTCGCCGCGCATTTGCACGACCACGCCATCCCAACGGAGGGTGCGCCGCATCGAGCGGGCCACGGGCCACACGCCGACGGGCCAGATGGGGATGCGCGGCCGCTGCACCGGGCGGGGGAGGAAGGTCATGGGTTCGAAGGCGTAGTGCGTGCCATGGAACGCGAACGGTTCGCCCGACCAGAGGCCATCGAGAATGGCGAGAGTCTCGTCGAGCTTCTCCGCGCGGGTGCGGGCGGCGGTGGGTTCGCCCACATGACCCCAGGCGCGGTCGTCGATGGCCCCGAGGCCAACGGGAAGGATGAGGCGGCCATTGCTGAGGACGTCGACGGACATGGCCTCACGCGCGAGCTTCCACGGGCGGCGGCGAGCGGGCGGCACGATCACGGCGCCGAGACGGACGCGGCTGGTGGTCATTGCCATGGCGGCCATGGTGACCCACGGGTCGAAGGTCTCGGTTTCGCCGATGCTGATGCCGTCCCAGGTGAAGACGCCGTCCCAGCCGGCGGATTCGGCGAGAGCGGCGAGGCGGGCGGCGGTGCGGGGGTCGCCGCTGGTGAGGATGATGCCGAAGTTCATGGCGGACTCCAGACGGGTAGAGTTCGGACAGCCTCGCATGGTGCCCGGCGTGGGTGACAGTCGGTGTCGCGACAGCAGGTGGTGGTAAAGGATGGGGAGAGAGCAGGGATCTCCCCGCGGTGGCGGCCGGGGCGCACGGTCGATATTCCCGGCGTGGCATTAGCAGTTCTCGAGCAGCACCACCTTGTGATCCGCGGCGCCGTCGATGGCGTCGCGTTCCGCGTGTGGATCCTGAACGTGGCGCGGACGATGCAGCTCACGGGCGAGGCACGGTTCCCGGAGCCGGGCGTGTGCGAGGTCATCGCGCAGGGAAGCCGCTTCGCGCTGCGGCAGTTCGCGGCGACCTGCCGGCGGGGGCCGTCGGAGGGTGTCGTCGCGTCGGTGAGCGACGCGCGGGAGCGAATCGAGAAGCACCTGTTCGAGTTCGCGCTCTCGCGCTGACTCAGGCCCCGCCGGTGGCGGATTCGTCGTCTTCGAGCGGCGCCACCGACTCGTGGCGGGGGACGCGGCGCTGAGCCTTGAAGGCGGTCGCGCAGGCATCGCAGAGGCCGTGGGACTGGCGGCGGCCGCCGGCCACGAGGGTCTTGCCGCAACCCATGCAGATCACCGTCGGGTCATCGACTTCGCCCAGCTCGACGATGATGGTGGCGCGCCCGTGATCGAGGCCGACAACGGAGACGCGCGAGACATCGGCGACGAGGCCGAGGCGCTCCTGGAAGTCCATGATGCGGGCGAGGTCGCCGCGGACATCGATACGGAGCGGGCCGGCGGCACTAGCGGCCGCCTCGGGCGGTTCCAGTGCGGCGGCCGGCGTGACGGGGTCGCGCGGGGGTTCCGCGAGCGTGGCCGAGAGGGTGCCGATGATGGTGTCGATCTCGGCGCGGGCGGCCAGGTACTCGTCGAGCAAGCGGCGCACGGGCGCACGGACATCAGCCAGCAGGCTGGTGGCGCTGCTGCCTCCCTGGGGGCTCATACCGGTTCTCTCCGCGGGCCGGCTGTCTCCCAATCGGGACACCGCCGGCAGACCTGCGAGCGAGTATAGCGAGACGAAGCTTGCGATTGGGTCCGCGACGGAAAATGACCGTCCGGTAGGTAACGAGGGGAAAGAGATGCCTGCGGCGGACGCTAACGGGTGGGGCGGAATGCCGGTTGGAATGCCGCGAAGACCGTGCGCGCGGCGGACTCGCCGGAGGGCTGGTCGAGCTGCCGCTGCATCTCCGCCTCCGACCCTGGGAACGGGCCTTCGGACTTCGCCGTAAGGAGGATCGCGACCTGGTTGGTGCCGTCGTGGTACTGGACGGAGTAGCGGTTCGCGGTCGCGGTCGAGCCATTATTGCTGACGAAGCTGCGGGCGTAGGTGAAGAAGCCACGATACCCGGGTGCGAGTTCCACGTTGCCGATCGTGAACACGAGCGCGGGATTGTTGATGTGTATCTCCGGCAGCACGGTCTTGAGCTGCGGCTCCTTGCCCTTGAAGTTCGCGGCATCGAGGTTAATGCAGATGAATGGGTCGCAGGGGGAGATGGTGACGACGGCGGTGACGCGCGCGCCGTTCGCGACGGTCGCCGACTCGTAGACGGCGAGCAGCGAGGTCGCCGAGGGCGTTTGGCGGCCGGCGGTGTAGCCGGGGATGGTGGTCTGGGCGAGGCGGGCCAGGTCGTCGGCCGTGAACCGTGCCTGCGCTCCGGCGGAGGGAGATGCGCCGGCACCCGTGGCAGTCGATTGGGCGGAGCCGTTGGCGGCGGGCGATTCGGACCCACCTCCGCATGCGGCCAATGCCAGCAGGGTAGCGGCCAGCGCGGTGACAGCCGTCATCCGGTACACGGGTATCTCCTCGGACGGGGGCCGAACAAGCGGGAAGGGCCGGCGCTCGCGCCGGCCCTTCGCCAGGGAGGGCATGGGGGGCGGCGAGGGTCAGGCGTTTCGCGCGAGGTCGCGCTTGCGGCCGTGATAGTCCTCGAGTTGGCGGCGGGCAGCGTCGAAGGCGTCGTGGATCGCAGCCATGAGCTCGGGATTGGCGCGATGGGAGACGGTGATGTTCTTGCCCGGAAGGGACAGGTCGATGTGGACGGAGAAGGGCCCGCCGTGCTTGTGGTGGCTGGCGGGCGCATCGACGGTGACGACGAAGCGCTGGATTTCGGGGTCGTAGGCCTGCAGCTTCGCGGCGGCTTCGTCGATGGCGGCGCGAGCTTCGCCGGTGAGGGCGAGTTCGCCATGCTGAATGCGTACTTCGGTCACGTACCTCTTCCGGGGAACGAATTCGACCAGGGGCGGAGTTTTCGACCCTGTTACCTGTGAAGGTACGGCACATCCGCGTCTATGGACGATGGCCGGTGGACCCCGAAGGGTGAGCCGCGGGACCGTGCGCGAAGGGCTCGCCCGTATACTGGCGGCATGAGGACTGTTCGCGTCGCGCTCGCGCAGGTGAATACGACCATCGGCGATCTCGCCGGCAACGTTCGCTGCATCCACGAACGGATCGCGGAAGCGCGAGCGGCGGGCGCGGGCATCGTCGCGTTCCCGGAGCTGTGCGTGACGGGCTACCCGCCGGAGGACCTGCTGCTGCGGCGGGCGTTCTGCGAAGCCTCGCGCGAGGCGGTCGACGGCATCGTGGGGGCGACGGCGGGCATCGTCGCCGTCGTGGGGTTCGTCGACTGGTACCACGGCGATGCCTACAACGCGGCGGCGGTCCTCGTCGATGGCCGCTGGGCCGACACCTACCACAAGCGGCGCCTGCCGAATTACGGCGTGTTCGACGAAGAACGCTACTTCGCGCCCGGGCACCGCGTGCCGGTCTACCGGGCGGGCGATGTGCTCTTCGGGGTGAGCATCTGCGAGGACATCTGGTACCCCGGGCTGCCGCTCGATGCGATGGCGCTGGGCGGCGCCGAGCTCTGCGTGAACATCAACGCCTCGCCGTATCACCGGGGGCGGCTCTGGAGCCGGTCGCGGATGATCGCGACGCGGGCGGCGGACAACCTCATCGCGGTCGCGTACGTGAACGCCATCGGCGGGCAGGACGAGCTGGTGTTCGATGGCGGCTCGCTGGTGTTCGATGCCGAGGGCCAGCTCATCGCACGCGGACCCCAGTTCGAGGAATCGCTGGTGGTGGTGGATATCGACCTGGACGAGGTGGCGCAGCGGCGGCTGCACGACCCCCGCCGCCGCGTGGAGCTGCGCGAACGCGACGGCAACGCACCGGTCGATTATGTGGAGCTGGACTTCGAGCTCCCGGCGGCGAGCGGGCCCCTGCTCCGGCCCGTGGCGGAGGCGCTCGACGACGAGGAAGAGGTGTGGCGCGCGCTCGTGCTCGGGACGAAGGACTACCTGGGCAAGACGGGCTTCACGAAGGCGGTCATCGGGCTCTCGGGCGGGATTGATTCGAGTGTCGTCGCGGCGATCGCGGTCGATGCCATCGGCGCCGAGAACGTGGCGGGCGTTTCGATGCCGAGCCGCTATTCGAGCGAGCATTCGAAGGACGACGCACTGGACCTGGCCGAGCGGCTGGGAATTCGCTACCTGAGCATCCCCATCGAACCGGCGCACAAGGCGATGCTGGAGATGGTGGCCGATGCCTTCGAAGGCGCGGACCCGGGCACGGCGGGGGAGAACCTGCAGGCGCGCCAGCGCGGGAACGTGCTCATGACGCTTTCGAACAAGTTCGGCTGGATCGTGCTCACGACCGGGAACAAGAGCGAGATGGCCACCGGGTACGCGACGCTCTACGGCGACATGGCCGGCGGGTACGCCGTGCTCAAGGACGTGCCGAAGACGCTCGTGTACCGGATCTCGGAGTGGCGGAACCGCCAGCCCGGCGGCGCGGTCATCCCGGAGAACGTGCTCACGAAGCCGCCCAGCGCGGAGCTGCGGCCGGACCAGTTCGACCAGGATTCGCTGCCGCCCTACGAAGTGCTGGACCCGATCCTCGAGGCGTACGTCGAGGACGACCGCACGTTCGACGAGATCGTGGCGCTGGGTTTCGAAGCCGAGACCGTGCGGCGCGTGATGGGGATGGTCGACCGCAACGAGTACAAGCGGCGGCAGGCGGCGCCGGGTGTGAAGATCACCCCGCGGGCCTTCGGGCGGGACCGGCGGCTGCCGCTGGCGAGCCGCTGGCGCGGGGTCGATGGGTAGGCGCGCGAGTTGATTCCCCTGTGAGCGGCGGCGGGCCTACAATCGACCGGCCCCCATATGTACAACAAAACCACTTTGCCCAACGGGCTCCGAATCGTTACCGCCGAACTTCCCCACACACGATCCGCCACCGTCTCGGTCTATGTCGGCGCCGGCAGCCGCTATGAACGGGACGAAGAGGCGGGGCTGAGCCACTTCCTCGAGCACATGCTCTTCAAGGGCGCCTCGCGCCGCCCCACCGCGCGCGAAATCTCCGAGGCGATCGAATCGGTCGGCGGGATGCACAACGCGGCGACGGACCGCGAACTGACGGTGTACTACGCGAAGGTGCCGCACACGGCGGCGCTGGAGACCATCGACATCCTCGCGGACATGGTGCGCGAGCCCGTGATGTCGGCGGTGGAGCTGGAAAAGGAGCGGCACGTCATCCTCGAGGAGCTCGCGAGCGTCGAGGACAACCCGGCGGAGATGGCGGGCATCCTCATCGACGAGACGCTGTGGCCGGGGCAGCCCCTGGGGCGGAACATCGGCGGCACCGAGGCGAGCGTCGAAGGGCTGCCGCTCGCGGCGGTGAACCGCTACTTCCGGGCGCAGTACGTGCCTTCGAACATGGTGCTCGTGGTGGCTGGCAACGTGCGCCACGCCGAAGTGGTGGACGCCGCGCACCGCTGGCTCGGCGATGTTCCCGCGCAGGCGCCGGGCGCCTGGTACCCGGTGGTCGAACACACGGGCGGGCGGCGGCTCGCGGTGCACAACAAGGCGACCGAGCAGGCGCACATCTGCATCGCCTTCCCGAGCGTCGCGCTCGACCACCCGGACCGGTACGCGGTGGACCTCATCTCGGCGATGCTGGGCGAGGGGATGTCGAGCCGGCTCTTCCTCGAGCTGCGGGAGGAGCGCGCGCTGGTGTACGACGTGCACACCTATCCGAGCGAATTCCGCGACGCGGGTTCGTTCACGATCTACGCGGGCTGTGACCCCGAGAACGCGCGCGTGACGGCCGAGCTGGCGCTTTCGGAGACGCTGAAGCTGTTCGAACAGCTCCCCGACGCGGAGATCGCGAAGGCGAAATCGATGGCGCGCGGGCGCATCCAGCTGCGCATGGAAGACACGCGGTCGGTGGCGGGCTGGATGGGTGGCCAGGAGTTGCTGCTGGACGAGATGCTGACGGTGGACGAGGTGGTGGCGCGCATCGACGCGGTGACGCGGGACGACCTCGCGCGCGTGGGTGCGGAGCTGCTGCGCCCGTCCGCGGCTGCGATCGCGGCGGTGGGGCCGTTCGAGGACGACCAGGTGTTCGCCGGCCTGCTGTAGTTCGCGGGCCTGCTCCAGGAGGGCGTGCCATGGGCGAGACGGTCCGGCGTTCGTACTTCGGGGGGCCGAAGGATTCGCCCCAGCGCGGGGGAATGCTCGTCACGGTCTACCTGGTGCCCGTGTACCAGGGACGGCTCGTGGTGTTCGATGTGACGGCCCCGGGCGCGAAGGGGCGCTGGATCCCGTGGCAGGTGCTGGAGTTCGGACAGGTGCCGTACGAATCGGCGGCGCAGCTCACGGATGTCTGGCTGAACGGCGCGGTTTCGAGCCTCTCGCTGGTGGACGTGATGATGCTGCCGGCCGCCGGCGGTGGCTGCGAGCTCGCGATCGTCTTCCGCTGCGATGCGACGGCGCTCCCGCCGCGGACGGCCGAGCGCGACGCCTTCGCCTATCCCGACGGGCACCTCGATGCGATTGGCGGGTTCGACCCGGTGGACCTGGAGCGATGGCTGCTGCAGGCGCCCGGCGGGGCCGATGCGCGTCCACCCGAGCCCCCGGAGCCCCCGGGCGAGCGGCTGGTCTTCTGAGGCGATGCCACTCCAGAACCGCGTGACGCCGTTCGGGGAGCTGGTGGCGGTGCCCGCGCGAGGCACGCTCACGGGGAACCGGGGCATCATCCACGACGGTTCGCGGCGCATCGTGCGGCAGTGGGCGAACCCGCACTGGATCGCGTGCCTGCTGGAGTTCCGGGGCCGGCGGCGCGAGGTGATGTCGCCCGGGCGCTGGACCGAGCTGTTCCTCCTGGACGAGGCGACGGCGTTCGCGGCCGGCCACCGGCCCTGCTTCTTTTGCAGGCGGGCCGACGCCACGCGATTCGCCGCGGCGTGGGCGGCAGGGCAGGGACACCCGGGGATAGTGCCGAAGGTGGACGAACTGGACCGCGTGCTGCACGCGGAACGCATCGCGCGACCGGGGCGCCGGAAACGGCTGCATCCCCTGCCCCCGGGATCATTGCCGGATGGCACGATGGTGACGGACGGGGATGGCAACGCCTGGCTCGCGTTCGAGGGCAGCCTGTGGCGCTGGGGCTTCGATGGCTACCGCGCGGAGCCGCCGTCGCCCGCGACACCGCTGCTGCTCGTGACGCCGCCGTCGATTGTCGCGGCGCTGGCGACGGGGTACGAGGCGGGCATCCACGCATCGGTGCGCGGGTAGCGCGGGCTCAGGCGCGACGCGGGCGTTTTCGCCACAGAAGCATGGCGAGTGTGCTGAGGCCGAACGCGGCCGCGAGCGGGCGAAGGGGCAGCGCCGACGGCGGAGGTGGCGCCGGGATGAGCGCGCGCAGCTCGGGATCGGGCTCGCGACGGCGCTGGAGTTCGAGACGGAGGCTCTCTTCGCCGCGCGCCATGGCCCAGCGATGGTTCGCGGCGAAGGCGGGCTTCAGGAGCCACGAGAGGCGGCGCAGGAGCGGCTTGCCGGCGCGGATACGCCAGTCGTACGTGACATCGACCTCGGGGCCGTCCTGGGCGAAGGTCCAGCGGCCGGCGCCGGCGAAATCGCCCCATGCCGCGATCGCGAGCGCGTGCGGGCGATCGACCTCGGTCACGCGGAATTGCCAGCGAAGCCAGTAGGGGAGCCAGCCCTTCGTGTGGAGGTCGACCACCTTGCCCACGCCGGTCTCGTCCCCGGGTTCGAGTTCGCGCACGTCCAGGTAGACGGAGGGCCACCAGCGGGGGAGCGAGAGGGCGTCGCCGACGACGTCCGAGACCTCGTCGCAGGTACCGGGCACGCGCCAGCGGGTGATGAAGTGGTAGTCGTTGCTCGCCATGCCCGGATCTACGAACGCGCGCGGGCGGGTGTTTACGCGGCCGCGGGACGGCGGCGAACGCGGCGCAAGGCGTCGACAAAGGAGCCGTTCGGCAGCGAGGCGACGATGAGCCAGGAGAAGGCAACGATCAGCCCGCCGAAGATCATGTCGAAGAAGTAGTGGTTGCCGGTGACGGTGATGGCCCACCACATGACGACGGACATCGCGACGGCGCCGGCGCGCACGATGCGGCTGCGGCTGTTGATCCAGATGGCGGCCGAGGAGAGCGCGATCCAGCCGAAATGGAAGCTGGGGATGGCCGCGTAATCGTTCACGAAGGGCCCGGGCTGGAAGTAGTGCACGTTGCTGGCGGCGCCGTGGACGGTATCGATGAAGCCGAAGTCGTAGCCGTGCAGCTCCATCAAGCGGGGAGGCGCGGCCGGCAGCAGCCAGTACGTCACGAGCCCGGCAAACGCCGAGACGAAGAGGACATTGCGGATGAAGCGGAAGCGAACGGGGTCCTTGATCGCGAGCCAGACGGCGATGGCGAGCATCACCGGGTAGTGGCCCCAGGCGTACACGAGGTTCGCCACGTGCATGAGGAAGCCCCAGCCGATGAAGAGCTGCTGGAGGCGGACCTCCCAGAAGAGGTCGGCACGCTGTTCGAAGCGGATGAGGGCGAGGCTGCGCGCGACGGACTGGTCGGTCGCCTCGGGGCGAATGCCGCGGAGGAGGAAGTACACGACCATGATCGCGGCGGTGATGCCAACTTCGCGCGAGGCCAGCCGCCAGCGGCCGCGACCCGGCGAGGGCGCTGATGGTGGCGGGAGCGAGGGACGCCGGGCGAGCATCTGCATCGAGGTTCGCGGGCGTTCCCGCTCAGGCCGGCGCGGATGCCGGATTGGGGGAACGGCCTATAAACGGTAGCAATTTCGTACGAACGCGGTCAATGAAAAAAAGCGCGCTGAAAGCACACGCGTGCGTCAGTCGTGTGGCACACCACACACAGGCGCGCATCCGCGGCGAAGGCGGCGGTCCGAGACTGCCGGGCGAAGCGCGCGGGCGGCCACGGCAAGCCCGGTGCTGCCATTGCCGCCCGAGAAGCCGCGGCGGTTAAATCCGCGGGCGTCAGACGTCGAGGTTCTTGACGTGGGCGGCGTTGGACTGGATGAAGCGGCGGCGGGGCGCGACGTCGTCGCCCATGAGCTCGTAGAAGATGGCGTCGGCGGCGACGGCGTCCTCGACGTTGACCTGGAGGAGGGTGCGATTGCCGGGGTTCATCGTCGTGTCCCAGAGCTGCTCGGCGTTCATTTCGCCCAGGCCCTTAAAGCGCTGCACGTGGAGGTTGCGCTTGCCCTTCGAGAACTGGTCGAGCTCGCCGTCGGAGTAGAAGTAGTTCACGTTCTTGCCCTGCTGCGCGCGATAGAGCGGCGGCTGGGCGATGTAGAGGTAGCCGCCGTCGATGAGGGCGGGCATGTTGCGGAAGAAGAAGGTCAGCAGCAGGGTGCGGATGTGGGCGCCATCGACATCAGCGTCGGTCATGATGATGACCTTGTGGTACCGCAGGCGGCCGACGTCGAAGGTTTCGCGGATGCCGGTGCCGAGGGCGGAGATGACGAGGCGGATGGCCTCGTGCCCGAGCATCTTGTCGGGGCGGGCTTTCTCGACGTTCAGGATCTTGCCGAAGAGCGGGAGGATGGCCTGGAACTTACGGTCGCGGCCCTGCTTGGCGGAGCCACCGGCGCTATCGCCCTCGACGATGAAGATCTCGGACTCCTCGGGGTCGCGGCTGGAGCAGTCGGCGAGCTTGCCGGGGAGGGTGCCGCTCTCGAGGGCGCTCTTGCGCTGGACGAGGTCGCGGGCGCGGCGCGCGGCCTCGCGAGCGCGGGAGGCGAGGAGGCACTTCTCGATGATGCGGCGGCCGTCGGAGGGGTTCTCTTCGAGATGCTGGGTGAGGGCGTCGGCGAGGGCGGACTGGACCTGGGCGGCGACTTCCGGGTTGCCGAGGCGCGTCTTCGTCTGGCCCTCGAACTGGGGTTCGGGGAGCTTGACGGAGATGACCGCGACGAGGCCTTCGCGAACGTCGTCGCCGCTGAGGTTCGGGTCCTGCTCCTTGAGGATCTTGTTCTTGCGGGCGTAGTCATTGAGGACGCGGGTGAGGGCGGTACGGAAGCCGGTGAGGTGGCTGCCGCCATCGATGGTGTTGATGGAGTTCGCGAAGGTGAAGACGGACTCGTTGAAGCCGTCGTTGTACTGGATTGCGACTTCGATCTGGTTGCCATCGACTTCGCGGTCGACGTAGATGGGCTCGTTCAGCGGTTCGCGGTCGCGGTTGACGTGACGGACGAAGGACTTGATGCCGCCTTCGAAGTAGTAGTTGACCTCGCGGCCGTCACGCTCGTCGACGAGTTGGAACCAGACGCCCTTCGTGAGGTAGGCGTACTGGCGGAGGCGCTCGGCCTCGATGCGGAAATCGAAATCGATGCTTTCGAAGATCTCGTCGTCGGGAAGAAAGGCGACGGTGGTGCCGTAGGGCCGGGGCGAAGGGAGTTTCGAAGGGGCGAGGTCGCCCTGGGGAACGCCACGGCGGTATTCCTGGCGATAGACGCGGTTCGCGTGGGATGCGCCCTGGGCATCGGGGTTGGGGACGACTTCGACCCACATCTCGCTCGAGAGGGCGTTCACGACGGAGGCGCCGACGCCATGGAGGCCGCCGGACACCTTGTAGCCGCCGCCGCCGAACTTGCCGCCGGCGTGAAGCACGGTCATGACGGTTTCGACGGCGGTCTTGCCGGTCTGGCGCTGAATATCGACGGGGATGCCGCGGCCGTTATCGGTGACCTGGCACCAGCCGTCCTTGCGGATGACGATGTCGATGCGGTCGCAGAAGCCGGCCATGGCCTCGTCGACGGCGTTGTCGACGAGTTCCTTGATGAGGTGGTGGAGGCCGGACTTATCGGTGGTGCCGATGTACATGCCCGGGCGCCGGCGAACGGCCTCGAGGCCTTCGAGCACCTGGATATTTTCGGCGGTATAGCGCGAAGCGGGTTGCGTCGTCATAGGTTGTTCACAAGTCCTCGGCGGAAGGCGCCCGGGGCGGAGCATCGCGGGGAGGGTCGCACGTACATCGGGTGATGCCGGAATCGTGCGCTCACCTGATCAGTTTAGCACAACCGTGCGATTCCGGCGAACGTGCGAAAGGAGGCGCCGGTGCATAGACGGCGGGCGCGTACAAGGCGACGATGCCGGGAGCCAAACGGGGCGGCGAAGCTGGAGGGCATCATGCGGGAGGTCGCTGAACTCAACGGAGACGGCATCGCGCCGGAGCTGCGGGAAGCGGTGCGGCACCTGAACGAAGGGCTCGGGAGCCCGGTCTCGTTCCGGCCCATCGACTGGTCGCTGGAGCGGCGCGAAGCCGGCGACGAGGCAATGGACGAAGGGCTGGAGGCGTGCCGCGCGCTCGGGGTGGCGATGAAGTACCCGACCGTGACGGAGACGGTCAGCCCCAACCAGGTGATGCGCGACCGGCTCGACCTCGCGGTCATTCACCGGCCCTGCCGGACCTACCCGGGCGTGAGCAAGAACTACACGGGCGACATCGACATCCACGTCGTGCGGGTGGCGACGGGCGGGACGTATGAGGATGCGGGCCACCGCATCGGCTACCACTCCGCGGTGAGCGTTCGCATCATGGAGCGGGCGCCGGTGGAGCACGCGGCCCACTTCGCCTTCCGGCTGGCCGAGCAGCACCGGCGGGACGTGACCTCGACGAGCAAATACACGATCCAGCGGGCGGCGGACGGGCTGTTCGAAGACATCGTGGCGGAAGTGGCGCAGGAGTACCGCAACACGCGGCACCGGCGCGAGCTGTTCGATGCGCTGCTCGCGAAGGTGATCATGACGCCGGACCGCTTCGACGTGATCGTGACGCCGAACGAGTACGGGGACTTCCTGAGCGACATGATTTACGGGCTGATCGGGTCGATCGGGCTGGGTGCGAGCGCGTCGTACGCGTTCACGGCGAGCCACCAGCCGAGCGTGGGCATCTTCGACCCGGCGGGTGGCACGGCCCCGGACATCGCGGGCAAGGGCATCGCGAACCCGAGTGGCGCGATCGAGGCGTACGGGTTCCTGCTGGAGTTTTGCGGGCATCGCCAGCTGGGGCGCGGCGTGGTGGACGCGGTGCGCGATTGCATCGGCGCGGGCGAACGCACGGGCGACCTGGGCGGCAAGCTGAACACGCGGGAGTTCACGGAAGCGGTGTTGCGGAGGGTGGCCCCCCGGGTGTGAGGCGATTGCGATGCGCGCGGGCGCGACGGTGGCGCGAGGGGAACCGCGGGCAGGGGACGATGGAGGCACGGGGCGCCGCTGGTATGCAACTCCGCGGCTGCCAGTTCGCCCCCGTTCTCTCTCCATGGTGCTGCGGCACCAAACCCACCGAAGGAGGTTCGCATGGATACCACCCGCATCCGCGAACACATGCCCATCGTTTGCTCGAACAACCAGCAGTTCGGGATGGTGGACCGCGTCGAGGGCGACAGCATCAAGGTCGCGAAGGATTCCTCGGGCAAGCACCACTGGATCCCGTCGAGCTGGGTGACCTCGGTCGATGACAAGGTCCACGTCGATCGGCCGGGGCAGCAGGCGATGAAGGAGTGGATGTCGACGCCCCCTGAGGGCGCGATGCACTAGCGGCGGGCAGCCAACCAGCTGCACCGCCACCGAAGGGGCGACAACCGTCGCCCCTTCACCATGTCCGCGGAATGACGAGAAGGGCGCCGGTGGGCGCCCTTCGTGCTGTGCCCCGCGGCTGACTCAGTTGCTGAACGTGGTGTCCATCTTGGAGGACATGTCGAAGTACTCCTGGATGGTCTGGTTGAAGCGGTAGAAGGCGTCGCGCCGGTTGTAGTCCTTGCCCTTGGCGAACTCGGCATCGCTGCGGAGGTCGAGGGAGTTGAGGGTGTACTCGTGGGTGGCGCGGCCGTTGCTCTTGATGTCCTTGAGCATGGCCTTCCAGGCGTCGTAGTCCTGGCTGAGCGTGAAATCGAGTTCGTCGGCGCGGGCGGCGTCGATGACCTTTGCGCCGGTCATTTCGAATGCTTCGAAATCGACTTCAAAATAGCGGTCGCCGACGGCGACGCCCATCTGCGTGTCGCAGGTGCCGAGCCGCTTAAAGCTGTCGGACTTGTTGAGCAGCTCGCCAGCTTTGTTGAACCACTCGACGGACGGGAACTCGGTCATTCGGGAACCTCCATGTCTTCGTGCGGCCGGAAGTCCGGGCAGCGCGGAAGTCTACGGCACTGTCAGCGCCAAAACAAACACTCGTTCACGGTATCGCCTAAGAAAGCGACCAAATGGTGCCTTCCTTGCCGTCCTTGATCTCGACGCCGAGGGCGGCGAGGCCGTCGCGAACGCGGTCGGCAAGCGCCCACTGCTTCGCCGCGCGGAGTTCGGTGCGGAGTTCGATGAGCAGGTCGATGAAGGGCGCGGCTTCCTTCGAACCACCGTCGGCGGCCGCGAACGTGAGCCCGAGGACGCCACCGAGGTGACGCAGTGCCATCTGCGGGGCGGCGACTTCGAGGCCGGCGTCGCGCGCGCGGTTGATTTCGCGGGAGAGGTCGAACAGCACGGCGAGGGCGCGCGACGTATTTAGATCGTCGTCCATCGCCTCTTCGAAGCGCTCGTAGAGGGCGGCGATGGTGGCCGTGGGGACGGTCGCCGTGGCACCGGGCTTTCCCTCCACGAAGGCGGCATCGCGCAGGCGTTCGGCGCCCGCCTTCGCGGCCGAGAGGGCCTCTTCGGTGTAGGTAACGGGGCTGCGGTACTGGCTGCCGAGGATGAACAGGCGGATGGCATCGGGCCCCGCGGTGTCGAGGACCTCATCGAGCCCCACGATGTTACCGAGCGACTTCGACATCTTCTCGGCGCCGAGCCGGAGCAGGGCGTTGTGCATCCAGATGCGGGCGAAGGGCGGCTTGCCGGTGAAGGCTTCGCTCTGGGCGATCTCGTTTTCGTGGTGGGGGAAGATGAGGTCGGCGCCGCCGCCGTGGATGTCGATCTGCTCGCCGAGGTGTTCGAGGGCCATGGCGGAGCATTCGATGTGCCAGCCGGGGCGGCCAGGCCCCCACGGGCTCTCCCAGGCGGGCTCGCCGGGCTTCGTCCCCTTCCAGAGGGCGAAATCGAGCGGGTCTTCTTTCAGCTCCGTGGGGTCAATGCGGGCGCCGGAGAGGAGGTCGTCGATGTTGCGGCCGGAGAGCTTGCCGTAGTCGGCTTTGCTGCGCACGCGGTAGTAGACGTCGCCGCCGGAAGCGTAGGCGTGCCCGCCGGCGATGAGCCCTTCGCAGATGCGGATGATGGCGGGGATCTCCTCGGTGGCACGCGGGTAGTGCGTGGCGGGGAGGACGTTGAGGCGCGCGAGGCTGGCGAGGTACTGGTCGCTGAACTGGTCGGCGAGCGCCTTCACGGTCGTGCCGAGTGCCTGCGCGCGGTCGATGAGCTTGTCATCGATGTCGGTGAAGTTGGTGACGTGGCGGACGGTGTAGTTGCGGAATTCGAGGTAGCGGCGAAGGACATCGAACACGACGGCGGGCACGGCGTGGCCGATGTGGCTCCCGGCGTAGGGGGTGATGCCGCAGACGTACAGCTTCACCTCGTACGGCGGCTCGGGGAGGGCGACGGGTTCGTTCGAGAGGGTATCGAGGATGCGGATGCTCACGGTGTTGCCTGCCTTGGGAAAAACGGGAGACGCGAAGGCTCGCGGGATTGCGGAATCAGCGCCCGGAGGGGCGCCCGGTACAGGCGCGGGCAGGTGCGCGAAGCGCGCGTGCGAACGGCACGGTGTGTTCCATGGTCTTCCGAGAATAGCGGCGAGCGGGGGAATGCGGGAGGGGGCGCGGGTGCACCCCCTCGCTGCTACTGGACGCCGTCGGTGGCGAGGTGGGGAAGGTAGCGCTTTTCGGAGCCGGCGGGGCCGGGGGTGACCGAGGCCGTGGGCGACGGGCTCGCGGTCGGCGAGGCGCTTGCCGTCGGGGAGGGGCTGGAGGGAACGGTCGTGCCGGCGACCCCGTAGGCGCCGCCGAGGATGCCGCCGCGGATGGTGTACCCGCCGCTGGTGATGTTGCCGGCGTCGTGCTGGCCGATGGAGGAACGGAGGGTGTACTGGCCGCCGCTGGAGGCGGTGCCGCCGCCGCCGGTGGCCCGGCTCGCGTTGAGGTCATCGCCGCCGATGGCGAATGCGCCCGTGGCGAGCAAGGCCCCGGCGATAGCCGCGAGCCCGGCTGTCGCCGCCGCCAACCGCAATCGCTTGCGGCGGAGGATTCGTGCGCGTTCGGACATCACTGGTCGAACACCAGGATGTTGAACTTCGCGTTGTTCGGCATAGCGGCGAAGTCTTCGTTGAAAATCTTCCAGCGGCCGCTGTTGTAATAGATGGCCGTCGGGTGGTCGTTGTACACGCCCTCCCACAGCTGCGAGAAGATGACGATGGCGTTCGGGTTATTGTTGAGCAGCGGGTGGTCGATGACCGTCACGTGGCCGGTGATGGAGGCCGCGGTCGCGGTCCATTCGAAGGCCGGGCGGGTGCTGCCCGTGAGCTTGATGGCGCCGTTGCCGATCTGGAGGGCGGTCGAATCGGCGCCGTTGCCGGTGGCGCGCAGGCCGGTGCCGCTGGTGCTCATGGTCATGAAGCTGCCGCCCGCGCCGCCCGCGGACGAGGCCACGCCTTCGACGCCGACGGCGGTCCCGCTCGTCTCATCGATCATGGCGAAGAGGCCGACGCCATTCGTAGCGTTGTCCATATTGACGACGATGCCGTTCGCGCCCGTCGCGTTCTGATTGATGGTGAGACCGGTCGTGGTGGTGCCGGTCATGCTCGAGCCGAACGCCAGGTTGCGGGAGTAGAGCGCGTAGGGCGTGGCCGTGATGGCCTGCCGGGGGGAGAGCGTGGTGTAGGAGCCGGAGCTCGCACCGGCGCGGACCTGGACTTCGATCCAGCGGTTGTCGCCCTGGAACACGGCGCCGAAATCGAGCGGTGCGGTGAAGATGCCGCCGGAAACGGCGAGGTCGTTCACGGTCACGGCAGGCCCAACCTGGGAACCGCCGACGCCGTCGTCGTACATGATGAAGCGGAAGTCGTACGCCCCGTTGGCGGGGGATCCGCCGTCATCGAGCGCGCCCTGGAAGGTGAAGGTGTTGCCGAGGGCGCTGAGGGCGAACGAAGTGGGCTCCTCCGCGTCGTTCGAGCGGCTCACCCCGAAGGCGGTCGCGGCGGAGGCGACCAGGGCGGCGGTGACAGCGGTGCCGGCGATTGCGATGAGAGCGCGTGAACGCATACGGGTGCTTCCTGCCCGGTGATGTGGAAGTGCGGGCGAGGAAAGTATAGGTACTGGTGAAGGGCTTTCGTGCATCCCTTCCGGGAGATAATTCGAAAGAGGTGATCTACTTCACGCTTTCAGCCGCGAACCGCAACCAGGTGCTTTCGCGCGCCGGTGGGCTTGTTATGCCCGCCGTAGTGACCGCTTCGTAGTCTCGTTTCAGGACGAGGCACACGTGGATATTGCCCGGCGGAAGTTGATGGCGAATGCGAAGGAGCTCCTCGGCGAGCTGCGGGACGACGATGTCACCGGCCTCGCGGCGGAGCTGGCGTATCGCTTCTTCCTCGCGCTCGTGCCGTTCCTGGTGTTCCTGGCCGCGCTCGGCGGCCTGGTGGCACGGGCGGCGGGCGTCGAGAACCCGGCGCAGGATTTCCTGGACACCTTCGGCGATGCCCTCCCCGCGGATGCGGCGAGCGTGGTTCGCACACAGGTGACCGAAGTCGTGGACGGGAGCAACGGGGGGCTGCTCTCGGTGAGCATCCTCGGCGCGCTCTGGGCGGCATCGAGCGGCGTCGGTGCGCTCATGAAAGCGATCAACCGTGCGTACGGGATGCCGGAGTCGCGGCCGTTCTGGAAGAAGACGGCGATCAGCCTGGCCCTGACCGCGGTCGGCGGAATAGCGATCCTGGTGGCGATTCTCGCGACGGTGGTGGGGCAGGTGGGCCTGGAGCGGGCGGCCGCCGAGATGGGCATCGGCGGGCCGGCGCGGATGGCGCTCGCGATCGCGCGGTGGCCCCTGGCGCTGCTGGTGATGATGGCGGCGATCACCGTCGTGTACTGGGCGGCGCCGAACACGCGGTTGCCGTTCAAGTGGGTGACGCCCGGGGCGGCGGCGTTTGCCGTGATGTGGGTGACCGTGACGGGCGGGTTCGCGCTCTACGTGGGCAGCTTCGGCAGCTACAGCACGACCTACGGCGCGCTCGGCGGCGTGGTGGTGTTGCTGCTGTGGTTCTACCTCACCAGCCTGGTGATGCTCGTGGGCGCGGAGTGGAACGCGATGCTCGACGAACGGTGCATCGCCGGGCCGCTGGCGGAGCGGCGGCGCGACGCCGCGCGGGAGCTGGCCGAGCGGGGAAGGCGAGGCTCGGCGCCAGCGGCGGAAATGGCGCCGGAGGCCACCGAGCATCGACCGCAAGCGGAAGCCCTTCGTGAGCGGCGTGGACGCGAGGGCCGGCAGGCGGCGAACGCGTCCCTTTCATCAGCGTTCCTGGCCCTGGCGGGGGCGATCGTCGCCGCCGTGGCCTGGAGGAAGTTCGCACGCTAGCCCGGTAGACGGGCACGCAGGAGGTATTCAAATGGAACGCGAGGAATTCGGCGCAGGTGGCGGCCAGGCCTACATGGGCGACGGCGGCGCAACGGCGACGGCCGGCAGTTCGATGATGGAACAGGCGAGCGACGTCGCCGCGAAGGCCCAGGAGGCGGCCGGGGAGAAGGCGGAGGAGCTCAAGGACAAGGCCGGCGAGGTCCGTTCGCAGGCGGGCGAGCGGATGATGGCCGGCGCGGACGCGGGCAAGGAGCGCGCGGCGAGCGGGCTTTCGATGGCCGCCGACCGAATGCGCGAGCGGGCCGAAAGCCGCGAAGGCATGCAGGCGGACGTGGCTTCCAAAGCCGCCGACGCCATGGACCGGACTGCCGGATACCTCAAAGAGCACGACACGCAGGAGCTCTGGGCGGACATGGAGCAGTTCGTGAAGGACCACCCGATGCAGGCCGCCGCGGGCGCGCTGTTTGCCGGCTACGTGCTCGGCAAGCTGATGCGATAGCCATGGCCGCCGACCCGGAAAGCAGCCTGGGCGATGCGATGCGCCGCGGACGCGAGGAGCTGCGCGATGCTGGCGAGGAGTTCGCCGGCATCGTCGCGGACATCCGCGAGATCGCGCGGGGCGAAGTCGAGCTGGCGAAGGCCGAGATGGGCGAACAGGCAGCACTGCTGACGCGGACGGCGATCTGGGGCGGGATCGCGGCTGTGTTGGGGCTGCTGGCGCTGACGTGGGTGTTCGTGACGATGACGTTCGTGCTGGCGGAGTTCCTGCCAGCCTGGGCGGCCGCCGCGATCACGCTCGGCGTGCTGGCGGTGCTGACGATGACCGCGGCCCTGGCGGCGCGTTCGCGCCTCAAGCGGCTGACAGTCGTGCCGAAACGGACCGTGCACTCGGTGCGGGAGGACGTGCAATGGGCAAAGGATCAGCTGAAATCGCGGCGGACAACGAGCGCCGGCGCAACGCACTGAACGCCCGGGTGGCGCGCTTCGATCGCCGCCTCCACCACGACTACGACGACCTCACGGGCGAGGTGACGGGCCGCGTCCGGAAGCTCGCATCGGGGGTTTCGGAGCGGACCGAAGATGTGCGCGAGAGCGGCCGCGGTGGCGACCTCGAAAAGCAGCGGCGACTCGGCCGTCGCGGGGCATCCGCGGGTGCTGGTCGCGGGCGCCGCGGCGGCCGGTTTCGCGGCGGCGGCGGTACGTCATCGCGGAGACGGCGCCCACGAAGAGGCGGAGGAGCACCACGACGGGCCGGGTTTCGCTCGGCGACTGGCAACGAAGGGCGCGACCAGGTCATGGGGCCTGCGCCGGGTTCATCCAAGGGGAAATGCTCGCCGCCGCGAAGGACTTCGTCGTCGGAGCATGGGAAGGCCATCGCGCCGAACGAAGTGCGCCGGAGCCGATGACCCGCGCCCGCCGGGACATGCTCGAAGGCCTGGAGCCGGAGACGTGGCGGCCGCCGGCGGTGGAACTCCCGGGCTGAACCGGGCGGCGACAATCCCGAAGGAGGCGCTCGCGGCGGGCGCCTCCTTCGTCTGTCAGGACGTACTGCAGGAGCTGCAGCCCGAAGCCGAGTTCGATCGCGGGGATGGTGGCAACGTGCGTGCCGGGCAGCGGGCCGGGCCCCGGGTCGCCGGGGAGAAGCCGCGCGAGCGGGCATGGGCGACGGCGGCCTGGATGTCGGCCACTTCGAAGGCGGCCATCGTCGCGAGCCCCGGCGGGCGCTGGAGGATGCGGCTCTCCGGGCCATCGGGGCCGAGGAATTCGAGGATGGCGTCCCCAACCTTCATCTGCTGGATGACCATGCCCGTGCCACGCACTGGCCGAAGACAGGTACGCCGAGGACGCTGTCCCACACGCGGGTGGCGCCTTCGATGTCATGGACGACGGCGGCGAGGTGGTCCATGCGGCGCAGGCCGAGCGGGTTGGCGAAGAGACCGGCGTCGCGGTGGCGGGCGCGGCGGACATCGAGGCGCTCGGCGTAGGCGATGATGCCGAAGGGCACCCCGCGGGCGATGCGTCGGCCGGGCGCAGGACCGTCGCGATGACGGAGCCGTCCGCGCGGGTGACGGTGGTCTCGTCGAAGCCGCCGGGGAGCACGGCGAGGTCGCGGCGCGGCGGCGAGGTCTTCGGTGCTAAGCATGATGGAGTGGGCGCCGCCGCCGCGTTCGAGGGTTCGCTTCAGGGCCTGCGCGCGGGGGCTGGTGGATGCCGCCTCCGGGTCCGCAAGGCCGAGGAGTTCGACGTAGAACTCGGTGGTTTCGTTGCCGGCGAAGAAGACGGTGTTCCGGGTGGCGCCGTCGCCGTGGGTCATGACGGGCGTGAGCGTGAGGCCGAGGCGCTCGAGCGGCTCACGGCCTTCGCGACGTCCTCAACGGCGATGACGATGTGGTCGATGGTCTGCAGCTGCATGCGATCCCCCGTTTCCGCGCGAAAGCCTACCGCGCGATGGGCAACGGTGCATGGGCACGCACGGGTTCGAACCCGGGGAGGTCGACGAGGTACCCACAATCGCAGGGGTGTTGGTCCAGGTTGTAGTGGAACTTGTAGACCTCGATGGGGCCGCCCGCCGGTTCGAGGTTGTATTCGGCGAGCGCGCCGCGAACGGTCTCGAAAGCGGCGGGGATTTCGTCCGTCTGGTCGGCGTAGGCGTAGACGAAGGCGCCGCCCGGGAATATGAGTGTTCGCGCCGGGGGTGCGGGTGCGTAATCGGCGCGGATGGGGACGGCGGCGCGAAGCAGGAGGGCGCCATCGTCGCGCTCCATCGTGAAGCCCAGGGCGGCGATATCGATGCGGCCGAGCGCCGGCCGGGACTCGACGCGCCAGGTGTTGAAGGCGTCCCAGAGCTCATCGACCACGGCCGCAGGGTCGCGCGGGTCGGCGCATTCGCGTTCGAAGCAGGCGAGGCGCATCTCCGGGAGGGCGGCGGTCCAGACCTTGCGCGCGATAGTCATCGCGAGAGATGAGGAATGAGGCATGAGGGATGAGGCATCGCGAAGCTCCAGGGATGAGGGCAGCCGGGGAATTGTGGCCCGGCGCGAGCAGGAGCGCCGAGCGGGCGTGTCACGGGCCGGGGGTGGGTTCTTCTTCGGTGGCGGCGGGATCGAAGCGGTAGCCGACGCCCCAGACGGTGCGGATAGCCACGGCGCCGGCCCCGAGCTTCTTGCGGAGGCGCTGGACGTGGGTGTCGATCGTGCGGTCGGTGACTTCGAAGTCGTGCTTCCAGATGCGGTCGAGGAGTTCGTCGCGGCTGAAGGGGCGATTCGGGTTCTGGACGAACAGGGCGATGAGGTCGAATTCGCGGGGCGTGAGCTCCACGCGGCGCCCTTCGACGGCGACGATGCGCATCGCGACGTCCACGGAGAGGCGCGGCTCGAGTGACGGCTCATCGGCGGCGGGCGGCGACGCGGGCTCGAGCACGGCAGGTGTGGGCTCACTGGCGATGGGGGCATCGTCGTCCGCGGCGGGCGTGGCGGTGGCTGAAAGCGCGGCGACAGGGGGAATCGCCGCAGATGCGGCGGGCGCCGGTTCGGCATTGGCGACGGGCGGCATCGCCGACGACACCGCGGGCGCGGCTTCCGTGGGGCGGCCACCACTGAGGAGCGCGGTGGCGAGCCAGCCGTTGAGGATTGCGAACCCGTTGAGGCCATGGAGCATGGCGACGGCAAGCGGGATGGCGGCCACGGCGAACGGCAGCGCCTGCCACCATTCGTCCAGGAAGCTCGTTGGCCCCATATCGACGGTATCGCCGAACGCGATCGTGACGGGTGCGGCCAACAGCGAAAGCGGCAGCGCGAACAGGCAGATCAGCACCAACGAGAGCGTGCCGAGCGGGAACCGCAGGACGAGGAAGACGAGCGCCTTCCAGGTGAGCGGGTTCGCGAGACGGCGCTTCAGGCGCGACCAATCCCACAGGGACCCGCTTTCTGGGAACGACAGGCGGCGGATCCGCGTCCCCAGGAGCAGGTTCGAAAGCAGCCGTTCGCCGTCCGCCGCGAGGCACCACCCGTACATGGTGAGGGTCAGCAGGGGGATGCCCACGAGCGTCACCAGCATGCCTGCCCCGACGGCGATCAGCGTCACGAGCGCGACGAACGAGGCGAGGCCGGCGGGGAACGCCAGCGCGAGGTAGAGCATGCGCAGCCAGGCCCGCCCGTCGGTGGTGATGCCGAAGAAGCGGCGCAGCCGCGAGCGCGCGGGCGGCGCGACGGGGGTTTCGTATTCGCGGGGAAGGGGCGTGCCGGGGCGCATCGCAACCATGCTGTATTCCATTGTGCATCCTCCGGGGAGAGTCGTCCGTGGCCTTGATCATCCCCGGGAGGTGTCACCGCGCTCGGGCGAAAGTGTCACAAAACGGTCACAGCGGCGGATGGAGGGGTGAGTTTCGGGCAGGAACGCCGGCGGCGGCCGACCGAAACGGGGGTCTGGCGTAGACTGGGCGCATGGCACGACCGACCCAACCCGCCGGCCGCGGTTCGAAGCCCGAAGACCCGGTAGTGGCGTTCCTCACGGGCATCATCGCACTCTACCCGGGGCAGGGTGACGGCGACCTCGACAGCATCGCGCCGAAGATAGAAGCGCTGCTGAAGGCGTATCCGGTGGCGAACCGGGACCTGAGCAAGCTGCCCTCGGAGCAGGCCGGCGAGCTGATGGACGAAGCGTACGAGGCGGAGGGCCTGCGCGGCGTCCCGCTGGCCGTGGATGCGCTCCGGCTGACGCCGTGGGACTACGAGCCGTGGGCCTACCTGGCGACGTCGTTCGCGCACGAACCCACGCTGGCGGCCCTGCTCGCGAACCTCGGGCTGTACGCGGCGCAGCGTTCGCTGAAGCCGGGTGTCATGGAGGAGTACGAGGGGCGGTTCTGGGAGACGGCCGAGACGCGGCAGTTCTTGGAGTCGATGATGGTCTCGGCCTCGATGCTCATGGCCGCGGGGCGCATCGTGGAGGCATACCACCGGCTCGACGAGATGATGGACTTCGACAAACAGGACCATCTCGGCGCGCGCCATTGGCTCCTGCCGCTGACGATCGAGGTGCACGACATCGACTATGCCGAGCACCTGGTCGAGACGTGGGACGACGACGACACGGACGAGGCGTGGCCGTATCTGCGGGCGATGACGGAGTACGCGCGCTGGGGCAACACACCCCAGGGGCGCGCGCTGGCGCAGGAGGCGTACCGCAAGTACCCGCTGGTGGCGAAATACCTGCTCAACCCCGGCATGGAACCGAAGCACACGGCCGAAGAGAGCACGCCGGAGGAGAAGGCATGGGAGGCGGCCGACCTGGTCCGCGACGCCTTCCGGCGGTACGGCGGCGCGACCAACTGGCTCTCGGAGGCGACGGGCGAACGGGCGACGTTCTCGCCGCTGCGGGCGGCGAAAGCGGCGGCCAAACCGAAGCAGCGCCGCCGGCACTGAACCCGGACCGCAAGGGCTTGCATGGTAAGGTAAAGCCACGCCGGGCGATCGCGCTGGCGGGGAGGGAGCCGCATGACATCGCCTGACGACCCGAACGACATCGATAGGAACAACCCGGTCTTCCGCTTCCTGGAAGGCGTGAGCGAGGTGCTCATGCGCTCCGAGGAGATGGAGCCGACGCGGCTCAAGCGCGACCTCGCGGAGGTCATCGCGCGGCACCCGGAGCCGCCGCGGGCGCTGGGGCTGACGGCGCGCGAGCAGGCGCAGCAGATGATGGACGAAGCCTGGGGCATGCCCGGCGAAGGCACCGCCATGGCCCTCGACGCGCTGCGGCTGGACGACAACTGCGCCGATGCGTGGGTGTACCTGGGGTACGACGCGGGCGAGGAGCTGGAACTCGCGCTGGTGTTCTTCACGCTCGGGCTGATGGCAGGGTTCGAAACGCTCGGGCAGGAGATGTTCGAGCAAGAGGCGGGCAACTTCTGGCTGATCGACGAGACGCGGCCGTTCATGCGCGCGCTGGAGGCGGTGGCCCGCACGAACTGGGACCTCGGGGCGGCGGATGCGGCCGCGAGCTACTTCGCGGAGATGATCCGGCTGAACCCCATGGATAACCAGGGCGCGCGCCACGGGCTCCTCTGGCTTTCGCTGGAGCGGGGCGACACGGAGACGGCGGAGCAGGTCTTCCTCGCCTACCCGGAGGATGAGTCGACGGCGTTCACCTTTGGGAAGGCGCTGCTGGCGTTCATGCAGGAAGGCGACACGCCGGCCGCCCGCGTGGCGCGCGGCGACGCCGTGGCTTCGAACCCGCACCTGCCGGCCCTCCTCGCGCGGACCCGGACGCCGGAGCCGGACCTCGAACTGGAGCCGATGTTCGAAGTGGGGACCGAGAGCGAAGCCGTGGCGATGGCCCCCATGATGATGGACGCCTTCGACCGCGTGCCGGGCGCCGGGGCGTGGATCGCCGAGGGCGGTAGCGAGCCCATCGCGGCGCCCCCGCCGCCACCGGCGCCTTCGAAAGAGAAGCGTTCGGGCCCGCGCGCGATCTGATGCGTCGCCCGCAAGGACTGACGCCCGCCCCCAGTATGGAGGTCCCCCGCATGCCCGATTCTGAGTACGCACCTGAGGTCATCGCGCGCATCCAGGCGGTGCTGGACCATTCGGCCGCGACGGCGACTCCCGAGGTCGGGCGTGTGTTCGCGCGGGAGGACTGGCGCTGCGACGCCGCCGCGTTCCTCGCGATGTGGCAGGCGCAGCGGTGGTGCACCGTGTCGTCCGTCGGTGCGAAGGGGCAGCCGCACATCGCGGTGGTGCACGCCGGCTTCGCGGCCGATGGCCGCCTGACGATGCGCATGTTCACGGGTTCGGTACGGGCGAAGGACATCGCCGCCAACCCGCGCGTGGCCCTTTCGAAGAACCTGGACGGCGCGGTGGCGATGGTCTACGGGCGGGCGCGCGCGGTGCCCGGCACGGAAGCCGAGCGGCAGGGCGCGAGCACGGTCGAGGTGGAAGTCGACGTCACGCGCATTTACGCGATGAAGCCGCGGATGGGGTAGCCCGGGGAGGGCGCCACGGGGGCCGTCAGTCCTTGCGGCGGGCGAGCACTTCGGACACCTCGGTGTCTTTCACTTCGTACACGCGGGTGGCGACGTCGTCGACGATGCCGGGGTCGTGGCTGGCGCAGAGGATGGTGCCGTCGTAGCCCTGCAGCGCCTCGATGAGCTTGCGCCGGGTGGTGCGATCGAGGTGGTTCGTGGGCTCGTCGAGGAGCAGCACGTTCGTCGGCTGAATGAGGAACTTCGCGAGCGCGACGCGGCTGCGTTCGCCCCCGGACAGCACCTTCACGGCCTTGAAGACGTCGTCGCCCTTGAAGAGGAACTGGCCGAGGACCGTGCGGAGGCGCTCATCGGTCTGGCCCATGGCGACGGAGCGAACCTCGTCGAGGATGGTGCGTTCGGGGTCGAGGGCTTCGTCCTGGTGCTGGTCGTAGTAGCCGGGGCGGGCGCGTTCGGCCCAATCGACGACGCCCTCGGAGGGGGCGAAGTGCCCGGCCGCGATCTTGAGCAGCGTGCTCTTGCCGCTGCCGTTCGGGCCCACGAGCACTACCTTCTGGCCGCGTTCGATGTGGAGGCTGACGTCGAGCAGGACGAGGTGGTCGCCGTAAGCGTGCGCGACGTGCTTCAGCATGAGGACGTCGCGTTCGGTCCGGCCCGAGGCGTTCAGTTGGAAGTGGACCTCGGACTCCTTGCGCGTGCGGTCGATGCGCTCGACCCTCGCGAGCTGCTTTTCGCGGCTCTGGACGGCGGAGGTCTTCGTGGCCTTGGCGCGAAACCGCTCGATGAAGCGCTCCTGGCGGTCGAGCTCCCGCTCCTGGCGGGCGGCCGCGCGGTCCTGGGCCTGGAGCTTCTCGGCCTTGAGCCGCTGGTAGTTGGTGTAGTTGCCGGGGTAGCTCTCGATGGTCTTTTCGCGCAGGTCGAGCATGCGGGTGGCGACGCGGTCGAGGAATTCGCCGTCGTGGGTGACGATGAGCACCGTGCCGGGGTAGTCGATGAGTTCGTTCGCGAGCCAGTCGCGGGTGCGGACGTCGAGGTGGTTCGTCGGCTCGTCGAGCAGCAGGTTTTCGGGGCGGCGAACGAGGACCTTCGCGAGGGCGATGCGCATCTGCCAGCCGCCTGAGAAGGCGCCGCAGCGCTTCGCCACGTCGGCCGCGACATCGAAGCCAAGGCCATCGAGGACGCGGCCGATGCGGGCTTCGATGCGGTAGCCGTCGAGGCGTTCGAACTCCTCGAAGAGGCGGGCCTGCTGCTCGATGTGGGCATCGAGGTCGCCATCGCCGCATTCGATGGCGGTGGCGATGGCGGCGAGGTCGCGCTCGATGGCGTGGGCCTCGGGGAAGGCCAGCCAGAGCTCCTCGATGAGGGTGTTGCCGTCCTGCAGGCCGGCTTCCTGGCGAAGGTAGCCGAGGGCGCCCCCGCGGTGGCCGGCGGCGCCGGTATCGGGCGCGTGGTCACCGGCGAGGAGGCGGAGGATGGTCGATTTGCCCCCACCGTTGGGGCCGACGAGGCCCACGCGTTCGCCATCGCCAATGATGAAATTCACGTTGGCGAGCACGTCCTTGGGGCCGAACGACTTCGAGACCGATTCCGCGTAGAGCATGATTGGGAGCCCGGGGGGCGCGGCGCGCGGCGGGCCTCCTTCGATGGTAGGGGGAGGGAGAGAAAGGAGAAAAGAGGAAGGAGAAAAGGGTGGCTATTCGCCTTGGGCGAAGGGGCAGCGGGCGGCGAGGGTGCACTGCTGGCAGAGGGGTGCGCGTTTGCGGCAGAGGTGCTTGCAGTGCATGACGATGAGGGCGTGGTAGCGGGCCCAGGTGTCGCGGTCCTCGGGGAGGTGCGTGGTGAAGAACGCCTGCCAGGTGGCGTAGTCGCGGGACGTTACGGGGCCGGCGCCCAGGCGTGAGAAGAGACGCATGGTGTAGGCATCGATGACGAAGGCGGGCTCGCGCGCGGCGTAGACGACGATGGCGTCGGCGGTTTCGGGGCCGATACCCCAGGTTGCCAGGAGCTCAGCGCGGAGGGTCACCGGCGGAAGCGCGAGGAGGGCTGCGAGGCCGCCGTGGCGCGCGGCGAGGGCGAGAACGGCACGCAGCTTCTTCGCCTTCTGCCGGTACTGGCCGCTCGGACGGACGAGTTCCTCGAGCGCGAGTTCGGGGAGCGCGTCCATCGCCTCCGGGGTCAGGGCGTCCGCCGCGCGCAGGCGGTCGAGGGCGCGTTCGACGTTCGCCCAGGCGGTGTTCTGCACGAGGATCGCGCCCACGATGACCTCGAAGGGGTCGGCGTCAGGCCACCAGTGCCAGCCGCGCCAGGCGTGCATGGCATCGAGTTCGCCGTAGACGGCCATGAGGTCGCGGGTGGTGCTGGCGGCGTCCATCAGGCCTCGGAGTGCACGATGAGCGGCTCATCGATGGCTGCGGGCGGGCGGCGGCCGCGCTCGGCGGCGACGGTGCGGACGGTGACGGCGGCGATGATCACGGCACCGCCGGCGACGGCCCACCAGCCGGGCGTTTCGCCGAGGAAGGCGAACACCCAGACCGGGTTGAGCACGGGTTCGAGCATGCCGATGAGCGAGGCTTCGAGCGCCGCGACACGGTGGATGCCGAAGCCAAAGAAGGCGTAGGCCAACCCGATCTGGAAGACGCCGAGGACGACGAGGCCCGCGATATCGGCGGGTCCGGGGGTGAACGGTGCGCTGTCGCCGCGCGCAAGATTGACGCCGGCGAGGGAGGCCACGAGCAGCGCATTCCCCAGGATCATGGAGCGTGGACGCGTCGCGGGGACGCAGCCGGGCGCTCGCAGCAGCGTCAGGAAGGCGGCGAAGGCGGCGCCGCTGGTGAGGGCACAGAGGTTGCCGCCCAGGTCATCGGTTTCGAGCTTGCCGACGAAGAAGAGGCCCATGCCCCCGAACGCGACCGCGACGCAGAGGAGGTCGAACCGCGACGGACGTTCGGCCAGGAAGATGGGCGAGAGCACGAGGACGTACAGGGGCGCGGTGTACTGCAGGAAGATGGCGTTCGCGGCGGTCGTGAGCTTGGTGGCGCTGACGAAGAAGACGAGCATGAGCGCGTAGCTGACGGCGAGGGCCCATTCGAGGCGAGAGGCGCGCAGCGGATGCGGGGGCACGGTGCGCGTGAAGCACGCCAGCGCCGCGCCGGCGAGCAGCGAACGCCACATCGTGACGCCCAGGGCATCGAGCGAGACCGCCTTGATGAAGAGGCCGCCAGAACTCCAGAGCATGGCGGCGGCAAGGACCGCGATGATGCCCTGGCGCTCCGGGGAGAGCGCGGCGAAGGAACGGCGGGCGCTGACCACCGGCCAAGCCTACAGGCCGGGGCGCGGGCGTCACATCAGGCGGAGGCGGGCTCGCGACGGGCGGTGTCCTCGACGATGCGGCCGTCGCGCATGCGCAGGGTGCGGCCGGCGTAAGCGGCGATCTCCGCCTCGTGGGTCACGAGGATGACGGTGATGCGCTGTTCGCGGACGAGCCGGGCGAGGAGCTCCATGATCTCGTGGCTCGTGGCGGAATCGAGGGCGCCGGTGGGCTCATCGGCGAAGAGCACGCTGGGCGCGACCACGAGCGCGCGCGCGATGGCGACCCGCTGCTGCTGGCCGCCCGAGAGCTCGGCCGGGGTGTGGTGCATGCGATCGCCGAGGCCGAGGTCGCGAAGGACGGCGATGGCGCGAGCGCGGCGGTGGACGGGGTGATGGTAGATGAGCGGCAGCTCGACCTGCTCCAGCGCGGACATGCGCGGGAGGCGGTTGAAGTGCTGGAAGACGAAGCCGAAGAGCTGCCCGCGGAGACGGGCACGAATGTCATCGGACGTGCGACCGAGGTCGTGGCCCTCGAACAGGTAGGTGCCGGAGGTGGGGCGATCGAGGCAGCCGATGATGTTCATGAGCGTGCTCTTGCCCGAACCCGATGGCCCCATGACGGCGATGAACTCGCCGCGCGCGACATCCAGGGAGACATCGTCGAGGGCGCGGACGGGCACGCCGGCCTCGCCGTAGATACGGGAGACGTGTTCCAGCCGGATGAGCGGGAGATGCGGCGCAACAGGCCGCCGGGCGCCACCGGGCGCGGTATGGGGACCGTGCAGCAGGGCCGTGATCGGATTCTCCACAGGCAGACGCTACGCCCCCGAGCGGGTGGGGTATCCGTCCATGCGAACCGGGATCGGGGACCGGCGGGACCCGCGTTGGCGCCCCGGGATCACGGTTTCGCAACAGGCACGGAGCCTGGCCCGGCGGATGGCATTGGACCGCGTTCGGCGGATTCCGGAGGGACCGGGAACGGGTATGCGCAAGGGCCATCGGAGGGAGATTTGCATCCGGATTTTCGGGGCATTCCGGCCTTTCCTTACGTTACATGGGCATAACAGGTGGTAGTCTGGAGGTGCCGAATCCGGTCATCGGGCCGGAGCGGGGGAACCGCGTGGCAGGGCAGCGAGGGCAACCGAACGGCCCGGCCAATAGGGGTGTAGCCAGCGAACGCTGGCCGGCGATCTCGACGCCGAACCCGTCAGCTAACCTCGCAGGCGCATCGAGAGCTTCGGAGTGTCCCCCTCCAACAGCTCAAGGCAGGGTATGTCCCGGTGCGGAAGGCCCGCGGCCGTCCGACGATCGGGGTGAGGGAGTGTGCGTGTTGGTGGCACCGGAGGGTAGCGGTTCGTGAGCGACCGTTCGCTGTATTACGCGTCGAAGCTCCTTGCGCAGACTGGCCAGAATCTCCTGTGGGCGGCGCTCTTCGTGGCGGCCGGCACGGGTGAGAACGCCTCGCTGGGCATCAGCAGCCTGTTCGTGGCGCAGCTCGTGCCGTCGCTCCTCCTGGGGATGCCGGGCGGTGCGATTGCCGACCAGCTCGGGCCGGCCCGCGGCATGGTCGTGGGCGCCGCCCTCCGCTTCGCCGCGCTGGCCGTGGGCATCGTCCTCATCGATGGATCGACGAGCGCCTGGATGATCGCCGGGCTCTACAGCGCCGTGTCGCAGGTGTTTACGCCCGCCGAGATGGCGATGGTGCGTTCGCTGCGGCACGAGGCTTCGAGCCGCGCGCACTCGGTGGTGGTGGCGCTGCAGTACGGCGGGCAGGGGCTCGGCGTTGTGGTGCTGGCGCCGGCGTTGTATCTCGCGGGCGGCGCGACGCTGATGCTCGCGGCGTGTGCCCTGTTGTTCGCGGCGCAGGTGCCGGTGGCGGCGCTTCTCGGCTGGCGGCTGCGCGGCACCGCGGCCACTCATATGGAATCGACGCGCGAGGCGTTCGCGTTCGGCGACGTCTGCCGCTTCTTCTTCCGCGAAGACGTCGCGCGCTACGCCGTGGTGACGCTGGCGCTGAAGACGGTGGTCTCGCGGGGCATCATCGTTGCCCTGCCGCTCTACCTTCGGCACGACCTCGGCCTCCCGAACAGCGCGCTCGTGTACCTGGTGGCGCCGGGCGTCGTCGGCATCGTGCTCGGGCTGGCGTGGACGAACCGGGGCGTGAACCTCGAGCGGTCGCGCATGGTGATGCGGTATTCGGTGGCCGGGCTGGTGGTGGCGGTGTTCGCGCTGGCGATGTTCGATTACGGACTCGCGGCGGTGGTGAACCTGACGACGCTGCAGCCCATTTCGCAGCTGCAAATCCACATGAACGCGACCTTCGTCGTGGCGCTGCCGGCGGCATTCCTCCTGGGGCTGGGCCTGAGCACCACGCTCGTCAGCGCACGCGTGGCATTGACGGAGAGTGCGCCCGTGGGCCAGCAGTCGCGCGTCTTCGCGACCCAGGAGACGCTGACCGAAGGGCTACTGGTGCTGCCGATGCTGCTCACCGGCATCGGTGCGGAGATCGCGGGCGCGCGCATGACGCTGGCCGCGATCGGGATGGTTTCGCTGGCGGCGTTCGTCATCATCGAGCTGCCGCGGCTGCGCGAAGCACGGCTCCCGGTGCTGCGAAAGGCACTCCCCGCGCGAGCCTGACCCCGGACGGCGACTGGACTTCGATGGCAGCCCCGGCTTCACACGGCCGGGGCTGCTAGGCTTTTCGGGATACCGCCTCCCGGAGTCGCCGCATGCTGCTTCAGAACGCTCCCGCCTCGGCGCTGGTCATCGTCGCGCACCCGGACGATGCCGAGTTCATGTGCGCGGGCACCATCGCGCGCTGGGCGGCGGCGGGTTCGCACGTGACGTACTGCATCATCACGAAGGGCGACAAGGGCAGCGACGACCCGGCGATGACGCCCGGGCAGCTGACCGTCATTCGCGAGGCCGAGCAGCGGGCCGCGGGGGCGATCCTCGGCGTGCGCGACTTCGTCTTCATGGGCTACCCGGACGGGTACCTGCAGCACACGCTCGAGCTGCGGAGGGACCTCACGCGCGTCATCCGGCAGGTCCGCCCGGAGGCAGTCATCACCTTCGACCCGACGGCGCGGTTCGTGGGCGACTTCTACCTCAACCACCCGGACCACCGCACGACCGGGGATGCCGCGCTCGACGCGATCTTCCCGAGCGCGCGCGACCGGCTGACCTTCCCGGAGCTGCTCATCGACGGGTACGAGCCGCACAAGGTGAAGCAGATCCTCCTCGGGTTCAGCGATCGCATGAACATTCGCATCGATATCGGGGCGACGCTGGAACTGAAGAAGCGCGCGCTGCTGGCCCACCCGAGCCAGATCGCCGCCGGGGATGTGGCGTTCATCGAGCAGTGGAGCCGGGAGGCGGCGGCGGGCGAGGGGTGCGAGTTCGCGGAGGCGTTCTTCCGCATCCGGATGGACGACTTCCCGGTGGAGGGGTAGCGCGAAGGGCGGGAGCGCGGCGTATCGTGCGCGGCATGGCCGCCGACCTTCGCCCCCGTTTCGCTGCCCCGGAGCTGCGCCGCTTCACCGCGGATGTTCTCGTCGCGTACGGCGTTCCGCCCGGGGATGCGGCGCTGGGGGCGGAGGTGCTCATCGACGCCGACCTCGCGGGGATCGAGTCGCACGGCATCGCGCATCTGCCGTGGCACCCGGGGTACGCGCCTGGCTTCGACCGCGGGATCGTGAACCCGGCCCCGTCGATCGCCGTGGTGCGGGACAGCCCGGTGGCGGCCACCTGGGACGCCGATGGCGGCATGGGCATCATCGTCGGGCGCAAGGCGATGGATGCGGCCATCGCGAAGGCGCACGCGACGGGCATCGGGATGGTGGCGGTGCGCAACGGCCGGCACTTCGGGGCGGCGGGATATTACGCGCACCTGGCGGCGAAGCAGGACATGGTGGGCATGGCCATGTGCAACGTGCCCCCCATCGCGAACGCGGCCGGCGGGCTTGAGCGCGTCTTCGGCACGAACCCGATCGCGATGGCGGCGCCGGTGGAGGGCAGCCACGCCTTCTTGCTCGATATGGCGACGACGGCGGTGGCGGCGGGGAAGCTCGAGATCGCGACGCGGCAGGGAAAGCCGATCCCGCCCGGCTGGGCCGTCGATGCCACGGGCACGAGCACCCCGGACCCGACCATCCTCCGGCAGGGGGGCGCGCTGCTGCCGCTCGGGTCGCGGCTGGAGACGAGTTCGTATAAGGGCTACGGGCTCGGGCTGATGGTCGACATCCTCACGGGCGTGCTTTCGGGCACGGGGTCGGGGCTGTTCCTCGACCGGGCGATCCTGGCCCAGGGGTTCTGGTTCGCGGCGTGGCGGATCGACGCCTTCCGCGACCCGGTGGAGTTCAAGGCGGAGATGCGGCGGATGGTCGACCACATCCGCGCGACGACGCCCGAGCCCGGCGTCGAGCGCGTGCTCATCCCGGGGGACCCGGAGGCGCTCGCGCGGGCGGACCGCGAAGTCCACGGCATCCCCCTCGACGGGGAGACGATCGACCTGCTCGGGGCCCTGGGGGCGAAGTGCGGTGTGCCGTTTCCCGCGCCCCTGGCCTGATGGCGGGTTTCGAACCGGAGGCGGCGGCGCTGCTGGAGGAGTGCCGCGTCGCGCACCTGGCGACGATCGCGGAGGACGGGCGACCGCGCATGGTGCCCGTGTGCTTCGCCGCCGTGGATGGCCGGGTGGTGATTTCGCACGACCAGAAGCCGAAGCGACGGGGCGCCCTCGCGCGCTTCCGCGACATCGCCCGCGACCCTCGCGTCACCCTGCTCGCCGACCGCTACGACGACGACTGGACGAAGCTCGCGTGGGTGCGCGTGGAGGGGACGGCGGCGGCCCTGATGCGCGGAGGCGAATGGCCGGAGGCGCTGGCCGCGCTGCGCGGGCGCTACCGCCAGTACCAGGCGATGGCACTGGAGGAGACCGCGCTCATGGTCATCACGCCCGGGCGCGTGACGTGGTGGCACTGGGGCAAGCCGCGGTAGGGCTCAGACGATGGCGTTCGCGCGCAGGTGGGCGAGGATCTCGTCGCGAACGGTCTCGAACTTCTCCTGGATGAGCCAATGGCCGGCGTCGAGCTCGACGAAGCGGTAGGGGCCCTTCATGTACTGCGCCGCCGTGAGCGTGGTCGAGCGGCCGACGGCGGTGTCCTGGTTGCCCCAGACCGTGAGCGTGGGAACCGCCACCTCCTGGCCGGAGTCCTGCAGTGTGGGCGCGCCGCCGCCGAAGCCCGCGCGGTACCAGTTGAGGGCCGCCGTCATGGCGTAGGGCTGGGAGAGCACGCGCACGTACTCGGCGACTTCCTCCGGCGGGCTCGCGGTCCAGATGCCGCGGAGCATGGCGAAGTCGTTGCCGGTGAGGGCGGCCTCGGCGGCGCCGGCCTGCTGGAAGAAGGTGATGTAGGCGCTCTTCTGCTGCTGCACGGGGTCCGTCGCGTAGGCGTGCTGGTAGGACGCGATGTGCGGGATGGAGAGCGCGCTCCAGCTGGCAATGCGGTCCGGATGCGCCATCACGGTTCGCCAGCCCACGACGGCACCCCAGTCGTGGCCGATGAGGTGGAAGCGGTCGAAGCCCTCGGCATCGGCGATGGCGAGGACGTCGGCCACGAGGGCGGTCGTGGCGTAGTGCTCGACACCCTCGGGCCGCGCGCCTTCGCTGTAGCCCCGCTGGTCGGGGGCGATACAGCGGTAACCGGCCGCGGCGAGCGCGGGGAGCAGCCCGGACCACATGTGCGAGGTCTCGGGGAAGCCGTGGAGGAGGATGACGGGTTCGCCCGTGGCGGGCCCGGCGCGGCGGCAGGTGAACACCATGCCGTTCGCGCGCACGTCTCCGGTTTCGATGGCCATGGCGTCCCTCCAGGCTGGTTGGGGGATTCTAGCGGGCGCGGGCGGCGCGCGAGACACCGGGAAGGTGCTCACGCATAATGGCGGCTTCGCGGGACACGAACTCCACCGCCGCACGGGTGCCATCGCGGATGCCGACGCAGGAATGGACCTTCCTCACGAACCACGCGCACGTGCTGCTCTGCATCGCGCGCGACCAGAACGTCCGGCTGCGGGACGTGGCGGCGGCCGTGGGCATCACCGAACGGGCGACCCAGCGCATCGTGGCCGACCTGGTGGACGCCGGGTACCTCAGCCGCGAACGCGTCGGGCGGCGAAACGCCTACCAGGTGCACGATGACCTCCCTTTCCGGCACCCGGTCGAAGAGCGCAGCCAGGTGGGTGCGCTGCTGAACCTGCTCGGTGAATGAGTCGCCGGTGCCGCGGCTGGGGATGGTGGGTGGCGGGCAGCTCGCGCGCATGACCTACCAGGCCGCGATTCCCCTGGGGGTGACGCTGCGGGTGCTTTCGGAGCGCGCGGACGACGGCGCCGCCCTCGTGAGCGCCGACGCCGAAATCGGCAGCCACACGGACCTCGAGGCGCTGCGGCGGTTCGCCGCGGGCTGCGACATCGTGACCTTCGACCACGAACTGGCGCCGCCGGAACTGCTGGAGCAGCTGGCGCGCGAGGGACAGGTGCTGCGGCCCTCGCCGGCGGCGATGCGGTTCGCGCAGGACAAGCTGTGGCAGCGGGAGCAGTTCGGCGCGCTCGGGCTGCCCGTGCCGGCGCACGCGGTGGTGGCGACGGCGGAGGATGCGGCGGCGTTCGCGGCAGCCCACGGCGGTTGGCCGGTGGTGATTAAGGCGGCACGCGGCGGCTACGACGGCCGCGGCGTGTGGGTCGCGCGGACGGCCGAGGATGCGGCTCGCGTGGTCGCGGAGGGCGCCGCGGGCGGCTTGCGGCTGTTCGCGGAGGCGATGGTCGAACTCGAGCGCGAGGTCGCGGTGCTCATCGCGCGGCGGCCCGGGGGCGAAAGCGTCGTGTACCCCGTCGTCGAGACGGTGCAGGCCGACGGGATGTGCCGCGAGCTGGTTTCGCCGGCGCCCATCGACCCCTCCGTGGCGGCGCACGCGCGGAACATCGCCGAGCGCATCGCCGACGCGATCGGGGTGACGGGAATCATGGCGGTGGAGCTCTTCGTGGCGAGAGGCGGCGAGGTGCTCGTGAACGAGATCGCGACGCGGCCGCACAACTCCGGGCACCACACGATCGAGGGCTGCGTGACGTCGCAGTTCGAGAACCACGTGCGGGCGGTGCTCGATTGGCCGCTGGGGAGCACGGCTCCCGTCGCGCCCGCGGTCGTGACGGTCAACGTCGTCGGGGGAGCAGCGGGTGGCGACCCGCGCGCGAACCTGCCGCGGGCGCTGGCGGTGCCGGGCGTGCATGTGCACCTCTACGGCAAGGGCCCGCGCCCGGGACGGAAGCTCGGCCATGTGACGGCACTGGGCGAGGACGCGAACGAGGTGCGCGAGCGTGCAGATCGCGCCGCGGCTATCCTCGTGGGCGAACCCGCCTGAGGCGTTCGCGGAGGCAGCATGGCAGACCCGATCGTCGGCATCATCATGGGGAGCGATTCGGACCTGGCGGTGATGCAGGCCGCCTCGGACGCGCTGCGCGAGTTCGGCGTGGCGCATGAAGTGCGCGTGGTCTCGGCGCACCGCACCCCGGCGGGGATGTTGGAGTACGCCCGCGAGGCCGCCGGGCGGGGGCTGCGGGTGATCATCGCGGGCGCGGGGGGCGCCGCGCACCTGCCGGGGATGGTGGCTTCGATGACACCGCTGCCCGTGATTGGCGTGCCCGTGCCGCTGCAGCACACGGCGGGGCTGGATTCGCTGCTTTCGATTGTGCAGATGCCGGGCGGGGTGCCCGTCGCGACGATGGCCATCGGTGGGGCGCGAAACGCGGGGTTGATGGCGGTGCGCATCCTCGGCGCTTCGGACCCGGGGCTGCGAGCGGCGATGAGCGCGTTCCAGGCGAGCCTCGAGGCGATGGTGGCGGAGAAAGACGCGGCCGTGCGGGCGAAGTTCGCCGGGGAGTAGGCAGGCGCCACCGCGGCGCGCAGACTATTCGCCATGTGCGGCCGGATGACCATGACCTACGCGGACGCGACGCTCCTGGCGGACGAGCTGGGCGTGCCCGTGGAGGAACTCGACCACGCGGAGTTCCGGCCGCGGTACAACATCGCCCCCACGGACCCGTATTACATCGTGCGCATCAAGGACGAGGGGCGCGAGCTGGTGGCGGCGCGCTGGGGGCTCGTGAACTCGTGGGCGAAGGATGCCTCGATGGCGGCGCGGCAGATTAACGCGCGCGCGGAGACGCTGGCGGCGCGACCCGCTTTCCGCGAGGCGTTCCAGAAGCGGCGCTGCATCGTGCCCGCGGACGGCTTCTACGAATGGACCGGGCCGAAAACAGACCGCCAACCATTCTGGTTTCACCGGCCCGAAGGCGGCCTCCTGTTCATGGCGGGGCTATACGAATCGTGGCAGGCGAAGCCGGGCGAGTGGCAGCGGACGTTCACGGTGGTGACGACGGTGGCGAACGAGACGATGGCGCCCTACCACGACCGCATGCCCGTGGTGCTGGACGAGGATGCGGCGAGCCGCTGGATGTTCGCGACGACGCCATCGGAGCAGCTGCACCGGCTGCTGGCGCCGCCGCCGGCACGCGGGCTCATCGCGACGGCGGTTTCGAAGCGGGTGAACTCGGTCGCGAACGACGACCCGGGCGTGCTCACGCCGGACCCGGTCGCGCCGAGGCTGCTTTAGGAGTTCGCGCGGACAGCGAGAAGCCCGCGCCGGGTGACGCGGGCTCCTCGTGGGTCCCATGGGATGGTGTCGCTCAGGCGACCTTGCCTTCCCGGGGGGAGGGCGGGTGCGCGCGGAAGCGGGCCTCTTCGGATTCGATTTCGCGGCGATTGCGCTCCAGGTCGGCGAAGGCGGCATCGACGTAGGAGCGGGCGTCGGTGAATTCGGGCGCCCACTGGACGCAGCCGCCGATGGCGCGCGCGTAGATGCTGCTGCCGTCGTCGTTCCGGGCATAGGCGCCCATGGAGAGCTGGGTGCGCATGCGGTAGACGAAGAGGGCGGCGCCATCGCGGTCGCATTCGGAGAGGACGACGGCGAAGCGGTTCGTGTCGAGGCGGAGCACGACATCCGAGCGGCGGGCGATGCGCGCGAACACGTGGGCGACGTGCTCACCGTACGACGGCGGCTTCTCGCCGGGGCGCGAGGGCCGGAAGTTCGCGGTCGTGACCTCGAAAATGGCCAGGGCGGCGCGGTCGCCGTAGCGGATGCTGCGGGCGATTTCGCGTTCGAGGATATCGCGGAACATGCGGCCGTTGAGCATGCCGGACTCGGGGTCGACCGTCTCGACGTGGGACGCCGCCATCTGTTCGGCCATGGAGTGGGCACGGGCGCGCGCGGACCATTCGCTCACGGTGGCGGCGAAGCCAAAGAGCACGGCGATACCGGCCGCGGCCAGCGGGTCTTGCGCACCGAAGGTGACGACCGTGGCGGATGCGCCCACCACACCCAGCGTGACCGGCGCGAGGCGTGAGACGAACGGAGCGCGGTGCGCTCGCGGGTCAGGCGACGGATGGTCCATGAGATTCCTCCCGCCAGCGCAGTTCGGTGACCACGGGGCGAATGTGCTGACTTGATGCGAGCTGGGCATCCCCGGCGTCGACGAGTTCGCCGGCATCGCAGCCGAGCCCGGAAACGACGCCGAAAGAGAGGGTGACGGGGATTTCGCCGTCCCATTCGGTGGCGTTGAGCCGCTCGACTTCGTGCGCAATGCGGCGGGCGATGCGGCGGCCGATTTCGAGGTCGGCGTTTTCGATGATGACGGCAAAATCGTCGCCACCGATGCGGGCGGCGAAATCGGCGGCGCGGAGCGTGCGGGCGATGCCGCTGGCTGCGCGCCGGATCATGCTGTCGCCGGCTTCGTGGCCGTGGGCTTCGTTGACGACGCGGGTGCCTTCGATGTCGATGACGATGAGGGCGACGGGGACGTCGGCCATGCGCGCGGCGGTGCACACATCGCGCAGCTGCTCATCGAAGGCGCGGCGATTGAACAGGCCGGTGAGATGGTCGATGCGGGCTTCGCGTTCGAGCCAGCGGACCATGGTGTCGCGGCGGCGGACGGCGCGCGTCTCCTCGACGGCGGCGAGAATGCGAGCGGCGAGCTGTTCGCGATCGAGCCCGGCGCGGCAGACGAAGTCGTGGGCGCCAAGCTTGAGGGAGGGGAGCATCTCGCGGGGGTTGTCGCCGCTGGTGAGGAGGATGATGGCGACATCCGGATGGTCGTCGCGGACGGCGCGGGCGAAACCGTTGCGGTCGTCCGCCCAGACGCCGGCATCGACGATGGCGGCGTCGTAGGCGCCGGCGGTGAGGGTGCCGGCCGCGTCGGCGATATCGCGGGCGGATTGGAAGCGGAACTCGTCCTGGCCGGTGAAGAGATCGCGGAGATTCCGGCCGGTGTCGGGCATCGGGTCGACGACGAGAACACGGAGGATGCGGTTCAGTTCAGCTACGGCCATGGCGCACGCACCTTCGCTTTGGTAGTAAGCACCTTAGGTATCGGCACGGGGTGGCGTGGTGAGGAGCCATAACGCGGGCAAGAAGTGACCGGGGCGTTGCGTCTCCGTAACGAGGGCCGCGTTCCGCTCAAACGGGAATAACGGGGACCTGCACGGCTGCCGACATGGCGCCGGGCGAAAAGGCAATTTCTGCGGGCGCTTTAGCCGAAGAGCGGTCCGCCGGGGTCGATGACGCTGCCATCGGCGGCGACCACGGCGGGGCGCTCTTCGCAGTAGCCCTCGTTTTCGCACTTATCGAAGACGAACGCGTTGCGCTTCTTTTCGTAGCCGATCTTCCAGCTGCCGATGGCGACGCCGCTGGTGCCCTGTTCGAGCTGTGCCTGGAGGATGGCGATGAGTGCGGCGATTTCCTCGCGTCCCATGGTGCTGCTCCCGCGGCGGCGGCGTGCGTGGCCGGCGCCTCGCGTTCATCGTACGGGAGCGGGCGGGCTCGTGCAGGCTCAGGCGTAGCGGCGGGCGGGCTCGGTCGCGCGGTACCGGCCGACCACGTCCGCGGGCACGCGAAGGCTGGCGGCGTCCGGCATGAGGTAGACGATTTCGCCACAGAGGCCGCAAAGCTGGCGGTCGGCCAGGGGTGACGCGGTTCCGTGGTAGACGCGCTGGCGCTCTTCACCGGGGTGTTCGCAGGCCATGGCGGGAGCTTGCATCTAGAACGGATGTTCTGCAAGTCCTCGCGGCACAAACGCTCTGGGAATCAGCGCGCCATCGCGTGGTACTCCGGGTTCGGGATCATGCCGGTGGCGGAGGCGAGGCGGTTCGTGAAGTTGAACATGGCGGCCACCTCGGCGATGTCCCAGATGTCGCCGTCCTCGAACCCGTGCGCGCGGAGAGCGTCGATATCGGCCTCGGAACAGGAAGCGGGTGCGTCGGTGATCTTGACGGCGTAATCGAGCATCGCGACGTGGCGGGGGCTGAGGCCGGCGCGATGGTAGTCGAAGGTGACGCGGTCGCCCTTCACGGGATCCTTGAGGAGGGCGCGAACCGCGAAGCCGTGGGCCACGAGGCAGTAGAGGCAGCCATTTCGCATGGAGACGGCGACCGAGATCATCTCGCGCTCGGCCTTGCCGAGACCGGCGGTGGGCTGCATGAGGTCGTCGAAGTGCGCGCGCCACTTATCGAAGCGGGGGCCCTTCCACGCGAAGGCGAGGAAGACGTTTGGGACGAAGCCGAGCTTCTGGTCGAGCTGTTCGAAGAGGGCGCGCGCCTCGGGCGAGAGCTCCTCGCGGGGGGCGATGGGATACCAGGAGATGCGTTCGCTGTCGGCCATGGGCGGAGTCTACCCCGGCGGGCGGCCTCAGCGGACAGCGGCGCGCACGAGGGCGGCGGCTTCCTCGACGGTGAGCCCCCAGAAGGCCATCAGCGGGTCGCGCGGGTCATTCCCAATCGGGCGGGCACCGGGGTCGTTCGCCTGGAGATGCGGTTTCGCGCCGGCCCAATACACGCGCCCATCGATGACCTGTTGGATGAAGGGATCGCCCACGCGGAGCACGCTGGTGGCGGGGTCCCGGACCAGGAAGAGGAGGTACGCCTGGCCCTCCTCGAGCGGCGTTGTCCTCGACCAGGAGCTTGCCGTTGAAGGCGTGGGCGAACTGGCGGACTTCCAGGGTGCCGGCCGGCGTGTCGCCCTTGAGCGCGGCGGTGATGCGCAGTTTGGCCGTCAGGTCGCCGAAGGCGTGCGTTCCGGAGGTGAACTCGCGGTCCTCCAGTGCGAACGAGGTGGAGGTGACGCGGCCAATCACCACGGCGTCGGATGCGGCGACGAGCGCTTCCACGTTTTCGGCCAACGCCCAGAGCGATGGGGCGTAGTCCGCGATCTCGGCATCGGGGAGCGTGGCCATGACGCGTTCGTTGGAGGACTGCCCGGCCACCCTGCTGCCGATGACCACGAACGCCACGATCACCGCGATACCGCCCACTATGTCGGCGACGAAACGGGTGAGGGCGCGGTTCGCACCGGGATGAGGCGCGTGAACGGAGGCGCGAGATGAGGTCAGCATGGCCAGCTCCTCCGGTATGGGCCGGGTCGCATCGTAATGGCCGGCGCGATGGCGAACATCACTCCCCCATAACAGCGCGCGCGCACTAGACTGGTTATTCACCACCAGGGGGAGCCGGAGGGACGCAGTGACGCAGACGACGGGAACGTGGGCCGTGAAGGTCGGGCTCGCGCAGATGCTGAAGGGCGGCGTGATTATGGACGTGGTCACGCCCGAGCACGCGAAGATCGCGGAGGAGGCCGGGGCGTGCGCCGTGATGGCGCTCGAGCGGGTGCCTTCCGACATCCGCAAGGACGGCGGCGTCGCCCGCATGAGCGACCCGGAGATGATCCAGGGGATCATCGAAGCCGTCACCATCCCGGTGATGGCGAAGGCCCGCATCGGCCACTTCGTCGAGGCCGATATCCTGCAGGCGCTCGGCATCGACTACATCGACGAATCGGAAGTGCTGACACCGGCCGACGAGACGCACCACATCGATAAGCACGCGTTCAAGGTGCCATTCGTGTGCGGCTGCCGGAACCTCGGGGAGGCGCTGCGGCGCATCGGCGAGGGCGCGGCGATGATCCGCACGAAGGGCGAAGCCGGCACCGGCGACATCGTCGAGGCCGTGCGCCACATGCGCGCCGTGCAGGACGAGATTCGCCGCCTGCAGAACATGCCCGACGACGAGCTGTACACGGTCGCGAAGGAGCTGCAGGCTCCCCTGCACCTGATTCAGCAGGTGAAGAAGGAAGGCCGCCTCCCGGTCGTGAACTTCGCCGCCGGTGGCGTGGCCACGCCCGCGGACGCTGCCCTGATGATGCGCCTCGGCGCCGACGGCGTGTTCGTGGGCTCGGGCATCTTCAAGTCGGAGAACCCGCCGCTCGTCGCGAAGGCGATCGTCGAGGCGACGACGCATTACCAGGACCCGGAAGTGCTCGCGCGCATCAGCACGGGCCTCGGCAAGGCGATGCCGGGCCTGAGCGTCGCCTCGCTGCCGAAGGAGCAGCTGATGGCCGGCCGGGGTTGGTAGCGACGAAGCTGCTAGCTATTAGCTCTTAGCTATTAGGAAGCGACGAGGCGCCGGGAAACCGGCGCCTTTTCGCATGCGTGCGTACCTGCTAACAGCTAATAGCCAGCTAATAGCTCTAGTAGGGCCCCATCATCGGTCCGCCGCCGTCGACCTGGATGCGCTGGCCGGTGACGTAGGTCGAGCGGTCGCTGACGAGGTAGCGGACGGCGTCGGCGATCTCCTCGGGCTGGCAGACGTGGCCGAAGGGCATCTTGGAATCGAGCTCTCGCAGGTTTTCGCGGCTCTGGGTGCCGCGCGTTGCGCGGGCGAGGCGAATGCCCATCTGCGTCTCGGTGAGGCCCGGCGCGACGATGTTGACGTGGATGCCGTTGCGGCGCTCTTCCTTCGCGAGTCCGAAGGCAAGGGCTTCGAGGGCGGCCTTGCCCATGTTGTAGGGCGAGCCGTTTGGACCGAACGACGAGGCCGCGACGGACGAGATCATGACGATGTCGCCGCGCTCCTGGGCGCGCATCGAATCGAGCACGAGCTGGGACATGTAGAAGGAGCCGAAGGCGTGGGTGCGGACGACGCGCTCCATCTCCGCCGGGTCGGTATCGCTGACGGACTGGCCGCGGCTGGCGATGCCGGCGTTGTTGACGAGGATGTCGATCTTGCCGAAATCGGCGATGACGGCTTCGACCATCGCCTGGTCCTCTTCGTAGTTCTCGACCGAGGCCTGATAGGCCTTCGCCTTGCCGCCGAGGGCGACGATGGCTTCGACGGTGGCCCGGGCGGACTCTTCGTCGCGGGTGTAGTTGATGGCGACGGCGGCGCCGTCTTCGGCGAGGCCGATGGAGATGGCTCGGCCGATACCGCGGCCGCCGCCGGTGACGAGCGCGACGCGCCCCGAGAGTGACATTCGAACCCCCTGCGTGTGCCCCGGATGTGAGGGCGGCACCGCGACGGGATTCTACAGGGACGGTGGCTTGCGCGTGGGGCTCACTCGCCGGCGGGAGGAGGCAGCGGGCGGGCACCGATGGCGGCCATGGCATCGCGCTGGAGGATGGCCATGGTGAGGTCGCCGCGGGTCTTTTCGAGAATGCCGCGCGTCTGGTCGGTCGTGCGGCGGAGGTTGCCGGTCATGGCATCGGGGAAGTCGATGGTGACGAGCACGGCGTAGATGTCGTCCATGGCGGCGAGGATCGCTTCGCAGCCCTCGTACGTGCCGGCGCGCAGGCGATCGAGGAGGTAGCGGCGGAGTTCACCCACGGCCTCGGCGATGCCGTTGAGGTAGGCCGCGTATTCCACGCCCAGCTCCTCGGGCGTGGGGAGGCGGCCTTCGCCCAGGAGCGCGAAGGTGGCGCTCGCTTCGGCGAACTCCTTCTGCGCGTCGTGGAGGAAGCCGGCGTATTCGATGTCCGGGTGGCCGCGGAGGGCGCGAAGGGCGTCGTCGCGGATGGCGCGCGCTTCCGCGAGGAGCGCGGCGGCACGCTCCAGGTCGTGGCGGTGGACGGCGCGGATGGCGTTCGCGCTCATGCGGATGAGGCTGCGGCTGGCGGTGAGCGCGGTCTCGCGGGCGGCGTTCTTCGCGGCGAAGTGATCGAGGATGCGGGGGACGATCGCCTCGAGCGCGGAGGTGTCCGGGGTCACCGGGCTAGAGGTCCTTCACGGGGTCGGGGAATTCGCCATCGCGGGCGGCGTCGATCATCTCGCGGGCGCCCTCGGGGAGGTCGAGGCCGTACTCGTCGAAGCGCTTCTCGACCCAGCTGCCGATCTGGCGGGGGTCGCGATAGGCGTCGGGGTCGTTCGAATCCTGCGGGTCGCCGTACTTGTCGATGATGTCGGCGCGGCTGTAGGTGCGGCCGAACTTGGACATCATGCGGCTGGTTTTGGCGCTGCCGCAGTGTTCGCAGTTGACGGTTGAGACGGTATCGATCTTGCGGGTGAAGTAGTTCGTGATGCGGGAGCAATCCGCGCAGCGGAACTCGTAGATAGGCATGCGCCCATGGTACCGAGGGGCCGCCTCGAACGGTAGGCGATCGACACCGGCGGCGGGAACGGGAAGAATCGCGGGCGTGGCAGCCAGCGGCGGCGAAGTCGTCCCCGGCCTTCGCCCGGCGGCACTGGTGGTGCTGTGCGGGACGGTGTTCCTCTCGGTGATGAACGCATCGATGAGCTCGCTGGCGCTGCCCGACATCCAGGCGGACTTCGCGGTGCCGGCGGATGACCTCTCGTGGGTGGTGACGGCCTACCTCATCCCCTTCGCGAGCGGCACGGTGGTGTGGGGGCGGCTCGCGGACATGTTCGGAACGAAGCGGCTGTACGTGGCCGGGTTGGCGGCGTTCGCGATCGCCTCCGTGGGGGTGGCCGCGGCTCCGGGCTTCTGGCAGATCGTGGGGGCGCGCGTCATCCAGGGCGCGAGCGGCACGGTGATCCCCTCGATTTCGATGGCGACGATCGTGAAGACGACAACGCCCGAGACGCGCGGCCGCTCGATCGGGGCGACGGTGGTGGCGGTGGGCGTGGGCTTCGGGCTCGGGCCGCTCGTGGGTGGCACGCTCACCGACGCGTTCGGCTGGCGCGGGCCGTTCCTCGCGACGGGGCTGGCGGTCGCGGCGTTCTGGCCGGTGGCCGCGTCGGTCGTGCCGAACGTGCCGGGTGCGCCGGGCCAGCGCTTCGACGCGGCGGGCGTGGCGCTGATGTTCGGGGCGGTGACCGGCACGATCGTGGCACTGAACCGGCTGCCGGCGAACCCGGCAAGTGCAATCGGATTGTCTGGTGTCGCCGTGGCGCTGGCGTTGTGGCCCCTGGTGGTGCTCCGTGTGCGGCGCGCGGCGGACCCGTTCATCGCGCGCGAAGTGGCGGCGAACGGGCGATTCTGGGGGCTTTCCGCGATCGGGGCGATGACGCAGGGCGGGCACTTCGCCGTGCTGGTGCTCGTGCCGCTGCTGCTCACGCACTACCACGGCATGAGCACGATCGAGGTCGGGCTCACGCTGTTGCCGGGCGCAGTGGCGATTGGCGCGTTCGGGATGGCGGGCGGCAGCCTCGTAAACCGGCTGGGCACGCGGCGGCTGCTGGTCGCGGGCACGGGCTGCATGCTCGCGGCGGGTGGGCTGTTCGATGCGGCGGCCACGGGCTGGACGCCATGGGCGATTGGTGCGCTCTACATCGCGCTGGCCGCGGGCTATGGGATGGTCAACGCGAGCGTGGTGAACGCGGCCACGGCGCGCTTCCCCGAACGGCTCGCGGGCGTGGCGACGGGTACCTACAACCTCGTGTACTTCATGGGCGGCGCCGTGAGCGTGGCCATCGCCGGCGCGATCCTTCGCAACCGGGAGAACGCGACCGATGCCTGGAACCCGGTCTACCAGGGCCATGCGCCCGCCTACAGCGACGCGATGACGGTGGTGCTGGCCTACGCGCTGGTGGGCATCGTGCTCGCGCTGCTGGTCACGCGGCCCACGGCGGGCGGCCGCGGCTGATCACGGTGCCGGTGCGAGGCGAGCGAGCGCGGCATCGAGGTCGGCGGTGGTGCGCACCTCGCGCATGATGGCGAGGAAGGCGCCGACATCCTGGGTGCGCTCCCAGACCTGGTCCACCTTCGGGCCGATGGGGTTCGACGAGGCCGAGCTCGCGGCGTAGGTCCCGTAGAAGGCGAAGTAGGCCTGGTTGAGACGCCGAATCGGGATGCCGTGGTCGTTGAAATAGCGCCGGCGCTCTTCCATGGTGCGCTCGGCACCCGCGACATCGCCCTTCGCGAGCAGGGCATCGACCTCGAGGCGAAGCTTGCGCATCTCGGCGTTGAAATCGATGTCGGGGGCGGTGGCCGCGGGTGGGGCCGTGCCGTCGGCGCCCCGGGGGAGTTCGACGGGGTGCGCGTCGCGGATGAGGTTGGCGATTTCGCGGCCTGCGAGGTCGGCGGTGGTTTCGTTCAGGGTCTCGGCGTCGCCGCCCTTGCCCCACTGTTCGCCCAGCGGGAAGAAGGCCAGGTAGTGGTGCACCCACTCGTGCGAGGCGGTTTCGATGAGGGCGTCGTAGCTGCGGTCGTCGCGGACGATCGCGGGGTAGGCGGCGATGCCGCCGATGGAGACGACGATGGAGACGGTGTCGCGGGAGTCGGTCTCGGCCTCGATTTTCTCGATGTCGCGCAGCGTGAGGTCGTTCTTGAGGAGGGTGTCGCCGGCGCGGTCGATGTGGTCGCGCGGCGAGCGGACGAGGAGGCGGGGCGGGTTCGTAAGTTCGAAATCGACCGGCGGCCAGACGAAATCCACGCCGCGGAAGAGCGGCAGCCCACGCGTGAGCCCGGCCCCCGCCACGGCTTCGTGGATGCGGGCTTCGACCAGGCGCTCGACGTCGTTCTCGTAGGACGCGCGCTCGTTCGTGAGGGTATCGAGGAGGGCGAGGTCGGGGGATTCGGCGTTGGAGGCGGCGCGGATGGCGCTGGTCAGGCGGAAGTATTCGCTGAGGGCGCGGTCGGCATCGGCGCCTTCGGGCTCGGGGCCGATGCCGGCGCGGGAGAAGACGTTGTCGAGCAGGGTATCGGCCTGCCAGCGCCAGAGGTGGTATTCGTAGCCGGCCAGCGCGCCGCGGGAATAGAACGTGCTGAACACGAAGCCGCCCACGATGCCGATGATGGCGGCGGCAATGATCACGAGCCCAAACGCCTGGGGCCGCCAGGGCGAGCTTTCGACGGTGGCGGCGGCCGGGGCGATGGCGAAGCGGGGCATCGCCGTCGAGCATACGGGAGGGGCGCCAAAGCGGGCGTAAGCGCTCTCAGCCGCGCGGCGTGCCGGGCCGGTTCACGGGATTCGGGGGTTCGCGGCCGGCGAGGACGGCGATGATGTTCGCGGCGGCCATCTCGGCCATGCGCGCGCGTGTCGCGTGGCTGGCGCTGGCGATGTGCGGCGTGATCACGACGTTCGCGAACGAGAAGAGCGGGCTCGACAGGGGCAGCGGCTCCGGGTCGGTGACGTCGAGGGCGGCGCCGCCGATGCGGTTCGCGCGGAGGGCGTCGATGAGGGCGTCCTGGTCGACAACCTGGCCGCGCGCGGTGTTCACGAGGATGGCCGTGGGCTTCATCGCGGCGAGTTCGGCGGCGCCGACGAGGCCGCGCGTCTCGGGCGTCAGCGGCGTGTGCAGCGAAACGAAATCGGAGCGGGCGAGCAACTCGGGGAGGGTGACACGCTCGATGCCGAGTTCGCGTTCGGCCTCCGGTTTGGGCGTGCGGGAAGTGTGCAGCAGCTCCATGCCGAAGCCGGTGCCGCGGCGGGCCATCGCCGTGCCGATTTCGCCGAGGCCGACGATGCCGAGGGTGGCGCCGTGGATATCGCGGCCGAGGAAACCCGTGGGCGACCACGTGCGCCAGCCGCCCGCACGCGTATCGCGGTCGCTGAGCGCGACGTGCCGGGCGGCGGCCATGAGCAGCGCGAAGGCGTGGTCGGCGGTGGTTTCGGCGAGCACGCCGGGGGTATTCGTGACCCAGACCCCGAGCTCGGCGGCGGCACGCGGGTCGATGTTGTCGTAGCCCACGGCCATGTTCGCGACGACGCGGAGGCCGGGATTCGCGGCGAGGACGGCGGGCTCGATGCGATCGACGACCATCGTGAGCGCGGCGGCGGCCCCTTCGAGGCGAGCGGCGAGGGCATCGCCGGGGGGGAGTTCGCCCGGCCAGACATCGGCGTCGTGGCCGGCCTCGCGCAGCATCTCGACGGCACGGCCGGGGATGGTCCTGGTGATGAAGACGCGCGCCATGGCGGCAGTGTGCACCGGCCACGGGGAGCGCGAAACCCGGCCGGGGCTCGCAGGGGCATCGCAGGCACGCCGCGGGGGTGGCGCCGCGATTGGCGGGAGCGGGAGAATGATGGGGCGCAGCGCGCGCTGGAGGGACGAATGGCCGCACCCGTGAGTTCGGAGGCCGCGCCACCCGCGGCGGAAACGCTCTCGCCGTCGGAGTCGGTCCTGGCTTCGGTGCGGGAGTCGGCCGAGCGGATCCGCCTCGAACCCGAGGCGCTGGAGCTGCTGAAGACGCCCTGGCGGGAGATCCGGGCGCAGCTGCCGGTGCGCATGGACGACCGCAAGCTGCGGATCTTCGAGGGGTACCGGGTGCAACACAACGGCGCGCGCGGACCCTACAAGGGCGGCATCCGCTTCCACCCGCGCGCCGACATCGATGAAGTGCGCGCGCTCGCGATGCTGATGACCTACAAGTGCTCGCTCATGGAGCTGCCGTTCGGCGGGGCGAAAGGGGGCGTGATGTGCGACCCGACGCGCATGAGCGAGACGGAGCTGAACCGGCTTTCGCGGACGTACATGCAGCACATCAACATGGTCCTGGGGGTGACGCGCGACATCCCGGCGCCGGACATGGGCACGAACGCCCAGACGATGGCGTGGATGATGGACGCCTACGGCCAGATGCACGGGTACACGCCGGGCATCGTCACGGGGAAGCCCGTCGAGCTCGGCGGGAGCTTCGGGCGCGACCAGGCGACGGGCCGCGGTGTGGCCGTCTGCATGCGCGAATACGCTCGCCTCGAGGGCATCGACCCGCGCGATATCCGCATTGCCGTGCAGGGATATGGGAACGTGGGCTCGTGGACGTGCCGGATCGCGAACGAATACGGCTTCCGGGTGGTAGCGGTGAGCGACGTGAAGGGCGGCCTCGCGAACCCGGCGGGCATCGATATCGCGGCGCTGGACCGCTGGGCGGCGGTGGCGGGTTCGGTGGCCGGGTTCGAAGGCGCGGAGCCGATCACGAACGAACAGCTGCTGGCCACGGAGTGCGACTACCTCGTGCCGGCCGCGCTGGGCGAGGTGATCACGGGGGAGAACGCGGGCGCCATCCGCGCGCGCGTGGTGGTGGAGGCGGCGAACCACCCGGTGACCCCCGCAGGGGACGCGGTGCTCGCCACGCGGGGCATCGCGGTGCTGCCGGACATCCTCATCAACGCGGGCGGCGTGACGGTGTCGTACTTCGAATGGACGCAGAACATCCAGCAGTTCCGCTGGGCGCTGGACCGGGTGAACCAGGAGCTGGAGGTGCGCATGGTCGGGGCGTTCGGCGACCTGATGGCGAGGGCGGCGAAGGATGGCACTCGGGCACGGCAGGCGGCGTTCGATATCGCCGTCGAGCGTGTCGCGCGGGCGATCCGGCTGCGAGGATTCGTGTAGGCGTGGTGGCGGGCTGGTGGTTCGCATTGCCCGTGCCGATGGGGCGTGGCTATAGTGGCTGCCGGAACGCCGCATGCTGATTGACCTTCACGCGCACACCTGGCCCCGTTCGCACGATAGCGTGCTCAACCCCGACGACCTCATTGTCCGCGCGAAGCAGGCGGGCCTCGATGCCGTTTGCTTCACCGAACACGACACGATGTGGGACCACAAGTCCATCGAGGAGCTGCGCGCGAAGCACAACTTCCTCGTGCTCGCGGGCGTGGAGATCAGCACCGACGACGGCCACATCCTCGCCTGGGGCATCGACCGCTACGTGTTCGGCATGCACCGTTCGCGGGAGCTGGCGAGTTACACGGAGCGGGCGAGCGGCGCGCTCGTCGCGGCGCACCCGTACCGGCGGCAGATGCCATGGTTCAGCCGGAGCGAGGAAGAGACGACGATGGCCCTCGAAAAGGCCATGCGGAACCCGGCCTACCAGTACGTGAAGGCGCTGGAGACGCTCAACGGCCGCGGCAGCGACAAGGAGAACGAGTTCTCGCGGCGGCTGCAGGAGATGATGGGGATGCCCGGCACGGCCGGCACCGATTCCCACGCGATCAGCGACATCGGCAAGGTCGCGACCTATTTCGACCGCGAGATCCACGACGAGCGCGAGCTGATCGAGGAGCTGAAAGCCGGGCGGTATTACCCGGTGGACATGCGCACCGGGAAGCCCGTAGGGGTGCCTTCCTGAGCGGATTGGGCGGGGCTCGTTTGCTTTCCAGCCTGATCCGAGGATAGTAGTATGCCGGTAGGCCGTGCGAATCTCGGCCACCGCGACACGGAACGAACGCGAGAGGAGCAGCTATGGCCTACGTCATCACTTCCCCCTGCATCGATGTGCAGGACCAGGCCTGCGTCGAAGTTTGCCCGGTGGACTGCATCCACTTCGACGAAGGCGAAGACCGGATGCTTTTCATCAACCCGGACGAGTGCATCGACTGCGGCGCGTGCGAACCGGCCTGCCCGGTGACCGCGATCTTCGCCGAGGACGATGTCCCCGGGGATGCGGCTGAATTCAAGGCGCTCAACGCTCTCTGGTACGAGGACAAGGCTGGCGCACGCGAGAAGGTCGCGTCGATCAAGCCGGCATAGGCTGTTCTCCCTAACGCGAATAAGAGGGGGCTGCTCCGGCAGCCCCCTTTGCATGCCCGGGCCAGCGCCGGGTAGCGCCCGCGTGAGGCCATTCGCGATTGACCGTGCCCCTCCCTGCGCTAGTCTGGACGGATGCGCGCCACGTATACGCGCGTGGCACAGGAGATCTGGAACCCATGGCTGAACGTCTCGTTATCGCGGCCGCGCCGCGCACTGTCACCGGTAAGTCGGTCGCCAAGCTGCGCCGCGCGGGGATTCTCCCGGCCAATGTGTACGGCCGCGGGCTGGATTCGCGGTCGATCGAAATCGACGCGCGCGAATTCGGCCGCAACGTGAAGGCGGCGGGCCTTCGCGGCATGTTCGAATTGAAGGTCACGGGCGAGACCGACCCGCGCTACGTGATCATCCGCGGGATGATGCGCAAGGGCGGCACCGGCGACCCGATCCATGTCGACTTCTTCCAGGTGGATCCGCGCAAGCCCATCCAGGCGAACGTGCCCGTGCGGCTCGTGGGCGAAGCACCGGCCGTGCGCGACCTCGCGGGGACGCTGCTGCAGAGCCTCGACCAGGTTTCGATTCGCTGCCTGCCGCTGGCCATCCCGGACGGGATCGAAGTCGATGCGGGCATCCTCAAGGGCTTCGATGTGACCCTCACGGTGGCGGACATCGTGGCGCCGGAGGGCGTCGAAATCCTGACGGACCCTGGCATCAACATCGCGGTCGTGAACCCGCCGCGCGTTCGTCTGCAGGGCTAAGGCATGGCCGCGGGCGAGCCCATCGCGTACCCGTCGGACCCGGGAGAAGCTGGGCTGCGCCTGTTCCTCCAATGGTTTGGCGGCTTCTACGCGCGAAGCACCTCGCTCGAAGCGCACGAGGCCTCGGAGAGCGGCGTCCACCGCGGCGTCATCTCCGTCGGCCGGCGCTGGCGGCTCGCGTTCTCGCTCCTGGACACGCTCGCGGCGGATGCGGATTTGCCGTTCGAAGCGGCGCGCGCGGCGATCGAGCAGCGGCTCGATAGCGCGCGGCTGCGGGTCGGGCTGTGGGTGCCGCGCGGCGCGCACCTCCCCGAAGGCGACGCCGCGCTCAGCCAACTCGTGCTGCAGGTCGCCGGGGCGGTAGACACCGAGGATGGCCGCAAGGAACTTCGGCGGCCGGTGAGCCTCTACCTGCGGCGGCAGGAGACGAGCGGGTCGGTGATGACGATCCTCGGCGGGCTCGGGGGGCACTGGGCGCAGTTCACGAACCGCGTGCCCGGGACCTACTACCTCAACGCGCTCGAGCTGTATCGCCTGCCCGTGAGCCAGGAGCTCCGCGACGAGCTGACAGAGCGCATCGTGCTCGCCGCCGGGCAGCCGGAAGCGGACGAGACGCAGGTGATTCCCGCCTTCGATGCCTGGACGGTGACGCCGCTGGAGGCCGAGCGGGCCTACGTGCTCGGATCGCCCAAGCCAGAGGACGACACGCAATCATCGGCGCTCCGGCGGAACCTGCGCGCGCTCCTGCGGGAGGCGGCGCCGACGCTTTCGCTGCAGGCCGATGCGAAGGCGCTCGTGGTGCTCGGGGCGGCGACCTACGCGGACGAAGAGAAGCTTTCGTGGGCGCTGCGGGGCATGGACCCGGCGCTCTACGCGGGCTACGACCTGCTCGTGGTCATCGCGGACGGGCTCGTGAAGCCGCTGCTGAAGCCCGGGCGGAACGTCCTCCCCTGGGACGCGTAGCCGGGAGGCGAATCAGGTGCCGCGCGGCGCGGCGCTCTTCCACCATTCCACGACCCCGATGCGGAAGCGGTCCCAGGCGGCACGCTGCGACAGGATGAGCAGACCCGCGCCGATGAGCGCCGTGCCCGCGACCCCAAGAATGGCCCAGTACGGGACGGCGAAATAGCCGCCGGTGACGAGGCGCGCCGCGGTCGCGGTCATCGTGAACAGCGCGGCCGCGACCAGCCAGCGGGCGTGCAGCGCGAGCCCGCCAACGAGCAGCGCGACGCCGATCCCGATGAGTTCGAGGCCGTACGTGCCGCCCCCGGCGTCGAAACTCTGCGCGGCGGGTGGGAGCACGAGGAAGAGCGCGCCGGCGAGCATGACCGCTTCGTGCAGCTTCAGGTGCGGCTCGATGATGGCCGCCGTGTCGCGGTAGGTGAGGGCGATGAGGACCACGTAGACGCCGATGGGCGCCGTATAGGCCTGCACGTTTGAAGGCTCGCGGGTGGCGATGGCCATGAGCAGCGCCGCGAGCAGCCCGGCGCTCGCGGGCAGCCACAGCGCGCGGCGGCCGAGCCGGAAGCCTTCGGCCAGGACGGCCGCGGACGACATCGCGACGACGGCGGCGGCGAGGGTCCATTCGCGCGTGGTGGCGAGGGGCGCGCCGGGGTCGAGCGCCTGCTGGCGCTGCCCGAGGACGACACCCGCGGCGACCGCGGCCACGGCCCACCCACTCCACGAGAGGAAGTACACGACGAGGCCGGATTCGGTGCCCGGCCGGACGCGGCGGCGAACCAGGAAGAAGCCGGCCCATTCGAGCGTGGCGAAGGCGAGATACACGAGCGACAGGTAGGCGGTGTCGAGTTCGCGCCACTGCCAGCCGGCCCAGACGGCGAGCCAGGCGAAAGCGCTCGCGGGCGCGAGGATGGCCCAGCGGCGGGCGGCGAAGCTCGCGCCGGCCTGCGATACGGCGGCGAGCGCGAGGACGGCGGCGAGCACGCCGTAGCCGTCGCCGGCGACGATCGCGGCGATGATGGAGCCCGCGAGGCCCACGGGCGCGAACGTCCAGAGCCAGCCTTCGCGACGGCCGAGCGCCCCGGTGCCTCCCCACGCGACGGTACCCAAAGCGGCGAATAGCCACGCCTGATCGGCCCCTTCGATGCCAAGGAGCTGATTGGCGGACCCAGCGGCGCCGAAAAGGAAGGCGGCGGCAGCCTGCACGAGGACGCTGCGGTCGAGCCGCGGTGCATCGCCGGTGTTACCCCAGAACAGTTCCCCATTCGTGCGGAAGGCGGCGAAGGCGAGCAGGCCCGCGCTGATGAGCTGCGTCGCGAGACCCTGCGGTGCGTGATGCACGGTATAGGGCAGGAAGGCGAGCGTCGGGACGGCGCTGAAGGCGACGGTGTACGCCCAGCCAAAGCGGTCCGGGCCGCGCCAGCGCCGCCACCATGGCGCAGATGCCGCGAGCACGGCGGCGACCACGAGCGGCGGGAATGCGTACCAGCGCGGCTCGGCGCCGGCCGCCCAGAGGGTCGCGATGCCGGTGGTGGCCGCGAGCACGGGGGCGACGAAGAGGCCGGGGTCGCGCCAGCGGTAGCCATCCCAGGCCCAGCCCGCGAACAGGATCGCGTATGTCACCGGGAGCTGTTCGTGGACGGAATGGGCGATCCCTTCGCGGGCGGCGAGGCCATGGGCGGCGTAGAGCACGAAGAGTCCCGCGACGCCGCTCGCGATGCGCCATGCGGTGGGCTGGCGAGGCGCGAACGGCGCGAGCACCAGGTACGTCGCGGCGGCCGCCGCCGCCCACGCCGGCAGCCATTCGAGCGGCATATCGACCGAAGCCCAGAGCACCGACGCACCCATCGCCCCGACCGCGGCCGGGGCCACCGCGAACGCCTCTGGGAGTCGCCAACCCCAGCGCACGATCGCGGCGACCGCGACGAGTGCCGCGCCACCGTATACGGCGGGAAGCGCCCATTGGTCGAAGTCCCGCGAGGAGCCGGCGCCGGCCGCGATCGCGCCGAACTGCGGCCCGAGGATGGCCGCAAGCGAGACCGCGAGCGCACCGAGCGCCCACCGGCGGTCGTACGGAGGCGCATCGAAGTGGGCGACGACGAGGTAGTCGGCGGCGGCCGCGCTCGCGAAGGCGGCGTACCACTCGGGTGCGAGATTCCACTGCGCCCAGCTGGCGGCGGCGGCGGCCAGTGCCGCGAGCGCGGGGACGGCGCCCGGGGCCACGCGCCAGCTCCAGCGGAAGTGGATGAATGCGGTGACGGCGCCCGCGAGAAGGATGGCCGCAGGAAGCGGCATCGCCCAGCGGTTCGGGTCCGATGCAGTGGGCGTGAGCAGGCTCATGGCGACGGCGAGGCCGCCGGTGAGGGCAGCCGCGCCCTGCCAGCCCGTGCGGCGCGTGTCGCCATCGAAGAAGGCCAGCGCGAGGTATCCCAGCGCCGCGCCCGCGACGAACGCGGCATACCACTCGATCGCGACGGCATCGGTTGCCCACCAGGTGGTGAGGAGCACGAGCATGCCAACCGGGGGCATGAACGCCGCGGGCACGGCCCAGCGCCACCGGCCATACGCGGACGACAGGCCCACGAACATCGCGGCATAGGCAATCGGCAGGGGCGCGCGGTCGGCGGTTTCGCGGAGGACGAGGGCGTGCTCGATGGCGATGGCGGCGACGCCGAACCAGAACGCGACGCCCGCCCAGGCACGCTCGCGGCCTCGCCCTTCGAGATGCGCAAGGGCGAGGTAGCCCCCGGCGGCGGCCATCACCCACAGCGGCTGCCATTCGTACGGCATGCCGAATGCCGCCCACCATGCCGTGCCCGCGGTGGCGGCGGCGATGGGCGGAAGCACGGCCGCGGCCTCGACCCAGCGCCACTGGTAGTAGGCAAAGACGATGCCCACGAGCGTCACGGCATACGTCGCGGGGAGGCCGCCGTGGCGGGCATCCGGGGCGAGCGCGAGCCCGTGCGCGGCGACGAGCGCGAGGGCGGCGATGCCGGCCGCGAGCATGGCCCAGGAGCGTTCGTGCTGCCTGCGGAGGGCGGCGATGGCGAGGTAGCCGTTCGCAGCGACCGCGGCCCAGGCCGGCCACCATTCGCCCGGCAGCCCGGCGATGGCCCACCACGCCGAGGCAGCGGCCATGGTCCCGAGGTAGGGCATCGCGGCCAGGCCGGGGACGTTGACGCGCCAGCGCAGCCCCGCGGCGACGGCGGCCGCCGCAATGAGGTAGGTCACCGGCAGGGCCGCTTTCGCGGGCGCATCATCGGCGGCGGCGGCATGCGCGGCGAGCAGGCTGAGCACGCCGAGCGCGATCGCCGCCCCGAGCGCCCAGGCCAGGCCACGCCATCGGGCCATGAGCGCCTGCGACCCGACATAGGCCGCGGCGGCGAAGCTGCCAAACCAGGGGCCCCACCAGTGCCAGGGGATGTCGAGGACCCCACCGACGGCCGCCCAGGCCGCGAGCAGCGCCGCGCCGGCGGGGACGAAGTACAACCGTCCGTACCCGCGCAGCGCGAGGGCGAAATACAGGATCCCCGTGCAGGAGGCGCCCATCAGCCAGAGGAGGGCGAGAGAGACGTCGTCGTGGAGGACCTGTGTGCGCAGGGCGACGAAATCGACGGGCACGAGGATGGCGCCGAGCGCGAGGAACACGGGCCCGGCCTCGCGCACGCGCTCCCAGTGGGACAGGGAGAGCCCGAGGACGAGGAACGCGAGCGCGTAGATGGTCAGTATGGAGAAGCGGATGCCGCCGCTCAGGGTCTCGCCCTGGTAGGCGACGAAGATCACCGCCGAGATCGAGAGGAGGAAGGCGCCCGCGTAGAGCAGCAGGTCGGCCTGCCGTTCGGCGGCCCAGCCGATGGCGACCTCGCCGAGGCTCGGGCCGGGTGGCTCGGGCGGAGCCACCGGTGCAGGCGGGGGCGCGGCCGTCGACTGCATGCTCGGGTGGGCCTGCGCCGGCGCCCCAAATGGAGGCGGCGGTGGCAAAGGCCGCACACCGGGAGCAGGAGCGGGTGGGGCGCTCGCGGTCGGAGGCGGAGGAACGAACGGCGGCGGCACGGCCGCGGCGGGACGATGGAATTCGGCCGGTGCGTGAGCGGGCGAGGGCTCATGAGCCGCGGGCATTTTCGCGACGGGGAATTCGCGCCGCTGCGCCTCGATCAGCCGCCGTTCGTAGACGGGCCGGAGCGCGGAGAATGCGGCCTGCGAGATGCGCCCATCGTGCGCCATGGCCGTGAGGTCGTTGAGGATTGAGGCCAGTTCGGCGACGGTCGATGGGAATTCGGGGGCGAACGGTTCACCGCAGGACGGACAGTCGGGCTCGTGGAAGATCTCGCCGCACGCGCCGCAGTAATGGAGACCGGCCGCGGATGTTGCCCCGGCCGGGCCGCCAGCGCGCTCGCTCGAATCGCCCGCGAGGAACCAGATGGCGCCGGCCGCCACAAAGCCCAGCACCGCGTAACCAGCAACGGGTCCGGCGAGCCACCACGCGAAACCGGCCAGGGCGGCGATGAACGGTGAGCCGATGAGCAAAGACGCGACCACGATGGCGATGCGCACGAAAAGCCGTTCGGCACGCAAGGCCTGCAGGAAGTTGCGATCGGGCTCGATTCCCATCGTCGGCTCCGCGTGCACGCTAGGCCCGCCGCGAATCGCCCGCCAGCCCGGCGGTCCCCAACGGCAGGGCCACCCGGTCCAATAGCTCGCATCGACGGCGTTTGCTGCGAGCGAACCTCGCGCAGGATACGATACGGGCGTGTCCGACCTCTCGATCTACCTGTTCTGGACGGGGCTGATCACGGCCTTCTCCGCCGTGCTTCTTTATGTCGCATACGTCCTCAGCGCCACCGTGTCGCTGCGGCGCTACGCGGCGGCCACGAGCGCTGGGACGATCACGGTCTCGGGGGCGACCGGGCAACCGAACCCCGGGCTGGGACGGCTCGCGACGAGCTTCACCGGGTTCACGGTGGCCGCGCTCGGGGGAGCGGTCGCGACCCGCTGGGCGGCCGTCGGACACGCACCGATCGCGAACCTGTACGAGTTCACGACGGCGTTCGGCTTCGGGATCGCGGCGGCGTACCTCGCCTTCGAAACGACGAGCCGGCAGCGCCGCGTGGGCATCGTCGCGATGCCGATCGTGGCGGGGATGCTGGTGATCGCGTCGATGTTCCCGTCGGACATCGTGCCGCTGGTGCCGGCGCTGCAGAACGGGCCGCTGCTCACCATCCACGTGAGCGTGATGATGATTTCGTATGCGGTCCTGACGGTGGCGTTCTCGGCCGCGGTGATCTACCTGGTGCAGGGTGGCGAAGGGCGCCGGCGGTTCGCCTCGCTGCCGAGCGCGGCGGCAGCCGCCGACCTCGCGCACCGCGCCGTGATCGTCGGCTTCCCCCTGCTGGGGCTGGGCATCGCGCTGGGGGCGTGGTGGGCAAACAGCGCCTGGGGGCGCTACTGGGGCTGGGACCCCAAGGAGACGAGCGCGCTCGTGACGTGGCTGAGCATCGCCGCGTACTTCCATGCGGCGGCCGGCAACGGGACGGTGGCGAACGCGCCGGGCATCCGCAAAATGCTGCCCGCGCGCATCCGGCGAGGGTGGCGCCCCGACCCGATGTGGTGGCTCGTGATCATGTGGGGCCTCGTGATGTTCACGTACTTCGGTGTGAACCTCTGGGTGAGCGGCCTGCACAGCTACGCCGGCGTCTGACGCGACGGGACCTCAGCCGATGCCGATGAACGCGGCCGCATCGGCGGCGATTTCGGCCGGCGGGCGCGTGGCATCGAGCGTGAGCCAGGTGCCCGGCGCCGAGTTCTGGCCGATGACGTGGTATCCCCGGCGCACGCGGCGATGGAATTCGACCGCCTCGAGGCCCGTGGCGACGGCTTCGACCTCGCCCTGCTTGCGCGCGAGGCCCACGGCGGGGTCGACATCCAGGTAGATGGTCACGTTCGGGGTCGTGCCGCCGGTGGCGAAGCGGTTGGCGGTTTCAAGGGCCTCGAGCGGCATGCCGCGGCCGTACCCCTGATAGGCGAAGGTGCTCGCTTCGTAGCGGTCGCAGATGACGAAGGCGCCGCGGGCGAGGGCGGGCCGGATGACTTCGGCGACGAGCTGGGCGCGGGCGGTGAGGAACGCGAACACCTCGGCCCAGGGCGCGAGCCGCTCGTGGAGGAGCGCGCGCACCTGCTCGCCGGCGCGCGTGCCGCCGGGTTCGCGAACGAGCACAAGCTCCCGGCCGGCGGCCTCGAGATGGTCGCGGAGGGCCGCGGCGAGCGTGCTCTTGCCGGCGCCTTCGCCACCTTCGAGTGCAACGAACATGGAGGCGAGCATGGGCCGTGACCGGCGAAGGGGAAAGGCCCCGTGCTAGCCCGCGGGCTCTTCGGATTCGCAGGCGACGAAGCGCGCGGCGGCGCGGCAGAGCCCTTCGAGCGGACCCAGCAGCGGCGCGGCCGCCGGCGCCGGCACGTAGATGTTCGCGGGAGTGGGACCGGGCAGCGGGCGGCGCTCGACGAGGCCGGCATCGATGAGGTCGCGGAGGCTTGCGCTGAGGGCGCGCGGAGTGATGCCGGGGAGCGCTTCGCGAAGTTCGTTGTAGTGGGTGATGCCGCGCCCGACGGCGGTGAGCGTCACGAACGGCCACTTCCTGAGGCCCACGCGCAGAGTCCCGGTGGCGCGGACGGCTTCGACCATGGGTACGGTGCTCTCGGCGAGGACGCGGCCCCCGGGGGAGAGGGCGAAGCGAACGCGCGCACCGGCGGGCACGCGCTGGACGGCAGCGGTCTCGATGAGGCTGGCGAGGGTCTGGGAGAGGGTGTCGCGGCTCGCGCCCAGCCGTTGTTGGAGCTGCGCCTGCGAACGGTCACCATCGCGCAGCACGAACAGGATGGGGACGGACCAGCGATGGTGAAAAAGGCGTATCACCGGCGCGAGAGAGCCCTCGGGAGCCGTTGACTCGCCGCTGGCACGGGTATACTTTCCCAACACTCTTCCCCGGGAGGTAGCGCCGTGAGCGTGACATTCGGGCCGACGGCGATTCTCAGCGTGAACGTAAAGGACGTGGCGAAGGCGGTCGAGTGGTACACCACGAAACTGGGCTTCGGCGTGAACGTGTTCTTCGAGGACCTGCCGTGGGCGGATATCGCGACGAACGTGCCGGGCTTCAGCCTGGGGCTGGCGCAGGCCCCGGAGCTGGCGGGCAAGAGCGCGTGCGCCGTGACGCTGGCGGTGGAGGACGTGAACGCGTCACGGGCGGCGCTCGAGGCCCTGGGCGTGGCGTTCCAGGCCGAGAACACGGTGATCCCGGGGAAAGTCATCCTCGCGCACTTCACCGACCTCGATGGGAACCCGCTGGCCTTGGCCCAGAGCCTGATGTGATGGCGAAGGAGGCGTCCGATGCCGTTCGCGCTCGATGACGACGACGTGTTCGCGGCGCCTCGCACGCCGGCGACAGCGGTGACGTCGCGGCCTTTGCAGGCGCCCGGCGCGGAGGCCGCACGCCCGGAGGAGCCTTCGCCGCCCGCCGCGGGCAGCGCGCCGGAGGATAGGAACAGAAGTGCCACGCGGATTTCCGGTATCGGCGCTCTGGTGTAGAGTTGCTTAACGGGCCTCCCAGACGGGTGGCCCGTCCGTGCGCCCGGGCCGAATCGGGGCACCGGCGGAAAGAGAAGTTCGCAATGCCTATCGTCGTCGTTGTCGGCGGGCAGTGGGGCGACGAAGGCAAAGGCCGCATCGTCGACCTGCTGGCGCGCAAGGCTCGTGTGGTCGCCCGGTATTCCGCGGGAAATAACGCGGGGCACACCATCGTGAACGAACGGGGGGAGTTCAAGCTCCACCTCGTGCCGGCCGGTATCTTCTACCCGGACAAGACGTGCGTCATCGGGAACGGCGTGGCCGTGGACCCCGAAGTGCTCCTCGACGAGATCACGAACCTCCAGGAGAAGGGCATCGATACGAGCCGCCTGGTCGTCAGCGACCGCGCGCAGGTGATCATGCCCTGGCACAAGGAGCTCGACCGGCTGGACGAGGCGATGCGCGGCGACGCGGCCATCGGGACGACGGGCAAGGGTGTCGGCCCGTGCTTCGTGGACAAAGTCGCGCGGCGGGGCATTCGCGTCGCCGACCTGCTTCGCCCGGAGGACCTCAACCCGCGCGTGGAGACGGCGCTCGAATACCAGAACCGCGTCATCACCGGGGTCTACGGCGGCGAGCCGATCGACATGAGCGAGTGCATCGAGAAGTACCACCAGCTCGGGCAGCGGCTCGCGCCGTACGTGGGCGATGCGCAGGCTGTGGTGCTGGATGCGCACCGGCGCGGCGATACCGTGCTCCTCGAAGGGGCGCAGGGTTCGCTGCTGGACCTCGACCACGGGACGTACCCATACGTGACCTCGAGCGTGCCGAGCTCGAGCAGCTCGGGCGCGGGCCTCGGCGTCGGTATCGGGCCGACGGCCATCCAGCGCGTGGTGGGCGTGTTCAAGAGCTACTCGACGCGGGTGGGCAACGGGCCGTTCCCGACGGAGCTGTTCGACGGCATCGCCGACCGGCTGCGCGACCACGGCAAGGAGTTCGGCCGCGGCGAGTACGGCACGACGACGGGGCGCCCCCGTCGCATCGGGTGGCTCGATGCCGTGTCGTCGCGCTACAGCGTGCGCTTCAACGGGCTGTCGGCGCTCGCGCTCACGCGGCTCGACGTGCTCGACGGGCTCGAGACCATCAAGATCTGCACCGGGTACGAGCTCGATGGCAAGGTCGTGGACACGCTGCCGGCGCGGCAATCGGTGCTGGAACGGGTGCGGCCGATCTACGAGGAGATGCCGGGCTGGACGGACGCGACGAGCGAGGTGCGGAACTTCGACGACCTGCCGAAGGCGGCGCAGGCGTTCATCCGCCGCGTGGAGCAGCTGCTGGAGTGCCCGGTCGACCTCATCTCGGTGGGGCCATCGCGGGAGCAGGCGATCATCGTCAATCCGATCTTTTAGAGATAAGAGAATAGAGGAAAGAGAAACGGGAACGGTGAAGGGGCGCCCTGTGGGCGCCCCTTTTGTGTTGTGTTTGGGGGGACGAGAGGGTGAGGGTCAGGCTTTGTCGCGCCAGGCCTTCATGAGGTGGGTGTAGGGGAACCAGGCCGTGGGCCGGTAGTTCTGGACGGAGGAATCCCAGAAGTAGGTGCGGGTGTCGGTGCTGAAGTAGATCTCGTACTGCTCCTCGGCGACGAGCTCCTCGATCTGCTTCACCGTCTGGAGGCGTTCTTCCATCTTGAACTGCTGGCGCTGCTTGTCGAGCAGGGCCTCAAGCTTCGGATCGTTGACGTAGCTGAGGTTGATGCGGCCGCGCTTGGGCTTCATGGTGAAGCGCTCGGTGACGTAGTCGAGCCAGTAGGCGATGGCACGCGGGCTGTGGCCCATGCCTTCGTAGTTGCCCTGGTAGGTGGTGGGGATGTACTGGGTGAGGTATGGCTGCGGGTTGTCCTTGATGTTGAACCCGATGTCCTTCAGCTGGTTCTGGGTGAGGGTGGCCGTGTCCAGGTACTCCTGGCCATAGGCGGTGACGTCGGCGTGGCTCCAGGTGGTGTCGATCGTCTTGCCATCGCCGATGGCGGCCGCGAGCAGCTTCTTCGCCTCGGCGGGGTTGAAGTCCCAGTACTTCGCCTGCGGCAGGTCCTTCACCTGGCGGGCGAAGGGGTAGCCGACGAAGTACAGCTGGTCCGGGACACCTTCGCCCTTGGTGATGGCTTCGCGCAGGGCCTTGCGGTTGATGCCCATGCTCAGGGCCTGGCGGACGCGCTTGTCGTTGAAGGGCGGCTGGTCGGTGCGGAGGTAGATGTAGCCGCCGATGCCCTGGGTCTCCTCGAACTTGGCGTCCGGCCGGTTCTTCTTGAGCTGGTCGCGCGGATCGGGGAGGAAGAGCCAGGTGAGGTCGACGGACTTCGCGGAGAAGTCGGCGACGCGCTTGGCGACGTCAGTCGGGCCGAACGCCTTCACTTCGTCGAAGTACGGGTAGGGCTTGTCGTGGTAGTCGGCGTACTTCTTGAAGGTCATGCTCACGCCGGTCTGGGTCTCCGTGAGCATGAAGGGGCCGGAGCCGACCATCTTCGTGGCCGCATCCGGGCCTTCGGCGTGCTCTTTCGGCGAAATCCAGACGCCCAGGTTGCCGCCGAGGTAGTTCACCGTGTCGGCGTAGGGGAACTTCGTCGTGAACTTGAAGGTCTGGGCGTCGGGTGTCTCCATCTTGTCGATGAAGCCCATGCCCGTCTTGTGGACGGACTTTTCGTAGTTGAGGTAGCGGTCGTAGGCGTAGCGGATGTCCTCGGAGGTGAGGGCGCGACCGTTGTGGAACTTGACGCCGGGCTTGAGCTTGATCGTGTAGGTGAGCTGGTCCGGCTGCTCGGGCATGGCCACGGCGAGGTCGGTCTCCATGGTGTTGTCCGCGGGAGCGATCTCGGGGGTGCCGGCCTTGAAGCGATAGAGCTTGGAGAAGCCGAGGCCGTGCACATAGGCGGCCTGGAACGAGGTCTGGGTGTAGGGGTCGAGGTTGGTGGGGATGTTCGGCATCTGGAAGGCGAACGACCCGCCGGGCTTCGGCTGCTTCGCCGTCGTGGGCGAAGGGGCGGCGGTGGGGAGCAGGACCTGGCCGCCGCCGTTGGTGCCGCCGCCGCCGTCGTCATCGTCACCGCAGCCGACGAGCGCGATGGCGGAAGCGCCGGCGGCGGTAAGTGCGCTGCCCCGGAGGGCGGTGCGACGGGTGAAACGCCGTCGCGACCAGTAGTTGGTGGAGTCCGTCATGGCTGGATTTCCCCCTCTTCTGGTGGCCGTCGCGAAGGCGGCCGGGTTCGAATGGCTCTCAGGACGAGCGGAGACGCGGGTCGAGGATGTCCCGCAGGGCATCGCCAAAGAGGTTGAAGGAGAGCACCGCGATGCTGATGGCGGCGCCGGGCATCACCGAAAGCCACCAGGCCGCCTGCCACTGGGCACGGGTGTCCTGGAGCATCTTTCCCCAGCTGGGGTGGCTGTCATCGGAGATGCCGACGCCGATGAAGCTGAGGGCGGCCTCGGCGAGGATGGCGTTCCCGATCTGGATGCTCGCGATGACGATGATCGGCGCCATCACGTTCGGCAGGACGTGGCGAAGGATGATGCGCGACGGCGTGGCGCCCATCGACTCCGCGGCTTCGATGTACTGGAGGGCGCGGATGCTCAGGACCGATCCGCGCACGATGCGGGCCGTCGTCGGCGTGATGATGAGGCCGATGGCGAAGCTCATCCAGATGAACGACGGGAGGCTGAACCCCTTGTCGGTCTTGAAGATGGAGAGGATGAAGAGCGCGAGCACGAGCGGCGGGAAGCCAAGCACGACTTCGAGGGCGCGGCTGACGATCATGTCGGCCCAGCCGCGGTAGTAGCCGGCCACGAGCCCGAGCAGAGTGCCCATGACCGTCCCCATGGCGACCGCGCCGAAGCCGATGCCGAGCGAGATGCGGCTGCCAATGAGGATGCGGCTGTAGATATCGCGGAAGAGGTTGTCGGTGCCGAGGGGGTAGGCACGAGAGGGGGCGTGCATGCGCGGGAACCGGGTCGCCTCGGGGGCGTGGGGAGCGAGCTCATTCGCGCCGAGGGCGACGAGCACGAGCAGCACGCAGATGGCCCCGGCGACTACACCGATCGGTTTGCCGCGGCAGATTCGCACGAAGGCGCGCGCGCGGCTCGGGCGGCGCGGACCGAAAGTGATGGCGGGCTCGGTGGCGGCGATGGAGGCCATCAGGCGTACCGGATGCGCGGGTCGAACCACGCGTAGCTGATATCGACGAGCAGGTTGATGGTGACGAGCACCGCGGCGAAGAAGAGGACCACGCCCTGGACCTGCGGGTAATCCTTGCTGAGGACGGCGCCGAGGATGAGCGTTCCGAGGCCGGGCAGGGCGAAGATCGATTCGAGGACGACGGTGCCGCCGAGGAGGACGCCGAACTGCAGCCCGAAGAGGGTTACCACGGGGATCATCGCGTTCTTGAGGCCGTGGCGAACGACCACAAGCCGTTCGGAGAGCCCCTTCGCACGCGCCGTGCGCACGAAATCCTGGCGGAGGACTTCGAGCATCGCGGAACGGGTGACGCGCGCGAGGCTGGCGCTGAGCCCGAGGCCGAGAGCGAACGCGGGCAGATAGAGCTGTTCGAGGTTCTTCAGGGGGTCGTGCCAGAACTCGGTGTAGCCCACGGGCGGGCTGTAGCCCCACCACTTCGCGGGGAAGATGACGAGCATCGTGCCGAGCCAAAAGCCGGGGATGCTGAGCCAGCCGATGGTGAGCAGCCGGAGGGTGTAATCGAGCCAGCCATCCTGGCGGACGGCGGAGATAACTCCGATGGGGATGGCGATGAGCAGCGCGAACGCGGTCGAAAGCAGCGTGAGTTCGATGGTGAGGGGGATGCGCTCGGTGATTTCGGTGCGGACATCGCGCCGTGAGATGTAGCCACGGCCCCAATCGCCGACGAAGAGGCCGCCCATGTAGCGCACGTACTGGACGGCGGCGGGCTCATCGAGGCCGAGCTCATCACGGATGGCGCGGCACTGCTGCTCATCGGCGTCGGGGGTGGCGAGGACGATTTTGCAGACATCGCCGGGCTGGAGGCGGACAGCGGTGAAGACGGCGATGGAGATGATGAAGAGGACGCCGGCGGCGAGCATCAGCCGCTTGGCGATGTACTGCGACATGCGCGGGGATCCCCCTCGGGGGGCCGGGACGCGGCGCCCCTCTGGGTCGGGCATTATTCGTGCGGGCTATTGCGGAATCAATCCTCGCATATCGAATAATGACATGAGCACCAACAGTTCACGCGGGAAAGTCTATCCAAATCGTCTGTTTTCGCTCAGACATTGAACAGGATGTTGAGGATGTCCCCGTCGTGGACGATGTACTGCTTTCCTTCGGTGCGAAGGACACCCTTCTTTCGCGCCTCGGCCTCGCTCCCGGCGGCGACGAGGTCCTCGAACTTGATGACTTCGGCGCGAATGAAGCCGCGGCGCAGGTCGCTATGGATCTTGCCGGCGGCCTCGGGGGCGCTCGCGCCGCGCTCGACCGTCCACGCGCGGCACTCATCGTGCCCGGCCGTGAGGAAGCTGATGAGGCCGAGGAGGCCGTAGCTCATGCGGATGGCGCTGGCCATGCCGCTTTCGGTCACGCCGGCTGAGGCGCGGAACTCGGCGGCGTCCTCTTCGCTCAGCTCGTTCAGGTCCATTTCGAACTTGCCGGAGAAGACAGCCACATCCCGGCCCGGCGCCTGGTAGCGGGCGCGGTACTCGGTTTCGATGTCGGCCCGGCGGGCGAGGTCGGTCTCGCCGATGTTGATGACGAGCAGGAGCGGCTTGGCGGTGAGGAACTGCGTGCCTTCGAGCAGCTTCTGGTCCTCGTCGCTGACGCCCTGGGCGCGAATGGGCAGGTCGTCCTCCAGCCCCACCTTCAGGCGAACGAGAAGGTCGCGGGTGCGCTGGAGGAGGTCGCGTTCGCCGGCTTTGATGCTGCGCATCTCGGCATCGATGCGCTGGATGCGGCGCTCGATGATGGCGAGGTCGGCGAAGGCGAGTTCGAGGTCCATCGTGACGATGTCGCGATGGGGATCGACGGTGACCTCGGGGTGGGGGACGGTCTCGTCCTCGAAGCCGCGCACGACATGGATGAGGGCGTCGGTGCGGGCGATGTCCTGGATGAGCTTGCCCGCGGGGCCTTCGCCCTTGCCGAAGGATTCGCCGGCGGCGGGAAAGTCGACGTACTGGATGGTGGCGTACGTCGTCTTCTTCGGCTTGTAGATCTGGGCAAGGCGGTCGACGCGGTCGTCGGGGACGTTGACGACGCCGACGTTGGGCTGGGCGCTGGAGCTGTAGGCGCCGACCTGGGCGCTGCCGCGTGTGACGGCATTGAAGACCGTCGTTTTCCCCGCACGCGCGAGGCCAATGATCCCGAGTTGCATGGACCCAGCGTACGAAGCGGGCGGGCGAGGCGCGAGCGCGCTGGGATAGGAGGACGCGGGGGCGTAGGCTCGAGGGCATGACGGACCTCGACCTCGCACCGTTCCCAACGCTCACGCCCGAAGACATCGCGCATGCCTGCCGGGGCGCGCGGGAGGCGTGCGATGCCGCCATCGAGACGATCGTGGCGGTGCCCGACGGCGAGCGGACGTTCGTGAACACGATGCTGGCGCTGGAGGACGCGGCGGACTCGGTGTCGCGGGCGTCGGGGACGTTCGCGTTCATGGCGCACGTTTCGCCGGATGACGCGCTGCGCGAACGCGCTCGGGAGTGGGACCAGGAGCTCGACCGGTACATGGTCGCGCTCGGCTTCCGCGAGGACCTGTACGAGGCCGTGCGGGCGTTCGCGGCGACACCGGAGGCGGCGGCGCTCACGGGCGAGGACGCGCGCCTGCTCGAACGCGAGCTGCGCGACTACCGGCGGATGGGCTTCGAGCTCCCGGCGGAGGAGCGCATGCGCGTGCGCGACATCTTCGATCGCCTGGTCGGCCTCGATGTCGAGTTCCGGAACGCGATCGCGGACTGGGATGACGCCATCGTGGTGGCTCGCGGCGACCTCGCCGGGCTGCCGGAGGCGTACATCCAGGGCTTGCGCACGGTCGAGGATGGCGGCGAGACGAAGTATCGCGTGTCGCTCGATTACCCCGAGCTGTTCCCCTTCCTTTCGAACGCGGAGAACGAGGGGCTGCGGCGGGAGCTGTTCCTGAAGGACCAGCGCAAGGGTGGCGAGGCGAACATCGGGCGGCTGGAAGAAGCGCTGCGGCTGCGCGCGGAGGCGGCGGGGCTCCTCGGGTACGACTCGTGGGCGGCGTACGTGGTCGAGGACCGGATGGCGAAGGAACGGGGGACGGTCGATGGCTTCCTCGCGGGCCTGAAGCCGCGGCTCGATGGGAAGGCCGGGCACGACTTCGCGGCCCTGGCCGAGGCGAAGCGCGAGCACACGGGGAGCGCGGATCTGCGGCAATGGGACTGGCGCTTCTACCACAACCGCCAGATGCGGACGCGCTACGCGGTGGATGAATTCGAGGTCGCGCAGTACTTCCCGCTGGAGGCGTGCCTCGAAGGGCTGTTCGCGGTGACGCAGGCGATGTTCGGGCTGCGGTATGTCCCGGCGCCGGGCGCGCCGCGCTGGCACCCCGATGTGCACGCCTACGACGTCTTCGACGCGGATGGGACGGAGCCGTTCGCGCGCTTCTATATGGACCTCTTTCCGCGGGCGAACAAGTACAGCCATGCGGCCGCGTTCACGCTGCGGCGGGGGCGGCGGCTCGCGGACGGCGCGTATCAGCGGCCCGTGAGCGCCATCGTCGCGAACTTCACGAAGCCCGGCGCGGGGAGCCCGTCGCTGCTGCGGCATTCGGAGGTAGTGACGCTCTTCCACGAGTTCGGGCACATCCTCCACCAGACGCTGACCCGGGCGGAGCGGGCGCGGTTCAGCGGCACGGCGACGGAGCGGGACTTCGTCGAGGCGCCTTCGCAGATGCTGGAGCACTGGTGCTGGGAGCCGGAGGTGCTGGCGGGGTTCGCACGCCACCACGCGACGGGCGAACCGTTGCCAAAGCCGCTGCTCGAAGCGATGGTGGCGGCGAAGAACCTCAACTCCGGGGTGTTCTACCTGCGGCAGCTCTACTTCGCGATGCTGGACTTCGCCTACCACTCGCCGGGGTTCGATGGCGACAGCACGGCCACGGCGCGGCAGCTGCACCCCGTCACGGGATTCCCGTTCCCGGAGGGCACGCACTTCCAGTCGGGCTTCGGGCACCTGTTCGGCTACGACGCCGGGTACTACGGCTACCTCTGGTCGCACGTGTTCGGCGACGACATGTACACGCGCTTCGAAGCGGCCGGGCCGCTCGACCGCGCGACGGGGAAGGCGTACCGCGAGGCGATCCTCGAACGCGGCGGGACGCTGGACGGCGACGCGCTCGTGCGCGGCTTCCTTGGCCGCGAACCGGACAACGCCGCCTTCCTCCGCGGGCTCGGGCTCGACGACGCCTGAGGCGGCAGGTCAGGCGTTCAGGCTGAAGGGCGGGTACTCATCCCGCAGCAGGAGCATGTAGGCCGCCACGCGCGTCTGCCAGCGGAACACGCCCTTGCCGAAGTCCGCGAGGGAGGCCGGGTAGACGCCCGTGAAGAGGATCGCGAACCACGCCACGACGGTCGTGAAGAACCACCCGATATCGAGAATCGCGAGCACGATCGCGTGGGGAATGATGAAGATGAACCGGAGGCCGACGCTGAGCCGGTTGCGCGGGCCTTCGGGGCGTTCGAGCATGACGGCGGCGGGGTAATCGGCGTCGCCGAAAGGCGGGTACTCGTCGCGGAAGAGCGTGACGTAGGCGCTCGTGCGCACCTGCCAGCGCAGGACGAACGCCTCGAAGTCCCAGAGCCCCTGCGGGTGGCTGCCGGTGAAGAGGATGGCGAACCACGAGATGACCGCGCAGACACCGGCGGCGGCGCCGAGCACGCCCGCATACAGTAGCGACGCGCTGATCTCGGGGAGACCATGGGAGCGGCTGAGGTTGACGCTCACGTTGCCCATCGAACCCACGAACCCGGAGAGGAACATGTGGGGGATCGCGAGGATGAAGCGGAAGCCGGTGGTCAGGCGGTTTCGCTGGCCGGTGTCGAGGTCGACGGCGAGGGTGACGGGGTAGAGGGCGGGGTCGCTGGCCATGGGGCACCTCCACGGGGAAGTGGCGCAAGCCTACGCGGGCGGCGATGGCGATGGATAGCCCGCACCGCTGCTTGACAGCGATCTCCGGCGGCCGCGACGGTTAGCGCCATGATTCTCGTCGATTTGAACGGGGTTGGCCGCGTCTACGGCGGCCGCACGATCTGGCGCGGCCTCTCGTGGTCGATCCAGGACGGCGAGAAGATCGGGCTCATCGGGCCGAGCGGGGGCGGCAAATCGACCCTGCTGCGCGTGCTCGCGGGCACGGAAAAGCCCGACGAAGGGGCCGCGACCTTCCGCCGGGGCGCGAACATCGCCTACCTGCCACAGGAGTACGCGGGCGAATCGGAGCGCGCCGCCATCGACGAACTGATCGCCGCACGGGAGGACGTGGCCGCGCTCGACGGGCGGATCGCGGACGTGGAGTACCGCCTTTCGCTGCCGGAATCACTGGAGGATGCGGACGCGTTCGACCGGCTGCTCGAAGAACAGGCGGCGCTCATCCGGGAGTACGAAACGTCGGGCGCGCTGATGGTGCGAAACCGCGCGGAAGGGCTCCTGCGGGCGCTGGGCTTCCCGGAGGCGTCGTGGGCGCAGCGCATGGACGAGCTCTCGGGCGGGCAGCGCAAGCTCATCGGCATCGCGCGGTGCCTGCTCGCCGAGCCGGACCTCCTGCTCCTGGACGAGCCGGACAACCACCTCGACCTCGCGCGCAAGGGGCTGCTGGAGCGCGTCATCCGCGAGTTCGAGGGCGCGGTGGTGGTGATTTCGCACGACCGCTACCTGCTGGACGACACGGTCAGCGTCATCGTGGAGCTGGAGACGACACGCGACGGCGCGCGGCTCAAACGGTGGGAAGGGAACTACTCGGCGTACGCGGCGCAGCGCGAAATCGCGCTCCTGCGGCAGGCGCAGGACTACGCCTCGCAACAGAAGGAGATCGCGCGGTTGGAGGAGGCGGTAACGCGCTTCAAGCAGTGGGCGCACGTCGTGGTCGATGAACGGCACATCAAGCAGGCGCGCAACAAGCAGCGGCAGATCGATCGCATGGACAAGGTCGAACGCCCGGTGCTCGAACGGCGGCGGATGTCGCTGCACTTCCAGGCCGGGCAGCGCGGCGGGGCGAAAGTGGTCGAACTGCGCGGTGCGTCAAAGGCATTCGGCGAACGGGTGGTGCTGCGCCCGGCGGAGGTGCTGGTGCGGTCGGGCGAGCGGGTGGGCATCGTGGGTGCGAACGGCGCGGGGAAGACGGTGCTCCTGCGGCTCGTGCTCGGGCAGATGGCGCCGGACGAGGGCGAGGTGTGGACGGGGCCGAGCATCCGCATGGGGTACTACGGGCAGGAGCACGACACGCTCGACTTCGCGCAGACGCCCATCCAGGCGATTCGCGAAGTGAAGAACCTGTACGAAGGCGAGGCCGTGGCGGCGCTGCAGCGCTTCCTCATCCCCTACGACGCCTGTTCGCAGCCGATTGGCCGGCTTTCGGGCGGGGAGAAGAGCCGCGTGCAGCTCGCGCGGCTGATGCTCATGGGCGCGAACTGCCTGGTGCTGGACGAACCGACCAACAACCTCGACATCCCCGCCGCCGAGGTGCTGGAGAGCGCGCTGGACGCCTACGAGGGCACGGTCGTCGTCGTCAGCCACGACCGCTACTTCCTCGACCGTCTGGTCGACCGCATCCTCGAAATCCGCGACGGCCGCCTCGTGTCGCACGAGGGGGGCTATTCGGCTTTCGCGAGGAATGAGGAATGAGGAATGAGGAATGAGGGGGCTACCCCGGGGGCCGCAGTCTCCCCGGGGTAGCCCCTGGGAACTGGGAACCGGGTACTGGGAACTCCTAAAACCCCCCGCCGTTGACCGTGAGGCGCTGGTTGGTGATGTAGCGGCCTTCGTCGGAGCAGAGGAAGGCGATGGCGTTCGCGATGTCCTCGGGCTGGCAGACGAAGCCGAAGGGCATGTTCGCATCGAGCTGGCGCATATCGCCGACGCCGCGGGTGAAGGACATGAGGAGCTTGCCCATATCAGTCTCGACGAGGCCGGGGGCGACGACGTTGACGCGGATGCCGTGCTGGCGCTCTTCCTTGGCGAGGGTGTAGGCCATCGCCTCCATGCCGGCCTTGGCGATGGCGTACACGCCCATGCGGGGGCCGTACCCCTGGGCGGCGACGGACGAAACCATGATCACATCGCCGCGTCCGAGTTCGCGCATGGCCGGCATGAGCAGGCGGCAGAGGTGGAGCGGGCCGAAGACGTGCGCGTTGAGCAGGCGCTGGAGCTGATCGTCAGACATGGTGGCGATGGGCGGCTGCCCCTCGGAGACGCTGCCGACGCCGGCGTTGTTGACGAGGATGCCCACGGGACCGAGGTCGCGAGCGACGGCTTCGGCCATGGCGGCGCAATCGGCCTCGACGGTGACATCGGCCTGGTAGATGCCCGCCTTACGCCCGAGCGCGCGCACCTCGGCGGCGACGGCTTCGGCGGCGTCGCGGTTGGCGTGATAGTTGATGGCGATATCGGCGCCCTGCGCGGCGAGCGTGCGCGCGACGGCGGCGCCAATCCCGCGGCTGCCGCCGGTGACGAGCGCGACGCGTCCTTCGATCCCGGACATGTGTGCATCCCCCTGCTTCGTTCGTTCGGGGCGCATGGTGCGTGGCGCCGCTCGCGGGGGCAAGTGCCGGGAAACGGGCGAGCATTCCTGACATTGGGCGTCAGGAGCCGCTGCTACACTGGAGGGCATGCCGCTTCTCGTTCCCGATGCCGCCCGCGCCGAGTTCCACCTGAATGCCGAGTTCGAACCCACCGGTGACCAGCCCGAGGCGATCACGAAGCTGGTTGAGGGTGTCGAGCGCGGGGACCGGTACCAGACGCTGCTGGGTGTGACGGGTTCGGGGAAGACGTTCACGGTGGCGAACGTCATCGCGCAGACGGGGCGGCCGACGCTCGTGCTGGCACACAACAAGACGCTCGCGGCGCAGCTGGCGGCGGAGCTGAAGGAGTTCTTCCCCGAGAACGCCGTCGAGTACTTCGTCAGCTACTACGACTACTACCAGCCCGAGGCCTACATCCCGCGCACGGACACGTACATCGCGAAGGACGCGGACATCAACGAGGAGATCGACAAGCTGCGGCACGCGGCGACGCGCTCGCTGTTCACGCGGCGGGACGTGATCATCGTGGCCTCGGTTTCGTGCATCTACGGCCTCGGCGAGCCGGAGCAGTACCAGGAGTTCGTGCTCAGCTTCCGGGTGGGGCAGCCGTTCAAGCGCGCGGAGGCCATCCGCCGCATGGTGGGGATGCAGTACGAGCGCAACGACATGAACGTCGTGCGGGGCAAGTTCCGGCTCCGCGGCGATTCGCTGACCATCCTGCCGAGCTACGAAGAGCTGGCGGTGCGCATCGATTTCTTCGGCGACGAGGTCGAGCGCATCGTCGAGCTGGACCCGCTGACGGGCGAAATCGTCGCGGAGCGCGACAGCATCGAAATCTTCCCGGCGAAGCACTTCGTGACCACGAGCGACCGCATGGTGCAGGCGGTGGAGCGCATCGAGGCCGAGCTCGCGGACCAGCTGGAATACCTCAAGGGGCAGGGGAAGATCCTGGAGGCCGCGCGGCTGGAGGAGCGCACGCACTACGACATCGAGTCGATGCGGGAGACGGGGTACTGCGCGGGCATCGAAAACTACTCGCGCCACCTGCAGCTGCGCGAGGCGGGGATGACGCCGTGGTGCCTCCTCGACTACTTCCCGGATGACTGGCTGCTGGTGGTGGACGAATCGCACAACACGCTGCCCCAGGTGCAGGGGCAATACTTTGGCGACCGCGCGCGCAAGGAGACGCTGGTCGAGTTCGGGTTCCGGCTGCCGAGCGCGATGGACAACCGCCCGCTCACGTTCGAGGAGTTCGACCGGCACATCCGGCAGGCGATCTTCGTGAGCGCCACGCCGGGCGACTACGAGCTCCAGCGTTCGACGCAGGTGGTGGAGCAGGTCATCCGGCCAACGGGCATCCTCGACCCCGAGATCGAAGTGCGGCCGACGAAGAACCAGGTCGACGACCTGATGGACGAGATCCGGCTGACGGTGGACAAGGGCCATCGCGTCCTCGTGACGACGCTCACGAAGAAGATGGCGGAGGACCTGGCCGACTACCTGCTTGAGATGGGCATCAAGACGCACTACCTCCACAGCGAAGTGACAACGATGGACCGGGTGGAGATCCTTCGCGACCTGCGGCTGGGGGTGTACGACGTGGTCGTCGGCATCAACCTGCTGCGCGAGGGGCTCGACCTGCCGGAGGTGTCGCTGGTCTGCATCCTCGATGCCGACAAGGAGGGGTACCTGCGCTCCAACCGCTCGCTGATCCAGACGATCGGGCGGGCGGCGCGGCACGTCGAGGGGCGCGTGGTGATGTACGCGGACAAGGTCACGATGTCGATGCAGAACGCCATCGACGAGACCTACCGGCGGCGGCAAATCCAGGCCGAGTACAACGAGCAGCACGGGATCGAGGCGAAGAGCATCGCGCGGGCGATCCGCGATATCACCGACCAGGTGCGCCTGCAGGTTGCGGAGGAGAAGGGTGGCTACGACGCGGGTCGCGCCGGGAAGGACCTGCCGAAGGACGAGATCCTGCGGATGGTGAAGGAGCTGGAGTCGCAGATGAAGGCGGCGGCGAAGGCGTTGGAGTTCGAAAAGGCGGCGGCCTTACGCGACGAAGTGGTGGAGCTGCGCCGCAGGCTGGTGGGCAGCGACGACGAGGAGCTGTCTGCGTTCGCGTCGGTGGCGGGGAAGCCGGGGCCCGTGCGGTACGGGCGCAGCCAGGCGGGCGGACGCGACCGGAGCCGGCGCTACCGGCGGTAGCGGGCTCGCGACGCGTATGCTTCGGCCCATTCACGGGCGAGGGAAGCCATGGAACCGGACTGGGCACGGCCAGTGGTGCACTGGGAAATCGAGGCGGTCGACCCCGAGCGGATCGCGGCGTTCTACCGCGCGCTGTTCAACTGGGAGATCGGCGCCGGGAAGGTGAAGGGCATCGCGCCGGGGCTGGGCGCACCGGAACCGCAGATCTCGGGGCACATCATCGGCGGCCGGGAATCGCGCGTGGTGCTGAACATCCAGGTGCGGGAGCTGCGCGCAAGCATGGAGAAAGCGGTCGCGCTCGGCGGGAGCGTGCTGCGGGAGCCGTTCGACATCCCCGGGGGCCCGACGCTCGCGTGGATCGCCGACCCGGAGGGGAACCGGATCACGCTCGTGCAGCAGTGACGGCCTGCCGACGCTGAGAACGCAAACGCGTAGACTCCGAGGCCTCGGAGGTACGCAGATGCAGGGTCTGAAGGTTGGCGTCCATATCCTCGCAGGGCAGGCGAAGGGGCTGGTCGAGGGCATCGTCGCGGCCGAGGCGGCCGGGATCGAAGTCGCGTGGATGACGAGCGGCGGCGTGGCCGCGGATCCGCTGGCGGTGTTCTCGGCGGCGGCGCTGAAGACGGAGCGGATCCTCTTCGGCACGTGCATTTTGCCCACATTCCCGCGACACCCCCTGGCGATGGTGCAGGGTGCGATGACGGTGGATTCGCTGGCGCCGGGACGGCTGCGGCTGGGCATCGGGCCGAGCCACAAGCCGAGCATCGAAGGCATGTACGGCATCCCCTTCGTGCGGCCGCTGGAGCACCTGCGGGAGTACCTGACCATCCTGCGGTCGATCCTGGGCGAGGGCAGCGTGCAGTTCACGGGCAAGCGGCTGACGGCGAACGCGCGCATCGCGGGGCCGACGGGCGTGACGCTCATGGCCTCGGCGCTGCGGCCGAACGGGTTCCGGGTTTGCGGCGAACTGGCGGACGGCGCGATCTCGTGGGTGTGCCCGCTGCCGTACCTAAAGGAGGTGGCGGTGCCGGCCATCGCGGAGGGCGCGGCGAAGGCCGGGCGGGAGGCGCCGCCGCTCATCGCGCACGTGCCCGTGGTGGTTTCGCAGGATCGCGATGCGGTCTACGACGCGGCCCGGAAGCAGATCGGGTTCTACCCGCGCGTGCCGTTCTACAGCCAGATGTTCCAGGATGCCGGTTTCCCCGAGGCGAAGGACGGCGAGCTGAGCGACCGCATGATCGACGCGCTCGTGGTCTGGGGGAGCGAGTCCGAGGTGCTGGGACGGCTGCGTGAGGTGCCCTCATTCGGGGTGCGCGAACTGCTGGCGATGCCCATCCTCGCGTCGGGCGACCGTGAGGCGTCGCCGCGGACGCTTGCGGCGCTGGGCAAGCTCGCGGCCGAGTAGCCAGCGAACGGGGCGAAACGAACGAGCCCGCTCCGAATGGAGCGGGCTCTGTGCGTGCGGCCGGGTGGCGGCCTAGAAGGTGAGGACGGTGCGGGCGACCTCGCCGGCCTTCATGGCGCGGAAGGCGTCGTTCACATCCTCGAGCTTGCCCGTGCGGGTGATCATCTCGTCGAGCTTGAGCAGCCCGCGCATGTAGAACTCGATGTAGCGCGGCATGTCGATGCGGAAGCGGTTCGAGCCCATGAGCGAGCCCTGGATCTTCTTCGCGCCGAGGAAGGCGGCGCCGGGGAGCTCGATCTTCTGGCCGACCGGGATCATGCCGATGATGGTGGCCGTGCCGCCGCGGTTGATGGCATCGAAGCACTGCTCGGCGGCCTTCTTGTTGCCGATCGCCTCGAAGGCGTAGTCGACGCCGGCGCCGCCGGTCATTTCGCGGATGGCGGCGACGGGGTCGCCGGAGGAGGCATCGACGATGTGCGTCGCGCCGAATTCCTTGGCGGTGGCGAGCTTGGATTCGAGCATGTCGACGGCGATGACCTTGCCGGCGTTGGCAAGCTTCGCGCCCTGGATGGCGGAGAGGCCGATGCCGCCGCAGCCGAAGACGGCGACGGTCGCGCCCGGCTCGACGTTGGCGGTATTGAGGACGGCGCCGACGCCGGTGGTGACGCCGCAGCCGATGAGGGCAGCGCGGTCGAGGGGCATGTCCTCGCGAATCTTCACGAGCGCGTTCTGGTGGACGAGCATCTTCTCGGCATAGCTGGAGATGCTGAAGGCCTGGTTCACGGGGTTGCCGTTCCAGGTGAACTTCGGGCGGTCGCCCGGGCCGCGGCGGGTCTCGGGGTTCGAGCACAGGAACGGGCGCCCCGAAAGGCACTGGTCGCAGTGGCCGCAGAACACGGAGAGGCAGGTGATGATGTGGTCGCCGGGCTTCACGTAGGTCACGTTTTCGCCGACGGCTTCGACGACGCCCGCGGCTTCGTGGCCGAGGATCGATGGCGGCATCATCGGGTAGAGGCCATCGACGAAGTGCAGGTCGCTATGGCAAACGCCGCTGGCGACGGTGCGAACGAGCACTTCGTTCGCCATGGGCTGGTCGATTTCGACGTCTTCGATGGTCAGGGGCTGATTGGGGCCATGGAAAATGGCGGCTTTCACGGTTCCTCCTTGCGACATTCACAGCGGCATGCGCTGACGCAGGGCGGATAATACCGGAGATAGCCGAAGCGGGTTCGGATAGATTGGGCCGATTTTTGAATACCAGGGGCGGCGGGAGAGGACGCCGCCCCTGGCAGTGGGCGCGGCGATCGCTCAGGCCGTCCTGTCCTGGAACGATGCCTTCGATTCAAGGAGCGTGACCGCGCCATCCCGGACGGATCCGATGAGCGCGGGCGGCACGTCGGTCTCGGTGGTGAAGAGGAAACCGCGGCGAACGACAAGGCGAACCGGATGGCCTTCGTCGTCGAGCTCCAGCGTCTCGATTTCGCCGAGCTTCTCGCCGTCGCGGTCGAGGACGTCGTCGCCTTCGGCCACGGCCGGCGGGAGCGGCGCATCGCGCGTGATGGCGGACGCCTCGCCGCCGGGGAAGCCCATGACGCGGGCGGCGGCGCCCATCGCCGTCATCGGGCCGAGGGCGACGTACGCATCGAGTTGCATGTTCGCGCCGCCGGCCGCGGTCGCATCGAACCCGGGCGGTCCCGTGTAGTCCGGGTCGGGCGCGCGGTAGTGGGAGAGGTCGAAGAGCTGCAGCTGTTCGAAGTCGTCGCCGGTGATGTCGGCGTAGGCCTCGCCGTCCTGGCTCTCCAGCGCCGCGACGGGAAGGAGCCGTTCGGACGTGCGAATGGTGCCGTGGCGGATGACGACGTAGGTGACGTCGTGGGAATCGGGGTCGACGACGACGCGGGACAGCTCACCGAGCTTGCCATCGCGGCCAAAGACCTCTTCGCCAATGCGAAACATCGGAGCCTCCTCGGGCGCCTGTGCGTGTAACCATCACACCGGACGGACGGTTCGATGCGCATCGAGGGGGCGGGCGGACGGCTATAAGGCCGGTTGCAGCCTCGGCGGGCGGCGCGGCGAACGGGTACGCTGGGATGACCGGCAGCGGCCGGCCCGGAGCCCGCATTGGAAGGCATCCCCCCAAAGCTGCAGGAGCTGCTCGAGGACTTCGCATTCGTCGATCGGAATGAACGCGCGCAGCTCCTGATCGAGTACGCCGACCGGTTCCGGGAGGTAGAGCCGGGCATCGCCACGCGGCCATTCCCCCAGGCGAACCACGTCCTGCGGTGCGAATCGGAGGCCTATGTCTGGGCCGAGGACAACCCGGACGGGACGCTGAAGTACCACTTCGCGGTGGAGAACCCGCAGGGGCTTTCCGCGAAGGCGTGGGCGGTGATCATGGACGAGACGCTGAGCGGGGCGCCGCTGGAGCAGGTCGTGCGCGTCTCGCCGGACGTGATCTTCACGCTCTACGGGAAGGACATTTCCATGGGCAAAGGGCAGGGGCTCATGGGGATGCTCGACCACGTGACCGCCGCGGCGAAGCGCCGTCTGCTGGAGCGGCGCGCGGGATAGGTCAGGCGGGGAGGACGGCCCAGAGGGCGGCGAGGCTCAGTTCGAAGCCCGGGAGCGCGGCCGACGAGAGCGTGCCACCGGCCGGGAGCGGCTCCCCATCGGCGGCGGCATCGAAACGCTCGGCCACGCGGGCCACGGGATCGATCAGCCAGCAGGCGTCCACACCGTGGTGGCGCATGCGGCGGCACTTTTCGCGCTGGGATTGCATGGGCTCATCGGGCGAGCGGATCTCGATGGCGAGTGTCGGGGGAAGCGAGCGGCGGTCGTCGCCCTGCGGTTTGCCGGGATCCCAGTAGGCCACGTCGGGCACGAGGTAGCCTTCGCCCTCGAACCAGACGTGCGCCTCGGTCCAGGCCGCGCCGCCCGTGGCCATAGCGTAGGCACGGAGCAGCGCCGCGAGCTCGGTCTGGAGCAGGCCGTGGGCACGGTTGGGCACGGCCTTTTGTACCACGACGCCGTGCCACCATTGCAGCGCGGGCTTCTCGTCGAGATGCCGCTCGAACTGCGCCAGCGCTACCCGTTGGCCATCGAGCGCGGAGCGCCCGGAGAGAGGCGAGGACGCCGGATTCGCGGCCATGCGTTCAGTATATCCGCGCGCGGCGGGCGGCGGCGGTCAGGATTCGAGCCAGTTGACGTCGCCGCAGAGGTCCGGGGCGTGCTCTTTGGCCGCGAAGACGGCGTATTCTGCTTTGCTGGCGCCGATGGTCGTGTGCGTCCCGTGGCCCGGCCAGACGGTGGTGTCGTCGGGGAGCGCGTAGAGCCGCGAGGTGATGGACCCGATCTCCTGCTGGAGCGCGGCGTTGTCGCGGGAGCGGCCGGGGCCGCCGGGGAAGAGGGTATCGCCGACGAAGGCGTGCCTGCCGTGCACGAAGGCGATGCTTCCCGGGGTATGCCCGGGGATGTGGATGACCCTGAACACGAGATTGCCGACCGAGACGGTGTCGCCATCGGCGAGCGGGACATCGAGCTGGCCTTCCTTGAGACCGGGCTCGGAAGCCTGCGCGTGCAGCTTCGCGTCGAACGCACCCTTGAGGGCGTCGATGCTGGCCGTGTGGTCGAAATGGCCATGGGTGAGGAGGGTGCGCGTGGGCCGGACGCCGGCGCGCTCGGCGGCTTCCATGCTCACGGCGATGCCGTCGGGGGCATCGATGAAGGCCGCCTCGTTGGTCGCGCGGTCGATCACGACGTAGACGTTGTTGCCGAAGCCGGTGGGGCCGGCGATCACGATGCCGAGGTCGCCATCATCGATTCGTTCCATGGGGCGATAGCTTACGGCAGCGGCGTCAGTTGCCGTACCCGGCATCGCGCAGCCGCCGCCAGACTTCCCCGCTGGCGGCGTAGCGGCCCATCAGGTAGGGGTAGACGGCCGGGATGTTGAAGAGCACTTCCATGCAGAGCTGGCCGAGGTAGCGGTCGAGCAACGCAGGGTGCTCATCGGGCTGGACCATGTCGACTTCGAGGCCAGCTTCGAAGTTGCCGGCGGCGGCCGGCATCCCCGGGGCCTGGTCGGCGAGCACGCCTTTTTCCGTGAGCGCGAGGATGGTTTCGCGCAGGGCCGCGCGGAATTCGGGGGAGACCGCGAGGCCGTCGCGCTGCAGGTGCACCTCGGCACGGCCCTCGGACTGGAGGCCGCTGACCACGGCGGTCACGTGGTCGATGCGGAAGCGGTCGTCGCCGGCGGCCTTCGATGGCGGCAGGCCGACGCAGAGGACGCCGAGGAGGGCGACTTCGAGGGGCGCCAGGTCGTCAGGGTTCAGGGGCATGGAACGAGAGTAGCGCGACGGCCGTCGTCGGGGGAGGCCCGCCCTCTTGCGGAGGTCCCGGGGTGCCGACTATCCCGGTATGGCTATGTTCTGGTACTGGGTCGTGCGCAACCCGATGGTGCTGCTCGCCGGGCTCGCGGTCGCTTCGGGGTTCGCGGAAGTGCTTGAGTGGTCGCCGGCGCTGGCGCTGGCGCTGCCCTGCGCGCTGCTGGCGGAAGCCGCCGACTGGCTCGGCGGGCGCGCGGCCGAACGGGACGAAGAGCGTGCGCGGCAGATCCGGCGGGCGCAGAGCAAGATCGTGGTGCTGACGCCGCTGATCGACGAGCACCGCCACAAGCACGTCGCCTAGGCTCGCCCCTGGATGAAGGCGCCAAGCGCGGCGCCGATGGCACTCCCCAGTGCCCACGACGGCGCCCACGCCACCGCCGATCGCGAGGCCGAGGGCCATGCTCATACCACGCATGTGCCAACTCCTGATCGGGTCTCCCCGTTCACGGTAACCGCGGAATGAGGCCGCGGCGGCCATCCCGGCGCGTCTGTCAGGGAGCTGTAAGGCCGACGCGCGGGCATTCGGGCACGAGCGGGCAGCGTTCGCACGCGGGGCGGCGAGCGATGCAGGTGCGGCGGCCGTGCTTGATGAGCAGCATGTGGAAGCGGTAGTAGTCCGCGGGCGGGACGAGGGCTTCGAGCGCTTCGTGCGCCTGCTCGGCGGTGAGCTTCGCGGGGATGAGCGCGAGCCGCTTCGAGACGCGTTCGACGTGCGTATCGACAGGCATGGCCGGGCGCCCGAGTGCGAACAGGAGCACGCAGGCGGTCGTCTTGGGGCCAACGCCGGGGAGGGCGCGGAGCCAGGCGCGCGCATCCTCCAGGGGCATGGCGCGGAGAAATTCGAGATCCCACCCCGGGGAGCGTTCTCCCACGGTGCGAAGGATGGCCTGGATGCGCGGCGCCTTCTGCTGCGCGAGCCCGCCCGGCTGGATGGTCGCGACCACCTCCTCTGGCGGTGCGGCGACGATGGCGGCCCAGGATGGGTAGCGGCGGAGGAGCTGCGTGAACGCCCGGCCCGAGTTCGTATCCGCCGTGTTCTGGGAAAGGACCGTCAGGATGAGCTCGGCCAGCGCGTCGCCGTGGGGCGTCCACACGGGCTCCCCGTACAGCACGCCGAGGCGATCCATGATCACGCCCGGGGAGAGCGGCTCGGTCACGCGCGGAGCATGCGGCCGGCGAGCCGGGGCAGGAGCGGAACGCGCGCGGCTTCGCGTTCGTAGGTGGATTCGCCGCGCTGGACCGCGAAGAAGGCGTCCCAGACGTAGGGCGTGTGCGCGCTGGCCCACATCCACGGCCGCGGGGCGCGCCGGAGCATGCCGTAAAACATGAAGCCGATGAGCCGCGCGGCGCGGAGCTCGGGCATGATCTCGCGGTCAACGTCGGCTTCGTAGCGGCGGACGCTGCCTTCGCCGGCGAGCGCGCGGAGCACGTTGCGGGCGGCGAGGCGGCCCGATTGCACGGCGTAGGCGATGCCCTCCTCGGTGAACTCGTCGGCGAGCCCGGCGGAATCGCCCGCGAGGAGCGTACGGTCGTTGGCGATGGGTTCGTGCGCGCGGCGGAAGCGGATCTTGTGGCCGCGGGCGATCTCGGCCTCGGCATCGCGCAGGCCCAGGCGAGCGGTGTAGGCCCGCACGAGGTCCTTCATGCGGCCGGCCTGTTCGCGCGGGAGGACGATGCCGAAGGAGAGCACGTTCGCCTTCGGAAAGAGCCACGCATAACCCCACGGGTTGTAGCCGACGTCGATGAGCGACCGCGAACGGTAGCGGCGGAGGGCCGCCTCCGGGGCGCGCACTTCGACCTCCCACGCGGCGCATTCGGCGATGCCTTCGCCCAGCCCGGCCATGCGGCCGACGGGGGAGTGGGCGCCATCGGCGCAGACCAGGTAGGCGGCTTCGGCGGCGAATCCGCCTTCGCCTTCGATGCGCACCCGGCCGGTGGTGTCGATCGCACGGACGGTGGTCGCGGGGCGAAATTCGGCGCCGGCGCGTTGGGCGTGGTCGAGGAGGAGGGCATCGAAGCGGTCGCGCATGACCATGTGGGCGAAGGGCGCGCCGGAGTCGCGCACGAAGCGGTGGCGGCCGCGCAGGGAGACATCGAGCAGGTGGACGGAGTCCTCGATGACGGAATCGATGGGGAAAGGGAGCAGGCGTTCCGTGCGAAGGGGGATGCCTCCGCCGCAGGCCTTGTAGCGCGGGAAGGTGGCGCGATCGACGACGAGGACACGGGCGCCGGCGGCGGCGAGTTCGCGGGCCGCGGTGCTCCCGGCGGGGCCGGCGCCAACAACGAGGGCATCGAAGCGTGCCATGCGCCGATGGTATCGCCGGCGCGCGTTGCGGGCAGTGAGCGGGTGCGGACTAGTGGCGGATGAGGCCGAACACCGCGGTCAGGATGACCACCCACGAGGCGAGCCCACCGGCGAGGCCGAAGGTGAGTGCGCGGGGGCCAGCGAGACGATCTTCCATGCTTTCCATGTGTTTCAGCCTGACAGGTAGCGCGGTGGGTTCCAATGAGGGAAAGCGCGAATGAATGGTGGATGTTCGGGGAACCGGGCGGCCGTGCCACGGGAAAGCGAGTTCCCGGTTCCCAGTTCGCGGCTCCCAGGGGATCGGCCCCGAGGTGGGGGCGGGCGTGAGTAGGTCGCGGCACGGATGATGTGGGGGTGGATGCAGCGGTGCGCGCGGCGATGGTGGAGTTGGGGGAGTGGTATCGCGAGCGTGGGAGGCACGGGCTCCCATGGCGTGACACGCGCGATCCGTACGCCGTGTTCGTGTCCGAGGTGATGCTGCAGCAGACGCAGGTCGAACGCGTGTTGCCCTACTGGGAGCGGTGGATGGCGCGATGGCCTTCGGCGGCGGCACTGGCGGCCGCGCCACCGGCGGAGGCGATTCGCGAGTGGGCGGGCCTCGGGTACAACCGGCGCGCGCTGCATCTGCATCGTGCGGCCCTCGCCGTAGTCGAGCGCCACGACGGCGTGTTCCCGGCGGATGAGGCCGCGGTCCGGGCGCTGCCGGGCGCGGGCGAGTACACCGCGGCGGCCGTCGCGTGCTTCGCCGGCGGGGCGCGCACGTTCGTGGCGGACACGAACATCGCGCGCGTGCTCGCACGGGCCACCGAAGGCGTCGCGACGCATCGCGGCATGTCGCGCGGGGTGCTGCGAACGGCGGGCGAGGCGCTCCTCCCGGATGCGGACGCGCGCTCCCACAACCTGGCGCTGATGGACCTCGGGGCGCTGGTCTGCGTGCCGCGAAGCCCTTCGTGCGAGACCTGCCCGCTGGGTCGCGCATGCGCGTGGCGAGCCGCGGGCCACCCCGAGGCGCCGCCCCTGGCGAGGCCCACGCCACGCTTCGAGACCACGGCGCGGTTCGCGCGCGGACGAATCGTCGACGCGCTCCGCGGGAGACCGCGGCTCGAAGCCGAACTGCGAGATGCCCTCCCGCCGGCGCACGCAGCGAGGGTGGGCGAGTACCTGGCGTCGCTGGCGAAGGAAGGGCTGGTGGCGCGTGCCGGGGAGGGCTGGGCGCTCCCCGGCTAAACGAGTGCCGCGTTCCTACTTTTCGATTGGCACGCCGACGGAGTTGCCCCATTCGGTCCAGCTGCCGTCGTAGTTGCGAACGTGGTCGAAGCCGAGGAGGTAGGTGAGCACGAACCAGGTGTGGCTGGAACGCTCGCCGATGCGGCAATAGGCGATGACGTCGTCGGTGGGTTTGAGGCCCTGCTCCCCCTCGTAAATCGCGCGGAGGTCGGCGGCGGACTTGAAGGTGCCGTCCTCGGGGTTGGCGGCGCGCGCCCAGGGCACGCTCTTCGCACCCGGGATGTGCCCGCCGCGGAGGACCCCTTCCTGCGGGTATTCGGGCATGTGGGTGCGTTCGCCGCTGAATTCGGCGGGGCTGCGAACATCGACCAGCGGCAGGCCGACGGCCTGGTGCCGCAGCACTTCCTCTTTGAAGGCGCGGATGTGGGCGTCGTCGCGCTCGGGGGCACTGTAGGAGGTGGCGGGGTAGGCGGGGACTTCGCGCGTCATCGGGCGGCCTTCCTGCTCCCACTTCAGGCGGCCGCCGTCCATCACCTTCGCGTTGATGTGGCCGAAGAGCTGGAACACCCAGAAGGCGTAGGTCGCCCACCAGTTGCTCTTGTCGCCGTAGAACACGACGGTCGTGTCCTTCGCGACGCCGATGCGGGACATCAGCGCTTCGAAGCCGGCCCGGTCCAGGTAGTCGCGGCGAACCGGGTCGTTGAGGTCGGCGGCCCAATCGACCTGCACGGCACCGGGGATGTGGCCGGAGGGATAGAGCAGCTGGTCTTCGTTCGATTCGACGATGCGGACGGCGGGGTCGTGCAGGTGTTGCGCGACCCATTCGGTATCGACGAGGACATCGGCGCGGGCGTAGCCGCGGCCGGCGATGGAGGTCATGGCGTGACTCCTTGCGGTGGTGGGATCAGCGTACGTTGAATGGCCGTCGGCTGTCGGCTGTCGGCCGTCGGCGTAGCCACGCGGGGGATCGCGTGGCGAGGGCGGGGGCTTGAACCTTAGCTTTCGAAGTCCGTGGCGGGGGTGGATGGCACTTCGGCGGCCGGGCGGGCCTGGAAGAACCGCTCTTCGCCGTAGAAGCGCTCCACGAGGTCCGGGGGGATGCGGGCGAAGGCGCTGTTTTCGCCGAACTGGCTGCGATGCATGCCCGCGGCGGCGCGCTTGAGGGCGGCGAAGCGGCGAACGTCGTGGATGACGTGCAGCGGGGCATCGGGCTCGGCCATGGCCTTGATGAAGCGCTCGCGGCGCTCGGGTTCGAGCGGCTGGGGGAGCTCGTTGCGGCGTTCGAGCTCGAGGAAGATGCCGGCGAAGCGCTTCATCCCGCTCGCGCCCCAGTAGAGCCTGCGCGGCGCCCAGGCCTCGCCCGTCTCGGGGAAGGCGGCCGGGTCGGAGGCGGCATCGAAGGCGGTGAGCATGTGGCGGTGGACGGCGATGTGGTCGGGATGGCCGTAGCCGCCGTTCGGGTCCCAGGTGAACACGAGGTCGGGCCGCACATCGCGAATGACGTGGACGAGGTGGCCAACGACGGCCTCGGCGGGCGCCTGGTGGAGGCAGCGCGGGTCCTCGTTCTCCTTCGTGCCGGCCATGCCGCTATCGCGAAAGGGGAGGAAGCGGACGTCGCGCAAGCCGATCTGGGCCATGGAGGCGCGCAGCTCGAGCTCGCGCGTGTACCAGAGGGTGTCGTTCGTGGAGAGCGCGGGGTCGGAGATTTCGCCGACTTCGCCGCGGGTGGCGCAGACGAGCGTGACGCGCACGCCCTGTTCGATGAAGTGGGCGAGGGTGCCGGTGACCTGGCCCTCGTCGTCGGGGTGCCCATAGGCGGCGAGGACGGAAGTGATGCTCATGGCGGGATCCTATGAGAGGGATGGGAAGCGGGAAAGCGCCGGCTACTGGCCCCTGAAGCTGGCGGACCGCTTTTCGGCGAAGGCGCGGGGACCTTCCTTCGCGTCGTCGGTGAGGCCGATGATCCAGCGGAGGCTGCCGGCGAGGCGCATGGCGTCGCCGTGGGGGAGGTCCTCCTGGCGGCGGATGAGTTCGCGCATCGCCCGGACGGCGAGCGGCGCGTTGCCGGCGATGCGGACGGCCATCGCGCGCGCGGCGGGAAGCAGCTCGTCGGCCGGGAAAACGCGGCTGATGATGCCCCGTTCGAGCGCGGCGCGGGCGTCGATGCGTTCGCCCGTGAGGAGCATGTCGTTGGCCAGCGCGCGGGGGATGGAGCGCGGCAGGCGGACGGGTGCGCCGCCCCCGGGGAAGAAGCCGAGGGTGATCTCGGGCAGGCCGAAGGTGGCGTTGTCGGCGGCGACGAGGATGTCGGCGGTGAGGGCGATTTCGAAGCCGCCGCCGAGGCAGTAGCCGTTGATGGCGGCGATCACGGGCTTGCGCGGGTCGTAGTCGTACACGCCCTCGGGGTCTTCGGTGCGAAACAGGGGCGCGATGGGCGATCCCGCGTTGTCGGCGGCGACGCGGGCCTTGAGGTCGGCGCCGGCGCAGAAGGCACGGCCGTTCCCGGTGAGCAGGGCGACGCGGATGTCGTCGCGGCGGCGCACTTCGCGGTAGGCCCCGAGGAGCCCGGCGGCGAGTTCGCCGTTGATGGCGTTCATCGCCTCCGGGCGGTTGAGGGTGATGGTGGCGACGCCATCGGCGACATCGAGGAGGACGGCTTCGGACATGGCACTTCCCCGTGCTGAGGTGCCCGAACTGTAGGGGAGCGAAGGCAGGGCCGCGAGTGGCGGCCCTGCGTTCGCTTCCGGGTGCGTGCCCTATTCGCCCTTGAAGACGGGCTGGCGCTTCTCGGCGAAGGCGCGCGGGCCTTCCTTCGCGTCGTCGGTGAGGCCGATGACCCAGCGCATGGTGCCGGCGAGGCGCATGGCGTCGTCGTGGGGCATATCGCCCTGGCGGCGGACGAGCTCCTTCATCGAACGCACGGCGAGGGGGGCGTAGCCGGCGATCTTGCGGGCGATGCCGTTGGCCGTCTCCATGAGCTGGTCGGCGGGGACGACGCGGCTGACGATGCCGAAGCTGAGCGCGGTACGGGCATCGATGCGTTCGCCCGTGAAGAGCATGTCGTTCGCCATCACGCGGGGGATGGAGCGCGGCAGGCGCACGGGCGCGCCGGCGAGGGGGAAGAAGCCGAGGGTGATCTCGGGGAGCGCGAACTGCGCGGCCTCGGAGGCGATGAGCAGATCGCAGGTGAGGGCGATTTCGAAGCCGCCGCCGAGGCAGAAGCCGTTGACGGCGCCAATCACGGGCTTGCGGACATCGAATTCGTTGAAGCCCTGGGCCTCGCCGGTGGTGAAGAGCGCGCCGGGGCCACCCGCGGCGGCCGGACCCCCGGCCCGCGCCCGGAGGTCGGCGCCGGCACAGAAGGCGCGGCCGTTGCCGGTGAGGATGGCGGCGCGGATGTCGTCACGCGAGCGCACCTGGCGGAGGGCGTCCATGAGGCCCGCGGAGAGGTCGCCGTTGATGGCGTTGAGCTGGTCGGGACGGTTGAGGGTAATGGTTGCCACGCCATCGGCGACATCGAACAGGACGGCGCTCGGCTCGGGGGAAGTCATTGGGGCCTCGAAGGTTGCAGGATGCAACGGACTGTACGAGGGTGGGTTTCAGCGTGCAACGGGAAAAGAGCCGTATGATGAAGCCCATGCGAGGAGTGAGCCTTTCGTCGCTGAACTGCTCCATCGCCCGCACGCTGGACGTGGTGGGAGAGCGGTGGACGCTGCTCATCCTGCGGGACGCGTTCAACGGCGTGCGGCGCTTCGATGACTTCGCGGCGAGCCTGCCGGTGGCGCGCAATGTGCTGGCCGACCGGCTGGCGACGCTCGTGGAGCACGGCATCCTGCGGCGGGAGCAGTACGAGGAGCGGCCTCCGCGGTTCCAGTACCGGCTCACGCCCAAGGGATTCGAGTTCTACCCCGTCCTCATGGCGCTGCTGCGGTGGGGGGACAAGCACCTCGCCGGGGAGGCGGGCCCGCCCATCGAGCTCCTGCACGCCGAATGCGAGGCGCCCATCGCGACGCGGGTGGTGTGCACGGAGTGCGGCGAGACGCTCAGCGCGCGGGATGTGCGGCCGCGGCGGCCGGCGGCGAACCCGGGCTAGCCCCCGGGCGAGCGGACGACGCGGAACTGGCAGTAGGGTGAGCCGTTCAGCTTCCAGGCCTCCAGCTTGGCCTCGGCGCCGGGTTCGAAGCGCTGGACGGCGAGCCGCTCGATTTCGCAGATGCGGGGCGTGGCCTTCGCGAGCGTGATCATGGGGCAGTGGTGGATGCGCACGACGATCGCTTCGTCGGTGAGGGACTCGAGGCTCATGATGGCGCCGCGGCGGGTGGCGTTATCCACGACCTGGGCGACGCGCTCCTCGACGGTGCTGTCCGGGTCGGCAGCCTGGACCCGGCCGGTGCGATAGTTCATCCATTCGGCGAGCCAGGCATCGAGCACCTCGGGGTGGACGTCGCGCAGAAAGCCGACGAGCGAGGCGAGCTGGGAGCCGGAGTTATCGGGGAAGTAGGCGTCCGCTTCGGACGTGGTGGTGTAGACGCGACGGTTGCGGCCCGGCCGGTTGTTGGAGGCGCTGCGGCTGAGGACGAGCCCGGCGGATTCGAGCACGCCCACGTGCTGGCGGACGCCGGTCTCGGTGAGGTACAGGCGCGCGGCGAGGGTCGGGATGTCGGCTTCGCCCACCGCCTTCACCGCATGGAGCACACGCAACTGCATCGGCGTGGGAATGAAATCGGCGTCGGGTGAGAGCCGCATGTTCAAGGACTGTACGTGATGTATGAATAATCGGCCCGGGCCGGAGGAATTGCCGGGATTACAAGGGGATTTTAGCTCAAATGCGAGCAATCGGGGAAATCCAGGCCAAACGGCTGGTACCCCCGGCAGGATTCGAACCTGCGGCCAAGCGTTTAGAAGACGCTTGCTCTATCCCCTGAGCTACGGGGGCCCGTTACGGCAGTGTAGGCGAGGGCAGCGGCGCCGGTAAGGCGAACTGCGTCACACACGGAGGACCATGGCCGCTCATGGCAGCCCGGCGATGGCCGATAGATCACGTATGAGTGCTTCGTTTCGGACCTTCTTCACCGTTCGCGCCGGGGCGTACGCCGCCGTTGCCGCGGCCGCATTGCTGGTGGCGTGCGGCGGCGGAGACGGCGACTCGCCGGGCGCCCAGGCGGGCTCTTCGCCCGCGGCGAGCTCCAGCGGCGGCTCCGGCAGCGGCTCGAGCGGCGGGGCGACCAATGTCTCCACGGGCGGCGGCAGCAGCAGCAGCGGCTCCAGCTCGTCGTCGAGCGGCGCCATCAACGCCTGCGCGCTCGTGACGAAGGCCGATGCCGAACGGACGCTGGGCGAACCGGTGAACGCCGGGCAGGCGCAGCAGGGGCGCAACAACACGAGCGAGTGCACCTATAACTCGGTCGGCAACTACGGCGCGAACGTGGTGTTCATCTACGCCGGCAAGGGCCCGAACGAGCGCCCGGCGTACGACCTCGCGAAGCGCACGCTCTCGCGGCCGGAGGCGATCTCGGGGCTGGGCGATGACGCCTTCGCCATCAACCTGGACGCGCCGGTGACGCAGATTCACTTCGTCAAGGGTGATTCCTACGTGACGGTGGCGGTCACGAACCTCCAGCTGCCCCAGCCGGAGCGCGCGCAACGGACGCGGGCGCTGGCGGCGACGGTGCTCGCAAACCTGCGGTGAGAGTGCTGAGTGCTGAGTCCTGAGTGCTGAGTGGGATCGGCCCCGGCGCGAGCATGCTCGCGCCGGGGCTTCCTCATTCCTCATTCCTCATTCCTCATTCCTCATTCCTCATTCCTCAGACCTCCGCACGGTCTGGCTTTTCTCCCATCGCCCGCTCCGCCTTTGGTCTGGTCCGAGGGCGTGGGCCGCGGCGATACGGTTGCTTCAACGCAGCGAAGGCTGCCAAAGACGCAACAAACGCAGGAGAGAGCCATGAACTCGAAGCAGACCACCCCCACCGAATCCCTGGAGCAGTTCCGCATGCGCGTGAAGGGCGAAATCGTCACGCCCGGGAGCGCGACCTACGACGAGACGCGCGTGCTCCACAACACGCGGCACGACAAGCACCCGGCCATCATCGTGAAGGCGAACGACGCCTCCGATGTGGCGCGCGGCATCCAGTTCGCCCGGACGCACGGGCTCGCGATCGCGGTGCGCAGCGGCGGCCACAGCCTCCCCGGGTACAGCATGAACGACGGCGGCCTCGTCATCGACATGTCGGGGATGACGAACATCCAGATCGACCCCGGGACGCGGACGGCGTGGGCGCAGCCCGGCGCGCTCGCGGGCGACTTCGCCATCGCCGCGCAGGAGTTCGGCCTGGCCGTGCCGTTCGGCGACGCCGAGTCGGTGGGCCTGGGCGGGATCACGCTCGGCGGCGGCATCGGATTCCTGGTGCGCAAGCACGGGCTCACCATCGACCACGTGCGGGCCATCGAGCTCGTGACCGCGGACGGCCAGATCGTGACCGCGACGGCGACGGAGCACCCGGACCTGTTCTGGGCGCTGCGCGGCGGCGGCGGCAATTTCGGCGTCGTGACCGGCTTCCAGTACGAGCTGGTCGAAGTGGGGACGATCCTCGGCGGCGCCATCCTGCTGCCTGCCACGCGCGAAGTGCTCGAAGGGTATGCGCGGGTCTCCGAGGATGCGCCGGAGGAGCTGACGACGATCTCGTTCGTGCTCCGGGCGCCGCCGATGCCGTTCGTGCCCGAAGAGAAGGTGGGCACGATGGTGCTCGCCATCTTCCCCTGCTACACGGGCGACCTCGATGAGGGGCAGCGCGTACTGGAGCCGTTCCGCCAGCTGGCCACGCCCGTGGCCGACGTGACGATGCCGATGCCCTACCCGGCCATCTACGACCTCACGCGCGAAGCGACGACGCCGAAGCGCGAGGTGGTGCGCTCGGGCTTCTACCCGTCCTTCGATGGCGAGACGATCGACCACATCCTGGAGTTCATGGAGACCGCGCCGTCGCCGTTCTGCGCGACGCAGGTGCGGCCCCTGGGCGGCCAGATGGCGAAGGTGGACCGCGACGCGACAGCGTTCGCCCATCGTGGCGCGAACTACCTGGTGACTATCATCGGCGGGTGGCTGGAGCCGCACGACGACGGAACGCTCGACACCTGGGCCACGCGCTCCTGGGACACGATCAAGGACCGCCGCCAGGGCGCGTACTCGAACTTCCTCGAAGACGAGGGCGAGGGCCGGATCCGCGAGTCGTACGGCGAAGAGACCTATGCGCGGCTGGCGGACATCAAGCAGCGCTACGACCCGGCGAATGTCTTCGCCGGGAACCAGAACATCGCTCCGAAGGCGATGCGCGCCGCGGCCTGATTCCCCGGCGGCGCGAATGAAGGGGAGGGTGCGCCATGCACCCTCCCCTTCTTCGTGTGCGAGGAAAGAGGCGTTTTCGAGCGCTGGCGGGGGCTGAACTTCCGCAACAATCGCCGCCGGATGCGGGGGTACGGTGAGGTTGGAACCCGGGATCGGGGCGACCGCGGAGGAGTGGTATGGACAGGCAGCGAATGTTGCGAATGGCCGGGGTGGCGGGCGTTGGGCCCATCGCGCTGGCGGGTGTCATCGGGAGCGGTTTCTTCATCGCGCAGGCGAAGCAGGACAGCCCGGCCGGGGCGAACGGCGCCGTGCAGGCGCAGCAATCGACGACCTCGCCCATGGACGACTACATCACGAAGCTCGCGGCGAACCTCGGCATCAGCGAACAGAAGCTGCGCGATGCCCTGAAGGCGACGTCGCTGCAGGAGATCGACGCGGCCGTCGCGGCGGGCAAGCTCACGCAGGCCCAGGCCGACAAGATCAAGGAAGCGATCAACAGCGGGAAGATCATGATGGGCGGCTTCCATGCGCCGGGCGGGCCGGGCATGGGCGACCACGGCGGCGGCAAGGGCGGTCCGGGCGTCATGATTCGCGACGCCGACATCGCCGCGTTCCTGGGCATCACCACGGACCAGCTTCGCAGCGAGCAGGCCGGGAAGTCGCTCGCGCAGGTCGCGGAAGCGCATGGCAAGACGCGCGACCAGCTGAAGGCGTTCCTCCAGCAGGAGCACGACAAGAGCATCGATGCGGCCGTGACCGCCGGCAAGATGACCGCCGACCAGGGGGCGAAGGCGAAGGCCGGGTTCGCCACCGTCGTCGAGCGGATGATCGATGGCGTGATGCCGAACAAGCCGATGGGCGGCCGCGGCCCGATGGGTGGCGGCGTTCCGGGGCAGACGTCGCCGGGCACCGTGCCGGGCGCGACCGGGCGCGGCGTCAACTAGTCCCTCCTCGCGGGCGGGCGGAGCTTCCCCTTGCTCCGCCCGTCCCTCTGCGATACTGACCATGAACAGCGTGGCCGAGCAGACGATTCTTGTGGCGGACGATGACGAGCACATCCTTGAGCTCGTGTCCCTGTACCTGCGCCGCGCCGGGTACGGGGTGATTACCGCGAAGGACGGCGACGAAGCGCTGGCGCGCGAAAAAGACCATCGCCCCGACCTCCTGATCCTCGACGTGATGATGCCCGGGCCGGACGGGCTGCAGGTGGCGCGGCAGCTTCGCCAGAAGGGCGATGTCCCCATCGTGTTGCTGACGGCGCGCAGTTCGGACATCGACAAAATCGCCGGGCTGCGGCTGGGCGCCGACGACTATGTGACCAAGCCCTTCAACCCGGAAGAGCTCGTGGCGCGCGTGGAGGCGGTGTTGCGGCGCGCGGGCGGCCGCGAACGGGTCACCGGGGCCCGCACCGTCACCGCGGGTGACATCGCCATCGACCTCGAGGCGCGCACGGCGCTCGCGGCCGGCCAGGCGCTCACGCTTACGCCCAAGGAGTTCGACCTGCTGGCGACGCTCTGCGGGTTCCCCGGGGTGGTCCTTGGCCGCGAGCAGCTCCTCGACCTCGTCTGGGGCACGTCGTTCTATGCCGTGCGGACGGTCGACGTCCACATCGCGCGGCTGCGGGAGAAGCTGGGTGGGAGCAACGTCCACATCGACACCGTGTGGGGCACCGGCTACCGGCTGACGCCCCCGGGCACGCCATGAACCGCCTCCTGCCATCGCTGCAGGCGAAGCTCATCGCCGCCTTCGTGACCGTGACGGTGGTATCGCTGGCGATCGCCGCCACGGTTTTCGTGCGCCTCAGCCAGAGCGACCAGCGCCAGCGCGCAATCGACCATGTGGCATCGGAATCCGGCGTCATCTATTCGGGCTTCCTGGTGCGGCAGTTCGAAGGCGGCGGCATCGCCGCGCTCACCGAGTACGCCCGCGAAAGCGCCCGCGACCACGATGTGCGCATCCTCATCACTGACCGCACGCGCGTGGTGGTGGCCGATACGGCGGACGAGCTGGCGGGGAAGCAGCTGGCGGTGGTCGCCGACAATTCGTCGACGACGCTGGGCGGGCGCTTCACGCGGCTGCTCATCGCGAACGGCTCGGAGGACGAGCTCGTGCTGCTCGGGCCCGCCCGCGAGGTGTTCGGCATCGAGCGGCCGCCATTTGGCATGCGTCCGGGCGACCCGCAGCCGCAGGGCGATACGGTCACGGATGTGGCCGCCTCACCGACCGCGACCACGGACACCGGCCGGGCCGCGCGCGACGCAACCGGGCGGCTTATGCGCGAGCAGCCGCTGGCCTACCAGCTCGTGCTGGCGGTGCCGGCGAGCGACCTGACGCACGCGTGGCTGGCGCTCATCCCCGGGCTGGGGATCGCGGCGAGCCTTGCGCTGCCGGCGGCGGTGCTGCTCGCGGTGCTGCTCGCGCGCTCGATCACGCGGCCACTGCGCGACCTCACGCGGGCGACGGCGCTGGTGGCCGAGGGCCGCTTCGATGTGGCCGTTCCGGCGGCGCGCGGGGATGAGGTAGGCGAACTCGCATCCTCGTTCGCGACGATGACGCGGCGCGTGGGGGAATCGCAGGCGGAGCAGCGGCGGCTGATCGCGGACGTTTCGCACAACCTGAAGACGCCGCTGACATCGATCCTCGGGTTCAGCAGCGCGCTCGCGAACGGGCACGCGGCGACGGTGGAGGAGTCCGCGCGAATGGGCGCCGTCATCCAGGACGAGGCGGGCCGGCTCGCCGCCCGGCTCGGGGACCTCCTGTTCCTTTCGGAGCTGGAGGCCGGGCAGGCCGTACTGGACGAAGGCGACGTGGCCCTGAGCGCGCTGGTGGAGAGCGTCTTCCGGCGGGTGGCGGGCGCGCCCGGCGAGGATGGTCCGCGCTGGGAGACGGCGATCGCGCCCGGGGTCATCGTCAGCGGCGACGCGGCCCGGCTGGAGCGCGCCGTCGAGAACCTGCTTTCGAACGCGCGCAAGTTCGCGCCGGCCGGCTCGGTGGCGCGGGTGTACCTGAAGGCGGAAAGCGGCCGCGCCCGGCTGCGGGTCGCGAACGACGCGCCCGAGCTCGACGCCGACCAGGTGCCGCGGCTGTTCGACCGCTTCTACCGTGCGCGGCCGAACGCGCGGCAGGGCACGGGCCTCGGGCTGCCCATCGCCCGGGACATCGCGCGGCGCCACGAAGGCAGCCTCAATGCGGCGCTCGAGGACGGCGTGCTCACCTTCACGCTCGACCTCCCGCTCGCGCCCGAATAGCGCGCGGCCCGATCGACCACGGCGAACACGAAAGGACCGGCCATCGTGGCCGGTCCTTTCGGTATGTGCGTGGCGAGGGGATTAGACCTCGCGGAATTCGCCCTCGACGGTGCCGGAATCGGCCGGGCCCTGCGAGGGGTCGAAGTCGCCACCGCCGGCGCCATCGGAGCCCCCGGCGGACTGGGCGCCGTAGACGGCTTCGCCGATGCGCTGCATGGCGCGGCTGAGCTCGTCGAGGCTCGTCTGCATGCGGGCCGTGTCCTCGGCCTGGATGGCGGCGCGGACCTCGGCGATCTTCCCTTCGACCTCGGTCTTGAGGCTCGCGTCGATCTTGTCCGCGTTGTCGCGGAGGGTCTTCTCGGCCTGGTAGGCGGTGGTGTCGGCGCTGTTCTTCAGCTCGATCGATTCGCGCTTGCGGCGGTCTTCGTCGGCGTGGAGCTCGGCTTCGCGCTGCATGCGGTCGATTTCGTCCTTGGAGAGGCCGCTGGACGCCTGGATGGTGATGCGCTGCTCGCGGCCCGTGCCCTTGTCCTTGGCGGAGACGTTCACGATGCCGTTGGCGTCGATATCGAAGGTGACTTCCACCTGCGGCACGCCGCGCGGGGCGGGCAGGATGCCATCCAGGATGAAGCGCCCGAGCGACTTGTTGTCCGTCGCCATCGGGCGTTCGCCCTGGAGCACGGAGATTTCGACGCTGGGCTGGTTATCGGCGGCCGTCGAGAACGTCTGGCTCTTCGACGTCGGGATCGTGGTGTTGCGCGAGATGATCGGCGTCATCACGCCGCCGAGCGTTTCGATGCCGAGCGTCAGCGGCGTGACGTCGAGGAGGAGGACGTCCTTCACTTCGCCCTTGAGCACGCCCGCCTGGATGCCCGCGCCGATGGCGACCACCTCGTCGGGGTTCACGCCCTTATGGGGCTCCTTGCCGAAGAAGTCGCCGACGAGCTTCTGCACCGCGGGCATGCGCGTCTGGCCGCCGACGAGGACCACTTCGTCGACATCGCCGGGCTTGCGGCCGGCATCCTCGAGCGCCTTGCGCACGGGCGCGAGCGTGCCCTGCAGAAGGTCGCCGACGAGCTGTTCGAGCTTCGCCCGCGTGAGGGTGACGTTGAGGTGCTTCGGGCCGCTCGCATCGGCGGTGATGAACGGCAGGTTGATATCGGTGGACTGGGCGCTGGAGAGTTCGATCTTGGCCTTTTCGCCCTCGGCCTTGAGGCGCTGGAGCGCCTGCCGGTCCTGCCGGAGGTCGATGCCCTCAGCCTTCTTGAACTCGTCGATGAGCCAGTCGATGACGCGCTGGTCGAAGTCGTCGCCGCCGAGGTGCGTATCGCCGTTCGTGCTGAGGACCTGGAAGGTGCCCTCGCCGAGTTCGAGGATGGAGATGTCGAAGGTGCCGCCGCCGAGGTCGTACACGGCGATGACTTCGTCTTCCTTCTTATCGAGGCCATAGGCGAGGGAGGCCGCGGTCGGCTCGTTGATGATGCGCAGGACTTCGAGCCCGGCGATCTTGCCGGCGTCCTTGGTGGCCTGGCGCTGGGCATCGTTGAAGTAGGCGGGGACGGTGATGACGGCCTCTGTGACGGGCTCGCCGAGATACGCTTCGGCGTCGGCCTTCAGCTTCTGGAGGATCATCGCCGAGACTTCGGGCGGGCTGTACTGCTTGTCGCCCAGCTTCACCTTGGCATCGCCGTTGGGGGCGGAGGCGACGTTGTAGGGCACGAGCTTGAGGTCGCGCTGCACCTCGGGATCGTCGAGCTTGCGGCCCATGAAGCGCTTGATGCTGAAGACGGTGTTGTCCGGGTTCGTGACCGCCTGGCGCTTGGCCACCTGCCCCACGAGCCGTTCGCCCGTCTTGGTGATGGCGACGACGCTCGGCGTGGTGCGCGCGCCTTCAGCGTTGGGGATGACCACCGGCTCGCCGCCT
>JAXLWZ010000032.1:0-1688 GCA_046328225.1 Dehalococcoidia bacterium | reverse complement strand
TTTCACCACCGCCCCAGAGCCCGATCCCTGTCGATCTGCGCTCCATCCACCTTCCCTTTCGAAACGTTTTCCACATGTTTCAACATCAACCCCCTTGGGAGAGCTGGCACGACCGCTGCAACAGCCGCGGTCGACCATGCTGATCATCGCCGCCCTCCTCTCGCTCTTCATCGGCCTCAGCCTCGGCCTCCTCGGAGGCGGCGGTTCCATCCTCACCCTCCCGATCCTCGTCTACGTGCTCGACGTCGAGCCGAAGACCGCCATCGCCATGTCGCTCTTCGTGGTCGGCACGACCAGCGCCACCGGCGTCGTCGCCCACGCGCGCGCCGGGCGGGTCCGCTTCCGGGCCGGCCTCGTCTTCGGCGCCGCGGGCATGGCGGGCGCCTTCGCGGGCGGCAAGGTCGCGCACTTCCTGCCGCCGACCTTGCTCCTCGTCGGCTTCGGGGCGGTGATGCTCACCGCGGCCGTCGCGATGATGCGGCCCCGGCGCGAGAGCGGCGTCGGGCGCGAGCCCGCGATCTCCAAGGCCATCGGCATCGGGCTCGGCGTCGGCGTCGTCGCCGGCCTCGTCGGCGCGGGCGGCGGCTTCCTCATCGTCCCGGCGCTCGCCCTCTTCGGCGGCCTCGCCATGCCCGAGGCGATCGGGACCTCGCTCCTCGTCATCGCGCTCCAGTCGTTCGCCGGGTTCGCGGGGCACGCCGGCCATGTCCACCTCGACTGGACGCTCACCACCGTCGTCACGGGCGCGGCCATCGCGGGCGGCCTCGGCGGCGCACGCCTTGCGCGCCACCTCTCGCCGGCCTCGCTCCGCCGCGGCTTCGCCTGGCTCGTCCTCGCGATGGGCGTCTTCCTCCTCGGCAAGCAGATCCCCGCGCCCGCCCTCCGCGCGATCGCCGAGCACGCGGGCGTCTACCTCTCGCTCGCCGTCGCCGCCGCCGGCCTGATCGCCCTCGGCGTCTTCTTCCTCCGCCTCCGCCCCGCGAGCAGCCCCAAGGAAGGCCCCGCTCGCTGATCGATCCCACCCCAGCCACCTCGGAGACCATGCACGATTTCACGCCTCTCCCCGCGCTCCTCGGAGGAGCGCTCATCGGCCTCAGCACCTCGGCGCTGCTCCTCTTCAACGGCCGCATCGCAGGCATCAGCGGCATCTTCGGCGGCCTGCTCGTCCCCAAGAAGGGCGAGGTCGGCTGGCGCATCGCGTTCCTCGCCGGCCTGCTCGCGATGGGCTCGATCCTCGCGGTCGTCTACCCCGCCGCGTTCCCGACGCAGGCGCTCCGCCCCCTCGGCGTGGTCGCCGTCGCCGGCCTCCTCGTCGGCTTCGGCACCCGCCTCGGCAACGGCTGCACCAGCGGCCACGGCGTCTGCGGCATCAGCCGGATGTCGGCCCGCTCGATCGTGGCCACGATCTCGTTCATGGCCGCCGGCGCGGTCTCGGTCTTCATCAGCAAGCACATCCTCGGAGCGATCGGATGAAACCCAACGTCACGGCGTTCGCCTCGGGCGCGCTCTTCGCGGCCGGGCTCGGCATCTCGGGCATGACCCGCCCCGCCAAGGTCATCGGCTTCCTCGACATCACCGGCGCGTGGGACGCGAGCCTCGCCTTCGTCATGATCGGCGCCATCGGCCTCAACATCATCCTCTTCCGCTTCATCCTGAGGCGGGTCGGCCCCGTCTTCGGGAGCGTCTTC
>JAXLWZ010000031.1:0-2474 GCA_046328225.1 Dehalococcoidia bacterium | reverse complement strand
GCGCGGCCGCCGTCCAGGGCCAGGCCGCCGTGCACCAGGCCGTCACCTCGATGGAATCCATCGCCACCGCCGTCAGCCGCGCCTCCGAGACCATCAACCAGCTCGGCGAGTACGGCAACCAGATCGGCGACATCGTCCGCACGATCGACGAGATCGCCAGCCAGACGAACCTCCTCGCCCTCAACGCCGCGATCGAGGCCGCCCGCGCCGGCGAGCAGGGCCGCGGCTTCGCCGTCGTCGCCGAAAACGTCCGCCACCTGGCCGAACGCTCCTCCGGCGCGACGAAGGAGATCGCGGACCTCATCGCCAAGGTGCAGCAGGGCACCCGCGAAGCCGTCACCGCCATGAAAGCCGGCGTCGAGGATGTCGCCGAGGGGCGCGAAATCACCGCGCGAGCCGGCGACGCGCTCGAAACCATCCTCGCCTCCGTTGCGCAATCAGCCGAACAGATGCAGTCGATCGCGACCGAGGTGCAGAGCCTCGGGGATGGCGCCGCCCGCATCGTCGAAGCTGGCGACGAGATGGCAAGCATCGCCCGCCAGTCCGCCTCAAGCGCCGGCGAAATGGCCGATGGCACCGGCAAGGTGACCGAGGCCATCCTCCAGGTCAGCGCCATGAGCGAGGAAACCTCCGCCTCCGCCGAGGAGGTCTCGGCCTCCAGCGACGGCCTCGCCAGCCAGTCCCGGGAGCTTTCGCACACCGCCCGGCAGATGCGCGAACTCTCCGATGCCCTCTCCCGCGCGGTCGGCCAGTTCCGGCTGAGCGCGAGCGACACCAGCGCCTCCCCGCCGGAGCTCACCCCCGAAACGGCGGCCGCGTGACCGCGGCCCCACCCCTCTTCCCGCATGGGCCCCGGCACGCCGCCGGGGCCTTTCGCATCCCCGTCCTCCGCCGCGATTTCGCAACGCCCCGGACGTGTAGAGTCAGGCGATGCCCGGCCGCATGGAAGCAACGTTCGGCGCGTTCCAGAGCCGCAATTTCACGGTGCTCTGGTTTGGCACGCTCTTCGCATTCATCGCATTCTTTATGTCGACCGTCGTACAGGGCATCGTCGCCTTCGACCTGAGCGGCAACAACCGCGCGGTGGGCTTCGTGGTGTTCGCCCAGGGCATCGCCCAGCTCATGCTCGGCCCCTTCGGCGGCGCCTTCGCGGACCGCCTCTCCAAGAAGCTCGTCATCCTCGTCTGCCAGTCGGTAATCATGACCTGCTTCTTCGTGCTCGCCTTCCTCGTCGCCACCGATGCCATCCGCGTGCCGCTGCTGGCGGCCGGGTCGTTCGTCATCGGGTCGTCGTTTTCGTTCCTGGGGCCGTCGCGCCAGTCGTTCATGGTCGAACTGGTGGATACGGCGAAGCGCGGGAACGCCGTGGCGCTGAGCCAGGTCGCGGGGAACGCCTCGCGCATCATCGGGCCGCTGCTCGCCGCCGCGCTCCTCGCCGTCGACCGCCTGGGCACGGCCGGGGCGTACATGGCCATGGGCGTGCTCTACGTCGGCACGGTGGCGGCGACGATTTCGCTGCCGCGCGGGGCGCCGCCGGCCGGGGCGCAGGGCCGCAGCGTCCTCGGCGATGTGCTCGTCGGCTTCGCCTACGTGCGCGACCACCCGCCCATTCGCACGCTCATCCTCTCCTACGTGCTCGTGATCATGGCCGGCTTTTCGTATGTGACGGTGCTGCCGGGGCTGCTCGAGAACGAACTCGGGCGGAGCGCGGGGAGCATGACGCTGCTGCTCGGCGTGAGCGCGCTCGGCGGCCTCGGCGCGAGCCTGTACGTCGCCTCGCTGGCCGATAGCCCCCGCGCACGCCGCGTCTATACCGTGATGACGCTGCTCTTTGGCATGTCGCTCGCGGGCAGCGGCTTCGCACCCGGCTTCGGCATCCTCCTCGTGGGCATGTTCGGCATCGGTATCGGCAGCGGCGGCTTCCAGACCCTGAACGGCGCGCTCGTTTCGCACATGACCGAACAGGCCTACTTCGGCCGCGTGATCTCGCTGACGTTCCTCGCCTTCGCGGCCTCGAGCGTGCTCGCCTGGCCGATCGGCATCTTCGCCGATGCCGCGGGCGAACGTGCCACGCTCGTCATCATGGGCGCCTCCGTGATGGCGATCGTCGCCGCCTTCAGCCTCGCCGCAGTGAGAGAGAAGAGAAAAGAGGAAGGAGAAAAGGAGACCGGGGCCGGCCCGAGTGGCGAGCATGCGTAGCCCGGGGTTGCCCCCGGCTTGAGCCTCGAACCGCGAACCTCGCGCCCTTTCCTCTTTCCTCTTTTCTCCTTCCTCTCCCCCTCCCATACTCCCGCCATGAGCTGGCTGGTGTTCGCGCTCCTCTCGGCGGCGGCCGCCGCGGCGACGGCCATCCTCGCGAAGATCGGCGTCAAGGACGTGAACTCGAACCTGGCGACGGCGATCCGCACGGTCGTCATCCTCGCCTTCGCCTGGGGCATCGTCTTCGCCACCGGGAGCCAGAAGGAACTCGGGCG
>JAXLWZ010000030.1:0-9453 GCA_046328225.1 Dehalococcoidia bacterium | reverse complement strand
GACCGCACAGGTTCCCGGCGTCGGTGCGAGCTGGCGCGGCGCGCACGCGAGCCTGCCGCTGCTGGTGCTCGGCTGTGCCGCGGTGTTTCTCGGCGCCTACGCGGTGCTGCTCGCGGCGGGCTATTCGGACGAACTGACGATCCTCCCGTATCACGTGCCGGCGCTGGTTTCGCTGGCCATCCTTGCGCGCGCGGTGCGGGATGCGGCGGGACGCGAACGGTACGGGCTGCTCCTGCTGGCGGGCACGATCCTCTGCTGGGACATCGCGGACTGGGTGTTCTCGGCCTACCTGGCGTTCGCCGGGCACGACCCGCCGTTCCCGGGAATCGCCGACCCGTTGTACTACGTGGGCTACCTGTTCGCGCTCGGCGCGGTGCCGCTGCTGGCGGTGAACGGGCGCCAGCGGCTGGATGTGCGCTGGCTGCTGGATGCGGCGGTCACGATGGTGGTGGCGACGGCGCTCGCGTGGGAGTTCCTGATCGTGCCGCAGCTGGGGCACGGCGCAAGCGATCTCGCCGCCGCGACGGCTATCGGCTACCCGGTGCTGGACCTGGGGCTGCTCATCATCATGGCCTCCGCGTTCTATGGGGCGGGCGGCTGGATGAGCCCGCGATCCGCGGCCCTGAGCGGCTGCCTGCTCCTCTTCGTGGCGACGGACGGCGCCTACGCGGCGCGGCTGGTGCACGCCGAGGCGGAGCCGCTGAGCGAATGGATGGACCTCGGCTGGCTGGCGGTGAACTGGGGCCTCGGGCTCGCGGTGCTGTTGCCTTCGACCCCGCCGTGGCGCGCGGACAGCAACCCCACGAGCATGTTCGGGGCGGCACTGCCCTATCTCCTGGCGACGCCGCTGCTGGGCGCGCTCATCGCCACGGCGGCCACGGGGAACCGGCCGCCCGCGCTCATGTCGATGGCCTCCGTCGCGACGCTGGGGCTCCTGCTCGCGCGGCAGATGCTCACCATTCGCGACAACGACCGGATGACACGCAGCCTGCGCGAGGAGGCCGGCCGCCTCGGCGAGCTGCTCACGGCGCTGCGCGAATCGGAGCACTTCGCCACGACCGTGGTCTCGAGCATCGGCGAAGGGCTCGTGGTGTACGGCGCGGATGGCCGGGTCGTGCTCTTCAACCCGTTCATGGAGCGGGTCACCGGGCGAACCGCGACCGGGGTCATCGGCACGCCGGCCGCTCCCTTCGAAAGCACCGGGTCAGCGCACGAAGGGTGGCTGCGGCGCGCACTCGGCGGTGAGATGGTGACCACGCCCGAGATTCCGTTCCCCGCGGCCGGCGGCGCGATGGGCTGGTACGCCGGGCGCTACAGCCCCTTCCGGACGGCGAGCGGGCGAACGGCGGGGGCGGTGGCGGTCTTCGCGGACGTGACACAGCAGCGGGTGACGCAGCAGGCGCTCATCCAGTCGCAGAAGATGGAGGGCCTCGGTGCGCTCGCCGGCGGCGTCGCGCACGACTTCAACAACCTGCTGACGACGATCATGGGGAGCTGCATGCTCGTGCGGCTGGAGACGGGGAAGGGCCACCCCGCGGCCGAGAGCGTGGCCCTCATCGAGGAAGCGGCACGCCGGGGCGCGGAGATCAGCGCGCGGTTGCTGACCTTCGCGAAGGGCGGTTTCGCAACGTTCGCGCCCGTGGACCTGCGTGATGTCGTGAGCGACACGTTGCGGCTCGCGGGCCCGTCGCTCCCGGCGTCCCTACGCACGCACATGGAGCTTCCCGGGAAGCCGGTGATGGTGGAAGGCGACCGCGGCCAGCTGGAACAGGTGCTGCTGAATCTCGTGCTCAACGCGCGCGACGCGATGGCGGGCAACGGCCTCGTGACCGTGAGCCTGCGCGCGGACGGCGGACGCGGCGTGATTCGCGTGACCGACGACGGCCCAGGGATGGATGCGGGAACGCAGCTGCGCATCTTCGAGCCGTTCTTCACGACGAAGGCTCCGGGAGCGGGCACCGGCCTCGGGCTCGCGATCGCCTACGGCATCGCGCAGCAGCACGGCGGCGCGATCACCGTCGCCTCCGAGCCCGGGCAGGGCGCGCGTTTCGATGTCGGCATCCCGCTGCTGGAGCCGGGCAGCGGCGAAGGCTAGTTCCGCGACACCGTGAGCCGCGCGCGCAGCGTGCTGCCGTAGACGTAGGTAGCGCCCTGGAACTCGGTCGCCTCGACGCCCGTGATCGAAATGGTGAACGTCATCCGCCCGGCGGTCACGGTGCGGCTGGCGCCCGCCCCGGCCTGGGCGGCCGTGATGGTGACCGACGAGATCGCGCCCGTGGCGACATCGTTCACGTTGACGCGGATGTCGGAATAGATGACGTCGGAGCGGCCATCGCCGCGGACGGTATCGAAGGCGAGGCCGGACCACGAGAAGAAGTGCACGTAGCCGGCCGCGGCGCCGTTGGTATCGCGAATGACGGCCGTCGCGCCGCCGCAACAGAACGGTCCGACGAAGCCACCCGCGTTCGGCACGCCGTCGCCGGGGAGATTGAAGGTGGTCTGCGCGAGCACGGCCGGTGGCACCGGCGTCGGTGGCACGGGAGTCGGCGGGACGGGAGTGGGCGTGGGCTGCTGCGGCACCGGGGTTGGCGGCTGCGGTGTCGGCGTGGGCGCCGCGATGGTCGGTGTGGCCGTCGCGGGAACGGGCGTGGCCGACGGCGTCGAGGTCGCGATTTCGGTGGGAGCGGGCGTGCGAGTGGGCTCGGGGGTGCGCGTGGGCTCCGGTGTCCGGGTGGGGGTGCGCGTCGGGGATGGCGTGCGCGTCGCCGTGGGAGTTCGCGTGGGCTTGGGCGTCTTCGTCGGGACGGGTGTCTTTGTCGGAGCGGGTGTCTTCGTCGGCACAGGCGTCCTGGTCGGGACGGGTGTCTTTGTCGCGACGGCCGCGGCCTGGGCCCGGGGGGTGTTCGTGGCTTCGGGCGTGCGGCCTGAGGCCAGGCGGGCATCGGCGTCACCGCCGGAGCCGATGGCGGCGACGGCGAGGATCGCACCGGCGGCGATGCCGGCGATACCCAGCACGCCCGCGAGCGCCAGGAGCCACGGGAAGCGGCGGGTGCCGTGCTCGGGATGGATGACCGCGGGTTCGGTGTAGGCCCCCTCCCAGGTGAGCGGCGGTGGCGATGCGGGCGGCCCGGGAACCGGCGGCGAGCCATCTCCCCCGGCGGGAGGTGGCTGGGAGCCGTCGCCGGCGGGGGGCTGCTCGCTGTCGTTGTCCACGGTGCCAGTGTAGGGGCGGGGCGGGCGCACGGCAGTGAAAAGTGCGGCCCGCGCCACAGAAACCTCACGAACCGGCCCATGACTGCGCGACCCGTTGGAAGGGCGTACAGTCAGCGCCGATTCAGCACGAAGGAGTCCAGGCGATGGGCCACGGGGTTCGCGACGAGTACGTCATGCTCAATGGGCTGCGGTTTCACTACCGCGAATGGGGCGACCTGAGCGCGCCGCCGCTCATCATGCTGCACGGCTTCACCGGGCACGCGCGGTCGTGGGACAGCCTGGCCGAGGCGTTCGCGGGCTCGTACCGGGTGCTCGCGCTGGACCAGCGAGGGCACGGCGAGAGCGCCTGGGCGGACGACTATTCCACCGGGGCGATGGTGAGCGATGTGGCGGCGTTCGTGGGCGCGCTCGGGCTCACGTCGTTCGACCTGCTGGGGCTTTCGATGGGTGGTTCGAACGCGTACCACTACGCGGCGGGGCGCCCGGCCGGTCTGCGGCGGCTCATCATCCTCGATATGGGCCCGGAGACGATGACCTCCGGGAGCCAGCGCATCAGCACCGGGGTGCAGGCGAACGACCTCTTCGATTCGCCCGAGGCCGCGATCACGGCGAGCCGGGCAGCGAACCCGCGCGCCGACGAGTTCGAGGTGCGGCATCGCGTGCGCCACAACCTCATGCGCACGGGCGACGGGAAGTGGACCTTCCGCTACGACAAGGCGCTGCGCTCGGGCACGCCACGTGTGCGGCCTTCGTCCGAGGACAACTGGGCGGCGTGGGGGCGGATCGCGGTGCCCACGCTCGTGGTCCGGGGCGGCGAGAGCGACATCCTCGCGGCGGAGACGGCGCAGCGCATGGTGGAGTCGCTCCCGGGCACGCGCCTCATCGAGATCCCCGGGTCGGGGCATTCGATCCCGCTGGATGCGCCGGCGCGGCTGCGGGAAGCGCTGAAAACGTTCCTCTAGGGGCGAACGCTAGCTGGCCTTTTCGCGAACGGTGGGCAGGAGCGCATGGGGCGAGTCGTTCGGGCGGACGGCGAGGTCGCGGTCGTGGCTGGTGTAGAGCTCGTGGAGGCGGCTCAGGAGGCTCTGCAAGCCCGGGAGGTCGCGCACGGACGCCTCGAATTGCACCTGCACCAGCGGGCGGCCCCAGGCTTCGCCGATGCGCACGACGGTGAACGGCAGGCGGAGGCGGTCCTCGGCGAGGGAGAGTTCGAGCACGCCGTGGTCCAGGGTGAAGCCGCGGCCATCGAAATAGAGGAGGGCGCCGCCGGCCGAGATATCGCCGACAAGCACGCCGACCTGCCCCTGCTCCCATTCGAGGCGAGCAGGCGACCAGAGCGGATAGCGGCGGAACTGGCGTCGTTCGAGTTGCACGCCGGGTCCTCGGGGGGCGGTCTGCGCGATGGGGACGCGCTGCCTCCGTTGGGATTGTCGGCACGATGGTTCGAAAACTTTCGTAGCCAGAACGTTGACTAGGCGTGGCCAACGCCGGGCGCGGCATCCGGCGATGGTGGACGGAGGCCGCCGGGGGAGTAGATTTCGCGGCGAGAACGGACCGGGGGAACGACGTGGCAGACGCACCAGTGGTGCTGTACGAAGAACGCGACGGGCTGGCGATCATCACGCTGAACCGCCCGGAGAAGATGAACACGCTGAACAACGACGTGATCCAGGGGATCGCGGACGGGATTGACCGGGCGACCGCATCGGCGGCGGTCTCGGCGGTGATCCTGCGGGGGGCGGGCCGCACCTTCACCGCGGGGTACGACCTGAACCCCGGCGACGGCAGGCGGCCCACGCCGCGGCGGTACGATGCCGCGTCACCTCCGCCGCGCCCGGGGGCGTGGGACCCGGTGCGGGACCTTTCGTTCATGGGCCACAACATGCAGCGGTTCATGAAGCTGTGGGAGTGCCCGAAGCCGGTCATCGCGCAGATGCACGGCTATGCGCTCGGCGGGGGCACGGACCTCTTGTTGTGCGCGGACCTCATCTTCATGGCCGAGGACGCGATCATCGGGTACCCGCCGTCACGGGTGTACGGGACGCCGACGACGATGATGTGGATCTACCGGCTGGGGCTGGAGCACGCGAAGCAGTTCCTCCTCTCGGGCGACCAGATCGACGCGGCGACGGCACTGCGCATCGGGCTGGTCTCGAAGGTCTTCCCGCTGGAGCGGCTGCAGGCCGAGACGGAGGCGTACGCGCGGCGCTTCGCGGCCATCCCGGGGAACCAGCTCGCGCTGAACAAGCTGCTCATCAACCAGGCGTTCGAAAACATGGGCCTGCGCACGACGCAGCTCTTCGGGACGCTGTTCGATGGCATCACGCGGCACACGGAGGAAGCCCTGCGCTGGCAGGAGAGCTTCCGTGAGATCGGCTTCCGGGAGACCATCTCGAAGCGGGACGCGCCATTCCATGATTACGGCGAACGCCCGCGGTAGGCACGATGGTGGCGCCGTGGAGTATATTCGCGCGAGTTCGCCGAGGAGCGGGGACATGACCGAAGAGCCCGTCACAGTCGAAGTCATCAAGGCGGTTCCAACGCCGAAAGCACCGCCGAAGTGGGAATCCGATGCACGAGAACGTGTGAAAACGGCGGTTCGAAGGCTGACCAAACCGCTGACTGAACTCGTGGCACGCGACGCAAACGAAGGCGATACGCGCCTCTTGGTCACCGACTTCCTCTGCGAAGCCCTTGGCTATGACAAGTACAGTGACCTCACGACCGAGTACTCCGTCAAGGGCGAATTCGCCGACTACGGCGTTCGAATGGACAAGCAATTGGTAGCCTTCATTGAGGTGAAGCGCGCTACCACGAAGTTGGGCCAGAAGCACCTGCGCCAGGTGGAGATGTACGCAGTTAACGAGGGCGTGGAGTGGATGATTCTGACCAACGGACCCGAATGGCAGGTGTACCACCTCTCTCCTGGCATGCCGGTGGAAATCGACCTGGCGCTGGATGTCAACATCCTCGGTGAAGATACTCCAGCCCAGAAGGTCAACAAGTTCTTCTATCTCACAAAAGAGGCGATGAAGAAGAAAGTCATCGATGACGTCTGGAAGGCGCGCAGGGCCACGTCTCCGAAGTCACTCGCCGCCAACGTGTGCTCCGACGCTGTGGTCGACGCATTGCGCAAGGAGCTTCGAAGGCAAACAGGTCACGCCGTAGAAGCCATCGAGTTGCGACGGCTGCTTCGGACGACCGTCATTCGGCCCGAATGCCTGAACGGAGGCTAATCGCGATGGGCGAGCATGGCGAGGGGACGTTCGAGAACGGTGGCGCGACCATCTTCGAGCAGTGGTGGCGGCCCGATGGCGAGCCGCGCGCGGTGGTCGCCATCTGCCATGGCTACGCCGAGCACGGGGGGCGCTATGCCCAGGTCGCGGCCGACCTGAACGCGGCCGGCTTCGCGGTCGAGGCGCTGGACCTGCGCGGGCACGGGCGGTCTTCGGGCGAACGCGTCACGGTCTCGGACTACGAGGAGTGGATCGGGGACCTGGCGGAGTTCGTCGAGCGCGTGCGCGGCCGCAACCCTGGGAAGAAGGTGTTCCTGCTGGGACACAGCATGGGCGGGGGTGTCTCGACGGCGTACGTGCTGTCGCGGAAGCCTGCGCTCGATGGCGTCATCCTGAGCGGGGCGGGGCTGCTCGGGCCGCGGCCGGCGCCGCCGCCGGAGGGCACGCCCCCGGCCGCGCCCCAGCCACTCCCGGCATACACAATCTCGCGCGACCCGGCGGTCGTGCAGGCATATGAGAACGACCCCCTGGTCTACCGCGGGCCGCGCCCGGCGAACATGGCGGCGGTTTCGAAGCCGGCGTACGAGATGGTGCAGCGCGAGATGGACACCTTCGCCTACCCGCTGCTGCTCATCCACGGCACCGAGGACCTGCTGGTCGCGGCCAAAGGCAGCGAAATCCTGCACGAACGGGCGGCTTCGACGGACAAGACGCTGAAGCTCTATCCCGGCCTCTACCACGAAGTCCTGAACGAACCCGAACGCGACCAGGTGATCGGCGATGTGGCGGCCTGGCTGGGGCAGAGGAGCTGATAGCTGCTAGCTGTTAGCGGGCAACCCCGGCGCGAGGCGTTCGCCCCATCCATGCCCCCGGGATTCGCGCGGCTGATCACAGCTAATAGCCAGTAGCTAATAGCTAACAGCTCCCTACACCCACTTGTGGTCGTCGAACTTTTCGCCGCCCGTGAGCTCAATCGCGGCTGCCCAGGCGGCGAGGAGGCCGCCGGCGCCGAGCGCGGCCGCGACGGGGCTCAGCAGCCAGGACGCGCGAAGGGCGCGCATGCCGGTGAAGCCGAGCACGACCGCGAGCGCCGCGAGCCCGAGCCCGCGCACGAGCAGCGGCCCCTCGGGGAGGAGGCGCTTCGGCTCGGGCGGCGCGGGCTTGTGCGGCCACTCGGGGATGTCGCCGTCCTCACCGTGGCCGTGGCCATGGCCGTGATCGTCGTCGTGGGCATGGGCGAGGTGTGTCATGCGTCGCGCAGGTCGGGTGGGAGCAGGTTGGGGATGCCATCCTCGATGGGATAGCGTTCGTTGCAGGCGGTGCAGGTGAGGGTGCCTTCGACCACTTCGCCGGCTTCTTCCTTCGTCACGGCGAGTTCGAGCTTCGCCTTGCACAGGGGGCAGACGAGGATGTCCATCAGGTCGTGTCGCATGCAAGGGATGGTAGCACCGCGCGGGGCAAGGAGCGTGGCACCTAAGCGCGCCGTGCCCGAAGGTTCGCGGAAGCGCACGTGGCGTGGGAGTGCGCAGAGGCCCGCATGAACTGGGTGTCGTTCGTGCTGCTCGGGGTGATCGCGCTGCTCACCTGGCGGGCCTGGCGAAACGGCGTGATTCGCGAGCTCGTATCACTGGGGTCGGTCATCCTCGCGATCCCGATGGCGGGCATCTTCTACGACGACATGTTCCCGAAGATCCATCCGATCGTGGACAGCGTGCCGCTGGCGAACCTGGTCGCGTTCCTGGCCATCTTCCTCGGCGTGGTCATCGGCGGGCAGGTGATCGCGACGCTGCTGCGAAGCGTGGTGGCGGCGCTGAACCTGGGCCTCGCCGACCAGGCGGCGGGCGCGGTCTTCGGGTTCCTGAAGGGTGTGCTGCTGTGCCAGGCGATCCTGATCGCGCTGGTCGCGTTCCCCAAGCCGGACATCCGCGAGGACATCGACCAGTCGACGGCGGCGCAGGGGCTGCTCGATACGGCGCCGGCGGTGCTGGCCATCCTGCCGACGACCTTCGACCACGCCATCGACGCGTTCATGGGCGGCGCGCACACGCTCGACGGCATCATCGGTCCCTCGCCGACGCCCGCGGCGACGCCGACGCGCTAGACACGGCAACGCCCGCGCCGGGGTGGCGCGGGCGTCGTGGCCTGTGGCACGCGAACGAGGTCAGCTCTTGCCGCGGTAGTCTTTGTAGCGGCTGTCGCGCTTGCCGAGCGCTTCCTTGAGGCCGCCGCCGGTGGTCATGGCTTCGCGCATGGTGTCCTGGTACCAGTAGGATTCGGCGGTGAACTGGCCCGCGGCATCGAGGTCGGTGCTGCTGCGCACCGACGAATAGATGCCCATGTTCTCGTAGAAGCGGTTCATGTTGACCTTGAGGATGGCCAGGTGGTCGGCCTGCATGTTCGCGAAGTAGTCGGCGAAGGCGATGGTGCGCTCGTCGAGCTCTTCCTTCGGCCAGGCGTGGTTGATCATGCCGCAGTCGACGGCTTCGAGGCCGCTGATGCTGGCTCCGCTGTAGTACAGCTCCTTCGCCTTGCGCATGCCGATGACGAGGGGCCAGATGACGCCGTTGCGGGCGACGCCGAGGCCGCGGACGCCGGGGTGGCCGAACTGGGCATCCTCGGCGGCGACGACCATGTCGGCCATCATCGCGAGTTCGCACCCGCCGGCCAGCGCGTAACCGTGCACCTGCGCGACGGTGACCTTCGCCATGTTCCAGAAGTACATCTGGATGTCGGTGATCTGCTGCATGCCGGTGCGGATGCCCATGAGCAGGCGGCGGCCCTTGTCATCGACGCTCTTGAAGCGGCGAACCACGCCATCGGCGCCGCCGCGGGCGGGGGTGAGGTCGTACCCCGCGGAGAAGGTGCGGCCGGCGCCGCGGAGGATGATGACGCGGACGGTCTCGTCGGCTTCGTAGTCGTGGAGGGCGTCATTCAGTTCGAAGAGGAGCTCCTGGGAGAGGGAGTTCATCTTCTCCGGGCGGTTGAGCGTGATGCGGCCGACGCG